>CAYSRC010000018.1:0-41581 GCA_964433495.1 uncultured Oscillospiraceae bacterium
GCTCCATTTATTTATAAGACGGCAAGCTGTTTGACAGCGCGCCGCATAGTGTATAGCGAACTCGCTGCCTCCACCGTTTTAAATCGGAGGTGTGCGGGCCCCGAAAGAGCGAAGCTCTTTTGGGTGCGGGGGCGAGTTCGAGCCTCCTAACCCCGTCCTCTTATTTTCAGCGGTTTTATCCGATTGTTCGGCCGCCGAAAGTTTCCCCGGCTTTTATATATGCCTTGTCCCGTGTCACACTCGATGTGCGCGGCGCAAAGCAGAGCTCTTTACGGCGCTTTGCGCCTTTGGATATGTCGTTTTGCTTCACGGCAAAATCGGCTGTAGATTTTCGACGCGGGAGCGGTCCTACCGTCGCCCGCTTGTTTATTATCAGATACGGCGCCATAGCCAAGTGGTAAGGCAGAGGTCTGCAAAACCTTTATCACCAGTTCAAATCTGGTTGGCGCCTCCAAACCGCCGCAAGCGACATCGCTTGCGGCGGTTTTTTACGGCGGCACGCGGTGCGCTCGTCCCGCAGGACGGCACGGTATTTAAAGAAAGGAACATGCGGCAAGGTACCCGAGGGTCAAGGCCCCGCGCAATCAACCCCTCCGTCAGCTCCGCTGCCGCCTCCCCTTACACACACCCCGCATACTCTCGCGGGGCGTAGTCGCGCGGGCGAGCTTAATCGGAACAATAGCCCGACCGGCCGGCCGTTCGGTAAGGGAGCCCATGAGGGCCTCAACCCGAGGGATGGGTGCGAGCCAAGGGCTCATCGAGCCCGACACCTCCCCTACCGGGCGGTCGGCCGGGGGAGCCCTAAGGGCCCGTCCCGAGGGGCAGGCGTAAGCTTTTGGTCTTGCCGCTCCTCAAGTCCCTTTTCACCGGGGCCTGAGGGGCTGCACTCATTCGCGGCCTTTTCAAAACAAAGCGACGAGCCGGTTTAACGGTTTTTCAAAAACCGTGCCTAAGCTCGCCGACTTCTGCACACCCAAAACACCCCGACGGGCACGACCGTTCGCCGCTCTGCGGCGAATGCCCGCGCGGCCCCTCCCTGCGCCAAAAAGTGAGCGGGGCCTGCTTGTGCCTCTCGGGACAGCGAACCCCGCTCGCGGTCGGCTGCGGTCGGTTATAATTAGTTGAAAAACCTCTGCTATAATTCGTCTGCCGGGTCGCTCAGAACAAGGACACCGCCGCGACCGCCCCTGCGTATCCCCTGACCCAATCGACAGCAAATCGGACGGCGCTGTCCACGGCATACCGCACGCCGGGCAGCAGCGTATACGCGGCCGCGCCGCCGCACAGCAGCAGCGCCCAGACGATGATCACCGCCGCGGCAAAGTGCCTTTTGTTTTTGTTGGTGTAGCGGCTGAACGCCCACCAAAGGACGGTGACCACGTTGAACACGGGCAGCAGCATCACAAAAAACATCCACAGGAAGCTCAGCGCCGACAACGGCTTGTTGACGTCGATCTCCTTCACCCTTCGGGCGGGCTCGTCCTCTGTAGTGAACCTTATCTCCTCCCCTGCCGCCGGGCCCTCGAGCAGTGTGTCACCCGCGCCTGAGGGGATCTGTCCCGTCAGAGGCGCACCGCACTGAACGCAAAACGCGCTTGTGCTTTCATTTTCCGCATTGCAGTTAAAACATCTCATATCTTTCAGCTCCTTTAATTACAAATATATTCAAAAAGCAAAACTCCCATAACTCAACAATACCCAAAATGCGCGGCAAAATCAATACCCAAACGCAATAATCCGCCGCCTTTTGCCGCCGCGGACCGCATCGGCCGAAAAAACGGGCCGCGTATTATTTGACAGGCGGGTATCAAGGGAATATACTTTTAATATGTCTGCCGAAATCTAAGGTCGGTTTTCGGCGTCCGTATACGCCGGGGTTCACAGCGCTGCCCGCCCCGCCGAGGGGAGGCAGCTGCCGATACAGCTTTTGTCCCCCCTCCTCCCGAGGCTGCGGGTTTTGATTGCTTTCGGGGACAGCGGATTGATCCTTCGCCGCGACCGTTGAACGGCAGAGCCCTGTCCCTCTTGAACACAAACACAACTGCGAAAGGCGGTAGAGACATGGACAACCGAGAAAACAATAAAAGGCCGGTAAAGCTGCGCACCCTTTTGGGAAGCATCGCCTTTCTCGCCGTGCTGCTTGCGGTCACCTTTTACGTCATATTCAAGGACAACTCGCTGTCCGATATAATGGGCGCCGTAAAAAGCACCGAGCCCGCATGGCTGGTCGCGGGCATCGCGCTGATGTACCTCTCGATTGCCTGTCAGGCGTGGGCGATGTACGTGCCGTTCAAAAAGCTCGGACAGCGTGTCCCGTTTATAAAATGCCTCGGCTACGCCTTCACGGGCACCTATTTCAGCGCCATCACGCCGTCCAACACCGGCGGACAGCCCATGCAGATCTATTACATGTGCCGCGACGGGGTAAACGTCTCTTATGTCACGCTGACGATGCTGCTCACCAACGTGGCCTATCAGTTCACCGTCATCTGCTACGGGCTCGTGATGTTCTTTTTGCGCCACAGCTTTGTCCTTCAAAACATCTCGGGCTTTTGGGGCCTCATCGTGTACGGGATAGTCGTCAACACCGCGATCATCGTTGTGCTGCTGTTTCTGCTCACCTCGAGCTCGTTTGCCGAAAAGGCGAGCAGCAGGCTGATAAACCTCGGCACAAAGCTGCACCTCATCAAGGACAGGGACGCCATGCTTGATAAGGTCGGCAGGCAGATCACCGAATACCGCGCGGGCGCCGAGGCGATAAAGCACAACCCGCGGCTCATCACCTCCACCATCGGCATAACGATCTTGCAGATGACCACCCTCTACCTCATCCCCTTTGCGGTCTTCAAGGGCTTTGGGCTGTCGGGCTGCTCGGTGTTTGACATCGTCGCGCTGCAGGCAATCCTGTACATCGCGGTGTCGTTTGTCCCCCTCCCCGGCGCGGTGGGGGTCACCGAGACGGGCTTTGTGCGCCTGTTCGGGCTCATCTTCGGCGAGCTCGTCATGCCCTCGATGCTCGTGAGCCGCGCCATCAACTTCTACAGCGTGCTGTTTGTAAGCGGCTTTGTCTCACTGTTCATCTACTTCCGCCACAAGCGGGTGGACGCCGCGCCGCCCGCCGGGGATGAATGACCTCCCCGCTCGGATGCCGCGGGCCCACCGGGCCCTCCGATACAGGTGAAGCCCGCCGCTGCCGTCCGCGCGCCCCGCGCGAGAACCGAGGGAAAGCGGGTACCTTTCAAAGCTGCGGCCGGCCGAACGCCGGCCCCACGCGATTTCGGGCTGCCGCGGCTGCGCGCCGCAAAACCCGCGCCGCCGTCTTGCACATCCCGCCGACCTCTTCCACTCTGTCCTATTTGATCTTGCAATTTAGGACAAAAAGTCAAAGCGCGGAAATCCCGTTTTCTCGGTTGACAACACAACCGCTTTGTGCTATTATATTATAGCTGACAGAACGTCAGCTGTAATATTCTGTGCGCCGGTAGCTCAGCTGGATAGAGTGACTGGCTACGAACCAGTAGGTCGGGGGTTCGAGTCCCTTCCGGCGCACCAAAATCCCGACGCGTATATCATCGCGTCGGGATTTTCCGTAGGGATTGATGCGGCGGTCATATGTCGGCGCAGCTTTGCGCGGGTGTTTCTCAAAATGCCTGTCAAATCTCACACCGCCGTTTCGGCACTTCGGTCTTTTTTCAGCTCACGGCGGGGCCGGCTAAGGCCCCGCCGTCTTTCTCTGCTCTTTTTGCCAAAAGCCGGGCGGAGGGCTCGAAACTTCGGGCCCTCCGCCTTTTTGTGTCTGAGCACATGTGAACGGCGGGCTCTCGCCCGCGCACAAGCGGTTAAGCCGCGTCTCCTCCCCGCCTTTTGTCAAGCGCCCTGTTCCTGAAATAGAGCGCAAGGTCGGTCGAGACCATCGCGAGATTCAGTACGTAGAGATACATAACCACATCCCGCGAGTACAGCAGCTTGTTGATTATCCCCGAGATATACCCGAGAATGATGATCACGAGAAAAAACGGGCTTTTGCCCTCGGCCGAGGCCGTTTTGATCGACTTATAGATGCTCACGGGCCACGCTGCGCCGAAGCACAGCAGCATGAGTGCCTCAAATATACTCAACCGTTAATCCTCCTTTAAACACTTATGCCTGAAGCGGGCGGAGAAGTCCCCTCGCGCAGGCGCAGGGACACCGTCCTGTCGGCTTCAGCAGATGGACGAGGCGATGTCAAAGGCCAGCGTCTCGTCGGTGACAAGGACGTTCACCATGCGGCTCCGCAGGATGCTGACGGCGGCCTCGAGCATCCCGCGCCCGTAGGCGACGCCTATCCTTGTCGGGATGCGCATGATCGACGCGCGGTCGGCGGCGATAATCCGCTCGTTGATTCCGGCGTTGCAGGGCAGCCCCCGTTTGTCGAAATAGTGCCCGCACACCGACGCGACGGCCCCCACCTGTTCAAGCTGAAGCGAGTCCGCCTTGGTTAACCACGGCTCGCGGAACTGTGAGCTGAGCCTGACGCTTAAGGACGATATCTCGAGCAGAGCGACGTCTATCCTCGAAAAGCGCTCGACCGTTTCGCCGCATATCGGTTCGAGCAGCAGCATGTCCCGCAGCTGCTTTGACTTGGTCATCAGCGGCACGGGCAGCACATAGGCCCTGCCGTTGAGCCGTTTGGCAAACGCCTCGGCGAGCATATAGCTGTCGTGTGCGGGGGCCACGTTGACGGTGCAGCCCATCATCTGCACGACGTCGGCGCTCGCGCCCCGGTTGTTGCGGATGAGGCGCGAGATGTTGTAGTTTATCCTGCCGCGCGTCACGCCGAGCGTTGAGCCGTTTTTGAGGATGTCGTCAAAATAGGCGGCCGCAGCCTCGGCGACCTTTCGGTGGGTGCGCTCGGCGTCGGAATGTGTCGCGGCGATGATGACCTCGTGAAGGCCGAACTTTTTGGCGATGCGCCGCGACACGTCGGGGTGCAGAAAGCGGGAATCGTTGACCGTGATCTGCACGATCCCCGCCTGCGCCGCCCGCGCGAGCAGACGCGAGACGTTGCTGCGGCTCATGTGCAGCTGCTTTGAGATGGCATCCTGCGACATGCCGTCGAGGTAGTACAGCTTCGCAATCTCGATCATCGTCTGTATCTTGTGCGCTTCGGAATCAGGCATATCTTTCTCCGTTTTTGGGTTTTTGCCGCTTCGCCCTCACCGCTGCAAAGCTGTCCTCGGGGCGGGCCGGGCATCCTCCCACCCCGCCGCCCCGTCATTTTTCAGCGCGCCAGCCGCTCGTATGCCTCCTTAAAGTCCCGCACGACGTCGTCCCTGCTCATCGTGCGATAGCGATCCATCGTCGGATAGAGCGGCTCGCACACAACGGGGCCCTCATAGCCCGCTTTGTCAAACAGCTTGTACACCCGCGCCGAGTCGATGACGCCGGCAGTCATCGGCATCGCGCGCTCCATGTCCTTCTGGAACTCCCTGTTCCTGCCGAAAACGCCGTCGTTGACGTGGAAGCCGCACATGCGGCCGACGTTGTTCAGCGCAAAGTATAGGTCGTCCTCCCGCGCGCCCTCGCAGTACCAGTGATAGGTGTCGAACAGAAAACCCGCCTTGCCGCCCGCGGCGTCCGCGAGGGCGACGACGCCCTGTATCGAGTGGATAAACTCGTGCTTATAGCGGTAGAGCACCTCGCGCGGGCCCAAAAACTCGAGCCCGTAGAATATCCCGTTGTCGACGCAGACCTGCTGGACGCGGCGCAGCCGTTTTATGTGCCACGCAAAGTTCTCGTCGTAGGCCCGCTCGTCGCTGCTCGACCACACGTGGTTGTAGCAGTACTTTACCCCCATCCTGCCCGCGACGTCACAGCGGCGCTTGAAGGTCTCGAGCCCCGCTTCAAAGACGGCGTCGTCGGTTGACGGCGCATAAAAATCCACCGGGGTGAACATGATGCTGTAGCCGAGGCCGAGGCTGTGCACCGTTTTGGCCGACTCGAGCGCGCGCTCTTCGTCGTCCAGCAGCTGCGAGTCGACACCGACACCGCCGATGCCGTGTTTTACGATGAGATCCAGCCAATCGACGGTCTCTCCGGGAAGTCTCAGAAAATGCGAGTCAAATACAGTGTACACGGTTTCTTCTCCTTTCAGTCAGCCGCGGCGCAGCTGTTTTTAATCTGCTTGAGGGCTTGCATGACGTCGCTGCCGCCCCTTCCGAAATAGTCGTGCAGCAGCACATACTGCTCGTACAGCCTGTTGTAGACGTCCTCGTTTGCCCGCTCGGGCAGGTACACCGTCTCGGGCGGCGTCACCATGTGCTCGACCGCCTCGAAGACGCTGTCGTACCCGCCCCGCTCTCTGCCAGCGGCGGCCGCGCCGTAGACGGCCGCGCCGAGCGCTGAGGTCTGCTTTGCGCTCGAGATGCTGATGGGCTTGCCGATTATGTCGGCGAAGATCTGCATTATCTCGGGCGACTTTATCGACAGCCCCCCGCAGGCGTAGACCCTGTCGACCGGCACCCCCCGGCGCGCAAACTCCTCGATGATCATGCGCGAGCCGAACGCCGTCGCCTCGACAAGCGCGCGGTAGATCTCCTCGGGCGAGGTGGTGAGCGTCATGCCCAGCACGAGGCCGCTTAAGTCCGAGTTGACGAGCAGCGAGCGGTTGCCGTTCCACCAGTCGAGCGCAAGCAGGCCGGATGCGCCCGGCTTTATACGCGCCATCTTCTCGTTGATAAGGTCAAACACGCTTATGTTTCTGCGCTTCACCTCGTCGAGAAACTCGCTCGGCAAAAGGTTGCTGACAAACCAGTCGTATATGTCGCCGACCGCGGCCTGCCCCGCCTCGTACCCATAATACCCCGGCATGACGCCGTCCCGCACGACCCCGCTTATGCCGTCGATGAACACCTCCTTTGAGGATATCAGGATGTGGCACAGCGAGGTGCCCATGATCATCAGCATGGACGAATCCTCGGCAGCGCCCGCCGCCGGGAACGAGCTGTGGGCGTCGATGTTGCCGAGCGCGACGCCTATCCCCTCGGGCAGGCCCGTTATCTCGGCCATGCGGCGGGACAGCGCGCCCGCGCACTCGCCTATCGGGTAGACCTCTGCGCCTATCTTCTCCTCGATGACGTTCTCGAGCGCGGGGTTGAGCTCCTTAAAAAACTCCTTCGAGGGATATCCCCCGTCCCTGCTCCAAAACGCCTTGAACCCGGCGGGCACGCTGCTCTTTTTCAGCTCGCCCGTGAGAAGGTAGAACACCCAGTCGGTCGCCTCGACAAATCGGTGGGTGGCGGCGTACACCTCGGGGGCCTCCTCGAGCACCTCAAGCACCTTGGCGAACAGCCACTCGCACGACGAGGCGCCGCCGTAGCGCTCGATGAACCTCTCCCCTCTGCGCCTTGCGGTTTCGTTTATCCTGTCCGCCTGCCTCTGTGCGCCGTGGTGCTTCCACAGCTTGGGCCAGCTGTGCTTGTTGCCGCGAAACGCGGGATCCCTGCACAGCGGGGTCATCTTCCCGTCGAGCGGGATGACGGTGCACGAGGTGAAGTCGATCCCGATGCCCACGACGTCGCCGGGGTCGATCCCCGCCTTTCTCCACAGCTCCTTTAAAATGCCCTCGAGCGCGGCCTCGTAGTCCTCGGGGTTTTGCAGCGCCCACTCGGGCGGCAGCGCGGTGTTGTACTCGGGCAGGGTTCTGTCGATGACGGCGTCCTGATAGCCGAAGATCGACACCGCCTTTTCCTCGCCGTTTGAGACATCCACCAGCACGCCCCGCGCGGTGAGCGTGCCGAAGTCGACGCCGATGGCATACTTGTTTTTCATTAGGGATCCCCCGTGCTTCATTTCATAAGTCTCTTGATAAACTGCGTCGAATAGGCAAACTCGCTCTCGTCGTGAATGCCGTGCAGAACGACGGGGCCGTCGTAGCCTATGCCGTCGAGCAGGCGAAACACGGTCTCATACGGCACGATGCCGCGCCCCGCCGAGGTGAAGGATATTCCGCCGCCCGCGCGGATGTCCTTGCCGTGGGCGAGCGCGATGTGATCCTTGAGCAGCGAGAAGGCGTGCTCGACGATTCCCTCTGCCCGCTCGGGCCGGGCGTCGCCGACGTGGAACAGGTTTGCCGGGTCGAACACGATTTTAAGTCCCTTAAGGCCCGAGCCCTCGACCAGGCGCAGGGCCTTTTCCGCCGTGTTCACGACGTTTGACGCCTCGGTCTCGACGCCGAGCAGCACCCCGTTGTACGCGGCAATATCGCACAGCCTCCGGCAGGTCTCGAGCATGTCGTCCCAGGCCGAGGCCGTCTCGTTGTCGGGGTGGGGACGCCACATGCTCTCTTTGCACCTTGTGCCGGTGCAAAGGGTCACAAGCGGGCTGCCGAGCTCGGCCGCCGCGGCGGCGACGGCCCTGAACCGCTCGACGCCGTCCTCCACCTCGCCTTTGTCGGGGCTTATCATGTTGAACGTACCGTTTACAGCGCAGATCTCCACCCCGCTCGCCGACGACGCTCTCTTTATTCTCCCGATAATCTCGCGGTCGACCCTGCGCGGCAGCTCCTCGCCGCAGACCGACAAAAAGTCAAACTGCATCGCCTCAAACCCGTAGACGGCGGCCGCGTCGAACAGACGCTCGACGGTGTCGCGCGATATCTCGGGCGAAAACATCCCAAGCTTTCCGGTCATCTGCTCTGTCCCTCCGATTTTTCCCTTTGCCTTCTTGCCTTCTCGTCGCCGCCGTTGCCGGTCGGGCGCTGCCTCTGCACGGGCAGCCGGTCGAGAACGTCGACGATCGCCCTGTCCCACACGGCCCACTCGTGCACGCCCGGGAACTCGGTGTAGCTGTACGGTATCCCGTGCTCGTCGAGCGCTCGCCTGAAGGTGACGTTGGTGGGGTACAGATAGTCCTGCATCCCAATGCTCAGGTTGATTTCGGGCGGCGCCGCCCCGCTCTCGGCAAGCTTTTTCACCATGAACACAAGGTCGTTTTCCGAGCCCTCAAACTCGCTGAGCGAGCCGAAGTTGAGCTTAAAATCCCTCGCGGCGCGGTACATCTCGGGGTCGGCCTCGCGAAGCGCTTTCATATGCTCGTCGCTGTCGACGGCCCCGTAGCGCCTCGTCTCGGAAAACGCCCCTACG
Source organism: uncultured Oscillospiraceae bacterium (assembly GCA_964433495.1). Taxonomy (GTDB): domain Bacteria; phylum Bacillota; class Clostridia; order Oscillospirales; family Ruminococcaceae; genus CAYSRC01. The sequence goes on from CAYSRC010000018.1 coordinate 9,123, forward strand.
TCGAGCAGCCCCGACATGCTCGCCGCAAAGCCGTACCGCTCGGGATAGTTGAGCGCGAGCTTCATCGCGCCGTAGCCCCCCATCGACAGGCCCGCGACAAAGGTGTCCCCCCGCCTGTCGGAAATCCTAAAGAACCGCTTGACGATCTCGGGGAGCTCCTCGGCCAAAAAGGTCATGTAATCGAGCCCGAACCGCTGGTTAGCGTAAAAACTTCGCCCCGCCGACGGCATGACGATCGCCAGCCTGCGGCCCGCGGCATAGCGGTCGAGAGAGGTCCTTCTCATCCAGATCGTGTGGTCGTCCGACATGCCGTGCAAAAGGTACAGAACGGGCAGAGGCTCAACGCCGTCCCACACCGTCTCGGTCACGCCGATGCCCCGGTCGGGCTCGGGCAGGATGACCCCCATGGCCGTGGTGAGGCCTAAAACACGGGAGTAAAAATGAACGTCCAAATATGCCATAGCCGCCTCCGTTTTTCGGTTTTTTGTTTAAAGGGATGTGACCCGCATCCCTTAATCACAGCATACCTTTTTATGAGATATTGTCAACTTTATGGTCAATATCTGCAATTTTTCCCGCTTTTTCTGTGTGTTTTCGTGAATATTGTTCGGTTTGCGCACATTTGTGCAAAAACGGGCGAAAAATTGACAAGTGTTCCCCGCGGATAATATCATCGTAGACAGGACGGGGGGGACACCCTCAAACCACATACAAAAAACGGAGGAAACAGGAGATGTCAACTTTTCGCAAAACAATCGCTTTGATCCTTGTGCTCGCGCTGACGCTCGCGTTCTCGGCCTGCTCGTCAAACGCGCAGCCGGGCGGCGACAACGCAAACGTCCCTTCAGCGGGCGGCGACGATGCAGGCGGCGACAGCGGCGATTTCACCTTTACGGTGGCGATCTCGCTCAACAGCCTCGACGAATACCAGACCATGATGACCGAGGCGCTTGAAGAGGAGCTCGCCAAGCTCGGCGGCACGCTCGTGCAGTACAACGCCGACGGCTCGGTCGAGAAGCAGCTCAGCGACGTCGAGGCGATTATCCTCACCGCTCCCGACGTCATCGTCATCCAGTCGGTCGACCCCGACGGCTCGGCGGTCGCGGTCAGGACGGCGCACGCGTCGGGCATCCCCACCGTCGCCTATCAGCTGACCGTCAACGTCGGGGACGAGGACTTTGACGCCCGCGTGACCCAGCAGGACGCCGAGGTTCGCGGCAAGGTGCAGGCAGAATGGGTGAAAAAATATCTCGACGACAACCCCGACGCCGTGCTCAACGTCTGCTCGCTCATGGGCGCGCCCAACGGCGGCAGCAACGGCTATAAGGGCTGGCGGCACATCTATGAGGACGAAAGCTACGCGGGGCGTGTCAACGAGATCATCGCGACCGACGCCAACTGGAGCCGCTCGAACGCCATATCCATCGTGGAGGACTGGCTTGTCACCTACCCCGAGATGAACTGTATCCAGGCCGAAAACGACGAGATGGCCCTCGGCGCGGTGACGGCCATCAAGAACGCGGGCCTCGACCCCGGCGACTACATCATCATGGGCATGAACGGCGACCCCGACGCGCAGACCGCCATCAAGGCGGGCGAGATGTCGATGAGTGCCGCAAACTCAAAGCGGGCGCAGAGCAGGATATGCGCCGAGGTGTGCCTTGCGCTTGCCGAGGGCGAGCGGTATGAGGGCGAGGACAAGTACTTCTGGACCGACTCGACCTATCAGGACGCCATGGACATAAACACCATCGAGGAATACCTCGCGACGGGGAACTACGACTGACGACAGCCGCGAGCAAAAACTACACCGAGCCCCCGGGGCGCTGTCCAAAGCGGCGCCTCGGGGCTTGAGCGAAACGAGGTGCAGCGTGGAACACAACGGCGAAACACTGCTCAGGATGCGCGGGATAACAAAGCGCTTCCCGGGCGTCAAGGCGCTCGACGGCGCCGAGCTCGAGATCAAAAAGGGCGAGGTGCACGCCATCGTCGGCGAAAACGGCGCAGGCAAGTCGACGCTTATGAAGATCCTGCTGGGCGTCTACGCGCCCGACGAGGGAAGCATCGAGATGGACGGAAGCGAGGTCCGCTTCCGCAGCCCGCACGACGCGATCGCGCACGGCATCTCGATGATCCACCAGGAGACGAGTCTCATGCCCACGACGAGCGTGTCGGAAAACGTCTGGGTCGGCAGGGAGAAGGATTTTTGCCGGTTTGGGATAATGGATGTGCGTCTGCGCGACCGCAGAACGCGCGAGATTTTAGAGCGCCTCGGCATCGACATCGACCCCCGAGCCGTCATAAAGACCCTGAGCGTCGCCGAGATGCAGCTCGTCGAGGTCGCGCGGGCGGTGTCCTACAACTCGCGCCTTATCATCATGGACGAGCCCACCTCGTCCTTAAGCGACCGCGACACGGCGCTTTTGTTCAGCATCATCGGGGACCTGACCGCAGAGGGTGTCGCGGTCATTTTTATATCCCACAAGCTGGACGAGGTTTTGGCCGTGTCCGACCGCGTCACCGCGATGCGGGACGGCCGGTACATCGCCACCGCCGACGCGAAAAGCTGCACCAAGGACGACCTGATAAAGTGGATCGTCGGCAGGGAGATGAGCGGCATGTACCCGAAGGAGCCCGCCGAGATAGGGGACGTCGTGCTCGAGGTCGAGCATCTGTCCACCCAAAACAAGCGGGTGCGCGACGTCAGCTTTACCCTGCGGCGCGGCGAGATCCTCGGCTTTGCGGGGCTCGTCGGCGCGGGCAGGACCGAGACCGTCAGGGCCCTGTTCGGCATCGACCGGCCCGAGGGCGGCGCGATAAAGCTGCACGGGCGGCCCGTCAGAATCAAGAACCCCCGGGCCGCGATAAAGCTCGGCATGGGCATGGTCACCGAGGACAGGCTGCGGCTCGGCATCTTCGGCAAGCTCTCGGTAAAGCAGAACATGTCCGCGGCGTATCTCAAAAAGATCACCGACCGGCTCGGGTTTATAAACTTCGGACGCGAGGCCCGAAACTGCGAGGAGATGCGCGAGGAGCTCGAGATAAGGTTCTCCTCCCAAAAGCAGGCGATCTCGGGGCTGTCGGGCGGCAACCAGCAAAAGGTCATCATCGCCCGCTGGCTTCTGTCCGAGCCCGAGGTCCTCATCCTCGACGAGCCCACAAGGGGCATCGACGTCGGGGCAAAGGCGGAGATCCACCGAAGGATAAGCCTTCTTGCGAAGCGGGGCATGGCGATCATCCTCATCTCGTCCGAGCTCGAGGAGGTCATGGGCATGAGCGACCGCATCATCGTCATGCGAAACGGCAGCGTGGTCGGCGAGCACCTGCGCGAGGACGCGGATGCGGGCGAGATAATGAAGGAGGCGTTCGGCGCTTGAGCCGGGCGCGCTGAAAGGTATATATCATGAAAAAGGAACGCACTGTACGGCCCGCCTCGGGCGGACGCTTTATCGAGATCGTGATGAACAACAAGGCGCTGTTCATCCTCGCGGTGCTCGTGGTCATCGCAAGCCTTATCTCGCCCAACTTTTTGACGGCGCGAAATCTGAGCAACATCCTCAAGCAGGTGGCCGCCAGCACCGTCATGGCCATGGGCTACACGCTGGTGCTCGGCTCGGCCAACATGGACCTCTCGGTCGGGTTTTTGCTGGGTATGCTCGGCATCATCGCGGCAAAGCTCGACACCTCGGGCGTCTCCTTTGCGGTCGTCATCCTCGTCGTCACCGTCGTCGGGGCGATAAGCAGCATGTGCAACGCGTTTTTTATAAGCACGTTCGACCTGCCGCCCTTTGTCGTCACCCTCGCGATGGGGCAGGTGTTCAAGGGCGTGTGCTATGTCATAAGCAACACCTCGGCGATCTCGGGTCTGAGCCCCGCCTTCATCGCCATGGGGCAGGGCAGCGTGGGGCCGCTGCCGCTGCCCGTGCTGATCTCGGTCGCCGTCACGCTTGTGATGTGCGTCGCGGTCTACCGCACGGCGTTCGGCCGCAACCTGCTCGCCGTCGGCGCAAACGCCGAGGCCGCGCGGGTCTCGGGCCTCAACGTCAAGCGCATACGGTATATCACCTACGCCCTTATGGGGATATGCGTCGCGATAGCCTCGCTTGTGCTGACGGGGCGCTCGGCCTCGGCGCAGCCGCAGGCGGGCCAGGGCATGGAGAACGACGCGCTCTCCGCCGTCGTCATCGGCGGCACCCCGCTCGGCGGCGGCTACTGCAAGCCCGCGGGCACCTTTTTCGGCTGTCTCGTGATCGGGCTGATAAACAACATCCTCAACCTGCTCAGCGTCGACTCCAACTGGCAGTTCGCCGCCAAGGGCGCGACGATCCTCTTCGCCATCATCCTCGACTCGCAGAGCGAAAAGATCCTCGAGCGGCGCAGGCTCAGGGCGATAAAATAGTCCTTTTCACGCGTCCCCTGCGATGCTTTCGGGGGCCCGCGTGCGTGCGGCCCCCCGCGGCGATGCGCCGGGGGCCTTTTGACCGGCGCGGGCCGCGTTCCGATAAAAACGGTAGGAGAAGAGAAAAATGAACGCTTTCAAAGCGACGGGCCTTGCCCGCCTCGGCATCCCCGTAAAAAACGCCGAACGCTCGCGCGCGTTTTAGGCGGGGCTCAGCTTTGACGAGATCTTTCGCTCGGACCCCGGGGCGACCGGCTTCCCCGTGCTCTTTGTGCGAAACGACGGGCTTGTTCTCGAGCTGTACGGGCTGCCCGAGCAGGCCTGCGGAAAGAGCGGCGCGATCAACCGCCTTGCGCTTGAGACCGACGACATAAACGCGGCGTACGCTTCGGCAAAGGCCCGCGAGCTTTTGCCCGAGGGCGAGACCGTTCACTCGATGCCGGTGTTTCAAAACGGCGTGCGTTTTTTCACGATCGAGGGCCCGACAGTGAAAAAATCGAGTTCAACCAAAGACTTTAGCGCGCAGGCGCACAGGCCCGCCCGTCCCGGGCGGGCCTGTGCATCATCCGGCGTCATTTTTACCGCTTGTGACGGAAGAAGGGAGCGCCGAACATGCTGAAACGGAAACCGTTCGCCTACCGATCGCTCGGCGAGCTCAGACGGGACATCGAGGACAACGGCATCGACCTGCCCGTGAGCGAGGACTTGAGCGTCTTCACCCGCCCGATCACCGTCTGCGGGCACGCGCTGAAAAACCGTCTGTGCATCCAGCCGCTCGAGGGCTTTGACGCGTTCTTCGACGGGACGCCGAGCGACCTCACCTTTCGGCGGGCGGCGCGGGGCTTTTGTGGTTTGAGTCGTGCGCCGTCACCGAAAACAGCAGGACAAGCCGCAGGCAGTGCCGCATGACCGAGCAAAACCTGCCCGTTTTCAAGCGCCTGATGTACGAGATAAGGGACAGCGCGGCGGACGGGCAAAAGCCGTTCACCATCGTTCAGCTGACCCACTGCGGGCGCAACGCGCGCCTCGACGGGGACGGCGCCTTCGGCGACGACGCGATACCGCAGTATGTCGCGTGCGACAATCCGTACATAAAAAAGAGACGGACGGTCGCGCTGAGCGACGAGCAGCTCGAGGGGATAGCGGACGACTATGTCAGGGCGGCGGCGTTCGCGAAGGAGGCGGGCTTCGACGCGGTCGACATCCGCGCCTGTCACGGATATCTCATATCCGACCTGCTCGGCTCCTTCACCCGTGAAAACAGCGTCTACGGCGGCGAAGCCTTTGAAAACCGCACGCGTTTTCTTTTGACCGTCATCGACCGCGTGAAAAAGGAGGTCGGCATCCCCATAGCCGTCAGGCTGAACGCGTGCGACATGACGCCCTACCCCTACGGCTTCGGCATGAGCCGCGACGGCTCGCTCACGCCCGACCTATCGGAGCCCCTCGAGCTCGGCAGGCTTCTTCTCGAGCGCGGGGTCGAGCTGCTGAACGTCAGCACGGGCAGAAACCATGCGACCCACCTTCAGCTGCCCTTCAACTGCGGCTCGCACCGCCCCGACGAGAGCCAGCTGTACGCCCTGGCGTTTTACCACTCGCTTGCGGCCGCGTTCAAAAAACACCTGCCCGAGGCGACGGTGATGACGGGCACCCTCTCGTGGCCCGGCGTCTTAAGCCCGTACATTGCCGCCGGCGGGATAGAGGCGGGGCGGTACGACCTCCCGGGATTCGGGCGGCTGCCGTGGGCCTATCCTGACTTCACAAACGACATACTCAAGAACGGCGGCCTTAAAAAGGAGAAATGCTGCGTCGCCTGCAACCGCTGCTGCGACATGATCGGCATGGCGGCCTCGACCGGCTGCCCCGTCGGCTGTCCCGTGCGCGACCCCGAGATATACCTGCCGCTCTACAAACAGTTCAACCGCCGCTCGCGGCAGGCGTCGCCCGAGACGGTCAAGCTGTTTAACCTCATCCCGACCGAAGAGGCCGCGACCTGAGACGAGGCCCTCAAGCCCGCAGGCATCGGTTTTGCGCTCACCGTCCGCAGCTTCCCATGTTGTTTACAACGCAAAGCAGAGCGGGGCGTCGGCCCCGCTCTGCTTTGCGCGCAGTTTTGCAGACAGACACTTTTTCGGGATCAAGCCGCCCCTCCCCCCCGCGGCGCGGAAAAAACCGATTGCACGGACGCCGCGCACCCGCCGGGAGAGAAAGCCGCGCCCGCTGTATGCAAGCCGCAAAGCGGCGGGGGGCCCTTATGCCCAAAAGTAAATTATTTACAGCGTTACAAAGCGCAGCGCGCCGCCATACTCTCTTTATAACAACGGGTATGGGGGCGTCAAGGGTTGGCAGTGTGCAAGGTCGAGATATGCGGGGTCAACACCGCAAAGCTTACCGTCATGAAGGAGGACGAGAAGCTGCGGCTGCTCAAGGAGGCGCACGCGGGCAGCAGGCGGGCGCGCGACGAGCTGATTGCGGGCAACCTGCGGCTGGTGCTGAGCATCGTGCAGCGCTTTTCGGGCAGGGGCGAGCCCCCCGACGACATCTTTCAGGTCGGCTGCATCGGGCTTATCAAGGCCATCGACAACTTCGACACCGCGCACGGGGTGCGGTTTTCGACCTATGCGGTGCCGATGATCATCGGCGAGGTGCGGCGCTTTTTGCGCGACAACAACGCGCTGCGGGTGAGCCGCTCGCTCAGAGACACCGCGTACCGCGCAATGCAGACAAAGGAGCGGCTTCAGGCGTCCCTTAAAAAGGAGCCGACGGTGCGCGAGATCGCCGACGACATGGGTGAGAGCCGCGAAGACGTCGTCGCCGCGCTTGAGGCGGTGGTCGAGCCGGTGTCGCTGTACGAGCCGCTCTACTCGAGCGGCGGCGACGCGGTGTACGTCTTTGACCAGGTTTCCGACTCGGACGGCGAGACGAGCTGGCTCAGTGAGATCGCTCTCAAACAGGCGATCGGCGGACTCAGCGACCGCGAAAAGCACATTTTGACGCGGCGGTTCATGCAGGGCAGGACGCAGACCGAGGTTGCAAACGAGATCGGCATAAGTCAGGCGCAGGTGAGCCGCCTCGAAAAGGGCGCGCTCAAAAAGATAAAGAGTGCCATTTGACCCAAAGCGCGGTGGGGCGCCCGCCGGGACCTGACGGCCCGAGAGGCTCTCCGGCAAGGGGCCGTCCCGGGAACGTTTTACGGTGTATTCGTTCAAAAGCACGGTGCAGCGTAAAACCCCAAAGCAGCGGGAGGGCAAAACCGCTTGAAAGCGCCTTTTGCGGCAGGCCGTTCGGCAGCGGAGGCGCAAGAGCAAGGACACAACCCTTCCGTCAGCTACCCGTTTGCAACAGGCCAAGATCCCCCCTTGTATAAAGGGGGGATACGCAGTACCGGGGGGATTGACAGGGCGAGGCAAAAACTTGAGGCGGGTCGCTTTTTTAGCGAACCTTTGACATCCCCTCCGCCGGGCGGCGCCCGGCGCCGCCTCTTACACAACAGGCGGAAGGCTCCTTCGAACTGCACTTTTCGGATCCCCTACTCCCCCTCGTTCACCTTCAAGAGGCGGGCTTTGAGCTTTTTTATGATGCGCTTTTCGAGGCGCGAGATGTACGACTGCGAGATGCCGATCAGGTCGGCGACCTCCTTTTGGGTGTGCTCGCGGTGGCCGAACATGCCGAAGCGAAGCTCGACGATCAGCCGCTCGCGTTCGCCGAGCTCCTGCACAAGACCGCAGAGCAGACGGTTCTCCGACTCCTGCTCGACGTGGGCCGAGACCTCGTCGCTCTCTGTTCCGAGTATGTCGGACAGCAGCAGCTCATTGCCGTCCCAGTCGACGTTGAGCGGCTCGTCGATTGACATGTCGGTCTGCCTGTTGGACGCCTTGCGCAGGAACATCAGGATCTCGTTCTCGATGCAGCGGGACGAATAGGTCGCGAGCTTTATGTTTTTGTCGGGGTCAAACGTGTTGACCGACTTTATCAGCCCTATCGTGCCGATCGACACGAGATCCTCGATGTTGATGCCCGTCGCCTCAAACTTTTTCGCGATGTAGACGACAAGGCGCAGATTGTGACTTATCAGCACCTCGCGCGCCGCGGGGTCGCCCGCGCGAAGCCGCTCGAACATCGCCTGCTCCTCCTCCTTGGAGATGGGCGGCGGCAGCGTCTCGGGCCCGTTTACATAATAGATCCCCCCGCGCCCCGCAAGCCGCAGCAGCAAGCGTGACAGAAACAACCGCAATCTCTCAAGCATGTTCAGCCCTCCAATGCAAAAGCAGGAATAATCCCGTCGGCGTTCTCGACCTCGCTGAAGGCGAGCACCAGGCCGTCGACGGTTGTTTTGTCCCCCTCGCCCGCCCGCTGTTCGACCGCGGCGCCCGCAAAGCCCGCGAGCGAGCCCCGCCCGCCGACCGAGGTATAGGGGATGAACAGCGCGCCCGCAGCGCGCATCGCCTCGGCGTCGAGCGTGCCCTTTGCGACCGCGTCGAACTCGCGCTCGCACAGCAGCCTCGGGGCAAGCCGTCTGTCGAGCACGACCACCGGCCGCCCGCTGAGCGGCTCGCACAGGCTGCTGCCGCTGTCCTTTATCAGCGACGCTCTGACGCTTTTGCCGCCGTAGATGACGGTGAACTCGCCCGGCCTCGTCTGCGCCCGGGGCCTTGTGAACAGCAGCTCCCACAGCGAAAGCACGACATAGCAGAGGGCGGCGCACGCCACCAGCGCAAGCGGCGAGACGCCGAGGTATACGCTCAGGTTGTTGCAGGCGACAAGCTCCGCCGCGCCCTGCTCGGCGGCGGCCGCCGCGCCCGCGACGACCGCCGCCGCAAAAAACAGAAACACCGTCTCGCGCACAAGCGGCCTTAGGCCCCGGTACCTGAAGGCGACGCGGCACATGGCGGCGGCGCCCGACAGCTTAAGAAGGAGCGCCGCGGCAAACGGCAGCGCGGGGAGCAAAATCGAAAGGGACATTGCGCTGCCTAAGACCGCGGCGAGGCACAGCCGCAGGCGCGAGCGCTCGCGCCGCAGCACCAGCGCCGTCATGCACAGCAAGAGATAGTTGATGATAAGGTTCACAAACAGCAGCACGTCTATGTAGATCACCATGCGCATCCCCCCGTCTGTAGATTGTACCCCCTGCCGCACTCAAAAAATGTCGAACGCGGCTCGGCGACTTTTGATGAAACGCTTGTGTCGTGCCCGTCGGGACGGGCGGATCTCGCGGGCGGGCGCACGCCGGCGCCTTTATTTTTGATTTATCTGCATCATTTAAACGACATATGCTTCTTTCTTACTCTGCCGCCCCGATGTCTCGCGCCGCTGCGGCGCGCTGTAGGGCGGTGCTCTCCCGTCCTTTGCACAGGTCCGATAAAACGCCTTTGCCTCAGGGCGGCGAACATCCGCTGCCCTGAGGCAAAGCGCCCCTCACCCACGGGCAAACGCAGCGCCTCCCCGAAATCACCCGCACAGACAGACGAAAAGAGAGGGAATGCGCAGCGCCTCCTCCCTTCGCTGCAATATTCTGCGGCGAAAAAAGCCGACGGGCCGTGCGTTTTCACACAGCCCCGTCGGCTTCACTCTTCATTTTGCCCTTTGTTTTTTTGGCCCCTTGTGCAACCTTCCCCGTACCCCTGCGGCGGCAGGGCTTGCGCACGCGCTTTTTTGCGCCCTTCTCCGTGCGGCTGCGGCAGGGCTTTTTCTCGTCTGATCTCTGTCAAAAAGCCCCGCTTTATCCGCGCCGCCGGCCCCCTACTGCCTCTTCATCCCGCGCAAAAACAGCAGCACGGCCCCCGCAACGGCCGCGAGCATATAGCCGAGCACCCACCGGAGGTGGGGGAGGACGTTCGACAGGTCGCCGCCGAACACCGCGCGCTGCAATTCAACGGCGTGGATGAAGGGCAGCGCGTCGGCGACCTTTTTGAACATGCCGCCCACGAGTTCGACGTCAAACCAGATGCCCGACAGCCACGCCGACAGGTTGGTGAGCAGCGCCCCGCAGATGCCGCCCACCTGCTTTGAGGTAAAGACGCTGCCGCAGATGAGCCCCAGCGCGATGTAGAACAGCGCTATGGGGACCGTGCACAGCAGCGACCAAAGCACCGTGACCCCAAGCTTCAGCCCGAGCAGGGCGGACGCGAGGTAGCACACCAGCCCCTGCGCCACCGCAATGGGCAGAATGGGCAGGGTGTAGCCGAAGATAAAATCCGCCGCGGTGAGCGGCGTTGTGTACAGCCGCTGCATGAGCGCGCTCTCCCTGTCCTTTGAGATGAGCACGGCGGAAAACAGGGTCATAAAGGACAGCCCAAACACCGTCACGCCGGGCGTGAGGTGGGCGAGCTCGAACATCGGCACGGGGATATTCGCCTGTATCGCGCTCAGCAGACCGATGAGCACGAGCGGGAACCCGAGGCCGAAAAAGAGGTTGAGCGGGTCGCGCACGATCTCCTTGGCCGTTCTGCTCGAAAATGCAAGCAATCTCATCTCCCCGCACCCCCCTTCACGACGGCGACAAAGGCGTCCTCAAACCTTTCCGTCCCCGCTTTTGTCTTTATCTGCTGCGCCGTGCCCAGCGCAAGCAGCCTGCCGTCCCGCATGATGCCGATGCGGTCGGCAAGCGCCTCCGCCTCCTCCATATAGTGGGTCGTCAGCACGATGGTTACCCTTCCCTTAAGCGCGCGGATGATGTCCCAAAGATCGCTTCTCGCGAGCACGTCGAGACCCAGCGTCGGCTCGTCGAGAAAGAGCACCTGCGGCTCGCTTATCAGCGCCATGGCGATGCTCAGCCTGCGCTGCCAGCCGCCCGACAGCTTGCCCGCCTTTTTCCCCGAAACCGACGCGAGGCCGAACCGCTCGGTCAGCTCGTCGGCCTTTGCGCGGCTCTTGTCCCGCGAAAACCCGTGGACGCCGCACATGAGCAGCAGGTTTTCGCGGGCGCTCAGGTTGGGCGCGACGGCCGTCTCCTGCGGGGACACCCCGATAATCGCCTTCACCGCGGCGGGGTCGCCGGTGACGCTGCTGCCGCCCACCAGCGCATCGCCGCCGTCGGGCCTTGTAAGGCAGGTCAGCATCTTGATCGTGGTGGTCTTTCCCGCCCCGTTCACGCCGAGCAGCGCGAACAGCTCGCCCCGCCCGACGCATATCTCGAGGCCGTCCACCGCCGTGACGTCCCTGTATTTTTTGGTGAGTCCCCGCGCTTCAATCGCGTTCATCCCTGTCATTCCTCCGTATAGCGGCGCTTCATCCCGTCATAGGCGTCGGTCAGCGCCCTGCTGATAAACTCATCGTCCCAGTCGAGGTATCCCGTCGCAATCATGGCGGCGATGCCGTGGACGTACAGCCACAGCTCGATGTGCAGAAAATACGCCTCGTCCTCGTTTATGCCGAGATTTTTCATGATGATATCGAGAATCGGGCGAACCTCCTCTCGGTTTTCCTCTATGCGCTCGCCCGTCCTGTCCCGCATAAAGAGCAGCTTGAACAGTTCCCTCTCCTGCTTCGCAAACAGGATATACGCCATGCCGCTCGCCTTATAGGGCGGATACCTGCCCTGCGCTACGGCGCGCCGGATAGTCGACTGATACAGGTCGTTCGCAGCGGCCAAAACCTCCCTTTGCACCTCCTCCATATTTTGAAAGAGGCCGAATATGGGCTTGGGAGACGAGCCGAGCTCGGCGGCAAGGCTCCTCGCGGTGAGGCCCCCCGCGCCGCTGCGCCGCACGACGTTCAGCGCGGCATCCGTTATCTGCTGCCTTGTGAACCTGACCTTCGGCGGCATACAATCACCTGCTTTCGTTTAACAACTTTTGTTGCGCAACTTATGTTTCTTATTATACACGACAAACCTCCGTCTGTCAAGGGGCGCGGCAGAGGGACGAAGCGGCTGTAGGGCCGGCGCCCTTGAATCTCACCTGTCGAACGGTCGGCATGAGGGGGCGTGCTTGGGCTTGCAGCAAGTCTCAAGATTTATGCTTGCCCTCAGGTTTCGCGCCTTTGAGCCTCCCCTGTGTAAGGGGAGGTGACAGCGAAGCTGACGGAGGGGTTGACTGCACAAGGCTTTGTCGTTTAAACATGCCTTGTGTTGAAACCTCAGCTCGTCGCTCACAATCCCCCCGCCGCTTCGCGGCCCTTCCCCCCTTTGCACAGGGGGAGCTTGGGCTACAGCAATTTTGGAGCTTGCTGTAAGCCCTGAAGCTTCACGCTTTTCTTCGGACTGCGTGCCCTTAAGCTTCCCCCGTGGGGGGAAGAGCCGAACGGTCAGCCGGTCGGGCTCAATCGGCCACCCTACGGGAATATGCAGGGCGTGCCGCATGTCTGTACCTTTAACATGCGGCCAACTCGCGAGAATATGCGAGCCGTGTCAACGCAGCTTCGGGTTCCCTTCAATGCCCTCTGACATTGAAGGGAGAGGACGAGCGGCGGAGTGGGCGGATGTTTGCACTTCTGTGCAAACGGAGCTTAACGCAGCCCGCGAGGACGAGATGAGGGGGTAGCTTAGTCCGTTGACTTAAGCCCTTCTCGAGGGACCCCGCCCTTGAGCTTCCCCCGTGGGGGGAAGCTGTCAGCGTAGCTGACTGATGAGGGGTGAGCCGGTTTTTTGACTTTATCCCTGCTATGGATAAGAATTTCCCTAACCCCTCATCCACCGCGGGGCGGTCCCCCTTCCCCCGAGGGGGAAGGTTTCCGATCCCTAAAGCTTACGTCCATCCCTTGGGTCACGGGTCCTTAAGCCTCCCCTGTGCAAGGGGAGGTGTCAGCGGAGCTGACGGAGGGGTTGATTGAGCAAAGCCTTGTCGCTTTAAACATGTCTTGTGTTACAGCCTCAGCCCACCGCCTGCACCCCCCGCCGCGGCGTCAGCACATCAGCAGCACCATGCCGCACACGAGCAGGCCGCGCGGTGTCTTTGCCTCGCGCAGGTAGTCGAGCGCGTCGATCTCGTACCGCACGCCCCACGACGAGGCGGCCAGCTTCTCCCTGCCGTCACCGCCGCGCGTTATACCCGTCACCGTCACAAAGTGCCCGCCGCGGCCCTTATAGCGCCGCACCCTGCCGCTCAAGAGGTCGCGCATCGCGAGACCCCCTTTGCGTCCGAACGCGGGCGGCAGCGAGATAATCGCGGGCAGGTCGTCAAGCAGCATGCGGCGCAGCTCGGCAAGCGGGTCCTTTAGGGTACACAGCTGCCGCCAGCGCGCGCGAACGCCCGTCTCATACCGCTTAAAAAACAGATTTAGGCAGACGGCGAGTCGCAGCCCCGTCATGCCGAGCTTCGGCAGCGGCCTCGCGTAGGCGCGTGAAAAGCTCAAAAGAAACCGCTCGTAGTCGCCGCGCGGCACGGGTGTGTCCGCAAGGCCGCCCGACAGCGCGAGGGTCGGGCAGCGCCCCGAGCGCGCGAGATAGAGCGCGAGGTCGGCCGCGGCGACGGCCCCGCACCCTCCCGACCGCAGCGCCCCGCTCATCCACATCTGGCTGCCGCCGTAGGACGCCGTTTTGCCCGACAAAATCGGGATGTATTCCTTTGACCTGAGCTCGGCCGCCTCCATGCCGCACACCCCCTAAGCCTTTAATAAAATCGGCGCCGTCTTTACGGCGAGGCCCCGGCCGCAGTGTGGATTTTTTGCCCGCCGTGTGATAAAATCTACCTGTACGGCCCGCCCCGTGTCACGGCGGGTCAAACAGCGCCGCCGCGGCGTTTGCCCCGGTGCAAACCCGCAGGCGGCAGGGCGGACGGCGGCTGCGCCGGGACAGAAAGAATCTTCTCCCATGTATAAGACAATCGACCTCGACAGCTATGAGCGCCGCGAGCACTTCCGCTATTTCAACGGGCTCTCCTACCCCTATGTCGGCGTGACCGCCGAGTGCGACCTGACGGCGTTCGACGATTTCAGGCGGCGCAGCGCCCTGCCGTTTTTTCTGACCTTCCTGTACCTTGCGGCATCCGCCGCCAACGACGTGCCCGAGCTCAGACGCCGAATCAGGGACGGCGGGATAATCGAATATGACGGCTGCGGCACCTCGCACACCGTGATGACCGAAAGCGGGGCCTATGCCTACTGCAATCTCGGCTTTTACAAAAGCTTTTCCGACTATCTGCCCGCCGCCGAAAAAGCGCACGCACTCGCGTCCCAAAGCGGCGGCATCGGCGACGAGGGCGACCCGCTGAGCTTTTTTTACATAACCACCCTGCCGTGGATAAAGTACACTTCGCTCGTGCAGCCCGTGCCCTGCCCCGCCGACAGCAACCCGCGGATCTCGTGGGGCCGGTGCGAGCGCGCGGGCGGGCGCGCGCTTATGCCCGTCACCCTGCTTGTCAACCACGCGCTCGCCGACGGCCTGCACATCTCGAGGTTTTTCGGCGCGCTTGAGGAGCGCCTCGCCTCGCCGCAAAGCTATCTCGTCTGACGGCTCTTCGTCTCGGCGCCGGCAAAGGCCCGCGTCCGCTGTGCGGCGGGTCTTTCGGGCGGGCTTTACGGCCCTTCCCGGCGCATCCCGCCGGCTCCTGTCGGGGGCAGACAAATGCCGGAGGGGCATCAATATTCCCACGGCGCCGTTTTGGGCGGTCGTCTTGCGAGCGGACAAAACGGGCGGGCGGTGCGCCCGCCCGGCGCAAGGACATGATATCACATCGCCCCTGCCGCGGGCAACCCCGCGCGGCGAATACCCTGTTCTTAATTTTTTAGTATAAAGGAGAAAAACCAATGTCACTGACGGTACAAAGCGCCCTCGAGGTAATCAAAAAGCTCGAGAGCAGGTCAAGCGCCTTAGCATACGCCTCGGGCGTCGTCTACTACGACAGCGTCACCGCCGCCCCCGCCGAAAGCTATGCGGGCCGCGGCGAGTGCCTGTCCGCCCTCACCGAGGAGATGTACAAGACCTCGATCAACCCCGAGGTCGAGGAGGCCGTTTACTTTTTGAGCGACCGCGCGTCCGAGCTCGACGAGACGACCGCGCGCAAGGCGGAGATCCTCAAGGAGGACTACGACCGCCAGAAGAAGATCCCCATGCAGGAGATGATGGAGTACTCGCGCCTTCAGAACGAGGCGGCGGCGGTCTGGCACGAGGCGAAGGAGAAGAGCGATTTCAAATCGTTCGAGCCGGTGCTCAAAAAGATGGTCGAGTTCGCAAAGCGGTTCAACGGGTACACCGACCCCGACAAGCACCCCTACGACGCGCAGCTGAGCCGCTTTGAAAAGGGCATGACCCGCGAATACTGCGACAACTATTTCGCGGTCATTAAAAAGAGCCTTGTGCCGCTCATCGGCGAGATCGGCCTGCGCGAGCAGCCCCGCGCCGATTTTCTCGACAACAACGTCTTCCCGATATACAAGCAGCGGGAGCTGTCCGACTACATCATGGGGCTGATGACCATCGACAGGCGCCGCTGCTCGATCGGCGAGACCGAGCACCCGTTCACCATCGGCCTCAACAACAGGGACGTGCGCATCACGACCCACTATTTTGAGGACAGGTTTGAGTCCTCGATGTACAGCGTCGTGCACGAGGGCGGCCACGCGCTGTACGAGCTGGGCCTCGGGGACGACATACAGGGCACCTGCCTTTGCGACATCACGATGGGGATGCACGAGAGCCAGTCGAGATTCTTTGAAAACATCATCGGCAGAAGCGAGCCGTTCTGCGCCCTCGTGCTGCCAAAGCTCAATGAGCTGTTCCCCGAGCAGTTTGCGGGCGTGAGCCCGCACGAGCTGTACCTCGCGGTCAACAGGGCCACCCCCTCCCTCATCCGCACCGAAGCGGACGAGCTGACCTATTCCATGCACATCATGGTGCGCTATGAGATCGAAAAGGCGCTGTTCTCGGGCGACGTGACGGTGTCCGAGCTGCCCGAGATGTGGAACAGGCTCTATAAAGAGTATCTCGGCGTCGACGTGCCCGACGACCGGCGCGGGGTGCTTCAGGACAGCCACTGGAGCAGCGGGCAGTTCGGGTACTTCCCCTCCTACTCGATCGGCAGCGCCTATGCGGCGCAGATCTTCCGCGCGATGAAGCGGGACATCGACGTCGCCGGTCTCGTTGCCGCCGGCGACCTCGCCCCCATATGCGGCTGGCTGCGCGAGCGCATGTGGAAGCACGGCGCGCGCCTGCGCTCGCAGGAGGTCATGCAGCGGGTGTGCGGCGAAGAGTTCGACCCCACCTGCTACACCGACTATCTCGGCGAAAAGTTCAGGGACATCTACAACCTTTGAGGGATGCCGCAAACGCGGCGTTTTCCGCTGCCAAATCTCCGCAGAAAGGCTCGCGAAAAGGGAGGCTTTTGGGGCTCGCGGCAAACTGACCGTTCTGCACCGTGGTTTGAGAATGCGTTTAAGCTTTAAACCGCCGCAGTCTCTTTTAGGCCCTTCGCGGCGGCTTCCGTTCGCGGGGACCCCCCTTGCCGGAACGCTTTTGACACGGCGTTCGGCACTCGCTGCGGGAGCATGCGGGTCGTGCGTAAGGGGGCCGGCATCGGTCGGACGCGGGAAGCGCTTTCACAAGGCCCTGTCGTCCGACCGAGCCTTGTGTAATGCCCTCCGCTTGCCGCTTGCAATCCCTCGCTGCGGCGTTTTGGGGTGCGCCGGCTGTGCGAAAAAAACAGGCGGAGGATACCCGCAGCCTTTCGGGCGGGCATTCCGATGAAAAACCAAAAACGCCGTATGTCCGACAGCGGGAAGACCTAAAAGGGTCGGGTCATCGGCAGAGGCAGGCGAGAGACGGCGGTACCCCGTCCGCGGGTTTATCACCCGATATCCATGGGGTCTATGCCCCATTGTGCAGGAGCAGATAAAATGAGCAATATTATAGAAATCAGTCACCTCAGCAGGAGCTTCGGGGCCGTAAAAGCGGTCGCGGATTTGAGCTTTCGCGTCAAAAAGGGGGAGTTGTTCGCCTTTCTCGGGGTCAACGGGGCGGGAAAATCAACCACCATCAATATCATGTGCGGCCAGCTGTCAAAGGACAGCGGGAGCGTCTTGATCGACGGACACGATTTGGACAGGGAGCTCAACCTCGTCAAGCGTGAGCTCGGCGCAGTGTTTCAGTCGTCCGTCCTGGATTCCGCGCTTTCGGTTTACGACAATTTGGAGAGCCGCGCCGCTCTGTACGGCATTGCGGGGGCGGGGTTCAAAAAAAGGCTTGCAGAGCTCGCAGAGATTCTTGATTTTGAGGATCTGTTGAAACGCGCGGTCGGCAAACTGTCGGGGGGACAGCGCCGAAGAATTGACGTTGCAAGGGCTCTGCTCCACAGGCCCAAAATCCTTATTTTGGATGAGCCGACGACGGGGCTTGACCCGCAAACCCGCAGAACACTGTGGGACGTGATATCCGACCTTCGCCGAAATGAAAATATGACCGTGTTTCTGACCACGCATTATATGGAGGAGGCCGCCGAGGCCGACTACGTTGTGATTATCGACGGCGGCAGGATATCCGCCGAGGGCACGCCGCTTGCGCTCAAAAACGCGTATGCAGGAGATTATATCACCCTCTACAATGTCGATGAGACTGCCCTCAAAGCGCTCGGCACAGCGTACGAGCGGATAAAAAACGGCTATCGCCTTTCTGTCCCCGATACAAGGCGCGCAACCGAGCTCATCCTGAACCACGCCGAATTATTTGACGATTATGAAATAACAAAAGGGAAGATGGACGATGTTTTTCTTGCGGTCACGGGGAAAACACCGCAGGGAGGTGTGAACGGATGAACGGTTCACTGACACTTATAAAAAGAAATATCAAGCTCTTTTTCGGGGATAAGGGGATGTTCTTTGCCTCTTTAATCACGCCCATGATCCTGCTTGTGCTCTACACAACCTTTCTCGGCAATGAATATCGAGACTCCTTTTCCTCAAATCTGCCCGACATACCAGGTATCTCGCAGAGCATGGTGAACGGACTGGTGGCCGGGCAGCTCATATCCTCCATTCTCGCCGTTTCGTGCGTGACCGTCGCTTTTTGCTCCAACTTTCTGATCGTGCAGGACAAAGCGAACGGCACAATCAGGGATTTTAGAGTGTCCCCCGTAAAATCGGCCGCGCTTTCGATGAGTTACTATGCGGCGACCTTACTTTCTACCCTCGTCATCTGCTTTGCGGCGGCGGGCGTTTGTCTTGCCTATGTGAAAATTGTGGGATGGTACCTGTCGCTCGCGGATGTACTCCTTTTGTTCCTCGATATCGTACTCCTCGTTTTATTCGGGACGGCGTTGTCCTCAATTGTAAATTTTTTCCTGTCAACACAGGGGCAGATTTCTGCGGTGGGCACCGTTGTCAGCGCGGGATACGGGTTCCTTTGCGGTGCGTATATGCCCATTGCTTCCTTTGGGGAGGGGCTGCAAAAGGCTCTCTCGTTTTTGCCGGGCACCTACGGCACCTCGCTTTTTCGGAATCACACCATGCAGGGCGTTCTTGCCGAAATGCACAACCAAGGCGTTCCGGCAGACATCATCGACAGAATAAAGGATTCCGTCGACTGTAATCTCTATTTTTTCGGAAGTCGGGTCGACATCCCAACGATGTATGCCATCCTCGGCATTGCCGTCGCTGTGTTGATCGGGATTTATATCCTGCTGAACACACTTAAAAGGAACAGGGACTGAACACTTGTTGCGACAGGCGGAAACATGCCGCACGTCATGACCGAGTGTACGTGCGGCGGTCTCGGGGCCGAATCTACGCCGCACGGCCTATTTCAAAAGCCTCCGTACCGCGCGGGTAGGGAGGCTTTTTTAGGCTTGCGTCAAAACAACTGCTTTGCACCGCAATCGGAGAATGCGCTTAAGCTTTAAACCGCCGCATCCTTTTTAAGGCCCTTCTCAGCGGCTTCCGTTCGCGGGGATGCGAAAAAAGCCCCCCTTGCCGAACACTTTTGGTACGGCGTTCGGCGACCGCTCCTGCTGCGGGAGTATGCGGCTCGTGTGTAAAGGGGGATGTCGGCGTCGGCCGGGCGAGAGATCGCCGAACATGGGCGGCACGGCGTTGGGCCGGGTTCCCATACTCCCGTGAATCCTGTCGGATGTCCGTACCCTCAACACCCACCGCCGCGCGGGAAATATGCGGGGAGTGTAAAGGCGGCCGTCGGCATCGGCCGGGCGCGGGATTACCTTCACAAGGCCCTGTCGCCCGAACGAGCCCTTTGTAATACCTTCGGCTTGCCGCTTGCAGCCCCTTGTCGCGGCTTGCGCCGCGACGCCTCTTTTTTTCACGCACTCGTACTCCCGCAGGGCTGTCGCATGGGCGAGCTTAACGGAGCGGCGGCTCTATGTGCGGCAAGGGGGCTTATGGGCTCGCAGCTCTCTTGCCCTGTTCACCCCTCGGCCCTGTCGGCGCTTTGGGTGTTCTCGGCAGCGGTGCTCTTTTTGGCTGCCGCAGCGCGCTTCTTTTTCTTGCGGGACTGCTTGCGCTTGGCGGCGGGCTGTGCGACATCTGTTTCTTTTTTTACCTCTATGCCGCTCGCGCCCGTATCGGCCTTTTCTCTGCCGCTGTCTGCGTCGACGTCCCTTTCGTCCCCGCCGTCATTTTTCGCGGCGGCGCTGTCCGCGCTGCTGTCGTCAGACTCTGTCGGTTTGTCACCCACGCCCGCGGTCTCTTTGTCCCCGTCGTCATTTTTCGCGGCGGCATCATCCGCGCTGCCGTCGCCAGTCTCTGTCGGTTTGCCGCCCGTGCCCGCGGTCTCTTTGTCCCCGCCGTCCCTTTTCACCGCGGGGTCTGCCTCACCGTCCCTGTCGGCTGCGGCGGGCTTGTCTCCGGGCTGTTCTGTGTTCTCGGGTTCCCCGTCGGTCGTCGGTTCGGCCGTGCCGGGCTTATGGGTTTCGTCGGTGCTCGCGGCGTCCTGCGCGAGGGCCTTTTTTGACCTCGCTGCGCCGCCCGCTTTCGCGCCGCCCGTTGTCTTTCTCTTTTTTGCGGTTTTTTTGCCGTCCGCAAGCTTTTTATCCGCCGTGCCTGCGCTCTCGACGGCCCTGTCCCCGCCCTCGGTTTGTCCGTCCGACGGATCTGCGCTCCCGGTTTTCGCGCCGTCCTCGCCCGCTGTCTCGGGGGGTTTGGCCGCCTTTTCGGCGCTCTCGGCGACACCTTCACCGACGTCAAGCTGTGCGACATCTGTCGCTTTATCGGCGCTTGCCTCTTGTGCGCCTCCCGGTTCGCCGGCGCTGTCGGGGCTTGCGGCGGTGTCGCCGCTATCGGCCCGCCCGTCAAGCGGCCCGTCGTCCTTGTCTGCGACCCCCGTTTGTTTGTCCGACACATCCGCCTTCTCGGCATCGGCGCAAACGGTATCTTCTGCGGCATCGGCGGTCTGCGCGCCGTCGCCCGCTGCGGGGCCCGACGCCCCGTCGGGTTTCGAAGTCTTTTTCTTCCTTCCGCCCTTTCCCCCGGCGGCTTTTTTCCTCGTCTGCGACGCAAGCTCGGAAAGGTTCGCCTCATTCGTAAAGATCACGCTGAGGTCGGCGGCCTCCCCCTGCCCCGCGTCGTTTGACATCTCGCCGTCCGCCACCGGCTCGGGCGCTATCTCAAGCGTCTCAAACTCGCTCGGGAACCCCTCGACGGCAAGGCCCCTCTCCCCCGCGCGCTCGTTCATAATGCGCTCGGTCACGCTCTCGATTTCGGCCGCTACGCGCTCATATTCGCCCGAATCGCCCCTGCGCGCGAGGTATGCGCCGATGACAGCCTTAAAGAGATATCTCGCCGAAAACGCCAGCATGACCGAACAGTAGACCAGCGCGAGCGCCCGCGCAAGATAGGTCGCGCCGGGCTGCTCGTCGGCCCTTATGCACACGAGCACGCAGGCGATGACCGACAGCGGCAGCAGGCAACTTATGGGGTACAAAACGCCCGGCCTTGCATCGGGGCTGCCGGCCTTGACAAAGCAGGCGCCCGCGTACAGCGCGAGCACCGCCGCGAACGCGATGAACGAGAGCTGTATCGCCGACGACATAAAGCCGCCGAACCGCACCAAATCGTGCGGGTCGCAGTTCCACATCCACGCGTCGCGTATGAGAAGGTATCCGCACAGGGCGCAGTCGGCAAAGCAGAACGCGGCGTACAGCGCGGTGCGCACGTACCCGCCCTCGCCGTTTTTGGCCCGCAGTGCAAAAAACACGATTGCCGCAGCAACAAGGCTGCCGACCGCCCCCACCGGCAGGTAGGCGTACAGCGCGGGCGCGCCGTCCTCATAGGCCCCGCTGAGCATAAAAAACATATAGAACAGCAGCGACAGCAGCGACACCGCAAACGTCGACGCCGACAACAGATAGGCCCCGCCGCTGCCGCCGACAAACCTGTCCTCGGCGGCGGCCAGCTTTCTTATCCTGTTTTCGTCCATTGTCCTTGACACCCCTCAAAATGCTTTAAGTTGCGGCGTCCCTGTCCGCCGCGCGTATCGAAACCGCAGCGGTCTGCCGTTCTGCCGCGGCTACTCGGTCTTGGCAAGCGGGTCGTTTGTGGAGATCGAGCCCTGGTTGTTCATGCCGGTGTTGTTGTATATGCCGCTCACCTTGTTGTCAAGACCGAACTTGAGCACAAACTCGTACTGCTCCTCGGTCGAGGATTTGCCGTCCGTCCACATGCCGTAGCACAGGGTATAGCCGCCCTCGTTGACGCTCAGCACCGTGGGCAGCACCGGCAGGTACTCGCGCACCTCGCTGTAGCTCATGCCCATGGCGACCTTGGACGGCTCGCACCCCTCGAGCTGGCCCTCACGGGTCATCAGCCGCAGGTTGACGTAGGAGCCGACCTTAAACGCCCCGCGCGTGTCGAGCCCGAACGACATGCGCCAGACGGGGCTCTGCCCGCCGTCCGCCCCGAGGGTCTCGGCGCTGTCGATGTGATAGAAGTTGTACGCGCCGCCCCCGTCGTACTCGCTCATCTCGCCGAAAACCGCCCTAAGGTCGCCCCTGCTGTATCGGTTGAGCATGAGCAGCGAGTAGTCAAACATAAACTTGTCGTCCAAAAACTCGTCGTAGTCGTCGTACTGGAAGGCCGCCGCCTCCCCCTCGAGCGAGCCTATCATGAGCGGGTCGCTTCCGTCATACGACATCCACCGCTTCACCGCGCAGCCCGAGTCGGCCGAGGTCATCGTCACCACGATCTCGCCCCGCCAGGAGGGCGAAAAGTTCGCAAACGGGTCGGTGTAGCCGAAATGGTACTCGCGCACATCGCCCCGCTCGGGGTCGGTGTAGGCCCGCATCATCGAGAGCGGCGCGCCCACCGTCTGCTCAAGCTCGGGCACCCCCATGCCGTAGTGCGCGCCGTCCGGCGCGGTGAGGGGCTGTTCGGGAATCGTCCCGCCCGCCTCGAGGTTGAGGTAGGTTATTCTTTCCGCCGCGTCGCCCTTGTAATCCACCTTGACCTGCACGGTCGGCCTCGACATGCCGTCGAGCGTATCGCAGCGGTAGAGCGCCGCGCCGCCGTCCGCCACCCCCGAGGTCCCGAACAGGCGCTCGATATCGGCCCTGCTCTGCCCCGGAGAGACGGACAGCGCGTTTTGAAGCGTGACGCCGCCCGAAAGGTCAAGGGGCGCCGCGGCCCCCGGCTCCGCTGCCCGCCGCGACAGCTTTATCCACGCGAAGACGCCCGCCGTCAGCAGCAGCGCGACAACCGCCAGCGCGGCGATGCGGCGGCGCACGGCCGTCCTCTGCGCCGGGGCGGGACGCGTCCGTGTGCCCGCCCCGTCCTCGGGGGCTGCCGCCCCGCCGCCGCTGTCATCGGACGAAAAAGCAGCGCCCGACGCATACCTTGACACCGCGTCGTCGTAGGAAAACGACCGCGCGCCCGCAAGCTCGGTGCGCGAGCGCAGCCGGCGCAGGATGCCGTTCATGCACGCCTCGGTAAACACGGTGCCCCTGCCCTCGGGGGAGGCCGACACCATGACGGCGCGGCACCTGCTCCCTTCGGGGACGACGCGTATTGAAAGAGCCCTGCCCGAATTTTTGAGCACGATCTCGCGCTGAGGCGAAATCTCGCTCTCAAACCTCGTGCGTCCGAGCACCACCGTGCCGCGGTACCCCCCGCCGCCCGTCGACTTTAAGTCGGCGCTTAAGGGAAAGTCAACAATCGTCTTGAGGTTTTCGGGGGAAAACAGCCACTTCCAAACATATTCGGCATCCCTGTTGATCGAGATGTCGGTTTTCACAATACTATTTTGTGACATTTACGTTCCTTTATCAGCAATCAGTTGTAATTTATTTCGGTGACGGTTCTCGTCGTGAGATCCGCCGTTATCTCGACGGTCGCCTCGATGTCCCCGTCCCCGGCTGTGCAGTCGCCGAAAAAGAGTCGCAGCTCATCCTTCGTCCTCACCGCCGCCGCGGGCAGCACCTGCATCGTCCTGTACACGTCGGCGAGGCTCATCCCGCGGTAGAGCTCATAGCTCTCGCTCGGCCTCAGCGTCCCGCTAAGCTGCCCGAGATAGCCGTTCAGCCACACGATTCTCTCTGCCCTTCCGTCCCCGTCAAACGCGACCTCATAGCTGCAAACGCTGCCGTCCGACGCCGTCGCGCCGTAGCGGCCCACGGTCGCGCCGCCCTCGTCGGCGTAATCGCCGCCGCCGAGCACCACGTCGAACTCGTACCGGCTGCGCCCGAAGAGAAGCTCGACGCGCTCAAAGGCGTCGCGGTCCTCGAGATATCTCGAAAAGCTGCGGTACTGTCTCGTCAAAAGGTCGGTCTCGCTCTCGGGCAGCGCGCTGCGCCTGTCGTACGCGAGGTAAAACCCGACGTCCGCAGCCCTGCTCTCGGGGTCTATCGAGACCACGAGCTCGCTGTTCGCCGTGTCGGAGAACAGGTCGTCATCCGCCCTGAGCTTGCCGAAAAATATCGTGCGCCTGCCGCTGCGCTCGAGTCTGAACGCGGACAGCCTGCGCTCGACGGTGTTTTCGACCGCCGCGTTGGACATGTCGGCGTTGAGGCTTTGGCCGATGTCCCAAAAGATGAGGTCGAGCGAGCGGTTGCACGCGGCGAGATCGAGGTAGACGACCCCGCGCACCCTGCCGTAGGCGTCATACCGCACAAAGATCTGCTCGAGCGCCCTGCCCTCGCCGTCCCTCGCGGTCGAGCAGTAGTAGTATTCGCTTGTCGAAAGGCGCATGCCGCGGCAGCTCAGCATGAGCTCGAGGTCGTTTTTGCCCTGGCCGATATAGATGCGCTCGGCGTTCACCCGGTTGACCTCTGCGCTCTCCATCACCGACAGGCCGGACGAGGGCACCACGTCGCTTCGCTGAAAGGTAAAGGTGAAGATGAGCACCGCGAAGAGCAGCAAGCCGAGCGCGACACACACCGCCGCCGAGCGCGGGCTTACGCTCACCGACTGCTCGGTGGCGGCGTCCCCCGTGTATCTCTCCCGCTCGGCCGCGCCGCGCGCCGCCCTGTATCTGTGCACGGGCGAGCGGTAGCCGCGCAGCACCGCGCCCACAAGCGACGCCCTGTCCTGCTCGGGCGACGGGTCGTATCCCCTGTCCTCGACGTCATAGCAGCGCCACTCGAGCCGCTCGAGCAGGGTTTTGCAGGGGTTTGTCTCGGCGTCGGCGTCAAGGTGCAGCGTGCGCTTCATGGTGACCTCACACCGCCCGTCGCCCCTGTCGGCGAGCGCAAACTCGTCCGTCCCCTCGCCCGAGCTCAGCACCAGCTTCTCGCGGCGGCGCAGCTCGGTGATCACCGCGCTGTGGGGGTTGTTTTTAAACCGCAGCCGCGCGCCCGCCGAAAAGCCGGGCGTTATCTCCTCAAGCTGTGAGGTCTCGCGGCTGCCGTACCACTCGAGGTATCCCGCGGGGTCGCACAGCACGGCCCATACGACGGCCGCATCGCACGCGATCAGTCTGCTTGACGCGTATATAACCGACATTCGGCACACCCCCGCAACATCCTGTCCGCCGCGCGGCGGACACATCCCGCGCCGCGCACACCATCGGAAAACGCTTACCTAAATTATTATAATAACATGTTTCTTCGGTAAAGTAAAATATATGCGGGCCGCGGGTTAGGCAGGATTCTCTCGCGGCGGACGGGCCTTTTTTCTCCATGCTTTGCCGGCCCCGCGGACAACGGGCCGGCAAAGCCGTATAGCGGGAGCGGTTCGGGGCACAATAGCAAAAAAACAAGTGAGGGTGAATAAACGGTGCGAAGCTATCTGTATGTTGCCGCCGCGTCGCTGCTGTCGATCGCGGTCATGTTCCTGCTCACCAAACTCATGGGCAAGCGCCAGCTGTCACAGCTGAGCATGTTCGACTATATAAACGGCATCACGCTCGGCTCGATTGCGGCCGAGATGACCCTTGCCGACCCCGACGAGTGGTATCGCCCGCTGACGGCGATGGTCATCTACGCCCTTGTGACCGTTGCGATTGCCGTCGCGAGCAACAAGTCGATCGTCGCTCGCAAGCTGTTTGTGGGCAAGCCGGTCGTCCTGTTTGACAACGGGAAGCTCTATGAAAAAAATCTCATGCGCTCCAAGCTCGACGTCAATGAGTTTTTGACCAACTGCCGCTACGCCGGGTACTTTGATCTCGACGACATCCAGACCGCCGTGCTCGAGACCAACGGGAACATCAGCATCCTGCCCAAGAGCACCGCGCGCCCCGCGAACCCCGACGACCTCGGGCTGCGGGTCGGCGACGACAGCGTGGTCACCAACGTCGTCATCGACGGACATGTCATGGCCGACTGCCTAAAGCGGACGGGCAACGACGACACCTGGCTGTTTGACGAGCTTAAGCGGCAGAACGTCAAGCTCGCGGACGTCATCCTCGCGACCTGCGACGGCGACAACAAGCTGCGCGTCTATCAAAAGACGGGTAAGATCGAGCAGCGGGACATCTTCCTTTGATCCTCCGTCTCTCCCGCGCCTCACAGGAAAACGGGACAGCCCTCTGAAGGCCGCAAGCGGCGCATCCCCGACGGGGCGCGCCGCTTTTCACTGTCCGCTTATATCGGGCCGAACCGCACCGGGCAGGGTTAGGGCGCGCCGTCCGCTATTTGCGGACGCTCTCTTCCGCCTCCGCCGCCTTCCTTTCGGGCGTCTGCGCCGCGATGACGGCGGCAAACACCAGCGCGCAGCCGACGACCTGGCGCGCGCTCATGCTCTCCCCCGCAAGCAGCCACCCCGCAAGCGCGCCGAACACCGACTCGCAGCTCATGATGACCGACGCCGCAAACGGGTCGGTGTATTTGATGCAGATTATCTGTGCGGTGAAGCCGACGCCCACCGAGAGTATCCCGCAGTAGGCGATAAGGCCCGCCGCCGCGCCGAAGCCCTCGAGGCTCGGGCGTTCAAACAAAGCCATGCACACGGCGCTGAGCGCCGAGCAGGTCAAAAACTCGTATATCGCGAACTTTATACCGTCAAGGCCGCCCGCGAACCGCTCGATGGCGAGGATCTGCGCCGCCCAAAACAGCGCGCCCGAAAAGGTGTACACGTCGCCGATGTTGAGCGCGCTGCCGCCGCCCTCGGCACACAGAAGAAAAACACCTGCAAGCGCCGTGAACGCCGCCGCAAACGCCCGTATCCCCACCGGCCGCTTAAAGAGAAAGTGGGCGGCGAACGGCACCATGACCATGTAGAGCGAGGTTATAAAGCTCGTCCTGCCCGCCGTAGAGTACACAAGGCCGTACTGCTGCAGCGTCGCGCCCGCGAACAGCACGGCGCCCACTATCGCGCCCGCCTTGAGATATTGCCCCCGCGGGGCGTCGGCGCGCCCGCCGCCCCGCTTTTTTGAGACGAGATATACCGGGATCAGCACCAGCGCGCCCAAAAGAAACCGCGCCGCGCCGAGGGCAAAGGGGCCGATGTGCTCCATCGCGCTGCCCTGCACGACAAAGGCGACGCCCCAGATCACCGCCCCCAAAAGCATGAACAGGTTTGAAGCCGTTTTCTTTGACATTACAATTCCTCTTTTTTCTGTAAGGGCTTTTTTGTATAAGAAATCAAGGGCAGAGACCTTAAAGCCCCCTCGTGCAGGGGGGGCTTGGGATTCAGCAAGCCCTAAAGCTTACCTGCTTTCCTCGGGCCGCACGCCCTTGAGCTTCCCCCGTGGGGGGGAAGAGCCGAACGGTCGGCCGGTCGGGCACAATCGGAACGATAGCCCGAAAGGCGCATAGCATTGCGCCGCATGTCAAACGTCCGTTCCACTTACGTTTGACCGCTCCGCGCGATAGATGCGCGTCGTAATCGGTACGGCGTTCGGCAGGGTTCACATATTCTCGTGAATTCTGCCGAGTGTAAGTTGTACGACACTCGGTACACCCTACGGGAATATGTAGGGCGTGCCGAATGTCCGTACCTTTAACATGCGGCCAACTCGCGGGAATATGCGAGCCGTGTCAGCGCAGCTTCGGGTTCCCTTCAATGCCCTCTGACATTGAAGGGAGAGGACGAGCGGCGAAGTGGGCGGATGTTTGCGCTTCTGCGCAAACGGAGCTTAACGCAGCCCGCGAGGACGAGATAAGGGGTGAGTTGAGCCTCTGCGCTTGACCTCATCCCTGCCAAAAACAACAGGCCCCCTAACCCCTCATCCACCGCGGGGCGGTCCCCCTTCCCCCAAGGGGGAAGGTTTCCGGGCTCTAAAACTTCCGTCCATTCATCGGGTCTCGCGCCCTTAGGCTCCCTTACCGAACGCTATCGGTACGGCGTTCGATACAACTCGCGGGAATATACGTGCCGTGTCGCACCTGTGCAGCTGAGGGATTGTCTGCGCAAGGCTCCCGTCGAAATACACCTTGTGTTGCGGGTTTAGCCCGCCGCCTGTCAATCCCCCCCACTTCGTGCCACCCCCCTTTACACAAGGGGGGCTTGGGATACAGCAAACCCTAAAGCTTACACCCGTCCCTCGGGTCACGGGGTCCTTAAGCCTCCCCTACCGAACGCTATCGGTACGGTGTTCGGTACAACTCACGGGAATATGTGAGCCGTGTGCAAGGGGAGGTGTCGGCGCAGCCGACGAAGGGGTTGTAGGCTGCAAAACAAAGCAGCGGCAGAAGGTCTGCTTGAACGACGGGACCTCGTGAAAACACACCCCGCACACTTCCGCGGGCGGCCGCATGGATAAGCTTAATCGGAACGACAGCGCGGCCGTTCGGCAAGGGAGCCTTTGAGGATGGCCGCAGCGCGGAAACCGGAAGGCGGAAAACGCCGTCCGCGGGCCCTGCGAATCTTTGAAAAAAGGCCCTTGCAGGTTGAGGCGAAAGCCTCAACCCCCGCGCGCAGAGCGCGCGGGGGCCCGCCCTTCGGGCGGGCGGCAAGGGCCTTACACCGCAGAGCCTATCCCGGTCAGACCGTAGAGGGCCAGCACCAGCCCCGCGAGATAGAGCAGCACCGCGGGCAGCCCCCTGAAGGCGCGCGGCATCGCGTCGCCGTGCAGCTTTTTGCCGCCCTCGCTGACCAAAAACACCGCCGCGACATACCCGAGCCCCGAGCCTATCGAGTACCCGAGTGTCTCGATAAAGGTGAGACTGTTCACCGTCGTGTACTGAAGGGTGCCGATGACGACGCAGTTAAAGGACGCGATGGGCAGCGCCTGCGTCGCCTCCTTGATGATCCCCTCGGGGAAAAACTTTATCGAGAACACGAACACCAGCGCAAAACTGAGCGCCGCGCACACGAGCATCGCGAGCGGCTGCAAAAAGGCGGGCAGCGCCTCGCCGTTCAACAGATAGTAGTTGACGCAGAAGTTGAGCGACCCCGACATCGCCGTGACCAGCACGAGCTGTGTGCCGAACATCGCCGCCGAGCGGGAATCCCCGACGAGGGAGAGAAGCCTGCTTATCTCAAAGCCGCGTATCAGCACCGCGTTTTGCAGGGTGAGCGCGATGAGCGCCATCACAAAGAAGGAGACCAGCGCGTCGACAAGTATGCTAAACATTTTCGTCCTCCCCGCTCACCGCCGTCTCGGGGTGCGCGTTTCGATACGCGGCGCTCAGTGTCTGGAACAGAGCCGCTGCGACAGCCGTCAGAATAAGCCCTCCGCCGACGGTGTCCGCCAGCCTGAACGGCGCCTCCTCGAGCAGCTTTATCCCCATCAGCCTGCCCTGCGAGAGGATCTCGCGCACCGCGCCGAACACGCACGCGACAAGCGCGAAGCCGACGCTCGTCAGCACCCCGTTGCGCAGCGCCGTGAGCAGCCCCTCGCGGGCCTTTATCTCACTTCGTGAGAGCACGATGGTGTCCACCGCGAGAAGCGGCAGGTAGAATGCAAGCGTCATGGTCGGCTCTCCGAACAGCAGGCTCACCGCGAAGTAGGCGGGGATGTAGAGCGCCGCGCCCGTGAACGCGTAGAGCATGGGCCGCAGCCACATGGGCACGTGACGCCCGACAAGGTCGCCCAAAATGCGGGTGGGGACGACGAGGATAAGCACCGCGACGCACAGCGCAAGCGCGTTTTGCAGTGTGGTTGCCGCCGCCACGATCGGCGTCACGGCGAGGCCGCCGATCAGCACGGGGTTGTTGAAGATGACGAGGTCTCGCCGAAGATACTCGTCGACATTCATCGCAAGGCGCGCCTTGGGCGGCCTGCTCTTTTTGGCGGCGGGCTGCTTGGACACCCTTCCGCCGCGCTTTCCCGCGGCGCTTTTGCCGGTCGCCGCACCCTTCTTCGGCCCGGCGCTCCCGGCGGCGCCCCTATCGGCAGGGCTCTCCCCCGCGCCGCCGGTTTTTGCGGACGCCCTGCGCCCCGAGGGTCTTCGCGCCCCCGCCCCCGCGTCCGCCCTCTCGGTCGGCTCACCGGCTTCGGCAGCCGCCGCTTTTTTTGCGGACACGGCGCTTGCGGCGGCCGCCTCGGTTTTTTCGGACGCAGTGCTTTTGGAGCTTGCTTCGGCCTTTGCGGGCACGGCGCTTTCGGACAGCTCCGTGCCGTCCTGTGTCGCCCTGCGGGCCGGCGCCCCCTGCACGGGTTGTTTCGGCGGTGTCCCGGCGCGAGCCGCGCGCCCGGCCGGGGCCGCCTTATCCCTTCGAGCCTTCTCTTCATCGCCGCCGGCGGGGCCGCCGTCTTTTGCAGCCCCCGTGCCGGCTTCATTCTTTATTAAATCGCCCGGTTTCTGCCCCGCTTTTTGGGGGCCGGTCTCGCGCGGCTCACAGGCATCCGGATGTCCCGCCGCGGCCCCTTTGTCCGCTTGCCCGGTCTGCGCCTGCTGCTCTTGCGGCGCTTTGGCACTCGCGGGCGCGGCGGCTTCGGGTCCGCGCTCTGCGCTGCGGCCGTCCCGGCTCTCAGCCTGTCGCTCTGCGCCCTCGGCGGGCGCGGGCTGCCCGCCCGAGCGTGCGGGCCTGTCCGCCGCAGACTCCGCCGGAGCGGGAGAAAAGATGTCCCGCAGTGCAGTCTCATAGTCCGCGACCGTTTTTTGCTCGCGCACCGGCTGCACGGCGGCACGGGGGGACAGCCTGTCCTTTCCGCCCGCGCCCTGTCCGCCGTCCTGCGGCTTTTTATCGGGCTGCTTCGGGCTTTCGGGGAACAGATAGTTCATGATATCGCTCATTTGACGCGCCTCCTTCCCCTGAGCCTGCCCTTCTTTTTCTCAAACAGCCTGTCAAA
The DNA here is from genome assembly GCA_964433495.1 of uncultured Oscillospiraceae bacterium. Classification (GTDB taxonomy): domain Bacteria; phylum Bacillota; class Clostridia; order Oscillospirales; family Ruminococcaceae; genus CAYSRC01. The sequence goes on from CAYSRC010000018.1 coordinate 40,004, forward strand.
CGCGGAGGAAAGCGGGCTGAGCAGCAGGATTGCAAAGCAGACGCCGTTGTCATACGCGCCGTAGGTGCGGTAAAACATCGTGGCCACCCCCAGCACGAAGCCGTACAGCAGCTTTGCCGGGGCCTTTTGAGGCGAGGTCTCGGGCTGCGGGGCCAAAAAGACCGCCGCAAAGATGAGCGAGCCCGAAAAGAGCTCGTACACCACCGAGTCCACCATGCCGGTGCGCACCCGCGGGAACAGCATCGCCCACACGGTGCAGGTGGCGAGCAGCGCAAACGGGACGTGATAGGTGATCGTCCCGTGCGCGACGAACAGAAACAGACAGGCGAGGATGATGACGCAAAACGTCGTCCCGAGCGGCCCCGGATAGTTTCCGAGCAGCATGTCCTGGGAGCTTATCGAGGGCACGCCGCCCTGCCTGAGCACGTGCAGGACGCTCGGCGACACGACCGCGCCGCTGTCCCACCCGAGCCCTATCTCGGAAAACGCCCGGGGATACATGAACATCCCGTCGCTGTAGCAGACGGCGGCGAGGGCAAACCCAAACACCGCCGGGTTGAACGGATAGCAGCCGAACCCGCCGAACGCGTTTTTGGCGACCAGCACGATAAAGGCGGATATACCGACCGCCACGCCGTAGTTTATCGACGCGGGGACGAGCGCGGTGAAGGTGAGGGTATAGAGATAGCTTGAGATGTCGCTCGCGTCATACTGCTTGCGCGTAAGGACGGCCGAGACAAGGTCGCACACAAACGCGGTCGCCGCGGCGCAGCCCGCAAGAATCAGCACCCTGAGGCCGTACATCCACACGGCGATGGCATACAGCGGGACGAGCGCGACGAGAAAGTCTCGACAGGGTCTGAACGAGCGGTGCAGTCCGCCGCTCACAGGCATTTGCACCCCTCCTCGGCGGACGCGCGCACCGCGCTTATCGCCGCCGCCCGGTCATCCCTGCCGAAGACCGAGGAGCCGGCGACAAAGACGTTGACGCCGCTCGCCGCCGCGGTCTTTGCGGTGACGGGGTCGATGCCGCCGTCCATCTCGATAAGGTAGTTTTCAAGGCCGAGCTCGAGGGCGCGCTCCCGCACCCTTTTTGCCTTCTCACACATGTCGGGCATGAACTTCTGCCCGCCGAACCCGGGTTCGACCGACATGATAAGCACCATGTCCGCGACGCCGACATAGGGCAGAACCTCCTCGACAGGGGTGCCCGGCTTGAGGGTGACGCCCGCCTTGACGCCGAGCGCGTGTATCGCGTCGATTATCTCGCGGGGCTCGCCCTGTGACTCGACGTGAAAGGTGATCATGTCGGCCCCCGCCTTCGCGAACTCGGCCGCATATCTGAGGGGGTCGACGATCATCAGGTGGACGTCGTAAAACGCCGGAACCGCCCCGGAGAGCGACCTCAGCACCCCCTGCCCTATCGAGATGTTGGGCACAAACGAGCCGTCCATGACGTCGTAGTGGATCCACTCGGCGCCGCCCGACAGCACGTCGCGGCACTCGTCGCCGAGCCTTGAAAAATCAGCGGACAGAACGGACGGAGCAATCTTAACCATAGCTAACCACCTCGGAATT
>CAYSRC010000019.1:0-41330 GCA_964433495.1 uncultured Oscillospiraceae bacterium
CGCCGATGATCTTGATGGAGTTCTTGTTGGCGCCGACGGTGCCGTCCGAGCCGAGGCCCCAAAACACGCAGCTCGTGGTGCCCTCGGGCGTGGTGTCGGGGTTCTCTCCCTCTTCGAGCGAGAGATAGGTGACGTCGTCGTTGATGCCGAGGGTGAACAGCCTCTTGCCGTCCGCCTTTGCGGCGTTGCGGTAGGCGGCGATGATCTGCGCAGGGGTGGTGTCCTTGCTGCCGAGGCCGTAGCGGCCGGAGATGATCTTCACGCCGTCAAACTCGGTGCCGCGAAGCGCCCCGACGATGTCGAGGTAGAGCGGCTCGCCGAGCGCGCCGGGCTCCTTGGTGCGGTCGAGCACCGCGACGTTTTTGACCGTCTTGGGCAGCACGGCAAGCAGGTGCTTGACCGAGAACGGACGGTAGAGGTGAACCTTGACAAGGCCGACCTTCTCGCCTGCGGCGGTGAGATAGTCGACCGTCTCCTCGATGGTCTCGCACACCGAGCCCATGGCGACGAGGACGGTCTCGGCATCGGGCGCGCCGTAGTAGTTGAACAGCTTGTAGTCGGTGCCGATGCGCCTGTTTATCTCGTTCATGTATCCCTCGACGACCTCGGGCAGGTCATTGTAGAACCTGTTGGACGCCTCGCGGGCCTGGAAGAAGATGTCGGGGTTCTGCGCCGAGCCGCGCATCACGGGGTGCTCGGGGTTGAGCGCCGCCTTGCGGAACTGCTCGACCGCCTCGAGGTCGCACATGTCCTTAAGGTCGTCGTAGTCCCACACCTCGACCTTCTGAATCTCGTGCGAGGTGCGGAAGCCGTCGAAGAAGTTGAGGAACGGCACGCGGCCCTTGATGGCGGAGAGGTGGGCGACGGGGGTGAGGTCCATGACCTCCTGCACGCTGTTCTCGGCGAGCATCGCAAAGCCCGTCTGACGGCATGCCATGACGTCCGAGTGGTCGCCGAAGATCGACAGCGCGTGGCTCGCTATCGCGCGGGCGGACACGTCGATGACGCAGGGCAGCAGCTCGCCCGCTATCTTGTACATGTTGGGGATCATCAAAAGCAGGCCCTGAGACGCGGTGAACGTCGTGGTCAGCGCGCCCGCGGCAAGCGAGCCGTGCACCGCGCCCGCAGCGCCCGCCTCCGACTGCATCTCGACGACCTTGACCTCGTGGCCGAAGATGTTCTTTTGACCCTTCGCCGACCTTTCGTCGACGACCTCGGCCATAACCGACGACGGGGTTATGGGGTAGATTGCGGCGACGTCGGTGTACGCGTAGGACACGTGGGCGGCGGCGTTGTTGCCGTCCATCGTAAGCATTTTGCGTGCCATTTTTTTAAAGCCTCCTGAAAGTCATTTAAAAAGTGTTGTACACGATATAAAATTTTAGCATTTAATTTCAGAGATGTAAAGGGCATCGGGTATCGGCAAAACGACGAAATCGCACAGATTTCGCTTTCGGCGTAGACAAAGATCGGCGTTTGGTGGTATATTATATAGTGCTGGTATGTCGCAAATGAAAAATCCAACCATACCGCGAAAGGGGTTTTTACCGAAATGGACCCGGACAGTCGATCTGTCATCCTGTTTGTACTCTCCCTGGCGCTTATGCCGCCGGTTCTGATAAAGGCGGGCGCCCGCCTCGAGGAGGCCGATTCGGACGAAAAGAGAAGCAGCGGCGTCGGCCTGTCGCCGCGCACCCTCTCGGCGTTTATCCTCGCGGGATTCCTGCTCGTCGCCGCGGGCAGCGCGGTGCTGAGCCTTTTGCTCTCGGCCGCGGCGGCGCTGCGGCTTACGGGGGCCGCGGGCACGGCGTTCACGGCGGCGCTGTTTATCGTCTGCCTGTTCCTTTTCGCGCAGCTCATGGTCTTTTCGCTCACCTGGGGGCGCGCCCACAGCGAGCGGTATGACACAAAGCTTCGGTTTTTTGACGCGCTGATAAGCGTCTTTCTGCCCGTGTCCCGCGCGTGCTCCTTTTTCGCAAAAAAGGTTCTGCGCGCCCACGGCGTCACCGAGGAGATCGGCAACGTCACCGAGCAGGACGTCCTCGAGATCGTCGACTCGGCCGAGCAGCGCGAGGTCATCGACGAGGACCAGCGCGAGATGATCAACAACATCTTCGAGCTCGACGACGTCACGGCGGGGGATATCATGACCCACCGCACCGAGATCGACGCCGTCTCGGTCGAGTCGAGCGCGTCCGAGCTTGTGGACGCCGCAATCGAGTTCGGCACCTCGCGCATCCCCGTCTACGACGGCACCCTCGACAACATCGTCGGCATCGCCTACGCCAAGGATCTTTTAAAGCTTCCCCCGGGCGGCAGCGACATGAGCATCCGCGAGCTGCTGCGCCCCGCGGTCTTTTTCCCCGAGAGCATGAAGGCGCGCAGGATGCTCATTGAGTTCAGACAGAGCAGGACGCAGTTTGCGGTCGTCGTCGACGAGTACGGCGGCACGGCGGGCATCGTCACGATGGAGGACATTCTCGAGAGCATCGTCGGCGATATCGAGGATGAATACGACAAGGACGAACACCTCATCGTCAAAAACGAGGACGGCTCGCTCACCTGCAACGGCTACGCCGAGGTCGAGAAGGTCTTCGAGCTCATGGGCATCGAAGAGCTGCCCGACGACATCGACAGCGACACGGTGGGCGGCCTCGTCACCGGGCTGCTCATGCGTCTGCCGAAGCCGGGCGAAAGGCCGTCGGTTGTGCGCGACGGGCTCAGGTTCACCGTTCTCGATTCCGACAGCCGCAGGATAACCGGCGTCTCGGTCAAAAGGGTCGAGCCGGACACCGCGGACGATTGACGGCGTTCCCTGCACCCGGTACCGCGAGAAGCCGTTCACCCCGCGGGTGTCGGCTCAAAAGCCGCTCAAAAGCGGGTCGGCGGTCCCGCCGAAAGCCGCGCGGCATGCGCCGGGGCGGTCACGGCGAAGCTTTATTTTTAAAGTTGAGTTATCGGGCGCTTCGGCGCTCATGACATAGAACCAAATCGATTTTTCAGTATGAGAAAGGAAGCGATACATAATGCCGTTTTGCAAGTTTTGCGGCGCAAAGCTGAACGATGGGGACACCTTTTGCTCGTCCTGCGGGAACAAGAACGAGATAACCTCCCCCTCGGGTTTTCCGACCCCGGAGCCTGTGAGCTCCTCCTCCGACTACTCCCCCTCCCCCGCCTTCACCTCTGCCCCCTCTGAGACGCAGGCGTCGGCGGCGCAGCAGCCCGCGCCCGAGCAACCCTCTTACGGGTCACCGTCCGCGTCGGCGCAGCCCTCTTACGGCGCGCAGCCTACATCGGGTCAACCCCCCTACGGCGGCGCGCAGCCCGCACCGACACAGACCCCTTACGGCGGTCAGCCCGCGTCGGGTCAGTCCCCCTACGGCGGCGCACAGCCCGCCGCGGGACAGGGCTACAGGGTGTACGGTCAAAACGCGGCCGGCTTTAACGGAGCGCCCGCGGGCAACACCTACGCCGGGCAGCCCTCCTACGGCGCACAGCCCGCGTCGGGACAGACCCCCTACGGCGGGCCCGCTTACGGCGGCGGTGCGCAGGGCGGCAAAAAGAAGAGCAATGCCCTGCTGTTCGTCATCATCGGGGTGCTCGCTGTCGCGCTCATCGTCGTCGCGGTCATCCTGATCACCGGCAACAAGGACGACGGCAGCGTGTCCGACAATCCGGGCATCGGCGGAAGTGTCGGCGGCAACACCGCCCCGGCCGTTCCCGATGTCGGCGAGCTGCCCCCCATGTCCGACGCAGCCGACGAGGCGCAGGCGGCCCTTCAGGCGTTCTTTGACGACGCGGCCGACAAGGACGCCGAGGCCATGCTCGCCCATTTTTGGGAGCTCAGCGAGTCCTCAAGCAGCGACATCGCCGACTTTGCCCAGCAGGACATGGAGGACTACGGCTACAGCAACGAGGCCGAGCAGTGCGGCGACTGGGTGGACAATCTGCTCGCCTACTACTGCGAATACTTCACCTACAACAACATTTGGGTGTATGACGGCATCGACAGGGCCGAAGTCACCTACTTCTCGATAGACGACACCGACCCCGCGGACGATGTCTTTGTCCCCGCCTATGCCGTTGTCGACATCACCCCTGCGGGCGAGAGCTCCCCGACGACGGTCGAGCTCCCGTTCTCGATGGCAAAATACGACGGCGAGTGGTTTGTTGTCTTCAAGGATCCGCAGCGCGCCGCCAACATGAAGGCGCAAAACTGCATCACCGGCTATCTCGCCACCGCCGTGCGCGGCAAGCTGTACAACCACCTCACCTATGCCTACACCTACGGCACGGGCGACGACTACGATGCCAAGATCAAAAACGAGGTGTCCCATCTGTACGGTACCTTCGGCATCAACGGCGAGAGCGAGGAGATCACCGTGACCTCGGCGCTGCTCGAGCAGACGATAAAGGATTTTGCGACATCCGACGTGTCGGGCCTCTCGATTGCGACCGACAACCTCTACAGCATGGACGTCATCATCGAGGACGTCAGCTTTAACGAGGACCTGTCGACCTATCCCGGGGACGCCGCCGTCGAGTTCACCTGCTATCTCACCATCACCGTCACGACCGACTACGAGAGCGAGTCGTACAAGGTCGACCTCGAGGTCCCCATGTGCAGGGACACCGACGGCTACTACTACGTGAGAACGACCTATTGACGTTGAACCCCTGTCTCCCCCGCTTCTGCGGGACGCAGGGCTGAAACAGGGGCCTCCCGCGCCAAAGAGCGCGCGGGAGGCCCTTTCTATTTTATGCCTGACAGGACATTGTTTGAGAGGTCGGCCTTTCCGCTCGATCGTCTCTTTCCCGTCGACCGTTCCTTTTTCTTTAGACGTTCCTTTCCCGCCGCACGTTTTTCCCGCCCCGCTGACGGCCTGCGACAAGGGCAAAGCTGCCGTGCACGTCACGACAGGGGCGCTGCGGCCCGCTGTCCCTGCCGAGCGGCTTGAACTCCCGCGCGAACTGTGCTATATTTTAGTTGTCAATCTCGCCGCACCGGCCCGATTCGGACGGGCGTTCCGCGCCGTCCCGCCCTCTCGTCTTCGGCGGACGCTTTGTTTAGATGAAGAATGCCGCCGTGTCCTGCAGCAGCTCGGATACGGCGGCCTGTTTTTACCGAAAAATAACAAAAAAGAGGACAGACACATGAAACAGACGGTTCGCTTTTCCCACGGCGGAAGCACCGACCTATCCCCCAAGCCCTACGAGCTCGAACATCGCGCGCTGTCGCGCACAGCCGCCGCCGAGGGCATGGTGCTGCTCAAAAACGACGCCCTTCTTCCCCTGCGGGGGATAAAGCGCGTCGCCGTCCTGGGCCGCGGCGCAGGCAGGACCCTTATAAGCGGCGTGGGCTCGGGCGACGTCAACGCCCGCGAAAGCGTCTCGGTCGAGCGCGGTCTCAGGGATGCGGGCTTCACCGTGGTGAACAAAAAATGGCTGGACGATTATGACGCGTCCTATGAGGCCGCGCGAAACAGCTGGCGCGAGGCTGTTCTCGCCGAGGTCGACCGCGACAACCTCGCTACCCTCTTCGGCGCGATGGCCCGCCACCCGTTCGAGAGCCCCGACGGCCGCGTCCCCGGCGACACCGACCTCGAGGGGGCCGAGGCGTGCGTCTATGTCGCTTCTCGCGCGGCGGGCGAGGGCGCAGACCGGGACGGCTGCGGGCTGAGCGAGCGGGAGAAAAGCGACCTTGCGTTTCTGAATGCGCGCGGGCTGCCGACGGTGCTCGTTCTCAACATCGGCGGCGCGGTCGACCTCGGCGGCGCGGACGAGCTCCCCTGCGTGCGGGCGATCCTGTACATCGCCCAGCCGGGGCAGGAGGCGGGACACGCGGTCGCCGACATCCTGACGGGGCGCGTCAATCCCTCGGGCAAGCTTGCCGACACCTGGGCCCGCTCGCTGTCCGACTGCCCCGCCGCGGCGCAGTTCGGCGCGCTCTCGCCCGACCCAAAAAAGCAGCTCTACCGCGAGGGGATCTACGTCGGCTACCGCTATTTTGACACCTTCGGCGTCGAGCCCCGCTACCCCTTCGGCTTTGGGCTCTCGTACACCGACTTTTCCATAACGTTTTTGAGCGCGCGGGCCGACGGCCGCGGCGTCACCGTGACGGCCCGGGTCGCCAACACGGGCGACGTACCCGGCAAGGAGGTCGTCCAGCTCTACGCCTCGTGCCCGCAGGGCGTGCTGCAAAAGGAGTTCCGCAGGCTCGTCGGCTTCGCCAAAACGGAGCTTTTGGAGCCGGGCGGGTCGTGCACCGTCACCATCTTCGCCCCCTCAAAGGCGTTTGCCTCGTTTGACGAGGGCGGACACCGCTGGGTCGCGGAAAAGGGGCTGTACGGTCTTTGGCTCGGCAACAGCTCGGACAGCCCGTCGCTGTGCGCCGTGCTGCGGGCCGAGCGCGACTGTGTGCTCGAGCGCGTCACGCCCGTTTGCCCGCTGCGCGAGCCGCTCGACGAGCTCGAGCGGCCGCTTGAGACGCTCAGGCGGGAGGCGCAGTGGCACGCGCTCGCCGCCGAAAGGAGGCTTGCCGTCATCCCCTTTTCGCCCGAGCCCGAAATCGTTCCCGACAACTGCTGCGACGACGTCGCGGCCGAGGCGGAGCGTCTCGCCCGCGAGATCCCGCTCGACAGGCTCATCCCCCTGCTTCACGGCGAGATGTCAAGGGCACAGGAGATGCCGGGGGCCCCGCTGCGCGTGCCGGGCGCGGCGGCCGAGACCGCGTGCATCCTTGAGGACGACTACGGCATACCCGCCGTGATACTGGCCGACGGCCCCGCCGGGATACGCATACGCAAGACATACGAGGTCGACCGCGCGACCGACGCCGCCTACAACGACGGGCTGCTCGGCAGCATGGAGGGCGGCTTTTTCGGCGAACACACCCCGCACGACAACGCCGACGTCTACGGGCAGTTCTGCACCTCCTTCCCCGTCGGCACGCTTTTGGCCCAAACCTTTGACCTGCCGCTGCTTGAGCAGATCGGCGCCGCTGTCGCGGACGAGATGGAGCGGTTCCACATCTCGTGGTGGCTCGCGCCCGGGCTCAACATCCACCGCGACCCCCGCTGCGGGCGCAATTTTGAGTACTACTCCGAGGACCCCCTCGTCAGCGGCCTTGCGGCGGCGGCAATCACCCGCGGCGTGCAGAGCATGCCGGGCACCGGCACGACGATCAAGCACTTTGCGTGCAACAACACAGAGCACGAGCGCATGAGCAGCGACAGTGTCGTGGGCGAGCGGGCGCTGCGCGAGATCTATCTGCGCGGCTTCGAGATCGCCGTCAAGACGGCGCAGCCCATGTGCCTGATGACCTCCTACAACGCGCTCAACGGGGTCAAAACCGCAAACAGCCGGGACCTCTGCACGACGGTGCTGCGCGGCGAGTGGGGCTTTAAGGGCGTCGTCATGACAGACTGGACCACCACCGGCCCCATAGGGGGCAGCGTCCCGTGGAGGTGCGTCGCAGCGGGCAACGACCTGATGATGCCGGGTCTTGCGGGCGACGCGCAAAGCGTGCGCGAGGCGCTCGCCGGCGGCCTGCTCGGCGAGGACGAGGTGCGCGCGTGCGCTGCAAGGATCCTCAACGTCATCCTGCGCACCAACGCGTTTGAGGACGCCGTGCCCTACGGCCAGCAGAGCGTAAACCAAACGGACAGGTAAAGAGGGCGAGCGGCACGGCAGCGCCCGCCGCAGTCGAGTTTCACCTTCGACCGCGGCGGGCGTTTTTTCGGGCGACACCGCGAACCTCGGCGATCCTTCGGTGCGGCTTCCCCCGGTCAATGCCGCGTCGATCTCGTTTGAATATGACCTGCTTTTTCGCTCGAGCCAATGCCCCCTTGCCACGAAAAGATGTGTGCCGTAATCCGAACGGCGCGCGGGCAGCGCTCGTATACTCACCACCGCACCGATTGCCTATGATAAGAGAATCACAGGGGCGATGTTCCCGCAAAGCCGGTAAAAGCCGTTGCAGACAGGCAAAAAGGGCCCTCCCTCGCGGGAGAGCCCTTTTGGGTTTTCAGTCGCTGACAGCTTACAGCTCGGCGAAGTACTTGATGGTGCGGACCATCTGGCTGGTGTAGCTGTTCTCGTTGTCGTACCAGGACACGACCTGCACCTGATAGGTGTCGTCGTCGATCTTGGAGACCATCGTCTGGGTCGCGTCAAACAGCGAGCCGTAGGTGATGCCGACGATGTCCTTGGACACCAGCGGCTCCTCGGTGTAGCCGAACGAGTCGTTGGAGGCGGCCTTCATGGCGGCGTTTATGCTGTCCTTGGTGACGTCCTTGCCCTTGACGACCGCGACGAGAATGGTGGTCGAGCCGGTGGGCACGGGCACGCGCTGCGCGGAGCCGATGAGCTTGCCGTTGAGCTCGGGGATGACAAGGCCGATCGCCTTGGCCGCGCCCGTCGAGTTGGGGACGATGTTCTCAGCGGCGGCGCGGGCACGGCGCAGGTCTCCCTTGCGGTGCGGGCCGTCGAGGACCATCTGGTCGCCGGTGTAGGCGTGGACGGTGGTCATGATGCCGCTGACGATGGGCGCGTACTTGTTGAGCGCGTCGGCCATCGGCGCAAGGCAGTTGGTCGTGCAGGATGCGGCCGAGATGACGGTGTCGTCCTTGCTGAGGGTCTTCTCGTTGACCGAGTAGACGATGGTCGGCAGGTCGCTGCCCGCGGGAGCGGAGATGACGACCTTCTTCGCGCCCGCCTTGAGGTGCGCGGAGGCCTTCTCTTTGGAGGTGTAGAAGCCGGTGCACTCGAGCACGACGTCGACATCCAGCTTGCCCCAGGGAAGATCGGCGGCGTCCTTCTCGCTGTAGATGCGGATCTCCTTGCCGTCGACAACGATGGAATCCTCTTTGGCTTCGACCGTGTGGCCGTCATAGCGGCCCTGCGCGGAGTCATACTTGAGCAGGTGCGCGAGCATCTTCGGGTCGGTGAGGTCGTTTATCGCGACAACCTCGTAACCCTCGGCGACATGCATCTGACGGAAAGCAAGACGACCGATGCGGCCGAAGCCGTTAATGGCAACTTTGATCATTTTGATTATCCCCCGTTTTATTGAAAATTTACTTGGCTTCATTATATCAAACCCCATGTCAAAATTCAATACCCGCCCGCGGCCGAAGCGCCCGAAAAAAGCGCCGTTCGGCGGGGTGCGGCTGCGGGCGGCGCCCCCGCGGCATACGCCTCGCTTTTTTCCCCCCGTCCCCCTATGCCGGGGCCCGCGCGCCCGCCCTCGCCCGTTTTCCCTAAAATTTGACAAAAAAACCGCAATCGTTGTACTATTACAAGGTAGCCGTCAAAAACGCTCCGTGCGCTTTTTGCAGCGGACAACAAAAACGAAGGGGGCCTCACCGTGTACCGAATTGCGGTCTGCGACGACGACGCGCTGCACAGAAAATACATCATCGACACGATCCGGCTGCGCGCGGACGCGGGAGATTACGCCGTCGAGGAATTTGAGGGCGGCGAGGCGTTTCTGAGCGCCGACTGCAAGCCGCTGCCGTTCGACATCGTGCTCATGGACATAAAACTCACGGGCGAAAACGGCATCGAGGTGTGCAAGCGGCTGTGCGACGAAAACCCCGACTGTCAGATCATCTTCGTCAGCGGATACCGCTCGTACGCGATTGAGGCGCACGACGTCGACCACGTGTGGTATGTGTACAAGCCCGAGATCCGCGCAAAGCTGCCGCTCGCGCTCGACCGTGCGATAAAAAACATAGAGAACAACCGCGGCGGGCGCATCGCGGTCAAGAGCAAGGGGGTGGTCGCGCACCTCCCCATTCGAGACATCCTGTATTTTGAACAAAAGGGCAGAATAGCGAACGTGGTCACCAAGCGCGGCGTCTACACCGAGTACCGCAAGATAGGCGAGTACGCCGACGAGCTCGCGGGCGCGAACTTTGTGCAGTGCCACAAGAGCTTTGTCGTCAACATGGACGAGGCCGCGACGATACGGCGCACCTCCATCGAGATGTCGGACGGCAGGGACATCTCGGTCAGCAGAACCTTTTCGGGCAACGTCGAGCGATGGATTGCGGGGCGCTCTCACCGCGCCCCCGCCCGCGGGGATGCGGCGCAAAAATCACTGCGGAACGGGGATGAGGCTTAACCTATGGACATTCCGTTTTTTGACCCGTCATTTTGGCTGCGGCAAACCCTCAACAACTTTTGCGGCGTCGTCGCGATCTTCTTCTTTTCCGGCTTCTTCAAATGGCGCGAGCCGTACAAGAGCCGCAAGCTCGCGGTGCACCTCGTCAGCTTTTTCTTCACCCTCGCGCTCGGGCTTGCGCGGGGCGTGCCCGCGCTCAACACCCCCGTCCCGTTCTACCTCAACACCGTGCTCTACTTTGCCTTTCAGATAGCGCTTTTGATGAAGTGCTTTGAGGGCGGGGCGGGCTTCAAGCTGTTGGTGTTCTTCATGAACAAACTCATCGAGTCGGTTTTGGTGATGCTGAGCTACAGCCTGATAAACGAGCTGTTCCCCACCCTCAACGAGGTTCCCTACGGCCTCGGGACGCCGACCGAAATCCTTTTGGGTTATACGATAATCAACGTCCTCGACATCCTCTTTTCGGTTCTGTTCGTCGCGGTTTTCGGAAGCCTTAAAAAGATAGGGATCAGGATCCCGCAGCGCCTGTTCTTTGTGCTCATCCCCCTCTCGCAGATGATCCTGCTCGTCCCGGTTTTGGTGTACGCGGTGACCGAATTTTCAGCCAAAGAGCTCTATCCGGTCTTTCTGTGCTGTCTTGCGGGGTTGGTGTGCGCCTGCATCGGAGACCTTCAGCTGTTTATCGCGCTGCAAAGGCTGCGCGAAAACGCCGAGCTCGAGGCGCAGGTCAAGGTCAACGAGATACAGCAGCAGTACTACGACATGCTTGAGCAGCAGCAACAGCAGATACGCGAGATGCAGCACGACATCAACAACCACCTGACGACGATACAGTCCCTCGTCGGCTCGACCGACGGCTCCGAGCAGGCGCGGTACTATTCGGAAAACCTCGACAAGCGGTACGACCTCACCAGGCTCGACTACTGTGAAAACCGTGTGCTCAACGCGCTGCTTGTGAACAAGGCGGCGGCCTGCGCCCGCGCGGGGATCAAAGCGGAATTTGAGGTCTCGCTGGGTTCCCCGACGTTTGTGTCGGACGTTGAGCTCGTGAGCCTAATCTCAAATCTTTTAGACAACGCTGCCGCCTCGGCAGCGTTGTCCGATGACGCGTTCCTTATGTTCTGCGCATCGGAGCAAAAGGGCGTCATCGCGCTCTCGTGCGAAAACTCGGTCTCGGACCCGGGGCGTCAGAGAAGTAGGCGCGACGGCAAGATGACCCACGGAAACGGGCTTAAGATCATAAAACGCATCGCGTCGGCCTACGGCGGCAGGCCCGACGTCTCACTCGAGAACGGGGTTTACCGCGTCTCCCTCACGCTGTACGACCCCGCCGCAGCGGACGCGCGGCACGCATAAAGAGGACGGGCGCTCTTGCCTGCCTTGCCGCTCCCGCACCGCCCGAGTGCGAAAAACATACCCCCAAAAACAAGCAAGAGCGCTTCCCCGAAACGACCTGTTCCGGGGAAGCGCTCTTATCTTTTTCGGTCGGCGGCGGGGCGCACCCCGCCGCGCAACGCGTTTAAAAAGCCGTCGGCCTTTGACACGCCCGCCGCGGCAAAACGCGCCGCCGTCAGTTCTGCTTTTTGACGACGCTGTACTCCCCCTCGTCCCGGCGGTAGTACGGGCAGCCGCCCCCGCCCCCCGACATCATCCTGTACATGTCGTCCTCATCGAGGTCGGCCGAGCACACAAAACACGCCGCCTCGTCGTCATAGACAAAGTAAACGCATCCCTCGCACACTATCTGTCGTCCTCCATCCTCTTTTTAATCGCTTTTGCAAGCTCCGAGATCCTCTCGTGCATCCGCTCGGGGTCGATCCTGTCAAGCTGCGGGAACGCCCGGCTCAGCCGCTTTGAGGCAGGCGGCTCGCTGTCCGCAAGCTCCTTGAGGCGCGCGAGCAGGGCGTCGCCCCGCTCCTTTATGCCGCCGACCGCCTCCCGAAGCTCTCCGCGCCGCTTTTCAAGCCGCTCGCCGGCCGCCGCCTTTATGTCCTCAAGGCTCCCGCGGTTTTTCTCAAACCTGTCCGCCGCCTCCATCGCACCCTCGGCGAGCCTTTCGCCCACCGCGTCGGACACCGTGCGCAGCCTGCGCTCGAGCTCGTCTATCTCCTTAATTCTGCCCCCGAGCTTGACAAGGCTCATCACGGTGAGCGTCCCGTCGACCGCGAACACCGCGCCGAGACAGCACAGCAGCACGCCGCCGATCTTCACGGGCAGCAGCGCCACCGCCCCCGCGACGAGGGGGTGCACAAGATAGACCACCGCGAGGCACGCCGCACCCCACAGCAGCGAAAAGGGCAGGCACACATACCCCATTATGTTGAGCGGCGTTCTCGAATAGTCCCACCACTTTTGATGAAACACCTTCTCGAGCACAAAGCCCGTCACAAACTCGAGCAGCGAGGTCACCGCCACCGCGCCCGCAAAGGTGAGCGCCGCGCTCTGCTTGATCGGCTCGAGGCAGAGCAGCACCGACACCGCGCCGAAGCCGTAGATCGGGCAGACGGGGCCGCACAAAAACCCCCTGTTGACAAATTTTCGGTGCTTGACCGCGGCGAACATCACCTCGGCACACCAGCCGAAAAAGGCGTAGATAAAGACATACCAAACGATTTCATACAGCGTCATCAAAAAACTCCTCCGACAGATGCGGACCTCAAAGCGGCCCCCAAAGCCCGCGGCGTCTGAAAACGCCCAAAGGCACGCGCGCCGCACCGTGCGGCGTCACACCCTCATTATCCCACCCTTTGCCCCCTTTGCGCAATCAACACATCCGCCTTGTTGTAACATTTTGACGCCTTTTGAATATTATATCTCGGGCGGCAAAGCGCCGTCCAACGCTGACAAAACCAAAATTCGAGGGCGGTGATCGGATGGACTTTCTGTGCACGGCCGCATCGTGCAAGGCTTTTACGGCGTTCGCGGCCTTTGCCTTTGTGTATGTCTCGGACATTCTTTTGGGCGTCATCAACAACGTGGTGATCAAGGGGCAGCCCTTCGCATGGCGCAGGCTCTTCAACTCGTTTGTAAAGGTCGTCGTGGGGGCGCTTGTGCTCGCGGCGCTCGTCACCGCCGAGCTGCTTGCAGGCAGGCTCGAGCTGCCCGTCTCGCAGGACACCGTCGGCCTCGTCACGCTCACCGCCTTTGTGCTGCTGTTTTGGCAGGGCTTCCGGGAGGGCGTGACGGGCATCTATCAAAAGCTGCGCAGCATGTTCGGCATCAAGGGGGCCGAAACCCCCGTGTCGGGCACGGCTGAGGATCCCGTCGGGCAGGAGACGCCCTCAGCCGAAGCATCCGCCGAGCCGCTCGCCGACGGGGACGTCGGAGCCCTGCACTTCGGTGTCGGCGCACCGGCCGAGTCATCCGCAGAGCCGGCCGACGACGGGGGCAGCGGCGCGCTTCGCTTTGATGTCGGCGCACCGACCGAGGCCGCCCCGCCCGCGGCCGGCGGGGCGGCGCAGCCCGAACAGGACAACGCGGACGTCCCCGACGGGCGGGCACAAGCCCTTGAGGGCGGAGGCGTCGAGTTCCTCGACGACGAGGACGCGGGCGTCCCCTCGCTCGACTTTGAGATAAAGGACGGTGAGCAGGCATGAGTATGCGGATGCCGCTCGACTACATCGGGATCGTAAGGGGCTTCGGGGGGTCCCACAAGGGCATCGACTTCGGCTGGAACTCGGGCTACGGCGGGCCCCACCACCCCGTGCTCGCCGCCGACGCGGGCACCGTGAAGACCGTCGTCAAGAGCTCGCGCAACAACTACTCGGAGTACCTCGCGGGGCGCGAACGCGCGATGTACGGCACCTATATCATCCTCAGCCACCCGGGCGGGCTTGAGACGGTGTACGGGCACCTCGACGCAGGCTCGGTGGCGGTGAGCACCGGCAGCAGCGTCGCCCGCGGCCAGCGCATTGCCGTCATGGGCAACACCGGCACGTCGTCGGGGTATCATCTGCACTTTGAGGTGCGCGAAAACGGCGTCAAGCGCGACGGCCTGCAATACCTGCGGGTCGCCGCGGGGCAGACGGTCAGCCCCTCGAGCGCGCTCAGAGACAGCATACGGTACGAGCAGACGCCCCTCGCCCCGGTGGGCGAGCCCGAAGCGCGCGATCCCTCGCGCGAGCAGGTGCTCGTCGTCACCGAGGTACTGCGCGCGCGCTCGAGTCCCACCCTCGCCGACAACGTCATGGGCTATGTCAAGCCGGGCTACTACCCGCTGCTCGAAACGCGCGACATGCGCGCCGAAAAGAGCAACGGATACCTGTGGTACCGCGCCGCCCAAAACTTCTGGTTCGCGCGGGTGGACGGCGTCACCGTCATCCCCGCCGAGGAGACGTCGGGGGACGACCTCTCGGCCGCCGACTGGCGGCGGGTCTACGACATCGCCAAAAAGCACATAGCCGAGCCGTGAGGGGGCCGCGGTCTTCCCCCGTCCCCCTTTCGCCCGACGCCCCGCCCCCCGCGTTTCACCTGAATATCCGCGGGGGAGCCGTTGACACGGTGTTTATCCCCTTCACCCCGCCCTGCCCCTCCCTTGAATATCGCGCCGCGATGGGATATCATTTGTATAGATTAAAAACATCAAGCGCCGGGGCCGAGGCAGGGACGCCTTAAGCCCGGATGCGCGGCGCGCGGCGGAGGAAAAGATGCTCAATCTTGTCTTGGGGCGCTCGGGGACGGGCAAAACCGAACACTGCATTGCGTCGGCGCTCGGGTGCGCCGAAAAGGGGATCCGCTCGATCATCCTCGTGCCCGAGCAGAGCTCGTTTGCCGCCGAGCGCGAGGTCTCGCGGCGCTTTGCGGGCAGCCTTGCGGGCTTCACCGAGGTTATGAGCTTTAAAAAGCTATGCGCCCGCCTGTTCGACGAGCTCGGCGGCGTCGCGCGCGAGCGGGTGTCGCAGGCGGCGCGGGTGTGCTTTGTGCGCCGCGCGCTCGTCTCACTCGGCGGCGAGATCAAGCTGTTTCGCCGCCACCGCCGCGACCGCTCGTTTTACACAATGGTGTCCGAGCTGATAGGCGAGCTCAAAAACGTGTGTATCACGCCCGAGCAGCTGCTCGACGCGTCGCTTCGCTGTCAAAAGCCGCTGACGGCGCAAAAGCTGCGCGAGGTGTCGCTCATCCTCGGCAGGTATGACGAGCTGCTCGGAAGCGGACGGCTCGACACCGCAAGCGAGATGGACGCCGCCTGCGCGCTCATCCCAAAAAGCACCCTGTTCGCGGACAGGCAGGTGTATGTCGACGGGTTTTCCGGCTTTTCGACCCCGCAGTGCAGCCTGCTGTGCGAGGCGGCGCGCGAGGCGCGCGAGGTCACCGTCACCCTCACCCTTGACGCGTTCGACTCACCCGACGACGGCTGCTTTTCGCTGACGGCGAGAAGCGCGCGCAGGCTCTATGCGCTCGCAAAGGGGGCGGGGCTCGACTGCGGGGTCACCGTTCTGCCCCCGACTGCACACAAAAAGGGCGCGGGGGTGCGCTCGCTCGAGGGCTACATCGCGGCGGGTACCCCGCCCCGGTGCTCGGACGGGCTCTGTTTCTACGAGGCGGACGACGTCTATGACGAGGCGTACGTGACCGCCGCCGAGATACGCCGCCTTGCCGCGTCGCAGGGCTGCCGCTTCGACGAGATCGCCGTCGTCGTGCGCGACCTCGAGCGGTACCGCGCGGCATATGAGCGCGCGTTTTTGAGCTACGGCGTGCCCTTCTTCACCGACAGCAATAAAAACCTGTCCTACTCCCCCGTCGTCGTCTTTTTCAGGGCGGCGCTGGGCCTGTGCTCCGCATTCACGACCGAGCGGGTGCTGGGGCTGTTAAAATCCGGCCTCACCGACGTCGACGGCGGGGATGTCTCACTGCTTGAAAACTACTGCTTTGTGTGGGATCCCGACGGTGACGACTGGTTCAAGCCGTTCACCGGCCCGCCCGACGGATACAATGACAAAAGCGAGGGCTCGGACGAGCTGCTGCTGCGGATAAACAACGTGCGCCGCCGCCTTGCCGAGGCGCTCGAGCCCTTTTACGGGCAGGTGCGGGCGCAAAAAAGCGCGGGCGAGCAGCTGACGGCGTGCTACCGGCTGCTCGTCCGGCTCGGCGGCCTCAAGCGGATAACCGACGCGGGGGACGACGCCGTGCGCGAGGCAAACCTCGCGTTCTCGGCCCTCGGGCAGCTGTATGAGCTGGTGCGGGGGGACGAGATGTCCCCCGCCGAGACCGCCGAACTGCTCGGCGTCATCGCGGCGTCCACCCCGCTCGGCGACGTGCCGCTGCGCGCGGGCTGCGTGACGCTGTGCGACGCCGCGCGCTCGCGCGTCGAGGGGGCGCGCGCCGTGTTTGTCTCGGGCCTCAACGAGGGGGTGTTTCCCGCGGCCCCCGCCGAGCCGCCTCTGCTGAGCTATCGCGAGCGCGAGATGCTGGGCGAGCTCGGCGCCGAGCTGCCCACGAGCTTCGCCAACGACGAGGGGGCCGAGCGGTTCTATCTCTACCGCGCCCTCTCGTGCGCGGACGAGCGCGTCTATCTCAGCTGCTGCAAGACCGCCCCCTCGGGCGCGCCGCTGCAGCCCTCGGCCGAGCTCGCGGACATCCGCGCGGCATTCGAGCCGGGGCCCTTTCCCATCACCCTCACCCGCTTCGGCGGGGTCGTCAACGAGCGGACGGCGGCCGACTTTTTCGCGCGCGCCCTCTATCGCGGCGACCGCGGCGCCGCTGCCGCCGTGCTGTCGCGGTTCCCCGAGGCATGCCGCGCGGTGCAGGGCGCGTCGGGCGAGCCCGAGCTGTCCCTCAAAAACCCAAGCAACGCCGCCGCACTCATCGGGGAGCGCGCCGTCCTCTCCCCGAGCAGGATCGAGGACTATGAACAGTGCCCGTTCAGCTTTTTTATGCGCAGTATGCTGCGCATCCTCCCGCTGCAAAAGGCCGAGATAAGTCCCGCCTCGGCCGGAACCTTTGTCCACGCCGTGACCGAGGGGGTCATGCGCCGGCTCGGGGGCGACATTCGACGGGTGCCGGACGGGCAGCTCAGGGCGGCGTGCGACGACGCGGCCGAGGAGTTTGTCGCCGCGGTGCTCGGCGAGAGCGCCGCGAGGCCGCGCGTGCGCTATCTTGCGGACAGGCTCAAAGCGCAGTCGGTGCGGCTCATGGCCCACATCAAGGCAGAGCAGCTGCAAAGCGGCTTTACCCCGCGCGACTTTGAGCTGCCCATCGGCGGGCAGGGCGGGGTGCGCCCGCTCGTCTTCACCTCGGCCGCGGGGCACGCAGTCGAGCTCGTCGGGCGTGTCGACCGCGTCGACGTATACGAGTCGGAGGACGAAAAGAGCTACCTTCGCGTCGTCGACTACAAGACGGGCGCCAAGGATTTCAGTCTCAGCGACGTGTACTACGGCCTCGACAGCCAGATGCTCGTCTACCTGTTCACCCTGTGCGAGAACTCAGACGGGCGCTACGGCGGCGCGCCGGTGCCGTCGGGGGTGCTCTACCTGCCCGCCGACCCCAAACTGCCGGGCGCCGACTCGCCCGACGACGCCGATGTCAAAAAATCCTACTGCGCGAAGGGCCTCATCCTCGACGACGAGCGAGTCATCCGCGCGATGGAGCGCGACGACGCAGGGGTATACATCCCGAAGAGATCCGCCAAAACAATGCACCGCTTCGCCTCGTCCGAAAAATTCTCGCGGATAAGGGCGCACATCGAAAAGCTCGTGTGCGACATGGCGGACGGCATCTACGGCGGCGACATCGCGCCGCTGCCCGCGCAAAAGAAGAGAGAGGATCAATCCCCCTGCGAATACTGCGGCTACCGTGCGGTGTGCCGCAGGGACCGCATAACCCGCACGCGGCAGCTTGACCCCGTCTCAGACCCGTTCGGCGAGGAGGACAAAAAATGAGGGAAAACTTTACCGAAAGCCAGCGCCTCGCGGTGGAGCTGCGCGGCGGCAGCGTGCTGGTGTCGGCGGCGGCGGGCAGCGGCAAGACGTCGGTGCTGACCGAGCGGGTCGTCTCGCTGCTGTGCGGCGAAAACCCCGTCGACGCCGACCGAATTTTGGTCGTCACCTACACGAGGGCCGCCGCCGAGGAGGTCTCGTTTCGCATAAAGCGGCGGCTGCTCGAGCTCGCCGCCGAGCGCCCCGGCGACCCGCTCGTCCGCCGTCAGCTCTCCCTTATCAAGCGGGCGAGGATAAGCACGGTGCACGCGTTCTGCACCTCCCTTTTAAAGGAACACTTCTCCTCCCTTGACATCCCGCCCGACTTTTCCGTCGCGGACGAGAGCACCGCGGCGGCCCTGCGCGAGCGCGCCATGGACAGCACCCTCGAGACCATGTATTCAGATTACGGCGAGCGCTTTCGCGCGCTTTGCGACCTGTTCGGGCGCTCGCGCAGCGACGACGAGGTCCCGAAGACAATCGAAGCGCTGTTTGACTTTTACGGGCTTGTGCCCTATCCCGACGAGTGGGAGAACTTCTGCCGCGCCGAGCTCACACGCGCCTTTCCCCGCCCGTCCCGCATAGGGGCGTACCTCGTCGGGCACGCGTCGTCCGCGCTCGCATCCTGCAAGCGGCTCTTGGGACGCGCGCTCGGCGAGGCGGAAAGCGACGGTGAGATATACGCAAAATACGCAAGCGCCCTGCAAAGCGATCTGCGGTTCGTTTCGGCGCTCGGCGAAGCGCTCGAAAAGGGGGATTGGGACCGCTGCGTTGAGCTCGTCTCGGGCTTTAAGTTCGAGGGTCTCGGGCAGTACCGCGGGCAGAACAAGGCCTGTGCGAAGCGCATCCGGGCGCTGCGCAACCGGGTCAAGGGCACGGCAGACGACCTCAAAAAGGATTGCTTCTGCTTCACGAGCGACGATTTTCGCGCCGCCGGCGAATTCACGGGGGCCCATCTCGAGACGCTGTTTCTCGCGCAGCACGTCTTCAGCCGGGAGCTCATGAGCCTAAAGCTTGAAAAGCGCGCGCTCGAGTTCTGCGACCTCGAGCGGCTGGCCCTCACCCTGCTGACGGGCGAGGACGGGGGGCCGAGCGACACCGCCCTCGCAGTGCGCGACGAGCTCGACTGCATCCTGGTCGACGAGTACCAGGACACCAACGCCGTGCAGGACATGATCTTCAAGCTCGTCTCCCGGGACGAGAGCAACCTGTTTTTTGTCGGCGATATAAAGCAGAGCATATACGGTTTCAGAAGCGCCGACCCCAAGATCTTTTCGGACAGGCTCGCGGCGGGCGGCGAGGCGGGCGGCTTCCCCCGCAACCTGTTTTTGAGCGAAAACTTCCGAAGCTGCCCCGCGGTCATCGAGGGGATAAACGCCGTCTTCGGCGGCATCATGACGGCGGCGAACGGCGGCGTCGACTACACGGGCGGCGAGGTGCTGCGCTGCGGGACAAAGCAGCCGCCCTTTTCGGGCGAAATGTGCGTGGAGATTGTGCGCTCGGACAAGCTGCGGGACGAGGCGCGCTGTATCGCGCACAGGATACGCCGGATGCTCGACGACAAAACCCCCGTCTTCGGCAGGGACGGCGTCCCGCGCCCCTGCGCACCCGGGGATTTTGCGGTAATCATGCGCTCCCCCGCAAGACGCACCGAGGCCTTTCTCGACGAGCTCGCGGCGCTCGGCATCCCCGCGGGCGGGGCCGAGAGCGACAATCTCTTTGAGGCGTCCGAGGTCGCGTGCGTTGTGTCGCTGCTGCGCGCGGCCGACAACCCCCTTCGCGATGTCGACGTCGCCGCGGCGGCCCTCTCCCCACTGTTCGCCCTCACGCCCGACGACCTCGCCGAGGCCAAGGCGGGCGCGCGCAGGGCCCCGCTGTTTTCGCGTCTCTTAACCCTCTCTTGCGAGCGGGCAAGGCGGTTTTGCGATGCGGTAAAGGGGCTTCGGAACCTCGCCGCCCGCTCGCCCGTGAGCGAGCTTTTGCGGTATATAAACGATGCGTACAACGCCGAGTTGCTGCTCTGCGCGGGGCCCGACCTCGACCGCAGGCTCGCCAACCTGCGCAGCTTTTACGCGCGCGCCGCCGACTCGGACGCGCGCGGGACCACCCTCGGCGAGTTTCTCGCCGTCTGTGAAAACGCGCGCAAAAAGGGGCTTGTGCGCTGCCCGCCCGCGCGGAGCGCCGGCAGCGAGGTGCGCATCGTCTCGGCGCACGGCGCGAAGGGGCTCGAGTGGCCGATCGTCTTTGTCGTCGACGCCGACAAGCCCTTTAACACACAGGACAGCTATCAGGACTCGGTGCTGTTTTCGCGCACGCTCGGCGCGGGGATGCGGGTGCGCCTCGGCGGCGGGGGAGACGCCCCGATGTACAAAAAAAAGCTGCCCGCCTACAACGCGCTGTCGCTCGAAAAGCGCAGCGCCGCGGTCGGCGAGGAGATGCGCATCCTGTACGTTGCGCTCACGCGCGCGAGGGAACGCCTGTTTATCATCGGCCGCAGCGCCAAGCCAGAGGAGCTGCCCGACAAGTTTGAGCTTTTCGGCAGAGGGAAGCTCGACGAGTATATGGTGGGCAGGTGCAAAAGCTGGCTCGACTGGGTGCTGCTGGCGTCGGCAGCGGCGCCCGGCGGGGAGCTGACCCGCGCGCTCGAGGGCGAAGCGCGGCTCGGCCCGTGCGCGATACGGGTGGTCGAGCCCCCGGAGCAGAGCAAGCCCGTCCAGGCGCCGCCCCTGCCGCCGCCCGACCCCGACGACGTCGCGCAGCTTGCGGATATCGCCGCGCACCCGCCCGCCGCGGGGGCGAGCTACCCCCTGCGGGTGTCGGTGTCCGACCTTGTCAAGGAGACCCGCTCCGAGCGCATCGAGCAGCCGTCCTTCGCGCGGGGCGAGATGCTGCCCTACGAAAAGGGCAGCGCGATGCACGCCTTTATGCAGTACGCCGACTATGCGGCCGCGTCCCGCGACCTCGAGGGTGAGATCGAGCGCCTGACGGCGCGCGAGTTTTTGTCCCCCGAGCAGGCGGACGCGCTCGACAGAGACGCGCTGCGCACCCTGTTCGCGGGCGAACTCGGCAGGTTCATCACCGCAAACGCCGACTCCCTCATGCGGGAGTACCCGTTCTTTGACACGCTGCCCGCAAGGGAGATCGATCCGCTCGCGGGCGAGGGCGACACGGTGCTCGTGCAGGGCGTCGCCGACTGCGTCGTCCCCGTCGAGGGCGGGGTGGTGCTCGTCGACTACAAGACCGACAACATCACCGACATCGCCGTTTTGGGGCGGGTCTACGCCCGCCAGATCGAGCTGTACCGCCGTGCCGTACACAAGCGGCTCGGCCTGCCCGTGCTCAAGAGCGTCGTCTACTCCTTCGCCCTCGGCGGGTACGTCGAGCTGTAAGCGGGAGCCGGGCTTGCCGCGAGCCAAAACCTCCCTTCCCGCGCATAAGACGAACGCCGCGCGGCGGTTCCACATATATCCCGTGAACCCTGTCGGCCGTCCTACCGATTACGACGCGCATCTGCCGCGCGGAGCGGTCAAATGGCAATGGAACGGACGTTTGACATGCGGCGCGATAGTATGCGCCTTTCGGGCTTTCGTTCCTATTAAGCACGGCCGTTCGGCAAGGAAGCCTCCAAGGGCAAGGGTGACCATCTTCGGTCACTCCGTGACAGATTTCTTTACGCGCCCCGCAGACGGCCGACTGAAAAACGCAAAAAAGGATACAGCCGCCCGGCTTTCCCCGGAAAAATTTCCCCGGGATGTCGGGAGGCTGTATCCTTTATTCTTTATTTTCTGTTTCTTCTGCCCGTGTCGACCTAAACCCCTGCCCGCGCGGCGCGCAAGGGCCCCGCAAAAGCGGTTATCTGTATATGACGTCCTCGCGGCGGGGCCCGTTGGAAATGATCTTTATCGGCACCCCGATAAACTCCTCGGCGAACTCGATGTAGGCGCGGCACTCGGCGGGCAGCTCGTCGTAGCGCTTGATGCCCCTTATGTCGCGTCCCCAGCCCTTGAAGGTCTTGAGGACGGGCTTTGCCCTTTTGAGCTCGATTGTCGTCGGGAACCTGCGGGTCTCGACGCCGTCGATCTCGTACGCCACGCACACCGGGATCTCGTCGAGATAGGACAGCGCGTCGACGACGGTCAGCGCCACCTCGGTCGCCGACTGCACCCGCACGCCGTAGCGGCTTGCGACGAGGTCGAGCCAGCCCATGCGGCGGGGCCTGCCCGTCGTCGCGCCGTACTCGCCGCCGTCCCCGCCGCGGTTGCGCAGCTCGTCGGCCTCGGGGCCCGTTATCTCGCTGACAAACTCGCCCGCGCCCACCGAGCTTGAATAAGCCTTGACGACCGCGATGACGTCGGTGATGTCGCCCGAGGGAAGCCCCGCGCCCACCGCTCCGTAGGCCGCGATGGTGTTGGACGACGTCGTCATGGGATAGATGCCGAAGTCGATGTCGCGAAGGGAGCCGAGCTGCCCCTCGAGCAGGATGGTTTTGCCCTGCCTATTCGCGTCGTACAAAAAGCTGAAGGTGTCCGCGACGTAGGGTCTGAGAATTTCGCGGTACTCCCGGACGGTGGCCGTCAGCTCGTCCGCCCGCAGCAGCGGCTTGTGGTAGAGGTGCTCGAGCAGGACGTTCTTGAGGGTGCACACCCGCTCGATCTTTTCGGCTATATACTCGTCGTCGGCAAACAGCTCGTTCACCTGAAAGCCTATCTTGGCGTATTTGTCCGAGTAAAAGGGCGCGATGCCCGAACGCGTCGAGCCGAAGCTCTTGTCGGACAGCCGCTGCTCCTCATAGGCGTCGAGCAGCTTGTGGTAGGGCATGACGACCTGCGCCCTGTCCGAGACCATGACGCTCGGCGCGGGCACCCCGCGCTCGGCGAGCATGTCGAGCTCGGACTTGAAGTTTTCGACCGAGAGGGCGACGCCGCTGCCGATGACGTTTGTCACGCGGCTGTTGAAGACGCCCGACGGCAGCTGGTGCATCGCGAACTTGCCGTACCCGTTGACGATGGTGTGGCCCGCGTTGCTGCCCCCCTGAAAGCGTATGACGATGTCGGCGTTTTCGGCGAGCGCGTCGGTTATCTTCCCCTTGCCCTCATCGCCCCAGTTTGCCCCGACAATTGCTCTTATCATAGTGATTTCTCCTTTTGCTCTTCGGGCGAAAGCCCGAGCTCATACAGCGTTCTGCGCGCTTTTTCCACAAAGCGTTCGGTCTGCTCGGCGGCCGTGCCGCACAGGCGGTCGCCCGCGCACAGGCCGTCTATCTCCTCGCGCGTGAGGCCGAAGTCGGCGTCGGCGGCGACGCTCTCAAGCAGCTGCCCGTCGAGGCCCTCGCGCTTTATCCGCTCGCCCGCGCGCTGCGACAGCACGCGCAGCTTTTCGTGAAGGGTCTGCCTGTCCCCGCCGCGCTTGACCGCCTCCATCAGGATGTTCTCGCTCGCCATAAACGGCAGCTCTCGCTTAAGCGCCGCGTCGATGACCGCGCCGTTGACCACGATGCCCTGCGCCGTCTCGCGGCAGAGCAGCAGCACGCCGTCAAGCGCCAAAAACGCCTCGGAGATCGACATGCGCCTGTTCGCCGAGTCGTCGAGCGTCCGCTCGAGCCACTGGTCGGCGGCGGTGAACGCCGCGTTCTGCGCGTCGTTTATGACATACCGCGCAAGCGAGCATATCCGCTCGCACCGCATGGGGTTGCGCTTGTAGGGCATGGCGGACGAGCCTATCTGCTGTCTGCCGAACGGCTCCTCAAGCTCCTTGAGGCCCTGCAAGATCCGCATGTCGGCCGCGAACTTGTAGGCGCTCTGCGCGCAGGACGACAGCGCCGACAGAACCCTGTAGTCCTGCTTGCGGCTGTAGGTCTGCCCCGCGACGTCGCAGCTCTTTTTGAAGCCCATGCTCTTCGCGACCGCGTCGTCGAGCGCGAACACCCTGTCGCGGTCGCCGTCAAAGAGCTCCAAAAAGCTCGCGCCCGTGCCCGTCGTGCCCTTGCAGCCGAGCGGCTCAAGGCTGTCCTTGACATATCGCACGTCGAGCAGGTCGCCCAAAAAACCCGAGGCCCACAGTGCGGCGCGCTTGCCCACGGTGGTCGGCTGCGCCGGCTGCAGGTGGGTATAGCCGAGGGTGGGGATGTCCTTTGTGCTCTCGGCAAAGCGGCACAGGGCGGCAATGACATCGGCCAGCCGCCTTTCGATGAGATCGAGCGCGTCCCTCGCGGCGGTCATCTCCTCGTTGTCCTTCACATAGCAGGACGTCGCGCCGAGGTGGATGATCCCCCGCGCCCCCGGGCAGGCGTCGCCGAACGCGAGCACGTGCGCCATGACGTCGTGCCGCGTCCGCTTCTCGTACTCGTCGGCGCGCGCAAAGTCGATGTCGTCGAGGTGCTCGCGCATCTCGTCGAGCTGCTCGTCGGTTATGGCGAGGCCGAGCCTCTTCTCCTGCTCGGCGAGCGTCAGCCACAGCCTGCGCCACATTCTGAACTTGCGCTCATCCGAAAAGATATACTGCATCTCCCCGCTCGCGTACCTTCCGCCGAGCGGCGAAACATAGCCGTCGCGCATGTCCGACACCTCCCGTCAAGGCCGCGCCGGCTGCCACGCGCCGGCACAGCACAAAATACGCCTGCCTCTCGGCTTGGCACTTGTCATAAAGCCAAAAACAATTGTAAGCGATAGAGCGTGTTAAGTCAATCATTTTATAGTCGGGGCGCCGTTTGGCCTCTCGCGGGGCAAAACACCGCCCCCGGCACCCGCGCCCTGTCGGCTTGCGGGACAAAGGACATTCGGCCGCCCCGTACCGTACATCCCGGCCCATTCGGTATTGCCGCCCGGTTTCGGCCTCCCCGCCGATCTCACCCCTCGCCCGAGGCCCTCTCCCCGGCGTCCGAAAGCCGTTCGGCGATATATCCCCGCACGTCGTCAAAGCCGATGCCGAGCGCGCACGCGAGCTCGCCGAACAACAGCTCCTCGGCGCGCTTCATGTACCGCTCGTCCACCGAGCCGAAGCGCCGCTTACTCTGCTCCCTGTCCTGCTTCTTTTGGTACATCGACATGGTAAGCCCCACGAGCTCGAGGCAGTCGTGGCTGTTGATCACGCTCTTGTAGTGCTCAACGGCCTCGCTCACGGCCCCCGCGTCGAGCGTCTCGGCGGCGACGGTCGGTATCGCGTCGATGAGGTCCTCGGCCTCCCGCCTGCTCATGACCCGGCGCATGAACACCTTGCCCCCCTCGACCGGTGCGTAGATGCTGCACGGGCTGTTGTAGAGCGGCCTCAAGAGAAAATAATTCCGTCCCTTCGAATCCCCCGGCATCGTTCGCTCGACGATGTCCTCTATCCGGCACACCCCCGTGCTTCCGTAAACCACATTGTCCCCTACACCGTACACTGTGCTTACCTCCCCCCGGTCACCCCCGTCACGGGCGGCGCGCAGCCCGCGCCGCTCGGGCATCCTCCTGTTCCCGCGGACGCCGCGCCCGCAAAACGCGCGTGTCCGTCACCTTTATTATTGTAATTATAACAAATTTTTCGGCCGCGTTGTAAGTCTTTTTTCTCGATTTTCCTTTTGCGCGGGGCCCCGCCCCGTATTTTGTTGCGGTTTTCATTGAAAAGCCCGAAAAATATGTGTATAATACGCTTGAGAAGCGTTTTTTCGACGCGTGTCGCGCGCCCGGGGCACACCCGCCCGCGGCCGAAAACGGGCGCGCGTCTTTTTGCTCGAAAGGGAGGTGGCCCCGGTGGCCTCAAGAAAAATGCTCGGTCTCGGCCTCGCCGCCCTCGGCTCTGCGGCGGGCGGGGTGTATGCGGCGGCGCGTCTCGCGTTTAACAGCGGGATCGTTCGCGACAACTACCACGACTACAACTTTGACCCCGAGTGCGACTCGCCCGACGCATTCTCCCCGTCGGGCACCTCTCCGTTCAGGATATCCGCCCGCGAGGGCAACATATGGTGGAACTCGCAGCCCCTCGAGCGGCACACGGTGTGCTCGCACGACGGCCTCACCCTCACCGGGCACCTTTTGTATGCCGAGAAGCCGACCGACCGGCTCGCGCTGGTTGTGCACGGCCACAAATGCGTCTCGGGCGAGATGGGGTTCATCAGCAGGATGTACCGCGAGCTCGGCTTCAACGTCTTTGCCCCCGACCAGCGCGCCCACGGCAAGAGCGACGGCAGGTACATCGGCATGGGCGGGCTTGAGAGCCGCGACATGGTAGCCTGGCTCAAGCTGCTGAGCGAGCTGTTCCCCCAAAGCCGCATCGTGATGCACGGCATCTCGATGGGCGCGTCGACGGTCATCACGGCGTCGGCGCAGGACGACCTGCCGGATAACGTCAAATGCACGGTCGAGGACTGCGGCTTCAGCGACGCGCGCGGCTCGTTTGCCTACCATCTCCAGCACCACCTGCCCTTTCTGCCCCTCAAGGACGCCATCCTCGCGACGGCCGACCTCATCTGCCGCGTCGAGGCCCGCTACAGCTTTAACGAGGTCAGCGCGCTCGACGCAATCAAGTCGAGCAGAACGCCGATGCTGTTCATCCACGGCACCACCGACGACGTCGTCCCGTTCTGGATGCAAAAGCGGCTGTACGACGCCCACCCGCGCGAGAAGGAGTGCCTGCGAGTCGAAGGCGCGCGGCACGGGGTGAGCTATTTTGCCGACCCCGCGCTCTACCGCGAGACGGTCGCCCGGTTTGTCTCCCGCTTCATCCCCGCGGATTAAGCGCGCAAAGCGCGCATATACTATAGCTAAACGACAATTCCACCACGCTTCGGGAGGGTCACGCTTGAACAAAAGAATAACCGCAGTGCTGTCCTGTGCGGCGGCGGTGACGATGCTGCTGTCGGCCTGTGCGGCGGGTGAGGCGGCCGTGACGGTCGAGGGCTACTCGGGCTCTGTCGGCGTGCAGGCGTCGGTGGACGCCGACGGGGCCTTTTCGCTGTCGCTCTCAAGCTGCACCGAGCGCGCGGGTCTCGGCAGCATGGCCGCGCAGGCGATGGTCAAGCGGATAAACGAGGCGGGCAGCCTGTCCGTCGAGCTTATCTCGGGCGCGACCGTCACCAGCAGCGCCGTCATGTCGGCCGCCGAGCGGGCGCTTCGCTCGGCCGGTCTTACCGACGGCCAGATTTTTAAAGCGATTCCCGCAAAATATGAATACCGATATGAGGACGCCGACATTGCGATCGTCGGCGCGGGCGCGTCGGGTCTTTGCGCCGCAATCGAGGCGGCCGAGAGCGGGGCGCGTGTCGTCGTGCTCGAAAAGCTCGGCGTGCCGGGCGGCTCGCTCGCGCGCAGCTTCGGCTATTTCGCCGCCGTCTCAACCGACGAGCAGCGCTACAACTATGTCGACGACAACCCGACGTCGTTTGCCGCGGCCTGGCTTGAGGCCGCGGGCGAGGGCGCGAGCAGCTCGCGGGTGCTGAGTCTCGGCGAGCGCTCGGCGGACAACCTCGGCTTTTTAAAGCTGAGCGGCGTCGGCGTGTCGTCCTCCCTGTACTCCCACAGCGCGGACGGCTCGGTCCCCGCACGGCTTCACCTGCTCGTCGACGAACAGGGCAACGCGGGCGGCGGGGGCGCGGTCGAGGCGCTTGTCGAGCGCGCGCTCTCGCTCGGCGTGCGCATAATCTGCGACGCGCGGGTGTACGACGTCTGCCTTGACATCACCGGCACCGTCACGGGGGTGCGCGCGCGGGTCACGGGCGAGGGCATCCTCACGGTAAACGCGCCCGCGGTGATCCTTGCGGCGGGCGGCTTCGGCAACAACATCGACCTGATAAACGACCTCATCGGCCCGAAGGAGTGGAGCACCGTCACCTCCCCCGGCAGCACCGGCGACGGGCTCGAGCTGGCCCTCGCGGCGGGCGGGTCGATCGATTCGAGCTTCGGCGCCATGCTCGAGCTGTACGACTTTGTCGGCGGCTCAAACGGGCGGACGGACGGCGTGCTCGTCACCCCCGACGGCGACAGGTTTGTGCGCGAGGACGCGAGCGGCGTCGCAAAGGCCGCGGCGCTCACCGCGCGCGAGAGCTTTTCTACCGCCTACTTCATCGTCGACAGCAAGGGGTACAGCGACGCCTTTGCCGAGGGGCTCGAGAGCGGCGAGATAAAGTCGGCCGACACCCTTGAGGAGCTTTCCCGGCTCATCGACGCGCGGCTTGTGCCCGACACGGTGCGCACCTACAACGACATCTGCCGCAGGGGCGGCGCCGACTACTACGGCAAGGCCGCCGACTGCATGACCGCCGTCGACACCGCGCCCTTCTACGCCGTGCCGTACGAGCTTCGCTGCTTCGGGACGACGGGGGGCGTCACGACCGACCGCGGCTGCCGCGTCGTCTCGTCGTCGCGCGGGGTCGTCGAAGGGCTCTTCGCTGCGGGAGAGTGCGCAAACGGCGCGTTTTTCGGCGACGGATACCCCGGCTTCGGCTACTCGGTCTCGCAGGCCGTCGACACCGGGCGCACGGCGGCCCAAAGTGCCGTCGACTTTTTGCGCGAGCAGGACAAATTCCCCTACGATTCGGCGACCCCCGCGGGCGACAACTGAGCGCCCCGCAGCGTACTCCCGCGCAGAACAAATCCGCCCCGTCCCCGGTGCGTCCTATGCGGCGCGGGGTGCGGGGCAAAGCTTTGCCCCGCCGCCGTTGACAAGCGGGGAACATTGTTATATAATGCTGCAAGACAAAAAAGGGGGTAGGGCAGCATGGTGAACGCTTGTTTTGCGAACGGGGCCGCTGTTTTTGCCCTTCTTTTTTCGTTTTTTATCGGCCTTTGCGCCGAATTATCCCTCCGCCGCCTTTAGAGGCGGTTTTTTTGTACCCGAAGCGATTTGGGGCCACCCACCACCCGTCGGGGCGTCCGCCCCCGCAACCGAAAGGAGCACAACATGCAGCAAGCAAACGCCTTTATCTTCGACCATCCCCTCATCCAGCACAAGCTGTCGCTCATGCGCGACAAGCGCACCGGCACCAAGGACTTCCGCGAGCTGGTCGAGGAGGTCTCGACCCTCATGGTGTATGAGGTGACCAAGGACCTGCCCCTCACCGAGATCGAGATCGAGACGCCGGTCGCCAAAACCAAAACCAAGGTGCTCGCCGACCGGCCCATCGCCCTCGTGCCCATCCTGCGCGCGGGGCTCGGCATGGTGCACGGGGTGCAGCAGCTGCTGCCCAAGGCAAAGATCGGGCACATCGGCCTCTATCGCGACCACGAGACCCATGAGCCCGTCGAATACTACTGCAAGCTGCCCGAGAACATAGCGGACAGCATCGTCTTTGTGCTCGACCCGATGTTCGCCACGGGCGGCAGCGCGTCGGCGGCGATAAGCTATCTCAAAAAGCAGGGCTGCAAGGATCTTCGCCTCGTGTGCATCGTCGCCGCGCCCCCCGCGCTTGAGCGCATGCAGAACGACCACCCCGACGTGCCCGTCTACTGCGCCGCGCTCGACCCCGTGCTCAACGAGAACGCCTACATCGTCCCCGGCCTCGGCGACGCGGGCGACCGCATCTTCGGCACGAAATAACAATATAAGCCTTTGCGCTTTGTGCGGCGGCGGGATACCTGCCGCCGCACATTCTTTGGGACGTTCGGGCTGCGCCGGGGAGGCTTTGGGAGGCTCGCTGCAAATCTTGAGTTTTTTCATGCCGGTACAGCGTTTTTGTAACCTTATTCTTCAACTTTTGTATTCTTATTTTTCGACAGGCCTTTTCCCTCGGGTTTCCTTACCGAACGGCCGAGCTTAGGGAACAACAGCCCGAAAGGCGCAAAAAGACCGCACCGAGCGGCGAGCTATTGTTCCGATTACACGCGGCAAGGGGGCTGTCGGTGTCGGCCGACCGAGGAGATGTCGCCGAAAAGCTCCGTCGTCCGAGCAGCCCATTGCCGCGGCTTAGGCTCACCCATACAAAAAGCGCCGAAGCCTTTAAACAAAAGAAAGGCTTCGGCGCTTTTGCTCCTGCCGACAGATAAACGGCCCGGCCGTGCGTCAAACGCGCAAGAGGGGCTATCCCTGTTCCGCGAGCCGTCCCACGACCTCGCGCACCTCGTCAAGGCTCGGCACAACGGCGTGCGCGAGCGCGCGGATCTCGTCGCTCGGGGCGAGCAGATCGGGCACCATCACACAGTTTATGCCCGCCGCATGCGCCGCGAGCACCCCCGCGCTCGAGTCCTCGAGTACAAGGCACTCGTCCGGCTTTGCGCCGCAGCGCCCGGCGCAGGTCAGAAATATCTCGGGGTCGGGCTTGCAGTTTTTGACGTCGTCGCCCGTGATGATCCCCTTAAAGCGCACGGGGTCAAGCCGCATACAGGCGAGCGACGCCGTGACGTTGACGCGGCTGTTGGAGCTGCCCACACAGTAGCCTACCCCGCTTCGGTCGAGAAAGTCGAGCAGCGAATAGAGCCCCTTTTTGGCGGGGATCTTGCCGCCGAGATAGCTCTCGGCGGCGATCTGCTTGGTTCTCGCCAGCAGCTGCACGGGGTCAATCTCGGGGCAAAGCCCCTTCGCGTACTGCGCGCACCACTCCTCCGAGTGGCCGAGACAGACGGTGTACTGCTCGAGCGTCAGCGCGCGGCCGTGCTCCTCGAATATCCCCTTCCATATCTCGTAGATGAACCGCTCGGAGTCCATCATCAGCCCGTCGAGGTCAAAGATAACAAGCTTAAGCGACATTTTTACAATTCCTTTCCTCTTTTAAGGGGCCTGCGCCCCGCAGATTGACGATTCACGCGGGCACCGACTCCCCGAAAACCGCGCGTGGCCCGCCGTGTCACGAAGGGCGCCCCGTGCGCCGGGGCACAGGCGGCCGCCGTCGCTCCCCGCCGTCAGACGGCGCGCAGCGACGCCGCGCCCAGCGCCGTCGCAAACGCGGCCCTCTCGGGGAGGACAAACCGCGCCCCGAACAGGCGCGACACCCCCTCAAAAACCCCCTTCGCCTGCGGCAGGGTCGCCATCGTGCCGGTCACGACGACAGGCGCCCCGTCCCTGTGTGCAAAGGACGCCATCACCCCGGCGGTCTCAAACACGGTGTTGATAAGCCCGAGCGCGAGGTCGCGCTTTGTCGCGGTGCTCTTGAGACTGCCGAAGTTTGCCGCCGTCGTCTCGGGCGGCAGGGTGGGGATGCCTCCCCTGCTTATCTCGCCGACGGTGAGGTCGACCCGCGAGAGGTCGCCGCCCTCGGCGAGCTCGATGATCGCGTCGATGTCGTCGGTGTCGAGCAGCGCCTTCGCGAGGCCCACAAGGGTGCCGCCGCCCACGCCGCTGCCGCCGACGTGGCGGCAGCCGTCCGGCCCCGCGCTCACAAACGCGGTGCCGGTGCCCATGCTCACGACAAGCGCCCGCTCAAGGCCCGTCAACAGCAGCCCGCCGCGGCCTATCGCCAAAAACTCCTCGACTCGCTCGGTGGGGATGCCGTAGATGTCCCCCTCGGCCGCGTGCGCGCCCACGCCCGTGAGCCGTATCCGCTCGACGTCGCCGAGCGACATGTCCTGCTCGTACAAAAGCCGCCCCAGCGCGCCGTACAGCGAGGTCAGCTGGTCGGCCGCGCGCACCTGCACCGCCGCCCTGAGCCCGCCGTCCCCGTCCACCGCCGCTATCTTGGTCGTCGAGCCGCCGACGTCCACCCCGAGGGTCAGCCCCATCTCAATAGCCCTCCCCGTCGCCGAGCGAGTCGTCGTGCACCACCCACTCGCTCTCGACGTCGACGACGGTGTACCGCTCGCTGTCGTTTCGGATGATGACGTTTTTTATCCCGGCGTTTATGATGAGCCGCCTGCACATCGAGCAGGAGCTCGCGTTCTCGACGTATGCCCCGTCCGGCGCCTCGTGCCCGACGAGGTAGAGGGTCGCGCCGATCATGTCCCGCCGCGCGGCGCTGATGATGGCGTTTGCCTCGGCGTGCACGCTTCGGCACATCTCGTATCGCTGCCCGCGCGGGACGTTCAGCTTGATCCTGCGGCAGTACCCGAGGTCGGAGCAGTTTCTGCGCCCGCGCGGCGCGCCCGAATACCCCGTGGACACGATCTCGTCGTTGTTGACGATTATCGCGCCGTAGTTCCTGCGCAGACAGGTGCCGCGTCTGCTGACGGCGTCGGCTATGTCGAGATAGTAGTTTATCTTGTCGCGTCTCATCAATCACACCTCCCGCTGTGCGGTTGCAGTATCATCGCCGTTTTCAGGACAAAACGCCGCTGAAAAGGCGGACGGTCATGCCCCCAAAGAGCCCTTGCAGGCCCCGTTTTGCGGCGCGCTGCCCGCCTTTTAAGCTATAATAAGATATTTTCGCATTTTATTCAAGATTTTTTGCCGCGGTATGGTATAATTTTAATATAGGGACAGGCCGCGACACGCGGCGCGCCGCCCGGGGTCGGGTTGCGCGCCGCGGCGGACGTTCACAATAAAACAAAGCGAGGTATTTATCCCATGACAAGAGAACAGCTGGTGCAGCTCGCCTGGAAGGCGCGCGAAAACGCCTACGCCCCCTACTCCCGCTTTAAGGTCGGCGCCGCGGTGCTCGGCGAGGACGGCAACGTCTATCTCGGCGGCAACATCGAGAACGCAAGCTACGGCATGACGGTGTGCGCCGAGCGCACCGCCATCTTCGGCATGGTAAACGCCGGCTGCAAAAAATACACCGCCATCGCGGTCGTGTGCGGCTGCGAGGAGGAGTGCTCGTCCTGCATGGCCTGCCGCCAGGTGATGACCGAGTTCTGCCGCGACCTCGACGTGCCCGTCTACTTCTCGGGCACCACGGGCGAAATCTGGGACCACACGGTGAGGGAGCTTGCGCCGCTGCCCTTCATGGCGTTCGAGCCCAACGCCGACTACGACAAATAAGGCGGCGCGTCACGAGGGCCCGCACCGAGCGCTTTCGGCCGCAGGCAGTGTGTTCCCCTTTTTGACAAAATCATCGGGTGCGCTCCGCGCGAGACGGGCTCTCCTGCGCGTCCCTGCGGCCGCGGGGCCGCCCCGGGCACACCTGCAACCCTGTAAAACGGAGGATATCAGCATCATGGACAAGAAACAGCTTATCGACCTCGCCTGGAAGGCGCGCGAAAACGCCTACGCCCCCTACTCCCGCTTCAAGGTGGGCGCCGCGGTGCTCGGCGAGGACGGCAACGTCTATCTCGGCGGAAACATCGAGAACGCAAGCTACGGCATGACGGTGTGCGCCGAGCGCACCGCCGTCTTCGGCATGGTAAACGCCGGCTGCAAAAAGTACACGGCGCTCGCGGTCGTGGGCGGAGGCAGCGGCGACAGCGCGCCCTGTCTCGCCTGCCGCCAGGTGATGACCGAGTTCTGCCGCGACCTCGACGTGCCCGTCTACAGCTCGGGGCCCGACGGCGTGATCTACGAGCACACGCTGCGCGAGCTCGCGCCGCTGCCCTTTATGGCGTTCGAGCCCAATGCCGACTATGAAAAATAACGGCTCGGGCCGCGGCGGTCACCCGCCGTCCCCTGAGCGCGGCGTCCGGGCAAAAAAGCATCTCGGACAAAACTTCATTGTCAATCCGGGCGTCTGCCCCAAATTCGTTGAAAGCTGCGGCATCGACGAGCGCTTCGGGGTGCTCGAGATAGGGCCTGGCCTCGGCGCGCTCACCGTCGAGCTCGCGAAGCGCGCAAAAAAGGTGCTCGCCGTCGAGGTCGACGGCGAGCTCATCCCGAGGCTTCGCGAAAATGTCGCTCCCTTCCGCAACGTCGAGATCATCGAGGGCGACATCCTGTCGGCGGACATAGCGGGACTGATACAATCCCGCTTCGGCGGCCTTCGCGCCGCGGCGGCGGGCAACCTGCCCTATTACATCACAAGCCCCGTCATCATGAAGCTGCTCGAGGAGCGCCCGCCCGTCGAGTTTGTCGCGGCGATGGTGCAGAAGGAGGCGGCACAGCGGCTGTGCGCCCCCGAGGGCAGCCGCGAGAGCGGCGCGGTGACCCTCGCGGTGCGCTATTACAGCGAGCCGCATATGCTGTTCGACGTCTCGC
Source organism: uncultured Oscillospiraceae bacterium (assembly GCA_964433495.1). Classification (GTDB taxonomy): domain Bacteria; phylum Bacillota; class Clostridia; order Oscillospirales; family Ruminococcaceae; genus CAYSRC01. Next base: position 34,003 of record CAYSRC010000019.1, read on the forward strand.
CCGGCAGCTTTATGCCCCCGCCGTCGGTGACGAGCACCGTGATAAAGCTCGATATCAGAACCGACCCGCCCGTGTGCCCACGGGACGAAGGGACCATGTTCAAGGTCATCCGCGCCGCGTTTTCGCAGCGGCGAAAAACGGCGGTCAACGCCCTGTCGTCGGGCCTCGGGCGCGACAAGGCGGCGGTCGCCGCGGCGTTTGAAGCGCTGTCCCTTTCGCCCGACATCCGCCCCGAGCACCTTGTGCTGCGCGACTTTGCGGCTTTAAGCGACCTCCTCTTTGCGTGACGGACCTGCGCCCCGCTGCCTTGACTTTTTGTACTTTGACGTGTGGGGGCTGAGATGTTATTCCCTCATCTTTTTAGGGGATTACATCGCGCTCTGCGCCCCGCTGCCTTGACGCTTTGCGCTTTGACGCACAGGGCCGGGATGTCGGTCTTTTGCCCTTTTTCGGGCGCACCGCGCCCCGACTCGGCGCACAGGGCGCCCTGCCGCCCCGTTCAAAAAGGATGCAGCCCTCCTGCCGCCGAGAGAGCAGCAGGGAGGCTTTCGGCTGCCCCGCGAGCGCCCCGTTTAGGCATTTTAACGAACTTTTTGCGCGGCCCGTCGCCGCGTCCGCGGATATCCCCCGCGTTTATGGGGAAAAATGCACATATAACGCACACGAATTTTGTTTAAATGTGTTGCAAAAAAAACTTCTCTTGTGTAAACTATATATATATTTGGGGCTCAATCTATATCTTTTGACGATGGGTAAAATGACGAACCCGGCGGTGTTTCGTCCTGTAAAAATACGTTAGCGGAGGGCTTGAGAGATGGCGGACAGACTGTATCAGGGCATTGTTTACCAAATGAGGGACGCCGTAGAACGCGTTGTGGGCGTGGTGGACGAGGAGTCTACGGTCATCGCCTGCAGCGACCTAAGCCGCCTCGGCGAGGTTCGCGCCGTCCCCCCGAGGGAGAGCACCGACGACGGCGTCTTTAAGCTTGACGGGTGCACCTACAAGCTCATCGGGCAGAGCCCCGACGACCCGACTGCGGTGTTCGTCGACGGCGAGGACGACGACGCGCGGCGCTTTGTCTCGATGGCCGCCGTCGCCATCGGCAACCTCAAGCAGTATTTTGAGGAAAAATACGACAAGACAAACTTCATCAAAAACGTCGTGCTCGACAACATCCTGCCGGGGGATGTGTACGCCAAGGCGCGCGAGCTGCACTTCTCGACCGAGGTGGTGCGCGTCGTGCTGCTCATCCGCGTCGTCTCGAGCACCGAGATCTCGGCGCTCGACATCATCTCCGAGCTGTTCCCCGACAAGCAGAAGGACTTTGTGTTCAACATCAACGAGAACGACACCGTCATCGTCAAGGAGGCGCGCCCCGGCATCGAGCTCAAGGATATCGAGAAGCTCGCGGGCTCGATCGTCGACACCCTCGAGAGTGAGCACTATATCAAGTCGGTCGTCGGAATCGGCAGCATGGTCACCGGCATCAAGGAGCTCGCGGGCTCGTTCAAGGACGCGCAGATCGCGCTCGAGGTCGGCAAGGTGTTCGACACCGAGCACTCGATCATCACCTACGGCAACCTCGGCATCGCGCGGCTCATCTACCAGCTTCCGACGACACTGTGCGAGATGTTCCTGCGCGAGGTGTTCAAGACGGGCTCGATAGAATCGCTCGACCAGGAGACCCTCTTCACAATCCAGCGGTTTTTTGAAAACAACCTCAACGTCTCCGAGACGTCGCGCGGGCTGTTCGTGCACCGCAACACCCTCGTGTACCGCCTCGAAAAGATAAAAAAGCTGACAGGTCTCGACCTGCGCGAGTTTGACCACGCGATTGTCTTCAAGGTCGCGCTCATGGTCAAAAAGTACCTCGACAGCAATCCCACGAAATACTGACAAGACCGGCGGGCGAATTCCGAGCGGTCCCCAAAAAACGGTTGCGGCAGCGCACGGCGGGGCAACCGTCGGGCCGCCGCGGTTTGCCCGTCGCCCCCTGTCACGGAGAACAACTGCTTATGATTGATTTTGTTGACGTCACCAAGATATACCCCAACGGCACAGTCGCCCTCAAAGACGTGAACTTTCACGTCGACAAGGGCGAATTTGTCTTTGTTGTCGGGCACTCGGGCGCGGGCAAGAGCACCCTTCTAAAGCTCATATTGCGCGAGGAGCGGCCGACCGAGGGCGAGATAACGGTCGCGGGGTACGACCTCGTTCACATGAAAAACCGAAAGATCCCCTATCTGCGCCGCAACCTGGGGGTCGTCTTTCAGGATTTCAGGCTCATCCCCACCATGACGGCGTATGAAAACGTCGCGTTCGCGATGCGGGTCACCAACATCCCCACAAGGGACATCCGCAAGCGGGTGCCCTACATACTGCACCTCGTCGGGCTGTCCGACAAGGCGCAGGTCTACCCCGACGAGCTCTCGGGCGGCGAGCAGCAGCGCGTGGCGCTTGCGCGCGCCCTTGTCCACAACCCGCAGATCATCATCGCGGACGAGCCCACCGGCAATATCGACCCCGAGCTCAGCTTTGAGATCATGGAGCTTTTGAACGCCATCAACAACCTCGGCACCACCGTGCTCGTCGTCACGCACGAGCGCGACCTCGTGCGCGAGTTTCACCGCAGGACGATCCGCATCGAAAACGGCGGGATCGTCGAGGACTCGGCGGACAGAAAGGGCGGCAGACTATGAACGGTGGAAGCTTCGGATATCTCATAAAGCAGGGCGTCCACAGCGCGTGGCTCAACCGCGTGATGACCCTCGCGTCGATCGGCATCCTGACGGCCTGCCTCATTTTGGTCGGCTGCACCGGCCTGCTCGCGCTCAACATCCGCGACACCTTCAAGTCGGTCGAGGACGAGACCGAGATGATCGTCTACATCGACGACGCGGCGACGTCCGCGCAGACCGAGCGCGTCGGGCAGGAGATTGCAAAGCTCGACGGCGTGCTGAACACCGAGTTTATCTCAAAGGCGGACGCCATCGAGATCCAAAAGGAGTCGCTCGGCGACCAGGGCTATCTGCTCGACGGCCTCGGCGAGTTTCTCCCCTCGGGCTACCGCGTGTACGTCGACGGTCTTGAGAACATGCTCGCGGTCAGGGGGGAGATCGAAAAGCTCGACAACGTGCTCGAGATCTACGTCCCGACCCAGCTGGTCGAGATCCTGACGGGGCTTCGCAACATCGTGGGCATCCTCGGCGGGATCCTCATCATCATCCTCATCGTCGCGTCGATCGTCGTCATCAGCAACACCATCAAGCTCACGGTGTTCTCACGCAGGCGCGAGATCAGCATCATGAAGTACGTCGGAGCGACCAACGGCTTTATCCGCCTGCCCTTTGTCGTCGAGGGGCTGACCATCGGCCTCACGGCGGCGATCCTCGCGTTTTTGATCGTCATGGGCGTGTACCAGGGCCTCGCGCAGATGATCACCGTCTCGAGCATCGGGTGGCTCAGCTCGATAAAGGTCGTCCCGTTTTGGGACGTGTGGTACTGGGTGCTCGGGCTGTTCGCGGCGTCGGGCATGATAATCGGAAGCTTCGGCAGCGCCTCGGCCATGAGAAAGCACCTCAAGGTCTGAGGGCCCGAAAGGCGGCTCAAAGCGTCCTCACGGGCTGCGTTATGCTTCGTTTGCGCAGGGGCGCAAGCATCCGCCCATTTTGCCGCGCGGCACCCCTCACGGGAATATGTGAGGGGTGAGGGGAAGGGCCGCGAAACGGCGGGGGGATTGTAAGCGGTGTGCTAAAGCTGTGACACAAGGCATGTTTAGGCGGCAAAGCTTTGCCCGGTCAATCCCTCAGTCACCTTTGGTGACAGCTCCCTTTACACAAGGGAGCCTAAGGGCGCGCAACTTGAGGTGCAAGTGTAAGCTTTAAGCCCCGGAAACCTTCCCCCTTGGGGGAAGGGGGACCGCCCCGCGGTGGATGAGGGGTCAAGGAGCTTCTTATTCATAGCAGGGATAAAGTTTAAAATCAGCTCACCCCTCGTCTCGTCCTCGCGGGCTGCGTTAAGCTCCGTCTGTACAATGGGCGAGGTCAAGCGCGGAAGCTCAGCTTACCCCTCATCAGTCAGCCGATGCTGACACGGCTCGCATATTCTCGCGAGTTGTGCCGAACGCCGTACAGATTGCGTTCGGCTCTTCCCCCCCCATGGGGGAAGCTCAAGGGCCCGGAACTTAAAGCCCCTTCGCGAATAATAGGAACGATGCGCATCTGCCGCGCGGAGTGGTCAAATATAAGAGGAACGAACATTTGACATTCGGCGCGGTATTATGCGCCTTTCGGGCTATCGTTCCGATTACGACGTGCATCTACCGCACGGAGTGCCGGGCTATCGTTCCTATTAAGCCCGGCAGCCCGACCGGCCGACCGTTTGGCCGGGAGTCTTAAGGGCGGCGCTCGGTTTTGGTATTGAACGGCCCAAAATAAAGCCTCCATGCCCTCAAAAACAAACCAACAAACAGAATTGAGCTGCCAAGGGGCTTTGACCCCTCAAAAGCCCCGTCTGCCGGGCAAATAATGTCCCGCACTGTCCCCGAAAGGAGTTGATAAGCTTTGAAACTAAAGAGATTTATCCTGACATTTGCGGCGCTTGCGCTCACGGCCTTCTTCGCGCTCGACGCCTGCGCCCCTCTAAGCGCCCTGACACGCGAGGAGGCCATCCAACAGAAGGCACAGCTTCAGCAGCAGCTGATCGACATCAACCGCCAGCTCGCCGAGATAAAGGACGACGTCGAAAAGGCGCAGGAAAAGGCGAGGACCTATGCCGAGCGCAAGAGCATCGTCGAGGAGCAGATAAGGATCATCAAGGAGGCCATCGACCTCAAGGAGCAGGAGCTCGCCGCAAGGCAGGAGGAGCTCGAGCTCAAGATCAAGGAGACGGCCGACACCTACGCCCTTTTTAAGCAGCGCATGCGCGCGCTGTACATGAACAACAACTATTCCTCGGCGCTCGAGATGCTGCTCGGCGCGTCCGACTTCACCGAGTTTGTCATGAACTCGGAGGCGAGCAGGCGCATAAGCGAGCACGACACACAGCTCATCGCGAAGCTTGAGCGCGAGCAGAAGGAGATCGAGGAGATCAAGGCCGGCATCGAAAGCGACCTCGCGCAGCTCGACCTCGACAAGCAGGAGCTGGATGCGAAGTACAACGAGCTTGCCCTTTTGTATCAGGAGGCCAACAACGAGCTGTCCACCGCCGAGGCGCTGCAGAGCGCCAAGGAGGACGACTATGACAAGATCATCGCCGAGCTCGACGCGATCAACGCCCAGTGGGACGCCCTCATGGGCACGGGTATGCAGGACTATGTCGGCGATTATTTCGCGTGGCCGGTGCCCGGCTTCACCTGGATATCGTCGAAATTCGGCTGGCGCACCCTGTACGGGCGGCCCAACTATCACGGGGGCATCGACATCGCGGGCGCTGGCATCTACGGCAAGCCGATCATCGCGTCGGACACGGGGCAGGTGCGCACCGCGGCGTACAACGCCGGCGGCTACGGCAACTATGTCATCATCGACCACGGCGGCAACAACTGGACGGTGTACGGCCACATGACGCAGTACATTGTCTACGCGGGCGAGTGGGTGTCTCAGGGGCAGACCATCGGCTATGTCGGCAGCACCGGCAACTCGACGGGGCCGCACCTGCACTTTGAGATAAGGCTGAACGGGCAGAAGGTCAACCCCGTCGACTATGTCGTGAGATAGGGGGCTGCGTGCGATGAACAAAAAGATTTCGGTGGGCGTCGCGGTCTCACTGATCCTGATCGCGATCGCCATAACCTTTACCGCCACCGTGATATACGCCATGCGCAGCTTTGACAGCAAGGTCTCAAGCGCGCAGGAGCGCGCGTCGATGTTCGACAAACTGTCCGAGATCGACAAGGTGGTGCGCGTGAACCTGCTTAACCCCATCGACGACACCGTCCTCTCGGACGCGCTGGCCGAGGGGTATATGGCGGGTCTCGGGGACAACGGGGCGCACTATCTCACCGCCGACGAGATAACCGCGCGCAACAACGCCGGCCTCGGCACCCTTGTCACCACCGGCGTCGAGGTCGCAAGCGACGCCTCGGGCTATCTTTTGGTGACCGACGTGCTGCCCGACTCCTCGGCGGCGGCGCAGGGGCTCGCGGTCGGGGACATCATCCTGTCGGTCGACGGCGCCGACCTCCTCCCGCTCGAGTTCGAGGACGCCGCAGCTCTGTTAGCGGGCAGCGACGGCAGCGACTGCACCGTCGTCTATATGCGGGAGGGCGAGGAGACCGAGGTCGTGCTGACGCGCACGACGCTCATGCGGCCGTCGGTCGAAAGCGATGTTCGGGACGGGTTTTATTACATCCACATCGCGGCGCTCAGCGACACCACCGCCTCGCAGTTTGAAACGGCGATCAAGGAGGCGGTCGCAAACAGCGCGGTGTCGGGCATCATCGTCGACATAAGGGGCCTCGACGGGGGCGCAAGCCTCGAGCCGATCGCCAACATGCTCGACATCCTCCTGCCGACCGGCACGCTGATAAGCGGCACCTTCAGCGGGGGCGTCACCAAGGTGCTGTACACCTCCAACGAGAGCAGCGTCGAGCTGCCCGTCGCAGTCCTTGTGAACGGCGAGACCCGCGGCTACTCGGAGGCGTTTGCTGCGGTGATGGGCGACAGCCAAAGCTGCATCATCGTGGGCGAGACCACGGCGGGCGAGGGCACGCTCAAGCAGCTCTATCCGCTCAACGACGGCTCGGGCGTTGAGTTCACCGTCGCCGTGCTGAACGCGCCGTCGAGCGGCGCTTATGACGGCGTCGGCGTGATGCCCGACTATGAGGTTGCGGTGCCCGACGACTTTGCGGCAACCGCAAGCCCGTCCGAGCTGACCGACCCGCAGTATGCCCGCGCGCTCGAGGTGCTGCGCGCGAACGTGTGGTGATGGGGTGCTGCGCAGGCTTTGCTGTCGCCTTCGGCGACCGGGGCTCGGCGCGGCTTTGACGGCTGTGACAAGAAATAACGTCTGCGAGAGATATAAAGCAAACAGTCCGACGCGCTCTTAAAAAGCGTGTTAAAAACGCGGTGCTGAGAGCACCGCGTTTTTTATTCTTTGTGTGAGAAAAATCACCGCTCGCGAGGCCGCCTTGTGTCGTAAAAAGCGGCGAGCGCGCTTTGCCCTTCGGCTCGCTCGCCGAACGGTCGGGCTGCCGGGCTTAATCGGAACGAAAGCCCGAAAGGCGCATCATACCGCGCCGCATGTCAAATATCCGCTCCGCTGCCATCCCGTCACTCCGCACGGCAGATGCACGTTGTAATCGACGGCCGACAGGGTTCACATGCTC
>CAYSRC010000020.1:0-4290 GCA_964433495.1 uncultured Oscillospiraceae bacterium
CGATGATATACGCGTCGGGATTTTTGGCGGAGCGGGTGGGATTCGAACCCACGGTGGGTTGCCCCACGCCGGTTTTCAAGACCGGTGCCTTAGACCAGCTCGACCACCACTCCGAATATACACGCCGAGTAGGCGTGAACATGTTGAAAAAACGGGATGCCGTCAGATGGTATAATCGACAACCTCGCGGACCCTGCCGCCCTCGGTATAGACACGCTCGACCCGGCGGGTGATGCCGCACATGAGCTCATAGCTTATCGTCCCCATGAGCCCCGCGATGTTGTCGAGCCCCACCGGCGAGCAGCCGCCGAACAGCGTGACCGCGTCGCCCTCCCTAATGTCGATGCCGCTGACGTCGATCATCATCTGATCCATGCAGATGTTGCCGAGGATGGGTACCAAACGGTTGGCGGCGTACACGACGCCCTTGTTGGACATGAGCCGCGGGTAGCCGTCGGCATATCCGACGGGAAGCGTCGCGACGGTCATGTCTCGGTCGGCGGTGAAGGTGCAGCCGTAGCTGACGCTTTCGCCCTTGCGAAGCGGCTTGACCATTGACACTATTGATTTTAACTCCATCACGGGCCGCAGGTCAAGCCCCTTTATCGGCCTGCCCGTGGGGGACAGACCGTACAGCACGACGCCCGGGCGCACCATCGTGTGCGCCCACTCGGGGTAGAAGACGGACGCCGCGCTGTTGCAGCAGTGTACATCGTCAAACTCGATGCAGTGGTCGCGCAGCTCGTCGACGACCGAGACAAACCTGTCGTGTTGCAGCGCTGTAAAGGCGCGGCCCTTTTCGGTCTCCTCGTCAGCCGCGGCAAAGTGGGTAAAGATGCCGGTGACGTGAAGCGACGGCTGATAAAACGCGCGCGCGATGTCGGTCAGCAGCTGCTCGCGGTTTTCGAGGCTGTAGCCGATGCGCGACATGCCGGTGTCGAGCTTGATGTGGGCGCGGACGGTCGCGTTTGCCCTTTTGGCCTCGGCCGCAAGCCGCTCGGCGTAGTCGGCATTGAGCAGCGTCTGGGTGATGTCGTACCGATAGAGGTCTGCGGCATAGTCGGTCGGGGTATAGCCCAAAATGAGGATCGGAAGATCGATGCCGGCCTTTCTCAGCACGACGGCCTCGAGCAGGTTTGACACGCCGAGCTGCGACACGCCGCACTCGCCGAGCGCCCGCGCTATCTGAACCGAGCCGTGCCCGTAGCCGTCCGCCTTGACGATGCCCATTATCCTGACCGACGGGCCGACAAGCCGACGCACGACCGCAAAGTTGTGCTTTAGGTTGTCAAGGTTTATCTCGGCCCATGTCCTGTTAAACTGCCTCAAAATCAAATCCCCCGCCCCTCAAAAACCCGCCCCGCCGAACGGTCACAGCCGCCGCGGAGGGCTTAAAATAAACAGAGAGTAAATTCTTACTATAATATTGTAAACAACAGACGCGCACCGCGGCCCGGGACAACGCCCTCGAGGCGAGTTTCGCCGCAGTCGGGCGGCGAAACACCGTTCGGCGCGAAAAGCCCCCTGGGGAATCCGGCGAAACCGTCAAAACCGCTTTGCGCGGCGCAGACAACGCCGCTTAAGAACCTCCGCCCTCGGGCCGAGCAAGGCCCCTGTCAAAAGGGAGCGACAGCACGGGATAACCCTGTCAGCAATCTTCGACCTTGTCTTCTATCGATACAAGATAATCATATGCGGTGCGGGCAAGTCCCGATACCGCGCCCTCCTTAAACGGCAGCTCAAAGCCCGCCTGCGTGAGCAGGTCGGTATAGGTCCTGGTCCCGGCCTTTTTAATCAGCTCGAGATAGACACCCCATGCCTTTTCACGGTCCTCGCGCATCAGCTTCCAGAAGCAGACGGCGGCGTACTGCGCCATGCAGTAGTCGATGTAGTAGAAGGGCACCTCGTAGATGTGCAGCTGTCTCTGCCACATTGCGCCCATGCTGTAGCGCTCGAGGTCGCCGTATTCGACGCCGGGCATGTATATCTTTTCAAGGCGCGCCCACTCGGCGTGACGCTGTGCGGGCGTCATGTCGGGGTTGTCGTAGACGCTGTGCTGGAAGTGGTCGACAAGGCAGCCGTAGGGCCAAAAGCTCAGGTCGCCCGACAGGTGCGAAAAATAGTACTTTTCGGTGTCGTCCCCGAAGAACAGCTTCATCCACGGGTAGGTGAAAAACTCCATCGACATCGAGTGGATCTCGGCGACGTCCATCGTCATCTCAGTCGGCGCACTGAGGTCGTACATGCGAGAGGCGACATACCCCTCAAATGCGTGCCCGCACTCGTGCGTCAGCACGTCGACGTCGTCCTTTGTGCCGTTGAAACTCGCGAAGATGAATGGGGCCTTGAACTCACCGAAATCGGTGCAGTAGCCGCCGTTGGCCTTGCCGGGCTTTGCGAGCACGTCGAACAGCTCGTATTTCGTCATGAAGTCGATAAACTCGCCTGTCTCTTTTGAGAGCTCGCGGTACATCCGAACGCCGTTCTGAAGGATCTCGTCGGCGCCGCCCGTGGGCTTGGGGTTGCCCGAACTGAACTCAAAGTCGATGTCCCACTTTTTGGGGTCGGTTATCCCGGTGCGCCTGTATTGCAGCTTTTTGAGCTCGCCCACAAGCGGCACGACGCCGCGCACCACCTCGTCGCGGAACGACGCGACCTCTTGGGGGCCGTAGCAGTTTCGGGTGTTGCGGCAGTACGCAAGCTCGGTGAAGGTGTTGAAGCCGAGCTTTTTCGCAATCGAGGTGCGCACCTTGACGAGCTCGTCAAATATCCCGTCGAGCCGCTCGCCGATGCTCATGAAAAAGTCGCTTTCGGCCTTAAAGGCGGCGTGGCGAACGTTGCGGTCGCGGCTTATCTTGTAGGGGCCGAGCTGCGGCAGGTTGAGCACCTTGCCGTCAAACTCGATCTGCGCCGAGGCGGTCAGCGCCTGATACTCGCTGACAAGGGCATTTTCGCGGGTCAGCTCCCCGACAACCGCAGGGGAGATGCAGCGGGCCGAAAGCTCCATGTTCCGCACGGCGACCTTGCCCGCGACCCGCTCGATCGCCTCGCGGTAGGGCGAGGCGACGATGGCCCGCTCGACCGACGCGGTGAGCTCCTGCAGCGCGGGGGTGTATTCGTCGTAGTAGTCCTTTTCGGCGCGGTAAAACTCATCCCTCGTGTCGATTGTGAACCGCGCGTATGCGAGCGACGACATGGTATAGACGTGGCTGAGAAAGCGATCCATCGCCCTGTAGCACTCGACGGCCTGCTGTTCGGACGCGGCGTTCTTGACGCCGTCGCACGCACGAACGAACTCCTCGGGAATGGGATCGATCACCGCCCGGGTGTACTTGATGTCAGAAAATTTTTTCATATGCTCCTCCGAATTATCCGCTCCGCGCCGCTCGGCGGCCGGCCGGTTTCAGTGTACAGGTGATGCTTGCGGACTTTGGTCCGCCCCCCGAGAGACAAAGGCCGCACGGGTTCATGTCGGTACAGGTTGACATGGTAAAACATGAACGCTGTATTTACACAGAGTTATTATTGTCGAAAGATTTGCGATCCGTATATATGAAGTTAAGGTAACAAAAGTATATAATCGCCGAAAAATCTGCCGCCTCGGCGCGGTTTTAACCATGCCGAAGTGTTATCCCGTCCCTCAAGGCTTCCTTACCGAACGCAATCGGAACGGCGTTCGGGGATTCACATATTCCCGTGAACTCAGCAGAGCGTAAAAAAGTGCGACACTCGGCACAATATGTAGGGCGTGTCGCATATCCGTTCCGTTACCGACCAACTCGCCGGAATATGCGAGCCGTGTCGGCGGAGTCGACTGAGGGATTGGCTGTGCAGAGCTTTGTCGTTTAAACATGCCTTGTGTTGCGACCTTTGCTGACCGCTTACAATCCCCCCGCCGCTCCGCGGCCCTCCCCCCTTTACACAAGGGGGGCTTTAGGCCCTCGGCAAACCTGAAAGCTTGCACTCGTCCCTCGGGCTGCCTGCCCTTTGGCGCCCTTATCGAACGCAATCGGTACGGCGTTCGGGGGTTCCCATACTCTCGGGAATACTGTCGAGTGTAAAAAAGTACGACACTCGGCAGGGTTCACATGCTCCCGTGAATTCTGGCGCATGTCCGTGCCTTTAACATGCGGCCACCCTACGGGAAAAAGTTTGACGCAAGTCGAACTTTTGGTAACGGCGTGAGGTTATTATTACGGGATCGGCACGACAGCGCCCACGACAAATGAGGCGATGCTTCGCCGAATTTGCCCGTAACAATGTTCTCGGCGGGTTGAGGCTTTGCCTCAA
>CAYSRC010000020.1:4390-38154 GCA_964433495.1 uncultured Oscillospiraceae bacterium
GGTTGAGGCTTTGCCTCAACCCCCATGCGCTTGTCAGCGCATGGGTCGGCCGCCCAAAGGGCGGCCCTGCCATTTATGCAAAGCTTCATGGCTTGGGGGTTATTATCACGGGATCGGCGCGACAGCACCCACGACAAATGAGGCGGCGCTTCGCCGAATTTGCCCGTAACAATGTTCTCGGCGGGTTGAGGCTTTGCCTCAACCCCCATGCGCTTGTCAGCGCATGGGTCGGCCGCCCGCAGGGCGGCCCTGCCATTTATGCAAAGCTTCATGGCTTGGGGGTTATTATTACGGGATCGGCGCGACAGCGCCCACGACAAATGAGGTGTCGCTTTGCCGAATTTGCCCGTAACAATGTTCTCGGCGGGTTGAGGCTTTGCCTCAACCCCCATGCGCTTGTCAGCGCATGGGTCGGCCGCCCGCAGGGCGGGCCGCCGAGGTTATTATACCACACCCCCATGTATTTTTAAAGCGCGTCGGGGCACGCTATATAAAAACCCGAAGGACAAGGAGAACCCACATGAATTACGACGAAAAGCTTCTTATCGAGATACACAAGAGCGCGGATATGGGCAGGTCGACCCTCCTAAAGCTCGCGCCGCACATTCAGGACAGTGAGTTCAAAAGCCTCGTCGACACCCAGCGGGAGGACTACAACCGCGTCTTTATCGCGGCGGGCGCAAAGCTCAAGGCGGTGCAGAATAACAACGCGGGCGCGCCCCGCACGGCCGTTGCAATGGGCGGTATGATGGCCGACATGCGCGCGGCCGCCAACAACGATCCCGAATATCTCGCGGATGTCATCCTGCGGGGCATCGATACAGGCATAAAGGACATCAACGCCGCGCTCAGAGAATACGGCGACGGGGCCACCCCCGAGACCGTCCGCCTCGCGACGACCTTCAGGGAGCACCTTGTCAAGGGCAGGGCGGCGTTTGAGCGATATCTCCCCGAGAGCGGCGCGTCCTGCTGACCGGAAAGGGCTGTGCTGCCGTGTAAAAGCCAAACAGGGCAAAAAGCCGCGCGCTGCGCGGCTTTTTATAGTTTTCACCTCTCGCACCGCCGACGCCGAACCCTGTTTGAACAGCAAAATACAATCGAAGCTTGACAAATGTGTCGGTAGGTTGTAAACTATATGTCGGTAGGCTACCGACATATAGAGGAGGGGCAGCGATGAACGAATTAAAATTAGGCGCAGTGGACGCCCGATTTGCCGACATCGTGTGGGACAACGCGCCGCTCACGACGGGCGCGCTTGTCAAGCTGTGCGCCGAGCGCCTCAACTGGAAGCGGCCGACGACCTATTCGGCGCTTCGCAAGTTCTGCGACAACGGGATCTTCAGGACGGAGAACAGCGTCGTCACGGTGCTGGTCACAAAGGATGAGCTGCACGGCAGACAGAGCGCGCGTTTTGTGGAGGATGTGTTCGGCGGCTCGCTCCCCGCGATGGTCGCGGCGTTCACAAGTCATAAGAAGCTGAGCTCGGCCGAGATCGATGAGATTCAAAAGATGATCGATTCGGCAAAGGAGGTGTAGCGTCTATGGCGTCGGCGTTTCTCTCAAGGGCGTTTGCCGCTGCGGTCGGCATGAGCGCCGCGGCGTCTTGGATGATTGTTGCCGTCCTGCTGCTTCGCCCCGCGCTGAAAAGGGCGCCGCGGGCGATCGTCTGCCTGCTGTGGCTGCTCGTCGCGGTGCGCCTCGTCTGCCCCTTTTCGATAGAGAGCAGCTTGAGCGTTATCCCGCAGCTGCGGCCTGCCGCCGGCGGCGCCGTATACGCTGCGCAAGCCCCGGGCCCTTTTGGGGCGGACAACGCTGCGCCCGCCGAAGACGATGCCGGGCCCGCCGAGCCCTTCGCTCAGCCGGGCCGCGAGAACAACGCGCCGCGGGATGCGGGGGTGTTCCCGTTGCTTTGGGCCGCAGGGATGGCGGGGATGGCGGCGGCCGCGGCGGCGGGGCAGCTGCGTCTTCGGAAAAGGGTCGGCATGTCGGTCCCGCAGGGGGATGATATCCTGCTGTGCGATACCATTCCCTCCCCATTCATCCTCGGCGTGCTGAAGCCCAAAATCTACCTGCCCTCGGGTATGACGGGGGCGGCGCGCTGCCATGCGCTCGCACACGAGCGGGCACATCTCTCCCGCGGGGATCACCTTTGGAAGCCGCTGGGATATTGCATCCTCACCGTGCACTGGTTCAACCCGCTGTGCTGGATAGGCTTTGCACTGCTGTGCCGGGACATCGAGTTCGCGTGCGACGAAAGGGTCATCCGAGGGCTGGATTTTGAGGGACGGCGCGCTTATTCGCAGGCGCTGCTCGATTGCAGCGCCGGGCGGCACAGGGCCGCCGCCTGCCCGCTCGCGTTCGGCGAGGTCGACGTCGGCCGGCGGGTCAAAGGGATCCTGCGCTACAAAAGGCCGAGCCGCCGCTCGCTCGCCGTCTCTTCGGCCGTGTGTGTCGCGGCGGCGCTGTGTCTGCTGACCGACCCGCCGCGTGTCGCGGCCTCGGGCAACGATGCTCCCGCGGCGCAGATTCAGTCGCAGCAGACGGCCGGCTCGGAAACGGCGGGTGCCCGCCACACCGGGGCGGACGCGGCGGGGTGGGTTTGGCCCACGCGCAGTGCCGACATCTCCGCCCGGTACGGCGACAGGGTCGACACCCCGACGGGCGAGGCCCTCTTTGTCGATCATCTCAACATAAGGGCCGAGCACGGGGACGATGTCTTTGCCGCCGCCGACGGCGCGGTGAGCGAGGTCGCGTTCGACGCGGAGTACGGCCGCTATGTCGTCGTGCGCTGCGACGACGGGGTCAACATCGTGTACGGCCATCTCGACGAGGTTTCGGTGTCGCCCGGCAGCCGGGTGCGCGCCGGACAGAGGATCGGCAGCGTCGGAAAAACCGGGCGCGCGGCGTCCGACTGCCTGCTGTTTTTGGTGTATGACGCCGACGGGACGCTCGACCCGCTGCAATACTATGGATGAGCGGCCGAGGGAGGAGTGGCTGCGCTGCCCCGTGTGCGGCGGCAAAACGCGGGTGAGGATACGGCGGGACACGGTGCTCAAGCGGTTCCCGCTGTTCTGCCCGAAGTGCAGGCGGGAGGTTTTGATCGACGTACAACAATTGAATATCCGCGTTATCAAGGAGCCGGATGCTTAAGACACAGAGCCGATAACCCGTGACAGGAGGGGTTGTCGGCTCTTTTGGTTGTATTTTTATTCCTTACAGGGAGGTTTACCATGGATACCCAAAGATTCAAAATTTGCACGGCGGCGCTCGCGGCGGCGTTTATCCAGCTTGTGTCGCTGACGTCCTGCGCGCCGTCGGGGGCGGCCCCGGGCGGCGGTGTCGCTGTCGATGTCGGCGGTGTGCGGACGAGCGCCGAAGCGGGGCGGGAGACCGCCGAGCCCGCGGACATGACGCCCGAGGAACAGAGCCTTGCCGTCATAGCGGACAGCAACGGCAGGCACATCGAGATGAGCGCGCAGACGCCGGGCGGCGGCAGTCTGCGCATAGACGCCGCGGTGGAGGCGGACGGCGTCACGCGGGTCGGCTGCTACGATTATCTGCTCGTCCCCGTCGACGGCACGCTTCGCCGGAGCCTGCTCGAGGCCCGGTTCGGGGAGCGGGCGTCCGATTTTGTGTACGACGCGCAGGGGGTGTGGACGCTGACGGGTTCGTCCGAGGTTGGCGATTATTATTTGTACACCGCCTTTTATCCCGCCGCGGGGGAAACGATCAAAGGTGAGCAGGGCTTTTTGCTCGAGTATCGGAATGTCGACCTCTATCCCTTCGAGGACAACCTACTCGAGACACCCGAAAACCCGGATATGACGCTGTCACCGGACAAGGCGGCCTCGCTGTGCGACGAGCTTGTGGAGTCTGTCGTCGGTCCGCAGGACGACTATGCTGTCGACTGCATCCACGCCTACGGGACGCAGGGCAGGCGGCCCTACTACAGGTTTGTGTACAAAAAGGTGCTCGACGGCATGACCGTGACAGCGTACAACGACATCATCCTGCTCGCCGACAGCGACGGGGTGCAAAAGGTATACGGCGCTGTCTACGACGTCGAGGAGGCGGAACTTCGGCAGCCGATCCTCTCGGCCGAGGCAGCGGCTGCCATCCTGTGCGATGACGTCGAGCGCCTGTCGATTGAAGGAGGCGAAACGCTTTCGGTCGGGCGGATCACCCCCGAGTACCTTGTGACGAAGGGCGCCGCGGGCAGCGCCTCGGTCGTGCCCGTCTGGCGGTTTTGGATAGGCGGCACGCAGGATCTGATGAACCTCAACCGCGACAGGATATTGGCGGTTGACGCCGTTGCGGGGGAGGTCATTCAGGAAGAGCGGGGCAACACCTTTTAAAGCGCCGCCCGCCGAAGAAAAAAACTTTTGGAAAAGAATAAACTGCGACCCGGAGCGGAGATACCGCCGGGCGGTTCGGAACCCCGGTGTCGGTTTTAACTGCGCTTAGGTTCGCGCGGAGGCATGAATGAACGGGGTCGAGAGGTTCCGCAGCTGCTTCAAAACCGTTCCAACATCCGAAAAGAACGGCGTCCCGCGGGATGTCATGGGTGCGTCAACAACCACTGTCAAAATTCCATCGAAGATTAACAAGCGAACAAATCCCGAAGGCCGGGAAGCGCAGCGGACTTAAAGCATTGCCCTCCCTTGAAAAATGAAAAGCCTCTCCCGCGCGGAAAACGATGAGAGGGAGCGGCCGCACCGGGCGGACACCGCGGCATTGACGAACAGCGCGTATACCTCAGTTCCCCTGCGGAGGATTTTTTGCGGCGTCCCTCGGTTGTAACCCGCGGCGAAATGTGCTACAATCAATATACTGTTTATTGAAGACAAACACGCATCCTACCGCTGTTGTCGGCAAAGGGGGGCAGGACAGATATGCAGAGCAGGCAGGACAAACGGGCGCGCTCGGCGCACAGACGGCGCAGGCGCAGACAGTTTATCGGCCTTTTGGTGTTCATCCTGTCGGTCGTGGGCGCGGCGACGCTGGTGACCTTTGCGGTGCGCGGCATCTCGTCCCTCGTTGTTGAGGACGAGTCGGAGCAGGATTTCCGCTCGCTCATTGCGCCGCTCGTGTCGATGGATCCCACGCCGTTTGACCGAATTGAGGACGCGGGCGAGGACGTGCTGCTCGAGTCCGCGGTGTGGGCGGCCATCTCGTATGAGGACACGAGCCGCTACTCCCGCAGCAGCGACGGGCACATGCTTGTTCCGGCGGTCGACGTTGACAGGTATATCTCGCGCATGTACGGCCACGCCGTGTCGGTCACCCACCACACCTTTTCAAGCCGCGATCTGACGTTCACCTACGACGACAGCGTGAAGTCGTACGCCGTGCCGATAACAGGCATGGGGGGCGCATATTTCCCGCGCATCGACGGGGAGGAGACGTCGGGCAACACCAAGATTTTGACGGTCGCGTACACCCAGTACAACGGGACCGCGGCCGAGATCATCATGGGCACCGACAGTCAGAAGGTCGCAAAATACATGGAATATGTCCTCGTCCGCGAGGGCGGCGACTACCACATCTACGCGGTGCGCACAAGCGACGCCGCGCCCGACAGCGCAAGCGCCGCCCCATAAGGGGGATTTAAGCTGCAAAAACGGTTTATCCGATGAGGATAAACCGTTTTTGTTTAGTGATAATGGGCCGTGTTGCAGCTGCCGGCCCTGCCGTCTTGCCTCAGACGCTGTGGGACGCTCGCGGCACGGTATCCGATTCCGTTTAAACCTGTATGTGCTTTTTCGGGGATGCTTGTCTGTCTTTACAACCTATCGTCGAGGTCCGCTTCCGTATTTTTAAATCCAAAGTGCGGCAGGGGGACACGGCTTCACCCGCTGTCGGGAATGGGCTGTCCCCGTCCGAAACAGCGCGAAGCCAACCTTTAAACTTAGTCTTATCGGGTGCGGTCATACAAGCCTCGAAACCGCAAAAACTGCGGCAGCAATTAAAAGGGTGAGCAGAAGGATTTCGTACCACGCGGGCGCGCTCAAGGCCCTCTTGCGCCCGTCCTCCGTCTGCCGGGGCCGCGGCCGCGAATGCGCCTGCGGCGGCGTTTCACGGGCTTTGGACAGCCCGCGCGCCGCGCGGGGGCGTGACGCCCGACGGTAGAGGGCAAGCGGGTCGCAGCGGTTCAAAATCCTCGAATAAAAATCGTCGAGCCACTGCGTATCATCTGCGCTGCACATGCTCGATTCGGAACAACCGGGCTCGTGCACGATCTTATTGCGGAGCCACCGACAGTGCTTGAGCTGCTTCAAATCGCTGCTCCACCCCCGAACGAGGAAAGAGCCGTCGGGGGTGTTTATCATCTCGTCGATATATGCGGACACCCGCCTGTCGTCGCCCAGCAGGTCGCCGCACAGCTGCTCAAGACGCTTGTAGGATTCTATAAAGTCCATGGTGGATTGCCTCCGAAATCGCTCTGCCCGTCCGCAGCGGTGGGTTTTGTCGGGGCCGTATGCGCTTCATATGCAAAGCATTTTAGATATTCTCCCTTGCGGAAAAGTCCGCTTTCCGGGTCTGTCACATACATTGTTGTTTCTTTCTCCTCGGACGGCTTGTTGTCATCGTCATCGTTCGGAAACGGCTTTTTGTCGTGTTCTTCCCGATCTTTGTTTACCTCATCAAACAGCTCTTTCACATAGCGTTTTGCCTGCTTTGGAACGGCCTTTTTCACCTGCTTTTTCAAGTTTGCGCTTGCCTTGATATGCGTCCCGTCCACAAAGATAGCTTCCGTGCTTAGATATCCCTCTTCCGCTGCCGCTTTCAGTACCCGGCGGAACGCATATTCCACTTGTTGCCGTTTTGAGCCGATGCTTGAAATTGTAGCTCACTGTCGAAAAGTGCGGCACGGATTCATTGATCGGATGCCCTATGAACCACCGATATGCAAGGTTCATGTTCACCTCTTCCGTCGTCCTGCGCAGCGAGGAAATGCCATAGATATGCCGGATCAAAACGATTTTGAACAGCACTACAGGGTCAACGCGGCCGCCCGTTGTCATCGCAGCACAGGTCTTCCACGAACTCATCTATCCTGCTGAAATCAATCGCCGCATCTATTTTGCACAGCAGATGATCCTGCGGCACCATTTCTTCCAAGCTTACAAATTCGATCAGATTTCGGTTTCCTGCGTTCTTTACCGACATTTCCATTAACCCTTTTCATTATACCATGATGCCCGCGTTAGCGGCCACAACAACACAAGCGAACAAAGTGAACGGTGTTGCATGGTTCAATGTTCTCAAGGCAAGCGCGAAGCGCTTAAGCGGCCGCACAGCGGCCGCGCAGCCGTGCAAGCGGCCCCTTGAGGTTATTATACCATGATACCCGCGTTAGTGGCCACAACAAAACTGTCGGCGCGAAAGCACCGACAGTTTTGCATGGTACAATGTTCTCAAGCCATGTGCGAAGCGCATCAGCGTCCGCACAGCGGCCGCGTAAGTGACAGCTTGAGGTTATTATACTATTTTCCCTCTCTTTACCAAAAAACCGTCTTTCGGCGGCCTTTTTCGACAGGCCGGAGGGATGCATTTGCATCCCTGTTTTCTATAAAAATCAAATGTGATATTGAATGAAGGTACAGCCAAGGTATGATGCAGCCGAATTTTACATCAATAACCGAATGTTTTTTTGGCAAGCTCCATGCGCTCTATCACCGGGGCATCGAACGGACAGTTGCGCTCGCAGGAGCCGCATTTAAGACATTCACCTGCGCGATGCTCAAGCGTTTCGTAGTGCATGGCAACCGTTTCAGGCACCGAGTCGTGCGACAGCGCCAAATTGAGATACTTGTTCACCGAGGCTACATCTATTTTGACGGGGCAGGGAGCACAATGACCGCAGTAGATGCAGCGCTTGGAGTATGAATGCTTCGACAGGGATGATAGCGCAGCAGCGTAATCCCTTGCAGAATCGTCTGTGGTTTCATAGGCCAATGCAACCTGTAGCTCTTCCACTTTGTTGTAACCTCCGAGCACCGACACGACAGCCGGTCTTGTGAGGCAGTAATGGACACATTGACACGGTGTAATCGCTACGCTGAGCGGCGACACCGTGACAGATTCGGTGATCGCGTCCGGCTCCATGGGGATTCCGTGAATGCCGAAGAGCTTGGGTTCCATGATTTTAACTGTTTGTATACAGGGCATCCGCGTCGCCGACGACTCAAGCCGGCAAAAGCCTCCGGTCCCCCTCTGAATGCTATTCAAAAACAACGTTCAAACAAGATATTATTTGATCCCTTGATTCCGTCGAATCATCCGTGTGCATTTTCCTGTTTGCCTGCAAAAAACCTGTTTAACAATTTGCGGAAGAGTTTTTTCCCGGGGACTTCGATAATGTGATGTAAAAGAACTGCAAGCACTAAAGTTAACAAAATATAGACAGCCTGCCAAACTGCTGCACCGACTGTAACACCGCTGTTAATCAGATAGTTGATGGTCTGTATGGAAAAGCTTTGACACAGATAGATCAAAAACGTGAGATTGGATGCATATTGTATCGGCCCGCTGCCTGCGAAACGATATAAAACGGAGGTTTCCGACAAAAGTGTAACGCCCAAAAGAACAAGGCCGAACACCGGTATAAAAACTATATTGTATAAATTGTAGTAACCGCCGAAAAACCTGCACAACAGTAACAGCCCTCCGACGGCTCCGACTGTGCCGCCGAGCAGCAGGGTTCGTACAGTACCCACCTTCCATTTTTTAGCAGTTATTTGATGGATGTCGCAAAGCAGCATCCCGGAGACAAATTCGGGGATCCTGTACAACGGGTGGGCGTAGTAGCTGAGAAATGTATTTGAAATCGGGGCATGGATATTTAAGAGATAGAGGTACTCGGAACAACCCACACAAAACAAAAAGGCCAACCCAAGCCATTTCAATTTGTTGAGCTTTAAGGAGTTGAGTATTCTATTCAATACCGGGAAAAGCATGTACAAAACAAACGCTGTGGCGATATACCAGCAATTATTGTTGTAGAAAAGGCCGTAAAATTTTTCGTGATCAAAGGTCTGCAAAAGCGCAAGATTGAAGGGCAGCACCAACAGAGTCTGCCTTCGAGACGGCGCAATCCCATATCCCGTTATTAGAGCAACTGCCATCATAAACAAGTATATCGGGTAGATGCCCGATATACGATTGATGATATATTTTTTCGTCTCGCCCTCTCGGCACAGCTTATCGCCGTAATTGTATCTCAGCACAAATCCGCTTATGATAAAAAACCGGTACAGCCGATTGCCCCGATGCTGATTAAGAAATCCGCCTCTGCCCATCCGATCGCAAACTGATA
The DNA here is from genome assembly GCA_964433495.1 of uncultured Oscillospiraceae bacterium. Taxonomy (GTDB): domain Bacteria; phylum Bacillota; class Clostridia; order Oscillospirales; family Ruminococcaceae; genus CAYSRC01. The sequence continues at coordinate 13,710 of CAYSRC010000020.1, forward strand.
ATGCATTCTGTTGTGGAACAAAAGCACCCAAAGCATTAGCATTATCCGAAGATAGTTCAGCCCGTGTAACTTTTTCAACTTGAAAATCCTCCTCTGTTTTCTTCTCCTGATGCCGCAGCATTTGCAAAAAACAGGTGCAGTGTCTCCGAACACAGCGCGTTCTCAAAAGGCGCCGTGTTAACGCCCAAAGTTTTTCCCGTTGGATTATTCAAGCGATAAGCTTCGTGATTCATTCACTCAAAATAACGCACAACGGTACGCTCATCCACACCATAGTGCCTACACCAATACGAAAAGTGGGGATCGCCATGCGATATATCCGGCGTATAAAGATCTTTATACAAAGAATGAAGATTCAAATAATCCTCTTCAAAATCCCATTCACCCCTCAACTGCCGCTCTACACAGCTTCTAATCAAATGCTCGTTATATCGGTTCTTTTCTCCGACGCGGGTGAAGCGAACATAATAGCTGTCCGCCGCAGAGATCAACAGCATGGCAGCCGCCAAAACGATCCCTTTTACGACATAGCCATCGAATCGAATCGTCTTTTCCTTTTCTTTTATATCGGCTTCACTTAAAACTGCGGGAAATATCAAAAGCAGCAGGAGAAGGGCGGGTGTAATGATCCTGCAGCCGAAATACACTCCGACAACACAGGGAACGCCTATTATCACCATAGCTGCACCGAAAACCGTAAGATACTGCCTGTTTTCCTTTTGTACCGCAGTCACGTACAGCATGGCAAGGATGAACAGCACATAGGCAATGAGCCGAACATGTTCATTGGAGGACGGAATCAGAAAACCGAGCTCTATAACAGGCAGATAGGTGTTGATGATGCTCATCCCCACATCCTCGGGATAATAGCTCCGCAGCTCAACAACCGCCGTGTTATACGCCGCAACCGCATGGATAAGCCCAAAATAGACAGTGAAGGCGGCGCCGCAATACAGAATCACTTTTTTAAGCGTATTCCCGCTCGTTTTGGCCCTTGTGAAAAAGAAGACCGCCATACAGGCGCTGACAAATGCCGTAACAGCGCCGTTATCACGAAAAACGACGTCCAAAACAGCGGTGCCCAAGCCCAAGAGATCAAACAAACTCGACTTGCCCAACAGCAGCGCCCCCTGTCTGCCGGAGTGCATGACAAGCAATCCCACTGCGCTTATACAAAGCGCGCCGATTAGATATCCGCTTACCTTTCTGGTGTGATAAAAATGATAAATCAGCAGACATATAAACACCACCACCAAAGCGGCGGTCAGACTCTCCATCCACAAAGACGCCACAAGACAAAGGGTCAAAAACGAAACCCCTTTGCCGCGTGTGGGTTTTGGTCCATCCAAAATAACGGGCAGCAAGGCCGCTATCCAAAGCGTCAAAATTGCGGCGCCGACAAACAGCAGCCCCGCATAAAAATACACTTCGGTTTGGACAGCACGGCACACACACAGCTCCGCCGCACATGCGACAACAAGATATCTTGTTGTATTTTCTTTTTTTACTCTAAGCGCTTTCATCCCCAACAGAGGCAACAGCGTCATGGCCGCCACCATGCCTGCACGGTTCAAAAAAATATTCTGCTCCAAAATTCCGCATATCAGGGTGGAGAAAAACCTGCCGTTGATATGGCGCACCCAATATATGCAGTAGCCGGTGAGCCAACCGATCAATCCGCCGTTTTCGATATAAAGGCCGTCTGCAACCAACTGATCGTAGACTAAAGGGCAGTTGCAGTAGCTGTAGATAAACACCGCCGCAACAATTGCAACGGGCCAATATACCTTATACCTATTCCAAAATTCCCTCATTTCTCGGTTCCCCTAAAACAATTTATATACTGCATCCCTTCAATGCCCTTGCCTTAAAGAATAAGCCCATACACGACCTACTTTTTCAACAAAGTACAACATCCCAAATAGTTTGTTGGATCGACTGAAAACTCTGTTAAAAAGTCCTTGTTAGCGACCCGTTTCCAAGCGGATGCAGAGACGGTATCCTCTTTTGCTAAACGCAGCGCACTCGCTCCCGCTCGTCAAACCACCGCTCAACGCTGTCGACAATGATCTTGCTCGGCGACACTTCGGGGACTACGCGCGGCTTTGTATAGTTGTGATACTCACCCAAAAAGCCCGGGATGCCGTCAAAATCGTTATCGAACACCTTGGCATTCCAGCCCAAGCCCTCGGTATCCTTTTCAACACTTGTCCTTAGGATAAGATACGGTTTGCCGAGATAGTAAAACTCCTGTTGGTTGCCGCAGCCGTCGGTTACGATAAACTCTGTCTGCAAAACGAGCCTAACAAAATCAAGGTATTCCTGCCGCGGCAAAAGCGTGATATTGGGATGCTTTGCTATATCGTCAAAGACGCCGAATTCCTGCATCTTTGCCCTTGTCTGCTCATGGTAGATAAAGACACACGCCATTGCATCGGCCATCGCCCTGACCTTTTCGGCAACCCTGCGCACAAAATCGGCGGACATAATGTTTTCCTGCCTGTGCAGCATAAACATGAAGTAGGGGCAGCCGGGCTGCTGCGGATGCCGCGTGTCCCCAATCCGCTCGACCGCGTCATACAGCGTCTCTATCCCCGTGTTGTAAACGGTGTCGACCGCCTGTCCCTTAAATCTCTTCTGCGCATAGTCGGCGTGTATCTTCCCCGGGCAGAAATTCATCACGGAATAGCTTGAGCCGTAAAGCCTGTCGAACTCCTCGGGAAACGGCGACAGAAAATTGAATGACCTTAGACCGCTCTCTATGTGCGCATACGGCAACTTGAGCTTTTTGCACATCCACGCCCCCATCGTCGTCGTAAGCGTGTCGCCGTGCACCACACAAAGCGACTCTTTGCGCATTTCATTCGTGAAATACTCCCCGAGCAGCTTTCTGCCGTTTCGGGCTGTCCCCACGAACCAGCCGAGATAGTTCGATGCGTCTTTCTTCTTTGCCGTGTTGGCCTGAATGTCCATGTCGACAACAGACCGTGCCCGCTCAAGATACGGGCAGGACACAAGGTCGTTTTGACCCGTGGATATTATCCGCGTTTCAAAGCCCCTGTCCTTTGCGGCGTTGATCACAGGAAAAAGCTTCATCAGCTCTGCCTGTGTGCCTATGATAAAATGAAGTCTGCGCACAGCATTACCTCCCACAGTTTGTTAAACGGCCCTTCCCTGCGCCGCGGCTTTCTTTTTCACAAAATGCCTGTACAATGTCTGCACTGCTACAGCCGCAACAGAGATAAAAAAGACAAGCGCCGCATAAATGCAGAAACACTTAACATTTCCGAGCGTCGGAACAAATTTTGAAAGATACCTCAAAAGACCGTAATGAAACAAAAGAATCGGATACGCCAACCGGCCGACAAAACAACAAGCCCGGTTGAGCTTTTCGGGCGGCGAAAAGGTCGCAAGACAGGTTATCAGCAGCCCAAAAATAATCACATAGTAAAAGCCGTCGGTCCAACTGACGGGCGATTCAAATAAATACAACACACAGATCGCTGCGGTGCAAAACGCAATCGCAACAAGGCTCGGTATCGAAGTGCGTTTTTTCAGCCCGGCCACGGCGGGCCATGCAATCTCGTGAAACATCACGCCCACCGACATGTCCGCCAAGCCCCGAAGCATTCCCATCGACATCAAACCGCTATATTGGAACCAAACGCTCAAACTGCCGGCATAACGGACAATATGTACGTAGAATACGGCGATTATGACAGGCCCCAAAACATAGATGAACAGATCTCGATGTTCTTTTACCAGATAAAACAATACTAAGGTGGCAAAAAGCAGACAGGTAATAAAAGCAGCCACCGGGCCGTTATATATCGTAGCATCTATCCCAAGTCCGGATAGCATCACTATCTCCCATTTTGCAGAATAAACAAGCGCCAGAAAACGCTTAAGACCGCCGCCTGAATTTGTCCACTCGACGACCAATGTGAACAGCAGCGCTGCGGCATAGAGAGGAAACAGCTTGCGTATCTGCGACCAGACATATCCCTTTGCATCTCCTCCGTTGTTTCTTCGGCAATTATCTGCGAGAAAGAAGCCCGACAGGATAAAGAAAAACTCCACCCACACATACAACTCGCTTCGTGCAGGTTGCATTACAGGCGGGAAAAAATAAAATGAATGATAGTACGCAACGGAAGCCGCGGCAACAAATCGGTACAGCTCAATGAGTCCGTTTCTTTTGTTCATTGTTTATCCTCCATCTCTTCGGTATCCCCATGTTTGCATTTTATACAAACCGGCAATTCTATCACAAAAATCACCAAAAGAACCGCAACCAGCCAAATAAGAAGCTGTTCGACGCCGCTATGACACAGGGCGCTGCCGGCCGCAAGCACCGCAAGCGCAGCGGCGAGATGAACCGCCATTCTCCGTTCCTTCCCGATCCCGACGAGATAGCTCAGCTCCAAATTGACAAGCGATGCCGCCACGGCAGCGGCGCAGGAATACGGCATGAGCCGAACCGCCTCAAGATATCTCGAGCCGTACAGGAGTGTTATAAAAAAGTCCGGGAAAAAACAGATCGGAACAATGCACACCACAGACACGCCGAGCAGCATGGCAAGCGAGCTCAAAAATGCGCCTCCGGCGTTCTTCCCGCTTCCCGAGATCTGCGAAACATACGGAAGCAGCACCGATACCAAAGCTGTAGTGAAGAAGAAGATAACGCGCCCGAAAAGCATAGACGCGCTGTATATCCCCGATTGTTCCGAGCCGAAAAACATCGTGACCAGGATAACGTCGCCGTTTCCGAACATCAGGAAAAACAGATTTGCGGCCATCACAAACAAGGTCGATCTGTCCATCACACGGTGCCCTTTTGGGGTAGGGAGCGTCGGCAGCCCGTTCGGAAACAGGACTTTTTTGAATATGAGCGTCGCCAAAAGGTTCCCCACTATCACGGCGCACATGACGACGATCTGTTTTGCGAGCTCATCACCGACGAGCATCGAAACAGCGACACCCGCCGATTTGATGGTGGGAACAATTAAGCTGAACAGCCCCGCCGCAAGAAAGCTCCCCTTGCCTGTCAAAACACCTGAGATGATAAAGGGAAGCATGCTTGCGGCAACGGCCGCACCCGTAAGCAGGAGCATGAGGGGCGAAGCCTCCAGCACATTCGCCATAGGCACGCAAAAAATGGAGATTAAAGCCATGCCGCCGATCGCTATCCTGCCCGACAGCCCCGCCATCCTGCCCGACACCTCGGCGCATGCCGATTCGTCATCCCGGCATTGGGCCACCTTTTTTGCCGTGAGCATGTTGATCGAGCTTCCCGGGACATTCAAAATCAGTATAAGGGAAAACAAAGAGTTCATCACGCCGTAGGACGCAAACGACATGGCATGCCCCATTGCAATTTGACATAAATAGTTGATGCCGCTCGACAGCGTCGTCAAAAACACCATCGTCATATTGCTCTTATGAAAATCCTTCAAAAACAGGCTCACTTCCTATCAATATCGATCTCCAGAGAGGAGGTCAGCCTGTCCGAAAGACCGACCGTTCGATCGACAAGATATCTCGGGCGCGCCTTGAGTTCGTTGTACACGCTCGCTATGTAACGGCCGACGATGCTCAGGGCCATCAGGATCAAGCCGCCCGTCATCAATATCAGCATAACAACGGTCGTAATTCCGCCGGCCGCAAGCCCCGCTATGTACAATCTCAGCGCCCGTATCCCAAACACAAGGGCAAGAACCAGCATAATCGCCGCAATAAAGCTGATGAGAGACAGCGGCATTGAGGAAAAACTGATGATATTTTGGACAGCGTACTTTACAAGCTTTTTAAACGACCACTTGCTGTCTCCCGCCGCACGCGGCCGAACCTCATAAACCACCGTCGTCATCCTAAAGCCCGTCCAAAAGGTTAAACCGCGAAAGAAACGCTCGCGCTCGGGCATGTTGATAAGCACGTCTATCACCCGTCTGCTCACCATTTTGAAATCTGATGCATCCTTGATGTCCATGCCTATCGCACGGTTGAACATGGAATAAAACAGCTTTGCAAACGCTCGGTGAAAGATACTCTCCTTCTGACGCTGCTGTTTTATCCCCTCGACGATGTCATATCCCTCGAGGTACAGCTCGTACATTTTTTCTATACACTCAGGAGGATGCTGCAAATCGCTGTCGATCACAACAGCGCAGTCCCCTGCCGCCGCTTTCAGCCCGGCAAGGATAGCTGCCTCCTTTCCGAAATTTCTGCTGAACGACAACCCTTTGATATGTCCCGGGTCTGCTTTTGCTGCCTCCTCCACTATGCTGAAGGTTCTGTCTTTCGAGCCGTCGTTAACAAAAATCAACTCGTACGGCATACCGTTTTTGCTCAATACCTCAGTGAGAACTCGGATTGTGGTTTCGATCATCTTCTCCTCATTAAAGCACGGCACAATCACCGAAAGCAGGTCTGTTCTCCCTTGTTTTTCTCTGCCCATTAAACTGCCCTCATCCCAAATCGATTTGAATCGCTATCTCTGCACTCTGATAAACCGTCGCAGAGGAAGCATCCCTGTTCTCGGCTTTAATCAGGTATTCTCCGCTGCCGAAAACAGGCTCAAAGCTATAGCTTGTCTGCTCAACACCCGCTGCGTGCGCCACCCTTGCATAATCGTCCTGTGTGCCGCGCCTATACAGCACCGTAAAATCATAGCTGAAATCCCCGGCATACAAATTTGCCACATGAACGGTCGGATTATTCATATCCGATATATCCGCTTCAAGCGCCATCGTTTGTCCATAGGGGACAAATACTATCTTTGTCTGCGGTGATAACCCGTACCGATACAAAAACTGCGGATAATGGAAGGTACCTATTTTCGTCGCGCCGCCGTATTGTGCGTCGCGATTCAGATAGGCGGGAAGCGCATAATATGTATCGGGTGAAAATGTCCCGTCTATCTGCGATTCTTTGATGATCTCAATCCGCGCCTCTCTTTCGGACGTCACCGATTTCAGCCTGTTGCAAAGCTGCGCCTGATAATCGGCGGCAAGCATCACAACGACACAAAGTGCCACTGTCCCGAGCGCTTTCAGCGGTTTTGATGACCCCTTCGAAATGTTTGTTTTCGATGCGACCATGCATACCATAGCGACCAAAATAAAATAGCAGGGCGAATAGATGCGCACACCTATTTGGTTGGTGGGTAGTACTATCAGAATACATACTGCTGCAAAGACTCCCAGCTCGAAGAAGAGTCGGTCAAAGCCGGATGCGATGACAGCATGCACCGCAATCCAAACCAACCAAACAAACAATAAGCCGAAGATTCCTGCCGTGCGCTGCTGAAGCCCCGCCAAAAAGCCGACATTGCTTATACCGCTCGTGTAGATAAACTCCCCGCTGGCAAAGCCGAGATTTATGAAACAAAACAACACAACGAAATCGACGGCACAAAGAAGCAGACGAATAATTGATTTCTTGTTCTTTGTCCAATACCAGACGGAGAAGGCAATAAAAACAAGTGAAACCGCGACATTTGCAAGTGCAGCTTTGCCTATAAAGCTCGAGTTAATTGACAAGAGGTGACGATCAAATCTATCTAAGCTAAAACTCAAAAAGCTTTCTCCCGAAACGTCCCTGCTCGAATGCATCCCGGGCGCGGTCAACATATAAATACCCGAGCAGAGCCCCACGGCCACGGAGCCCCAAAGCTTCAGATCTACCTTTTTCGTCTTTATCGTATTGCCGAAACAGCAAAGAGCCAAAACCACACCGTATGCGAAGGAGCTGTTCTCCATCCAGCAACATGCAATCAAACTGAGCGGATAAAGATACCATACCCAGCGGCCCTCTTCCGTGTCTTCATATTTTCTCATGCAAACCAAAGCCGCCATCAAAAACAAAACGGGCGTCACAAACTGAACTGTCGCCATCTGCATCATATAGGTGCGAACATCACATGGCATGAGCGCGATAAGGGAGCAGTAGACCAGCGTTACGCCAAGAGGCTTTTCGGTGCGCAGGAGGATAATCAAACAAGCTAAAATAAGCGTGACAATCAGTGCGCCGACGATGTCCAAAAGCCATTCGGAGCAAAAAGACTCAAGCAGCCCTGAGAAAAGGTTAGATGCGACTCTGCCGTTAATTTGATTTCTGTACCCTCCGAAAACAAACCTAACCCAGTTGAGCAGTCCCCCCATATTGTGATAATAGACACTGCCGGCCCACCCGTCGTACATCATCGGCGAAAGTCTGAGCAGTATAAGAATTTGAAAAAAAGGGAGCATCAAAACGCCCCATTTTTTACCCTTCTGCAAACTCACCATGATCGTACCCCACATTTCCCTCATTTTTTGTGTTTTTTGAAAACCCGCCTTGGGTTTACACTGCCGGCATTTATTAGGTCATCTCTTCTCTGTTTGGTGTCCGCTCAATGAAAGGCATGGTCCGTCTTCATTCCTCGTTAACATGTTTTTGATGAAAGCACTTTCCGGCAAACGCCGCAATCCAAAGCCGAATTATAGCCTAGAACCCGAGGGAGCATTGGTTTTCACTTTCTGAGCTTTTTTATTGCCGACAAGACGTGAAGCCCCACAATGCCCGCTATCCCCAAAAGGACGGCCGCCATAAACAGCTGCAAAACAACCCATATCCAACCGCTGTGCAGCGTCGCCGCAAGGACATTCGAAAGCGCGGGTATCCCGACCGCCGTACTCGGCAACAAAGCAGCGGCAAGCCTGAGCACAAAATAGGCGACATACAGGAACGCGAACAGCTTAATAAGCCCCGGCAGGGCCTTTTTATCGCGCATGATTTCCCATCTTTTCATATTCAACGCAAAAACGGGGTCAAAGCGGAAGATGATGTATTTTCTGTACGGGGTGCCGAATCGCTCCAATTCCGTTTTGGCCGTAAGAAAGCGATTGTTTATCTCGATCTTACTCTCGACCGCGAACCCCTTCATGAAGGGCAGAATCTCGTTTATATAGCTGCTGTAAACGTCCTTGTTGTAGAGCATCTTGCTTTTTGAGAGCTCGGTGCCGTCCGAATGACTTATCCCCCCGTCCCTGTGGAGCAGGGCGCCGAACGATTCGTAAAAGGCTTTCCCGCCCTTTCTTAGCACCCCGAGCAGCCACGGCCAATCCTCTACGACGTGATATCGCTCGTCGAAGAACCCAAATTTTTCCAACGTTGACGATCTGAAGGCCGTCGCGCCCATGGCGAGGATGCACTCTCTCGCCAACATCTCAAACTGTCCGTGCGAATTGCGGGAATTGAAGGCCCTTATTCTATCCTCATCGATAAAGCGCCTCTGCACCTTTTCGAGCTTGGCGTCCATCATAAAGCAGCGGGCAGGAAGCAAATCCACATCAGGGTGTGCTTCAAAGCTTTTTTGAAAGTTCTCCAAAACATGTTCGTCGTACAGCGCGTCGTCCGCAGCGAAGAACAGGATGTACTCGCCGTGTGCCTTTTTTAAGGCGTCGTTGACATTTCTGACCGTCCCGACGTTTTCGCCGTGAAACACGGTCGCGACATTTTTGATATTGTCCTGTTTTATCTCCTTTAGGTATGTTGTCGCCTCTTCCCCTGTCCCATCCGAGGAGGCATCATCCGCAAAGATCAACTCTATGTTAGGGTATGTCTGCTTTAAAACCGATTGCAGCGCCGTTTTGCAGTAGACCCTTTGGTTGTAGCTCAATACGATCACCGAAAAAAGCGGATCCATCCTTCTTCACCTCTTTAACCGTCGTTCTATCTTTGTTTGCTGCTCCTCATCAGGTTTTAGTTCCCGCGATTCAAAACAGCGTATATCCTTAAAGTCGTTCAAGTTTTGGCAAAAAACAATTCTCCTGTTTTATCAGGCTCGACCGGCTCAAGCTTCTCCGAACAGCCGTCAAAGCTTTGGCGTACAGCTGCAAAAATTGTCCAATCTCACGCTGTTTCACCCTTTTTCCAAATGGCTCCCCTGCTTATAAACGGCATACCGTCTGTTTCCAGCTCGTCCAAAAGCACCTCTTTTTCGAGCTTGAACCCCGCTTCTTCAAAGTACGCGTAATAGGCTTCCTGCGTGTGGTACGCAGCCTGATATCCCGTCAGGCAATTATAGAGATATACCATCCCCCCGCCTTCTCGGGTGCTGAGGGTATCCTTGGTGACCATATAGCCGCCTGTCTTTATAGCGGATGCCGCCCTTTTCAGGATTTCTCCGATGTCTTTGGGATCCCAAAAACATGTGAGCAAGCCCATCATCATAAAATGATCGTACTTTTCTGTGTATTCAACCTTGCAGGCATCGGCATGATAAAAGACAGCCTTGTTTTGCTTTTGCTGTTCCTTTGCCCTTCGCTTTGCTGTCTTCACCATCCTCTTGGAAAACTCATACCCATCCACCCGCTTTACATAATCTGAGATATACAACGCCCATTCTCCGTTTGCGCTGGCGACGTCTGCGACAATTTGATCCTTCCTCAACAGAGGCAAAAACAGCTCATCGACCATCTTCTTCTGTTTTTTATATCGTTCCGAAAAAACATTGCTTAAAGACCAGTCCTTCTGTCCCTTCCAATAACTGTTCTGTTCTATCGGATATTCACGCATTATCTTTTCAAGAACATCTCTGTTGTCCGTATAAATTGCACCGTACTCGCCTAAAACAGCGCCGTCCTTCATAATCTCACGCAAAAACTGATGCGCTTTAAAAAGACTGTTTTCCATTGCCGTTCTCCCCTTTTATAATTCTCGACAGCGCCTTTGCCAACAGGTGATTATCCTCCGCGGTTCTCACTGCGACCCTCAAAAACTGTCTGTTTTCGAGCCGTATCTTTTGGGTCAGGTCTTTGACCAGTATCTTATCTTCACACAGCAATCTTTTAGATATCTCCCTCACCGTAAGCCCGTTCGTAATTTCGACCGTGAAATAATTCGCTTGTGACGGTATCACGTGAATTCCTTCTATTTCATCAAGCTCTCCCTTAAATAGCACCCTCGCCTCTTTCATTTTCTCAAGCGAGGCGACATAGTCGGACTTATATTTTTCTTCAATCTGCATGTAGAATTCCGCGAAGGAATTGATATTCCAAACAGCGGCATCCGTTTTCAATTCTTTGATGATCTTCTCGTTCCCCGACGCCATTATGCCCAACCGCAGCCCGGGGACACCGTACGATTTTGAGATGCTCTTGATGACGTACAAATCGGGGTTTGATGTCAAAATCTCCTCGCTTAAAAGCGTATTGTTTTTCTCGAGCGCAAAATCCGCAAAGGATTCGTCCACAATTAGCTTTATCCGCTGATTTTTTGTCCATGCAATAAGCTCCATGAGATCCGCTTTCGGGATATAGTTTCCCGTTGGATTGTCAGGGTTGATCAAAATAAGATTGTCAACCCGCCTTTCGCCGAAAAACTCCGTCAAATCCGTTGCGGAATATGAAAAATCTTCCCTATTCGGTCGATAACAAACAATCTGCTTTGCATCATACCGATTACGGTATTCCTCAAAGGTCGGGCTGACGATGCCGACCCTGCCTGTAACACGTTCCATCATCAGTTTAATCAACTCTGCCGCGCCGTTGCCAACAAGAATATGCTCGGGATGAAGTCCGAAATTTTTCGCCGCAAGCAGAGAGTTTACTTTCATTCCCGATGGATACCCGGCCAAAAGTTTTTCAAAACTCGCCTTGATTTCATCCATCATTCTCTGCGGCGGGAAGTAGGGATTGACAAGATAGCAGAAGTCCATCAACTGCGGATATCGCCAGTATCCTCCGAAGCGCCCGTAAATCATATCCAACCTCTGTTCATCCCGAGGGTGAAACATGGATTCCGCAATATCAAGATCCTGCACATCGTCAATCTCATACCATAACTGCCCGTTCAGCTTCTTTGCCTTGATGCCGGAGTCATCAAGCATTGCAATTACCCGCAGAACCTGCTCATAGTATTCATTGACCCCTAACGCCCTCTGATAGGCTTCCAAAAAAGGAACATATCTGGTGCTTGAAAAATGTTTGCTGAACTTGTAGATATTTACGGTTTTGTAATAATTCCCTGTTTCCTCAAACCGAAACCTATTCCCCGGTATAAAGGCCTTTACGCTGCCGTCCTCGTTCAGCGTTACGCAGGTACCGTCCATCCAGCTTTCATATCTGTCCACAAGAGCAAGCGTATCCATGGGATCGTCTAACAGGATATCCAGCACCGCGTCCTCAAAGATCAGGTCGGATTCCAAAAGGATCGTATCATCCCGACAAAGATGCTCTTTTGCCAGGGAAAGAGAGTATATGTTGTTGGTTTTATCATAAATCGGGTTCGTGATAAACACGATGGGTGTGGTTATGCGCAATGTATTGACGTACTCTATCAGCTTTTCACCCTCATAACCGACCACTATGATGATTTTGGAAAGCTCTCTAGTTTCCAGCTGGTGAAGCATTCTGTCGATCAAGGTCACGCCGTTCACCTTCACCATGCATTTTGTGTTGCTGCGCGTCAATTCTTTTAGTCGCTTACCCATCCCCGCCGCCAATATAACAGCCTGCATCTGTCTCCCCCTTATCAATCGCCTATCGTTCTCTCATTTCTTCCGCCAAAATACCCCAGTCCTACCAATTCCTCATTCGGAATAAAAGCTCTCAAACTCGCTATAGGAGTTAATGCCGTAGTCCCCAAACCGAAATTCCTCTCGAGATATGCCCAGCCCACGGTACCACTTCAGAATCATCTTCATACAAGGCGCTTCTATATTCAGAAAATCCGCAATTTGCACAAGAAGGGTCAGTCCAAAAGAAAAGTCGGCGATGAAGTATCTTGAATGAAAATCAGGCACATAGCCGCCCTCGACCTGTATCGCCGGACTTGTCAACCCTTTAAAACCGGATATCCCCGATATCTTCCTTGTAATTGCTTCCGCTGTATAACTTTCGTAGTGATCTCTGAGGGAATGTACGCAAGACAAATCAAACCTTTTAAGACCTTTGCACAGAGCCTGAACCTCGTCGTCACATTGCAACAACAGCTCGGATGATCTTAAATCCCAATCCTCATAAAACAACGGCACAGACCTATATACAAGACCGGGCCGATAATCGCCGTACAAGCAAAATAGCCTTGAGGTATGCAAAACCGGGTTGGACGGCGTCAGCGTAACATTTAGGTAGTTTGGCAACAGCGATGTTTTAATACCGACAAGATTTTCTGTCACAGCGCAGCACCGTTGCGTCTGCGAACATGGCAGCGCCGCTGCAAAAAGTTCACTGCGGTACCCAACGGCCCTCACCGTCTTGCCCGCCTCTTCAAGCCGGGCAACGCTCGGCACCCGCTGCAACCCGAATACAACTGCGCCCTTTTCCATGCAAAACCTGAATGCACACTCACCGCCCCCAGTGCCCGGCACCAACCCAATCAGCATCCCATTCCGAACATATGGCAGAATTATATCGGCATATTTTTTCATCAACATTGCGGGCATGGTCACAAGGATAACATCAGCACCTGAAAAAGCCTTTTTTGCATCATATGTTGCTTCGCATATCACCCCTTGGTGAGTTGTCTGTCCGTTCTCATCCACGATTTGCAGTGAATAATGGATTCTATCGGCCTTCGACGTAAACAGTGTCACCTTACAGCCATGTTCGGCACAGTGCACCGCCAACTGAGTTCCGACATTTCCGGCCCCGGCAATTGTCACCCTCATAATCTAGCCGCCTCGGCCCATATGTGAGTCAAAAGCCTTTCTGCCACGCTCTCGGCTTTAGGAATGTAGTACTGCCGGCTGACAGGCAACTGCGCAACGCTTATTCTTTCGTCGATCACATCGCCGATAAAGTCCGTTATCCCCTTCAAACCGTACGCTGTCCTCAGCAGATTGATAAGGTTATTCTTCGTAATATTCTCTTTATCACGTCTTCTTGTGATAAGGATGGGTTTTTCCGTCAATACGTACTCTGCTGCCAAAGAGGATATATCACTTATCATGGCATGCGAGACTTGAATCGCGGCAAAATAGTCCTTTTGTCTGTCTATGAGGATATTTTCCACGGCCTCCGCATCTTTCCAAAAATCTTCACAGGCTTGCACCCCCATTTCATTTTTCAGAGCATCGAAAAACAGCGGATGCGGTCTCCAGAGGATAAAGATTTCATCATGCTGTTTAGCAAACTCTATCAGTTGATTTGAATACTCCAAAAAGGTGCCGAGATCTCCGTCCTTTGTTATCGTGTGATGGGTGTTCCACAAAAACACCTTTCGAGAACCTGCTCGCTTTTTGATTTCTTCAGCAAAGATATCGGATGATTGACTTCTGACGGCGTCTATACGCGGGCTGCCGATTCTCCAGCAGTTGCTGCCGTGTTTATAAGAATTTTGGCAAAATCCATCGTACATTCCGGGCCCCGAGCATACAATTCCCCAAGCAATCAAGTGCAGCGGAAGACAATAATCTAATCTTCTAAACTCATCGCTCTCGATCCCAACCTGAATTCCGTAACCGATATAAACGCATTTATCGATCACCGTGGAAATCTCGTCGATATAAAAGCCCTTTGGAATAAAGTCATAGGGTTTTTCAAAAAACGCCACATCAGGCGAACGGCCTCTCAGGTCATATTCCGACCACCTGATCGCTGCGTATCCAGCGTCAATATATTGTCTGTATTCCTTCTCGGGATCCTTCCCTGTTCCGTTGGCGTGTGAAAACGGAACATACACCAAATCCGCCTCAAAGCGGTCATCATTAAGTGCGGCCTCATATACGGATTTCATGGACGGCCAAACAAAATATTCCTGTGTAAAAAACACCAGCCTAAGCTTTTGTTCCTTTTGTCTATGAAGTTTTTCACGAATCTCTTTAAGGACGTCCGCCCTGTGAATAAAACCCGACTTTCGCTCTCTCGAAGAGAGTATCCTCAGCAGAAGGTTCCCATAGGCCTTATCCGCATCGGTCATTTTCCAATAGGTGAAGCGTTGTTTCCAATCGAGCCAGTTTAACTCCGCCATGAGCTCGGGGATGCTTTTTTTGAACCCGCTCTGCTTTATATGATTTAAAATGCGTTCCGCTCGGGCGGCTAAAGATATGTTGAGGCGCTGTTCGGCGCCGTCCTGCAATGCGGCGCACAACTGCTCATGACCCCCGAAGAGGCCGCCTTTTGCAGCCTCCCTTTCGGGCGGGCAATAGCAACTCGTATACGGTATATCCACCCGTTTGATCCATATTTTCGGAAGAAGGCTTTCTCCCGCTCTCCGAACCGGTCCGACTTCCTTCGTGCGGTATATCGCATTAAACATGTCGCCGCAATCAAACGAAGACTTATTCACAAATCGCTTCCCGATGACGGCCCTCGTTCGTAGATCGCTTTTGAGGCAACAGGTCAGGTCACGCACAGAAATCGGGGCATAATATGCCTGTGTATTTCTAAGATAGGTTATGAACTCGCCCGACGCATGTTCGCGGACATACGTCATATGCCGTTCGGTATCCCAAAACTCATCGGTATAATTGATCTCGATATTCTTGAAGTTGTCCTTTCCGGCGAAGTTCAGGCCGTCTATAATACTGCAAATCGGTACAGCTGACGTTTTGCTGACCGAAATAATCAGCTCTATATCTTCATAGTCCTGTGCAAGAACGGTGTTGAACGAATAAACCCCGGTTATACCATCGGTTCTTGTATTTATCTCTTGGGCGATATAGCCTATCGTGATTCGGCCC
Source organism: uncultured Oscillospiraceae bacterium (assembly GCA_964433495.1). Classification (GTDB taxonomy): domain Bacteria; phylum Bacillota; class Clostridia; order Oscillospirales; family Ruminococcaceae; genus CAYSRC01. The sequence goes on from CAYSRC010000020.1 coordinate 29,377, forward strand.
TTTATCAACTGCTTTTTCAACTGTTTTTCATCCTTTCGGTTGCCTTTCGATAATTACCGTTTTAGTCATCCGTGCAAATCCGTTTTTTCACAAACGGGCGCATTTGACCGAATGGCCATTATCGGCCGTTTCTTCCCATAAAACAGTCATGGTTCGGCTTCTCCGTTCACCCGACACATCAGCGCAGTATTCATGTTCTACCCGTACTACTACTTCTTCTCCATCCCGTACCAGTTGAGGTCATGCAGCGCGCCGCCGACCTCGACGGCCCCCCGCTCGCACCGCTCGAACACAAAGCCGCACTTTTTGTAAAACGCGTTTGCGCGCACGTTGTCGGTCAGGACGTTGAGATAGACGCGGCGAAGCCCAAGCTCCTCGAACGCCGTTTTGAGGATTTCCTGCGTCGCAAAGCGTGCCGCGCCCGTTCCCCTCGCGCATTTTCTGAAGGAGATCGCGTACTCTGCGTCGGCATTCGCGCGGTCTATGTTTTTCAGGCTCACCGTGCCGAGGTATTCGTCATCAGCGTCCGCGCACGCCCTGTGGAGGCTCTTTCCGTCCGTCTGCGCGCTCTCGATGAAGCGCAGCACATCCTGTTCGGTGAAGGCGGCAAAATTCGCGCGAAACAGCCTGTTTGTCTCGGGGTCGTGCATCCACTCGAGCATGTAGGGCGCGTCCCTTTCCTCGAGCCTTCTGAGCCTCAGCGAAGCCGCGTCAAAACTCATTGAGCGCGTCAATGACATAGCTTATCTCCTCGTCGGTCATCCCGATGAACATCGGGATGCTCAGCTCGCTCGCGGCGATCTTGCGCGCGAGCGGCTGCTTCGGCAGCCCGTAGCCCGCGTAGCACTCCTGGTCACAGATGGCTATCGGATAGTGGCACACCGTGCCGATGCCCTTTTCCGCAAGGTGCTCTTTGAGCGCGTCGCGCTCGTCGCACAACACCGGGAAGATGTGCCAAATGTGCGTTCGGTTTTCGCCGATAACGGGCAGCTTTATCTTTGGATTTTTGATCCCGGCAAGGTACTTTTTTGCCGTCTCATCCCGCTCTGCGTTGTATTCGTCCAGATGCCGCAGCTTGATGCGCAGCAGACCCGCCTGCACCTCGTCGAGGCGGCTGTTGGTGCCGAGGTATTTGTGGCGGTACTTTTCGGTGCTGCCGTAGTTGCCGAGGCTGCGTATCTTTTGCGCGAGCGCCTCGTTGTCGGTGATGACGGCGCCGGCGTCGCCGAGCGCCCCGAGGTTCTTGCCGGGGTAGAATGAGAAGCACCCGACATCCCCGAAGGTACCCGCCTTTTTGCCCTTGTACAGCGCGCCGTGCGCCTGTGCGCTGTCCTCAATCACATAGAGACCGTGCTTTTTTGCGAACGCCGTCACCTCGTCCATCTCGGCCGTTTGGCCGTAGAGATGTACCGGGATGACCGCCCTTGTTTTATCGCTCAGCGCCTCCTCAAGACCTCTGCCGCACATGTTGCAGGTGGCCTCGTCCGGCTCGACGAGCACCGGCCTTGCGCCTGTATAGCTCACCGCGAGCGCCGTCGCGATAAAGGTGTTGGACGGCACCAGCACCTCGTCCCCCGCGCCGATGCCGAGCGCCTTGAGCGAGAGGTAGAGCGCGTCGAGCCCCGTCGCCACACCGACGCAGTATTTTGAGCCGTTGTACGCGGCGAACTCGCGCTCAAACGCCGCACACTCCTCGCCGCCGATAAACCAGCCCTTGTCGTACATCTCGGCGAACCTGTCGAGCATCTCCCCGCGGATTGCCGCGTGCATCCTGTCCATCGTCGAAAATGGTACCTTCATCTCGCTCCCCTACCTTCCGAAATACTCGCGCGCGGCCCTTTCATACTCGCCGTAGTCGCGCATATAGTCCCCGACGTCGTAGTGTTTGCTCGCCAGCACCAGCAGAACCGCGCCGTCCTCAAAATCAAACATCTCCCGCCAGACCATCGGCCCTATGTACAAGCCCCTGTCGGGCCTGTCCAGCAGGACGGTCTCCTCCTCAAAGGGGGTTTTAACCAGGATCTTGACCCTGCCGTGCACGCACACGAGCACCTGCTCGAGGTCGTTGTGCGAGTGAAACCCCCGCCGCTGCGCGCCCGGCACGTCGTAGATGTAATAGACCCTGCTCACCGAAAAGGGCACCTCGAAACCAGCGCCCGCCTCCAGCGCGACAAGACTGCCGTACGTTTTGTCGGCATGTACCTTAAACTCAAGCATGTTCGTATTCTGTATCATGACAAACTACTCCTCGTTTCTGAACAGATATTCTTGTGTTGAACACTGTCTTGTATAGCCCCTGCCGCATATCATGACGGGCAGAAGTTTCCGCGTCATGCGCATCGCGCACTTAAGCCGGTAAACCGAACTTCGGAAATATCGCCTCTGCCGCTCTGTCCACCCCGAGTCTTCTATCGCAGCTCATAAAAAACCTGCCCTGCGAGCCGGGGGCAACGCTTTGTCAGCAGGAGGCCGATGTTTTGTATATCTCCCGCCTAATCTCCCGCACCGCCCGTTCGTACCGTCCGGGGATGCGCTCAAAAAGCTCCCGACCGTTTTCCTCTTTGAGGGCGTCCTCGCCCCGCATGAACCGCTCGACGGGCAGCATGTGCAGCCCCATCTCTTTGAAGTCGCCGATGTTCTCGCTCTTGACTATCGGCACTATCCCGAACTGTATATATTCCATCAGCTTGGTCGGGCACGCCACCCGGTTGAGCGGGTCGTCGTCCCGCAGGATGAACCCATAGTGCGCCGTTTTGTAAGCTTCCCTGATTTCATCGGGTGTCCCGTTCTTCACCGTCGCATTGTCGGGCAGCGGTTCGTCTCCCCAAAGTCTCATAAAAATCTCGGGCTCGCTCACAAAAATCCTGTATCTGACATCGGGCCTCGCCCGCATCGCCCGCTGCATCAGCGGGATGTTCTGCCACCTTTGGCACCCGCCCGCGTACACCGCCGTCAGCGGCCCGCTCTTGTCGAGCGCTTCGCCCTCGCGCAGCGAGATGTCCCTGCTCAGCACCGGCGTCTTGAAAAAGGCTATGCCATCGCAGTCGTATTTTTCTTCAAAATACCGCTGCATCGCGTCGGTCAGCACCACGCACACCGAGATGTTCTTGAAATACAGCGCCTCGGCCCTTCGGCACAGCGCCGCCTCCCGCTCGTCGCCCTGCGCCAGCGCCTCCTCGACCACCGCGCCGTGCGCGTCGAGGATGTGCTTCACCGAACCGCCGAATATGTCAAGCCACCGCTCGTCTCTGTCCGCCCCCTCGGCGGGGATGAGCCGCAGCACGCTGTGCGACCAGCACACATCGCACCGCGAGATCAGGCTCTCGACAAACTCCCGCTGCTGCCGGTACACCGTATTGTAGCGCACATACAGCCGGTCCTCGCCCACCCTGTCCACCGTGATTTTATCGACCTTGAAGTAGGGGCACTCGTAAAGATAGATGCAAAACGCGTCCCCCAGCACCCGGGAGTCTACCTCGGCAATCCGGCGCACATAGCCCTCGCTTTTGGAGAGGGTCTCGTCCTCATACCAGGGCGCAAGAACGGCGACCACCCGCTTTGTCCGCTTCGCTTCGTCGATGAGTGCGGTCAGCTCCCTCAAAAACACGGGCAGCAGCGAGTCGAACTCGCGGGTTCGCTCCGCCTCGGGGAGTCTTCCGAGCCGCCTGCGCCGCGCCTTAAACCGCAGCTGATCCGCAATCACCGACGGCCTCAAAAGATGCCGCGCGAGCTGCGAGCACGCAATCTCCGCGCTGCCGTCCGGCAACGCGGCCGTGGGATTCTCGGTGATTCCCTCGTGTATGCAATACTTCATCCCGTCCTCACCCCGCACCGCCAAAAAAGCACCGACCTATCGGATCGCGAGGCTTCGGAAAACACCCGACAGGCTTCTTTATCTCAAGCTCCCCGCCGCTGTCGGGCAGCGTGGCCGCAGCGTCGGGCGTCGGTTCGCTGTGTATCTCGTATTTCATCTATCCTCTCCCCAGCAGCCTGTTGATACCCGTGATGACCTTCCATCCCAGCGATGAGGTGAACTCGTTCACAAGCGTCCGCCGTTCGTCGTACAGCCGCCGCAGCGCAAAAAAGTCGCGCTCATAGGAACCGACGTCGCCGCGCTCCGCGTCGCGGGTCAGGATATCCGCGGCCGCCGTCTTGGCGCGAAGGCCGTTGTCCGCCATGGCCTTTATCAGCGGATACCATCGCGTGAGCAGGGCCCTGCACCGCTCGTCATCGATCTCCCCTGCGTCGCAGAGGATGTCGAGGCTCGCCGACGCGATCTCCTCGACAAACCGCTCATAGTATCCAAAGTATTCCGTACCGACGAGGGCGCTCTGCACGGCGTCGCACGCATCCGCGAGCTCGGCAAAATACCGCTCTTCCCTGCTGTGCGAGACCGAATCCCGCCTGACACGGTATTCGTAGATTACATCGTTCACATGCCACGCGGTGTCCGCATGCTTCAGATACTCATATAGAAACAGGCTGTCCTCGCCGTTCCGAAGCGCCCGGTCGAACCTGAGGTTGTTGTCGTCGATTATCCTTCGCGAAAAAAGCTTTGTGACAATCGGGTGACTTATGGGAAAAAACGTGTCGACATCCTCTTTGAGGCGGTACAGTCCCTCTCTCCTCCCGATATACCGGCTGTCTATGCCGTCCTTTTTCCCGTGCTCCGCGAACGCCGCGTCCGCAAGGTCGACCCTCTTTTCGGTTATGAGCCCGTACAGCAGCCCGACCGCGTTCGGGCGCAGCACGTCGTCCGCGTCAAGGAACATGACACAGTCCGCCCCGGCGGCGTCAAGGCCCATGTTGCGCGGCACGCTCGCGCTGCCCGACGCGGCGGGCGTTCTGAGCGCGGTGACGTTGGAATATCTCTCGGCCATGCGCTCTATCCATTCAAAGCCGCCGTCGGTTGAACAGTCGTCGACAAGAATGACCTGTATACTCTCAAACCCGATGCTCTGCCGTTTCACCGAGCTGAACATCTCGCTCAGATACCGCCCGGCGTTATACACCGGGACGATCAAACTGACCTTGAATTTGTTGCCGTCCGTCATAGATTACCTCGACAAGCCCGTCCCGGCGCGGCGGGCTGTGCAACATACCGTCCGCCGAAGCGCCTGCGCGCAGACCAAAACCCAAGCGGTCCGAATACAACCGCCGCGCTTTAAGCCGGCGTCCGCCCGAAACCGTCTGTTGATTTCTCTCGCTGAATCCGCCGGCGGCGGGTGTTCTCTGTGAACACCCCTTTGCGGCGCAATATCGCTCGCACAGCACGGGCTCCCGGCGCAGGCCCCGCTTTAACCGACCTCGGTTTTAAGGCACGTCTGTATCAAGCCCGATGCGCGGCTATTCGGCCTGATACAGGTCGCAGATCTCCTGCGTCTCGCCGATCGCCCTAACGTGCCCCTTTTCCAGCCACAGCACCCGGGTGCACAGCTCGCGGATCTGATCTATCAGGTGGGACACCAAAATCACCGTCGTGTCCCCGCTCATCAGCTCCTGTATCCGCTTCTCGCATTTCTCCTGGAACTTGTAGTCCCCCACCGCCAGCACCTCGTCGCAGATGAGCACCTGCGGCTTGACCACCGTCGCCACCGCGAAGCCCAGCCGCGCCTGCATCCCCGACGAATAGTTTTTGATCTGCATGTCGATGAAGTCGCCGATCCCCGCAAAATCGATAATCTCGTCCCGCACCGAGTCCATGAACTCCTTCGAGTACCCGAGAATTGACCCGTTGAGATAGATGTTCTCTCGCCCCGTCAGGTCGGGGTCAAACCCCGCGCCCAGCTCGATCATCGGCGACAACGTCCCGTTGACCTTCGCCGTCCCCTCGGTCGGCTTGAGGATCCCCGAGATGATCTTGAGCATCGTGCTCTTGCCGCTGCCGTTGAGGCCAACAATCCCGAAGATCTCGCCCCGCTTGACCTCAAAGCTCACGTCCGAGAGCGCCGTGAATTCCTCATGGCGGATCTCCCTCTTGAGCAGCTTGAGCACATACTCCTTGATGCTGTCGACCTTTTCGCCCACCATGTTGAATCGCATCGTCACATTCTGCACCTGCACTGCTATATCGTCCATCTCGGTTCCTCCTCAGATATGCAGAATGAATTTGTCCTGCTTGGACTTAAAGAACAGCAGCCCGAGCACGAGCGCGACAATGCCCCAGCCAAAGCAGACAAGGTTGTCACGCAGCGTCGGCATCACGCCGTAGATGACCACGTTTCGGAAATACATCACATACGTTGTCAGCGGATTTAACCTAACGATGTCATATACAAAGCTGCCCTCCAAAGCCTCGATGGGATAGAACAGCGGGGTGAGGTACGCAAGAACCGTCGTAATAACCCCGTACAGGTGGGCGATATCGCGAAAGAACACGTCGCAAACCGCCAAAGCCAGCCCGACGCCCGCGGAAAACAACAGCAGACCGATGAGCGGAACGGGCACTAACAGCATCGTCCACTTTGCCGGCAGACCGAACACAACGCACATCACCGCCACCGCCGCGAGGGAGAACAGCAGGTTGACAAACGCGAACAGCGCCTTTTCGAGCGGAAAGATGTATTTGGGGATGTACACCTTTTTCACGAGCATCGACGAATCCACCACCGACCCGAGCGCCCCGTTGGTCGCCTCGGTGAAAAAGCCGAACAACGTCTGCCCGCAGATGAGGTAGAGTGGGAAGTATTCTATGTTGTTCCTGAAAATCGTCGAGAAAACCGCGCTCATGACCAGCATCATGAGAATCGGGTTGAGCAGGCTCCAAAGGATGCCCAGCACCGAGCGGCGGTATTTTACCTTTAAATCCCTGCTCACCAGGTTTTCGAGCAGGTATTTGTACCGCATAAAGGTCGTAATGGTTTCTTTTTGTATCATCTCTGCTCCCTATTCGGCGGGGCGCGGTGTGTACGGGAAGACGTTAAAACCGCCGCGCCGAGCCACTCTAAAACCGGCGTTCGACGTCTCCCTTCGGTAAAAAGCCCGTTTGCATCCGCGCAAGGCATCCGAGGTGTTGGTACCTATCCCGACGGAGTATCCGAAATATTCCATAAACAGCTGTTTTAATACTTTAATATTAAACCATAAATATCGCAAAAACGCAATACTGCGCACCCGTTTGCGCGCTTGCGGCCTGCTTTTATTCGGGCGACAAAAGCGCGGGCAACCTCGTCGGCGCCGCCTAAGCCCTTACTGCTTTATCTTATTGAAACAGCGGTACACACGGCGCCCTGCGGGGCAAAGAACGGCGTTTGTCGGCTCAGGCGGTAAAAAAGTGTGCGGATACAGCCCGAAAGCGGCAAATGCCCGCGCCCGAAAGCACCCTTTGGGGCGGCTTTCGGGCGCGGGCGTCAAGCACAACGGAATTCGGCAATTAAAAACGGAGCATCCCGCATGGATACTCCGTTCGGTAAGGACCTTAAGATCAGTGCTTTGCCGCAGTGCTGAGGCAACAGAAAACATCCTGCGGGCAAGAAACGGCCGCCGACTTGCTGCAAGCCTTGAGATCAAGGGCTCCGCCGGGAAGGCAGAGATAATCCCCATGAAAAAATCCCGACACAATCACACATGTGTCGGGATTTTGTAACGGCGGAACACTATGGATATTTTAAGCCCACTCAAAATTATCTTTTCCGGCGCCGACTTCAAAATGATATTTTCCGATACCCAGATCGACGCCTGCAAAGTGACCGCTGTCACAGGTAAGGCGCACCTTGTTTCCGTCACCCCTGACTTTGAAAGCCTGCTTGTTCAGGGCGGTAGGGGCCAAAAGCAAGGCGTCTACACCGTCAATGAACCACTGAGGGGCGGTACCTTTGTAGCTGCCGATCTCCTCTGCGGCTTTGGACTTGTGCGGAACACCCTGTGTCTGACCGTAACCGATTGCCAGCACACCATTGATACGCACAGCACCGCTGTTCATGTTTTTCCGTGCACCCTTGGCATTATACATTCCGCCAACCCACCAGCTGTTTAGGCCGAGAGTCTGTGCATATAAAATCATATCTGCGCCGCAGTAGCCGAGCTTTTCGTCAAGGTCCGCAGAATCCGGACCGGCCAAAACAATATAGTTGTTGACCCCCTTGCCGAGCACCTTTGCCAACGCGCCCAGGCCATCGGCGTTCCCGGTCACGAGAGAAAGAGAGAGGTTATATGTCTGATTGTTTTCTGTGATTCTGGCGTTCAGTTTTTCCGCCAAATCACCGGGAATGGGTTTATCCATGTATTTGCGAACCATGTGCCTTTCTTTCATGGCTTCTTTGACGGTCATATTCTTTCCTCCTGTTCTCCGGCAGACGTTTTTCAGCTATCATTTAAAACAGAACATTTTCATTGTACAGCGTTTCTCTGTAAAACACCATAATAAACATACAATGTTTACAAAAAGTTGACAGGCCGTCCCCTTGGCAGCCTGTCAACCTATCTTGAAAGCAGTTGACAAGCCGGATGCCGTACAGGATGCATTACCGCGTCTCTTTGCAAAAAGGCTTGCACCGCGCCGGTCGGCTTGCAGACGCGGCCGACCGCTGCCGCGTTTTGTTCCGCGAAAGGGCGGATGCCGTCTTTCGCGGACATCTAAGGGGGTGACAGGCGGTTTGCAGAGCAGTTGCGGCGCAAACCGCCGCCGAGAGGGGGGAATCCCCCCTACGGAAAATCCCGACGCGATGATATCGCGAGGGATTTTAAAAGCAGTTGACAAACCGGATGCCGCACAGGATGCATTACCGCGTCTCTTTGCAAAAAAAGCCTGCACCGCGCGGGTCGGCTTGCAGACGCGGC
>CAYSRC010000021.1:0-37655 GCA_964433495.1 uncultured Oscillospiraceae bacterium
CGCCCTCCGCGTTGGCGATGACGACGGGCTCGCCGCCCTCCATGACCGCGACGCAGCTGTTTGTGGTACCGAGGTCTATGCCTATTATCTTGGACATAATCGTTCACTCCTTTAAAAATAAACGGTGTATTGTTGTTTTTTATATATTCACGCCGGGCGCCTATTCGGCGACCGCGACGATTGCGTGCCTTATCACCCGCTCGCCGAGCTTGTAGCCCTTTTGAAGCACCTTTGTGACGGCGCCGCTCTCGAGCTCGCTCTCTTCGCGCGAGACCGCGTTGTGCAGCGCGGGGTCGAACATCCTGCCCTCTGCCTCGATCTCGGTGACGCCGATGTCGCCGAGGGATTTTTTGAACACCTCCGCCGTCATCTCGACGCCCTTTTTATACTCGGCGTCCGCACACTCGGCGCCGGCGGCCATCTCGAGCGTGTCGAGCGCGGGCAGCAGCTTTTCGAGCACCAGCGCCTCGCCGAGCGTCACCGCCGCGGCCTTTTCACGCTCGGTGCGCTTGCGGTAGTTGTCGTACTCGGCCGCCGTGCGAAGCAGCCGGTCCTTGGTCTGCTCAAGCTCGCATGCGAGCCTTTTGCACTCATCCGGCTCCTCGCCGCACTCGGGCGGCCGGTCGCCGTCGTCCCCGGCCCGCTCGCTCCCCTGTACGGGCTCGCAGCCGCACTGCCCGGCCCCGTCCGTTTTCTCTATCTCCCCCGAGTTGTCGATCCCTGCCGCACTCCCGATCTCGTCCGCCGTCTCACACGGGGCGTCCGCTTCGCACGGCCGCTCATTCTGCTCCTTATTCAACTCGTTCTCCTCCGGCGGCGCACCGCCCTTGTTCTTTTTATCCATATTTCTATCCACTCCTTTACACGGGACTTGTGAGGTTGTCGCTTAAACAGTCGCGGAACAGGCTCAGCCGCGGGATCACCCTGCGGTAGTTCATCCGCACCGGCCCCGCCACTGCGACGGCGCCGTACCGCCCGCCCGCGGCGCGATACCGCGCGACCACCATGCTCAGCGCGCCCGACCCCAGCGCACCGGGTCCCTCGCCGATAAACACCTTGAGCGGTTCTGACCCGCCGAGCGTGTACTCGAGCGAGCGGCTGTCCGAAAACAGCTCGAGCATCTCGCCGATGTGCCCGTCGAGCTCGTGATATCTGAGCAGCTTTTGCTGCCCGTCGGTGTACATCCTCGTCTCGGACGCGCTTCTGACGATTGCGCCCGCCGCCTTCACGATGGGCTCGATGCCCTCGGCGGCCTCGCCGAGCTCGCGGCAAACGGCCGTCAGCCTCTTTTCGTCGATGTCCTCGGACGAGACAAACACAAGGCGCGCGTTCAGCAGATTCTTCACCGCCGAGAGGTCGGCGTCGGACAGCTCGCGCTCAGTGCGGCACACCCTTGTTCTGACGCCGCCCACGCTTGACACCGCGAGCACCGCGACGTTAAAGCGCCCGGTTCTGAGCACCTCAAAGTGGGTGACCTTCACGTCCCCGCCGCGCGGCGTCGTCGCGATCGCGGCAAAGCCCGTTATCTCGGACAGCAGGTGCGCCGCCTCCTCGGCGGCCCTGTCGGGGTCGCTGTCCATCCCGGCCACCGCGCTGCGGATGCGCCCCTCCTCCTCGCAGTCGGGCGCGTCGTCCTTGAGCAGGTTTTCGACATAATAGCGGTAGCCCATCACCGAGGGCACCCGTCCCGCCGACGTGTGGGGCTGCTCAAGCAGACCCAGCGACGTCAGCGCCGCCATCTCGTTTCGCAGCGTCGCCGACGAAACCGAAAACTCGTCGATGACGCTTCCCAAAAATCTTGACCCGACGGGGTCGCCCGAGCCCGAGTAAAGACCGATTATCTTTTCAAGGATCAGTCTCTGTCGTCTGCTGATGTCCATGGGCGGCTCCTTTCGGGGTTATTAGCACTCACTGTGTTCGAGTGCTAATAATATAATACACCTTTTTCTCTCAATGTCAACACCTAATCAAAAAATTTTGCAAAGGCGGACACGCGCGGCTATAATATCTTTAGTATTCTAATATTTAATGTCTTTAACAGGGACGGGCAGCGCCCCGCCCGCGGGCGTGTAGGACAGATGCAAGGGAAGCTTTTATTAAAGAGTTCGCTGCAATCCTCAGAGCGTTACGTCCTTGCCCTTAAGGCTCCCTTGCCACGCGGCCGGCCGTAATTTCTACGACGGCCGAAAGAGTTCACATACGCTCGTGAATTCAGCCGAGCGTAAAAAAGTACGACACTCGGCACGCCCCGCGAGAGTATGCGGGGTGTGCCGCATGTCCGTACCTTTAACATGCGGCCGACTCGCGGGATTGTGCGAGCCGTGTCAGCGTAGGCTGACAGAGGGGTTGTTTGAGGAAATCTTATCTCTTGAAAAGACTTCTTGCTGCAATCCCGGTATGCTGCTTGCAATCCCCCGCCGCTTTGCTGCCTTCGTTCGCCGGCGGCATCGGCGGCCCGGGGCCCGACCCCGCACAACGTATCGACATACACATCCATACCATTATTATTGATTTTTTCGGGCGATATACTCTTGCCCGCGGACACACAAAACCGGCGATAGGGGGGACGACCGTGCGCGCCGGAATCTACATCCACATCCCGTTCTGTCTGCGAAAATGCCCCTACTGTGACTTTTACTCGATGCCCTTCGATCGCGAAGCCGCCGAGCGGTATGTCGGCGCGGTGATAAGATCATTTGACCTCTTTCCGGCGCTGCGGTGCGACACCCTCTATCTCGGCGGCGGCACGCCTTCCCTGCTCGAGCCGCGCTCGGTCGAAAAAATCGTGGACGCCGCGGCGCGCCGATTCGGCCTTGACGCCTCGAGCGAAATCACCCTCGAGCTCAACCCCGCAACCGCGGACGCACAAGGGCTGCGAGACTTTAAAAGCGCAGGGATAAACCGCCTGTCGGTCGGCGTGCAGAGCCTCGACGACCGGGTGCTCGCGCTCTCGGGCCGCCTGCACAGGGCGGCGGACGCCGTCAACACCCTCGAACAGGCGCATGCGGCGGGCTTTTGCAACCTCAGCGCCGATATTATCCTCGGGCTGCCGTCGGACGACGGCAGGGCGCTCGCAGCGACTGTCAAGCGGCTCGTCGCGCTGCCCCTCACCCACCTGTCCGCCTACATGCTTAAGGTTGCCGAGGGAACGCCGTTCGCCGAAAAGCTTCCCGCGCCCTGCGCCGACGACGACACGGCCGCCGACCTGTACAACCTGTGCTGCGACATCCTCGAGGGGGCGGGCTTTGACCGCTATGAGATCTCAAACTTCGCCAAAAAGGGGTTTGAGAGCCGCCACAACCTCAAATATTGGCTCGGCGGCGACTACATCGGCACGGGGGCCGCGGCGCACGGGTGCATCGGAGGCGAGCGGTACAGCTTCCTGCGCGACGCTCGGGCGTTCGTCGAGACCTTCCTCGGCGGCAAAACGCCCGTTTCGGCGATAGCCTCGCGAGAGGGCTCTGCGGACGCCGAGGACATGATCATGCTGCGGCTGCGCACCGCGCGCGGCCTCGACCTCGACGAACTGAGACGCCGGTACGGCGTGGCCTTTGGCGGGCAAAAAAAGCGGTACCTCGAGCGGTGCGTGCGCGGCGGCTTCGCCGAGCTCGACGGCACGGTGCTGCGGCTCACCCGCCGCGGCGTGCTCGTCTCAAACGAGATCCTCTCCCACCTGATATAGCGCCCAAAAAGGTTTACCCGAGCGCACGTGACCGGGGGGCTGCGCGAGTTCTTCCCCGCCCGACATGCCGAATCCGTTTCGCTCGCATTTAATAAAGCCCATGCAGAAAGGAAAAGCGGCCCGCCGGGGCCCCTTTCCCTCCCGAAAGCGGGGGCACGGCGGCAGACCCCCCGACAAAAAAAGCACGCCCCGACCCCCATGCACAGCGGGGACAGGGCGCGCTTTTCTGTCTGCGGTTTAAATCCGCCTGTCTTTGTGCGGCAAAAGCGCCGTCAGATGTGCTCGATAACGGTGTCGAGCGCGATCTCGATCATGTCGGTGAGCGAGCGCTCGCGCTCCTCGACCGTCATAATTTTGGAGTTTTTCTTGCTGTCGCTGACGGTCGCCATGCACAGCGCCTTGACGCCGCAGCGATGGGCAGCCGTGTAGAGCCCCGCGCCCTCCATCTCGACGCCCACGACGCCGTATTTGTAGAAGAGCGGATAACGCGGGTCGCTCTCGAGCGGGTAGAACATGTCGGTCGACACGACGTTGCCGACGGTGACCGTCTTGCCCAGCGCCTTTGCGTTTTTGTACGCCGAGCGCAGCAGGTCAAAATCGCTTATACAGGCATAGTTGCCCGGGAATATCCTGCGGTTGATGTCGCTCGTGGTGCAGCAGCCCTCGGCGAGGATGACGTGCCCGAGCGGAAAGTCGTGCGGCCCCGCGCCCGCCGTGCCGATGCGTATCGCCACCTTGACGCCGTACTGCGTGAAGAGCTCGTTTGCGTAGATGGAGATGGACGGGATGCCCATGCCGGTGCCCATCACCGACACGCGCTTGCCCTTGTAGCCTCCCGTGAAGCCGAGGATGCCCCTGACATTGTTGAAGCACACGGGGTTTTCAAAAAAGGTCTGTGCGATAAACTGCGCGCGCTTGGGGTCGCCGGGAAGCAGTATCCCCTCGGCGACGTCGCCCTGTTTTGCGCTTATATGCGGTGTTGCCATATCTTGCAGCTCCTTGATAGGGCGCTTGCGCCCTTGATTTGCGGTGGTGCGGCGGGTTTTAAAGACGCGCGGCGTTTGCTTGAAGACCCCTTTGCGCGGCGGAATGCGTGCAGACGCCGCCCGGCCCCGCCCGCGTGCACCGATCCTGCGGCTGCCGGCCCGCTGCCCGCCGTTTTGGGGCGGTCGGTTTTGCGCCGCTGCGGGGGTGCGGCGAAAGAGCGCCGTGCCGCCTGCTCCGCTCCGTCAAAGCGGAAAAGCGGCGTCTCCCAAAATGAGAGCGGGCGCATCTCAAGCAAACCACACAGCCTATACGATGCGCGGCGGGCGCGTGCGCGCCCGCCGCAGCGTTGCGTCAAGGTGTTTTCTTTGCCTGTCGCGCGGGGCAAGGCAACCGTGCATGGGCCTTTCGCCCGTCGGGTGCGCCTGCCCCCGGACGGAGCAAACCCGTCGCCCGTTTTTCAGCCCGCCTTACGCGGTAAACTCGATAACGGTGTCGAGCGCCAAGGTGATCATCTCGTCGAGAGACCTCTCGCGCTCCTCGCTCGTGAGCTCGGTCTTGAGCTTCGCACCGTCGCTGACGGAGCAGATGCACAGCGCGCGGCATTTGTACTTCGCCGCGATCGTGTAGAGGGCCGCGCCCTCCATCTCGGCGCCGAGGACGCCGTACTTGACCCAGTTCTCCATGCCGGGCGCCGCCTCGCCGTAGAACATGTCGCTCGACTTGACAAGGCCGACAAACGTCTTGGTCCCGCGCGCGGTCGCCTTCTCATAGGCGGTGTTGAGCAGGTCAAAGTCGGCTATAGGGGCATAGTCGCCCGGGAAGATGTGGCGCAAAAAGCCGCTGTCGGTGCAGCAGCCCTCGGCGAGGATGATGTCCTTGAGGCCGATCTCCTCGCGGAATGAACCGCAGGTGCCGACGCGGATGAGGTTCTTGACGCCGTAGAACTTGACGAGCTCGGTGGCGTAGATGGATATCGAGGGGATGCCCATGCCGGTGCCCATGACCGAGACCCTCTTGCCCTTGTACATGCCGGTGTAGCCGAGGATGCCGCGGACGTCGTTGAACAGCACGGGGTTCTCAAAGAATTTCTCGGCGATATATTTTGCGCGAAGCGGGTCGCCGGGCAGCAGGATGCTCTCGGCTATCTCACCCATCTGTGCTTTAATGTGCGGAGTGCTCATGGTTGTTTTCCTCCCTTTCGTTATACGAACTCGCAGACGGTCTCGAGCGCGATCTTTATCATGTTGTCGAGGGTGTTCTGACGCTCCTCGGGGGTCATGTTGCCGTCCTCTTCAAAAGAGCTGTCGGAAACGGTGACCATCGCGAGCGCGCGGGCGTTGTATTTCTTTGCAAAGGTAAGCAGGGCCGCGGCCTCCATCTCGCCGCCGAGCACGCCGTACTTCTGCCACAGGTTGCCGCCTGTCGCCTCCTCCTCGCCGTAGAACATGTCGCCCGACATGACGTTGCCGACCCAGGTCTTGATGCCGAGCTCCTTCGACTTTTTGACAGCGGTGCGAAGAAGGTCAAAGTCGGAAAGCGGGCAGTAGGTGCCGGGAAAGACGTTGTGGTTGAAGTCGTTGTCGGTGCACGCGCCCTGGGCGATGATGATGTCCCTCATGCGGATCTCGGGGTTCATCGAGCCGCAGGTGCCGATGCGGATGAGGTTCTCAACGCCGTAGTCGCGCATGAGCTCGTTGATGTAGATGGATATCGAGGGGATGCCCATGCCGGTGCCCATGGCCGAGACCCTCTTGCCCTTGTACGTTCCCGTGAAGCCGAGCATGCCTCTTACGTTGTTGAAGCACACGGGGTTTTCAAGGAAGTTCTTGGCAATGTATTCCGCCCTGCGCGGGTCTCCCGGGAGAAGAATGCCCTTGGCGATATCCCCCGGCTTTGCGCCGATGTGAGTGCTCATAGAAAAGTGCCTCCTTTGCTGTGGTAAAAGTTTTGAAAACCTGTTATAATTATAAACCAAGCAGGATTTTTTTGCAACAAAACAGCCAATAATCTGCACCGATATTGTATGCAAAACATTTTTTAAGGAGATATACCATGAAAAAGTTTACGACAGCTTTGATTCTTGTCCTCGCGGCGTTGCTCACTCTGTGCGGGTGCTCGGGCGGGGGCAGCCTGCCCGCGGGCATCGACCTCGCCGCGGCGCACAACGCCATCGCGGGGCTCGACGTCCTGCCCTACGGCGAAGCGCCCGCCGAGGAGATCATGAAGGACATCTTCGGGGTCGACCCCGCCCTCATCAAGGAGTCGGACATCTTCGTCCCGTCGATGAACGTGACCGCCACAACCTACTGGATCGTGCTCGCGAAGGACGGCGAGAAGGATACGCTCAAGGCGCAGATCGACGCCTATTTCGAGACCCAGCAGGAGATGTGGAGCACCTATCTCCCCGAGCAGTACGACATCATCAAGGGCGTCGAGTACCGCGAGATCGAGACGCAGAAGGGCACCTATCTCGTCTATGCCGCCACGGTGGACAACGCGGCGGTGATGGCAGCCGTCGACGGCGCCGTCGAATAGCCCGTCGGGGACGAACAGACGCCGGGATAAAGCGGCTCGGGCCCCGCGCGGCGGAGGGGACAGGTGCAGGTTTTAAGGTTTGCTGTATCCAAAGCGCCCTACCGCGCGTAAGCGGAACCCGAAGGACAGGTGTAAGCTTTAATCCCCGGAAACCTTCCTCCGTGGGGGAAGGGGGACCGCTCCGCGGTGGATGAGGGGCGAAGGAATGTTCTCATCCAAGCAGGGCTTAAGTCAATGGGCTAAACTCACCCCTCATCAGTCACCTATGGTGACAGCTTCCCCCCACGGGGGAAGCTTGCGGGCCCGGAACATAAAGCCCCCCTTGTGTAAAGGGGGGCTTTATGTTCCGGGCCCTTGGGCTCCCTTACCGAACGCTATCGGTACGGCGTTCGGTACAACTCACGGGAATTTGTGAGCCGTGTGTAAAGGGAGAGTCGGCCGGTCGGGCTCAATCGGAACTATAGCCCGAAAGGCGCATAATATCGCGCCGAATGTCAAATGTCCGTTCCGCTACCATTTGACCACTCCGCGCGATAGATGCGCGTCGTAATCGGTACGACGGCCGACAGGGTTCACATACTCCCGTGAATTCTGCCGAGTGTAAGTTGTACGACACTCGGTACACCCTACGGGAATATGTAGGGCATGCCGCATGTCCATACCTTTAACATGCGGCCAACTCGCGGGAACATGCGAGCCGTGTCAGCGTCAGCTGACTGAGGGATTGACAGCAACAAGACCTTGTCGCCTAAACATGCTTTTTGTCGCAATCTCGGCCCGCCGCTCGCAATCCCTTCGCCGCGGCGTCCTCTGAAAGCTGCGACGGACTTTTGCTTTTACCCCTTTTTATTTTTCCTTAATCAAAGTAAATACAACATAAGCATAACAGCTGTCTCTGATAACTGCAAGAAATCATTCAGGCAATTTATTACAATAAATGCGCTGATTGTGCAGCCCGGCGCTGCGGGCCGGGTCACGGCTCGCCCGACGCGGTTTTTCGGCGTCCGTGACCGCCTCCGCCCCCGTTTTTTGCCGCAAAACGCCCCTTGCGCGCCGCAAAATCACAAAAAAAGCGCTGTTTATGCCGTTTTATCGCGCGCGGTATTGACACGGGGCGAATAATAAAGTTAAAATATGTTTAGATATTCACACACTGTTCACATAAGAGCGGCTGTGTTTCGGGAAAATATCAAAAAATCAATATCTGAAAGGACCTATGAAACAATGCCCACGCCATGGATTATTGTTTCGGCGGTTGTTGCGGCTGTCATTGTGGGAGTCGCGTGTTTTTATGCAGGCGTCGCGTACCGTCGCAAGGTCGCCGAGGCGAGGATAGGCTCGGCCGAGGACGAGGCAAAGCGAATTGTCAACGACGCCATAAAATCCGCCGAACAGAAGAGAAAGGAAGTCATACTCGAGGCCAAGGACGAACTGTTCAAGATGAGGAACGAGTCGGACAGGGAGCTTCGAGAGCGCCGCAACGAGGTGCAGCGCCAGGAGAGGCGCATGATCCAAAAGGAGGAGAACCTCGACCGCAAGGTCGCCCAGTTCGAGCAGGAGGAGACAAAGCAGCACGCCCGCGCCAAAGAGCTTGCACAAAAGCTGGACGAGGCCGAGCAGCTCAAAAAAAGCCGGTTCGACATGCTCGAGAAGATTTCGGGCTACACGCAGGATCAGGCAAAAGAGGTCCTCTTAAAGCAGCTTGACACCGAGCTCGACCGCGAAAAGGCCATGCGCATCAACGCATACGAGCAGCAGCTCAAGGAGGATTCCGACGCGCTCGCGAAGAACATTCTGAGCATCGCGATCTCCCGTTGCGCCGCCGACCACTCGTCCGAGGCGACGGTGTCGGTGGTGGCGCTGCCCAACGAGGAGATGAAGGGCCGCATCATCGGCCGCGAGGGCCGCAACATCCGCACCATCGAGACGGTGACGGGCGTCGACCTCATCATCGACGACACGCCCGAGGCGATCACCGTGTCCTGCTTTGACCCGGTGCGCCGCGAGGTTGCGCGCATCGCGCTTGAAAAGCTGATCTTCGACGGGCGCATCCACCCCGCCAGGATCGAGGAGACGGTCGAAAAGGCCCGCCGCGAGGTGGATCAGATCATCAAAAAAGAGGGCGAGCGCGCCGTCCTCGACATGGGCGTGCACGGCGTGCACCCCGAGCTCGTCAAGCTGCTCGGCAAGCTGCACTACCGCACAAGCTACGGCCAAAACGTGCTCAACCACAGCATCGAGGTGTCGATGCTCTCGGGCATGCTCGCGGTCGAGCTGGGCGTCGACCCGGTGCTCGCGCGCCGCGCGGGCCTGCTGCACGACATCGGCAAGGCGCTTGACCACGAGGTGGACGGCACCCACATCCAGCTCGGCGTCGAGGCCGCGAGGCGGTATAAAGAGAGCCCCGCCGTCATCCACGCCATCGAGGCACACCACGGCGATGTCGAGGCCAAGACGCCGCTCGCGTTTATCGTGATGGCGGCCGACGCCATATCGGCGGCGCGTCCGGGCGCGAGAAGCGAAAACCTCGAAAACTACATCAAGCGCCTCGAAAAGCTCGAGGAGATCGCGGACAGCTACGAGGGCGTCGAGCACTCGTTTGCCATCCAGGCGGGGCGCGAGATCCGCATCATGGTGTCCCCCGACAAGATAAGCGACGACAAGCTCACCATCGTCGCGCACGACATCGTCGCGCGCATCGAGAGCGAGCTCAACTATCCGGGTCAGATAAAGGTAAACGTCATCCGCGAGAGCCGCGCGATCGACTACGCAAAATAGAGCTTTGCAGTTTTTTGCAGCCCCTGCGGCGCTCGTGTATCCGCACCCGAAAAGCGTGAAATAATCCAAAAGCCAAACTGTTCCGGCGTCCCCGTGCGGGGTCGCCGGACTACTTGTGTCCCGCCGCGCCTGCTTTTATGCGCGGCGCCGGACGGGAACCCACAATAGAGAAAAAGAGGGAATTGTACAATGATAAAGCCTTTTTCGCTGCTCTTCAACTCGCAGAGAATTCTCAAAAAAGAGACCGTTCACGGGCCCGTCCCGTCGGACGGCGAGCTTCTCAAAAAGACGCTTAAGATGGCGTGGCCGTCGATGCTCGAGTCGTTTCTCATCGCGGTGGTCAGCTTTATCGACACGCTGATGGTCAGCACGCTCGGCGACTATGCGGTGGCGTCGGTCGGCCTCGTGACCCAGCCGAGGATGCTGTGTCTCGCCGTCTTTATGGGTCTGACGCCCGCGGTGTCGGCGCTTGTCGCACGGCGGCGCGGCGAGGGCGACCGCGACAGCGCAAACCGCGTGCTCAGGATGAGCCTTATCATCACGATTGTGCTTATCGCGATCATCTCAACCTGCGCGGTCGTCTTTGCGGATCCCATCATCGACTTCGCGGGCTCGGAGGCGGACACCCACCCCTACGCCGTCGCCTACTTTAAGATAATCGCGGGGGGCCTTGTGTTCAACGTGCTGACGATGATTATCAACGGCGCGCAGCGCGGCGTCGGCAACACCAAGATCGCCATGCGCACCAACCTTGTCAGCAACCTTGTCAACATCTGCTTCAACTATCTGCTCATCGGCGGCAACCTCGGCTTCCCGAGGCTCGGCGTCGCGGGCGCCGCCATTGCGACGGTCATCGGCTCGGCCGCGGCGCTGGTCATGGCGCTGATTTCGGTCATGCACAGGCAGGGGTATCTGTGCCTGTTTTCGAGGTCGGGCGGGATTTTTGAGAAGCGCTCGCTGTCCTCCATGCTGTCTATCGGCGGCAGCACCTTTCTGGAGCAGATCTTCCTTCGCGTCGGCTTCTTTCTGTACGCCAAGATCGTCGCGAGCCTCGGCACGGTGATGCTGACGGCCCATCAAATCGGTATGCAGGTGATGAACATATCCTTCTCGTTCGCCGACGGGCTGTCGGTCGCGGCTGTCGCGCTCGTCGGGTACTCGCTCGGCGAAAAGCGGCCCGACCTCGCGAAGGTCTACGGCCTGTTCTGCCAGCGCATCGGCATCCTGTGCTCGCTCGCGCTCAGCGTCGTCTACCTGACGCTCGGCGGGACGATATTCAGCCTCTTTTCCGACACGCCCGAGGTCATCGAGATGGGCCGCATCCTCATGAGCCTGATGACCGTCATCGTGCTGTTCCAAATCTCCCAGCTCATCTTCGCGGGCTGCCTGCGCGGCAGCGGCGACGCGAAGTTCACGGCGCTCGTGTCCTTCGTCAACATCGGGATCCTGCGGCCGGGCCTCGCGTTTCTGTTCGTCAAGGTGCTGCAATTCGGCCTTGTCGGCGCGTGGGTCGGCATCATCCTCGACCAGTTTGTGCGCCTGCTGATGACCTCGATAAGGTTCAGCCGCGGCAAGTGGATGCAGATAAAGATATAGACGATACACGGAAAAGAATTATAAACAAAGCTTTTATCGGGGCTCGGGGGGCTGTCCTCCCGGGCCCCGTTTTTGTTTAAGCTGACATGACGAATGCTGATTTTCGGGACGGCGATACCTTCGGAGACCGGGTTGCGTTTCCCGGGGAAACTTTTATATTGCCCGCGGCGGGACGCCGACGCTTTTGGGGGATTCGGAATTTGGGCGCGGCTGCCCTTTCCGGGCCCCGTTTTTCTGTTCGTTGTCCTGCGGCGGGATGCCGGCATTGCACCGCGGCGGAGCCTGCCGCCATCCCCGGCAGCCCGAAACAAAAGCTCAGAACAGCGCAAAGCGCCCTCTCCCGAACGGGAGAGGGCGCAAAAAACTCGCACGAAAAAAGACTCAGGTGATGTACCTGACCGTCAGGCTGATGCACGCGAACACCATCACGCCGCACAGCGCCGCGACGACGACGCGCAGCACAAGCGGCAGAAAGGAGGCCGATATCACGATGACGGCGATGTAGACGAGCAGCGCGGCCGCGCACAGAAAAAACAGCACGGCCATCACTGCGCGCACCGTGCGCCCCAGCGCGGCCTTATCGACCTTCAGCTTCATTTTGCGTGCTGGTTGCGTTCGATCTCGGCCACCTTTTGGATGCGGGTGGTGTGCCGTCCGCCCTCAAACTCGGTCGAGAGGAAGGTGTCGACCATCTCGAGCGCAACCCCCTCGCCCGTCACGCGCGCGCCCATGCACAGCACGTTCGCGTCGTTGTGCTTGCGGGTGTACTTGGTCGTGAACTCGTCGGTGCACACCGCCGCGCGGATGCCGACGACCTTGTTGGCCGCAATCGAGATGCCGATGCCGGTGCCGCAGATGAGGATGCCCTTTTCCGCCTCGCCCGAGACGACCGCCTCGCACGCGGGAACCGCATAGTCGGGGTAGTCGCACGACGAGGCGTCGTAGCAGCCGTAGTCTCTGTACTCTATCCCCTTGGCCTCAAGGTGCTTTTTTACCGCCTGCTTGAGCCCGAAGCCGCCGTGGTCACTTGCAAGAGCTATCATAGTTGTTGTCTCCGTTTCATGTTTAGTTGTCTCTCGGCCTGAGAGAGCTGAAGGTAGAAGGGGCGCAGATCGTTTGCCGAAACCGCCTCGCCGCGTGCAAGACAGGCCTCGGCGCAGCGCGCGACGGCGCTCGCGCGCAGCAGCGCGCCGTCAAACTCCATGCCCCGACGTCTGTAGATATTATAGCACAACTGCGCGCTGTCGCCAACGAACAAAATGTCCTCGCCCCCAAAAAGCGGGTCGAGCGCCGACGCCTCTCTCACCGCGTCGGGCGAAATCCGCCTCACCGCGCCGCCGCGCACGTCGAACGCCGCGCAGTACACCCGCCCGCGGCGGGCGTCGCACACCGGGACGACGACGCCGCAAAAATCCGTCCGCATGTACGCATACGCCTCAAGCGTCGGCGCCGCGACGCACTGCGCGCCCGCGGCAAACGCCATGCCCTTGACCGCGCCCACCCCGATGCGCAGCCCGGTGAACGACCCCGGGCCCGCCGAGACCGCAAAGCAGTCGACGTCGCACGGCCCCAGTCCCGCCTCGCCGAACACCTCGGCGCACAGCGGCATAAGCGTCTCGGAGTGGGTTCGGCCGGCGTCCGAAAAGCGCTCGCTTATCACCTCGCCGTCCCGCACAAGCGCCGCCGACGCCGCCCTGCCCGATGAATCACACGCAAAGATTGTCATTGTATTACCCCTGTTTTGAAATATATACTCGTCCCCTTTGGCCCCTGCCCGCGGCGCAAGTCGCCCGCCGCGGGCAGTATTCCCCAAACGGGGCGTCCCGCGGCACACCGTGACACCGCGCCCTGCTTAAGACGCACGCACGCTCGTTTTGTATGAGCTTGCGGCCAAGCCGGCCCATGTCGCCCCGAGGGCGCGCTTTGAACGCCTAAGCCCCCGCTCGGCGGTGATCGACAATCGTGATCGTCCGCGCGCCGTCGCCCGATCCGTCGATGCGCACCGCGACATCGGGCGGGTCGATGAGGCCCTCGATGTTTTCGGCCCACTCGATGACCACCGCGAAGCCCGAGTCGAGATAGTCGTAAAACCCGGTGGAATAGAGGTCGTCCTCGCCCGATATGCGGTACATGTCAAAGTGGGCGAGGTCGACCGCGCCGCCGCGGTACTCGTTGACGACGGCAAAGGTCGGGCTGGTCACCGCCCCGCCGTAGCCCGCGCCCCGCGCAAGCCCGCGGCAAAAGGCGGTTTTGCCCGCCCCGAGGCCGCCGTAAAACGCGACGACCTCCCCGATTTTCAGCGTCGCGCCCAGCCGCTCGCCCAGCCGCTCGGTCTCGGCCGCGCAGCTTGTCCTAAAGGTGTTTGTCAACACAGCATCACATCCTGAAAAGCTTAGTCGTAAAATCCTCCCCGCAGGGGGCGGGGCGCTCAAAAAACATCGCCTGAAGGTCGGTCGCCCGCACCTCCTGCGCCGCCGCGTCGCGGCACGCCCCGCCGAGCGCCGCGAGCGCGCCCAGCGACGCCGACAGCGGCAGGCCGCCGCGCCGCTTTATCTCGTGAAGCAGCTCCCCGCCGCCCCTGCCTATGGCAAGTATGCGGATATAGGGGGGCGAGGGCTCGCCCCCGCCGCGCACCCCGACAAGCGCGCACATGAGCGCGCGCCGCACCCGTGAGTGGGTGTACCGCTTGGTCTTCGCCGCGTCCGCGACCTCCCCGAGCGAGGACGCCGTCCGCGACGCATTAAACAGCCGGTCGCCGAGGCCGCTCGCACAGTCGGGCAGCGCCGAAAACTCGGCGCGGGTCATCCCCCGCAGCCTGCAAAGCGCCGCGCCGTCGACGAGCGCGCCCGAAAGGAAGCGCCCGCGCGACATCTCGCGCGCAAAAACCGGCAGGCCGCCGTCCGAAAAAAACTCTTTTTCAAGCTTTCCCCCGCGCAGCAGCGCGCGAAGGCGCGACGCCGACGCCGTGTCCCCGCTCATGTCCGCGCTGTCGTGCGCTGCACCCTCCCTTTTTACGGCGAGCGGCTTGATGCCGCTGCCCTCGAGCGCCCGCAGATAGTCGACCGCGAGCAGGTTGTTGGGTTGCGCGAGGATCTCGGCTAAGTCCGCAAGCCCGCTCTCGCGGCAGGCGAGGGAAAGTGCCCGCGGATAGCTCACGCCCTGCTGCGAATACCGCTTCGCCGCCTCGCGCACCGCCTCGCGCGAGCAGTCGCGCGCGGCGTCCGCAAGCGCGCGGACGTCACCGCACTCGCAGCCGAACGAGAGGATGTCCGCGACGCCGAGCGCCCGCACGAGCGACACCGCCCCCGCCGCAAACCGCTCGGACGAGGACAGCGCGAACCGCACCGGCAGTTCGACGACCAGGTCGACGCCGCTTTTCACCGCGGCCTCGGCGCGCGCGAACTTAGAGAAAAAGGCGGGCTCGCCCCGCTGGACAAACGCGCCCGACATCACGGCCACGACGTGCGTCGCGCCCGCCTCGCGCGTCTTTTTTATGTGGTGCTCGTGCCCCCTGTGAAACGGGTTGTACTCGGCCGTAACCGCAGCCGTGACCACCTGCGCGCGCCCCCTTTCCCGACGGACGCCCAAACCCGCCGACGGAGGAGAAACCCCCGTCCGCCGCGCCCGCTTATTCTTACGCAATCACTTGAAGATGCTTTTTCGTGCTGTTATAATAATACCGTGACAAACGCGTAAAGTAAACATTTTTGCGTGCAAAGAAAGGGGCCAACAAGATGAAAGTGCTCGTCATAAACGCGGGCAGCAGCAGCCTTAAGTATCAGCTTATCGACATGGACACGAGAACCGCAATTGCCAAGGGCAACTGCGAGCGGATCGGCATCGACGGGATCATCTCCCACTCGGTGGCGGGCGGCGTCTCGATAAAGGACAAGGCCGTGCCGTTCCCGACCCACAAGGAGGCGTTCATGGAGGTCGTCTCGATGCTCACCTCGGGCGAGGGCAAGGTCATCGACTCGATGAGCGAGATCGCCGCAGTGGGTCACCGCGTGCTGCACGGCAGCGAGATCTACAAGACCGCGACCCTCGTCACCGACGAGGTCATCGACACGATCATGGATCTTAGGGAGCTCGGGCCGCTGCACAACCCGCCGCAGGCGATTGCGATGCGCGCCTGCCGCGAGGTGTTCGGCGAGAACACGCCGATGGTCGCGGTGTTCGACACCTCCTTCCACCAGACCATGCCGCCCAAGTCCTACATCTTCCCCGTTCCCTACGAGTACTATGAAAAGTATTCCGTCCGCCGCTACGGCTTCCACGGCACCTCGCACCGCTACGTCAGCCGCCGCTATTTTGAGCTGACAGGCAAAAAGCCCGAGGGCAACAGGATGATCACCTGCCACCTCGGCAACGGCAGCTCGATCTCCGCCGTCATGGACGGCAGGTGCTTTGACACCTCGATGGGCCTGACCCCGCTCGACGGCTTTATCATGGGCACCCGCTGCGGCGGCGTCGACCCCTCGGTCGTGACCTACATCGCCAACAAGGAGGGCAAGACCCCCGACGAGATGACCGAGCTTTTGAACAAAAAGAGCGGCTTTCTCGGCGTGAGCGGCGTCTCGAGCGACTGCCGCGACGTCAAAAAAGCGGCTGTCGAGGGCAACGAGCGCGCGCAGCTCACCATCGACATCCTCGTCCACCAGATAAAGCGCTTTGTCGGCGGCTATGCTGCCGAGATGGGCGGCGTCGACACCATCCTCTTCACGGGCGGCATCGGCGAAAACGACGCCGAGATCCGCGCCGCCGTCTGCCACGGGCTCGAGTATATGGGCGTCAGGATCGACGACGCCAAAAACGCCGAGGCCTCGCGCAAAGAAGCGGTGTTCTCGACCGACGACAGCCGCGTCGAGGTGATGGTGCTGCCGACCAACGAGGAGATCATGATCGCGCTCGACACCGTCGAAAAGATAAGCGAGGGCAGGTGAGCCGGCAGGGCTCGCCCGAGACGGCGGCCTTGGCCGTCGGGGCGTCCCGCCGCCCGCAGGCCGTGACCGTTTGCGCACAACCGACGGCCCCCGAACAGGGGGCGTCGGTTGTCTTTTTGTTCCTTTGGGTTTCTTTTTTCGCCGCTGTGCCGGCTGCTTTTCCCTGCCGGGGGGCGCGGCGAAGCCGTGACTGGGGATTGTAAGGATGAGGCATATCGCTTTCACTGCACATGACACACAAGACAATATAAACGCTTTTTTAGTTTTCTTTACTTTCGGGTGATTCGATTGTCTGCGGTTGTGTCATGCGAAGTTCTAAGCCTTTCTCCTTAAAAGATATAATCTGCTCGACAAGTATCTCTTCCTTTCTTCGTGAGAAAGGAAGAGAAAGAAGCTTCGGGGGGTTGCGATTCCCCCCGAACCCTCTAAACGCCCTGCAAGGAGGGCCCGCCTGCACAGTCCCGCTGAACAGCAGAGAACGACATACGCGGGACTGTCGGCGCAGGCGGGCCGATAACGAGCCTGCGGCGCCGACCACCCCCTGCCGCATCGGGCCGCACAGAGCGCGCAAAGCGCGCCGCGCGGCCCTGCGCGGCGTTCCCCTCGAGGGGGGGCGCCTGCCGAAGGTGTTGGTGTTTTAACAAAGCGTCTCAGCACTCAAGTAACACACTGCTGACGGGGAGCCTAAGCTCCCCTTGTGTAAAGGGGGGAGGGCCGCGAAGCGGCGGGGGGATTGTTTGCGGCAAGCTAAAATCGCAACATAAAGCATATTTAAGGCGACAATGCCTTGCACGGTCAATCCCTCAGTCAGCTGACGCTGACACGGCTCGCATATTCCCGCGAGTCGGTCGGATGGCAGCGAAACGGACAGATACGCGCCGATTTGTCTTTTTTAATATGCATAGAAACTCCCTATTGACAAACACGTTCTATCGCAGTAGAATATAATCATTCTATTGCAGTAGAATTTTTGCAGCTTGGAGGGAACGCCCGTGGAATACAAGATCTTCGACAGCGAGCTCAAGATACTCGAGCTCCTTTGGGAGCGCGGGGAGATGAGCGCAAAGGAGCTTGCCGCCGACGCGCAGAGCCGTGTGGGATGGAGCAAGACCACAACCTACACGGTGCTCAAAAAGTGCGTCGAAAAGGGGTTGGTCGAGCGCACCGACCCCGGCTTTCACTGCCGCGCCGTCGTCTCACGGCAGGAAGCGCAGCGTCGGGAGACACAGGGCCTTATCGACCGCATGTACGGCGGGGCCGCAGACCGCCTGGTGGCCTGTCTGCTCGAGGGCAGGGCGCTGTCCGAGCAGGAGATCGCGCGTCTGCGCCGGCTGGTGGAGGGTCTGAAATGAGTGGGATTCTGCTGCTCGAGGGGGTCGCCGCCGCATCCGCATCCGCCGCCGTTCTCATCGTGACGGCGCTGGTGCTGCGGGCGGCGTTTCGCTACAGGACGCCGCGTCGGGTCTTCTGCCTTGTGTGGGACGTGATCCTCCTGCGGCTGCTCATCCCGGCTGCGCTGCCGTCGCCCGTGAGTATCGAGCGGTGGCTGCGGCGGCCGGCGGAAGCGCTGAGCCCGAGCAGCCTCCCCGCGGCGGCGCAGGGGGCATTTTCCCCCGGAGCAGGGGCTGCGGCGGGCACGGAGACAGCGGCTGCGTCCGCCCTTGCGGGTCACGCCGGGGCCGCTCCGTCCGCGGACGTCCGGGCAATCGTCGCGGCCGTATGGCTTGTCGTCGCGCTGGCGCTCGCGGCGTGGTTTTTGCACGGCCATCTGCGCAGCCGCCGGGTCTACGCCTGTTCCCTGCCCTGCGAGGATGCCTTTGTCCGCGAATTTTCGGCGCGGCAAGCGCTTCGCCGCCTCGCGGAGGTGCGCACAAGCGACCGCATCTCGTCGCCGCTCACCTACGGTGTGCTGCGGCCCGTCATCCTGCTCCCCTCCCGCACGGATTTTGCGGACAGGGCAACCCTCCGCTGCGTTTTGGAGCACGAATATCAACATATCCGGCGTTTTGACACCCTGCGCAAGACGCTCGCAGCCGTCGCCCTCTGTCTGCACTGGTTCAACCCGGCCGTCCTCGCGATGTACGTCGTCTTCGGCCGGGACATCGAGCTCGCCTGCGACGAGGCGGCGACCGCGCGCGGCGCGGACAGGGCGGCTTACGCCCGGGCGCTTCTTGTTATGGAGGAGCGGCGGGGCCGTCTCGGCCTCTCGGGCAGTCACTTCAGTCAAAATGCCCTGGAGGAAAGGATAACAACCATTATGAAATACAAAAAAACCTCGGTCGCGGCGCTCGCCGCGGTCGCAGCGGTCATGTGCGCGGCGGCCACCGTGTTCGCCGCCGTCGCGCCCGAGCAGACCTTTAACAACCGCGCGGGGCGCGGAGCACCCGAACCGGGCAGCGCCTTCGGCCGCTTTGACTCGGTCGAGGGCGACGTGATGGTTCTGTCGCAGGGCGGCGAGGACGGCGAAAGGCTGTACTCGGTCGACGGCGGCAGGAGCTTTATGAGTGAGGCGGAATACCGCGACGCCTACGGCGGCGGCGGCGACCTGCAAATCGAGTGGTGGACCGCCGAGGAGTACGCTGCTTGGCTCGAGGAGGAAAAGCAGGCCCTTCAAGGCATCATCGGCGAGCGGGGCTACACGAGCAGCGAGGGCTGGTTCACCTGGGATCAAAGACGGGTAGACGAGGCGATCGCGCTGTATGAGGGCATCCTCGAGGACATCAAAAACGGCGCGCTCTACTCCAAAACCGTCACCGAT
The DNA here is from genome assembly GCA_964433495.1 of uncultured Oscillospiraceae bacterium. Taxonomy (GTDB): domain Bacteria; phylum Bacillota; class Clostridia; order Oscillospirales; family Ruminococcaceae; genus CAYSRC01. The sequence goes on from CAYSRC010000021.1 coordinate 19,280, forward strand.
GAAAACGGCGAAGCGGTGGACGAGATCATGCTGGGCAGCGGGACGCTGAACGCCGCCGAAGCCTTCGGGGCGCTTGAGGAGGACGCGGTCTCCTCCCCCGGGCAGGCGGCGGACGAGTCCGCGCTTTTGACAGAATTGCTCGACTTCGGCGTCGAAGAGGTCGGCGGGCGGCTGACCTACGGCGGCAAAAGGGTTCGTTTCCTTGTCGACGGCGCTTTTGTCGGCGGGGACGGCTATGCCGTGCGGTATGTCTACAGCGACCCCGACGGCACGGCGGACATCCACACCCTGCGCGCGTTTACCCGCTTCCCCGACGGCTCGTACGACCCGATGGGCGAGCTTGTCGGCGTGGCGGCGCAGGGGGATCCCGACTTTGACGAGGGGCTGATCGAGGCGGCGCTCGCGGGCGGCTCGTCCGACGCGGCGGCGCAGTCGGCCGCGGACGACGACAAACAGAACCTCGCCGCGCTGCTCGCGCCCTACACGGCCTTCGGCCTGCGGTATGAGTACAAAATCGACGGGGACGGCACGCCGCAGCTTCGCATGACCCTTGACGGCAAGCAGGTGCACAGCCTGTTTGACGCCGAGACCGGCGTCTTTGTCGCCAACAACCTGCACGGCACCGAGCTTGCGCGCGACGCCGTCGACCTCGAGGCGGTCTACCGCGGGGGCGCGCTGTGCGGCCTGCGGGAGAGCGAACCTCCTCACGGCGAGCTGCACGCGGCCTTCGCGTTCGGCGAGGGCGACGGACAGGGGCAGTCCCTCGCGGAGATATTCGCCCGCTTTGAGCCCTACGGCCTTGTCTACACCGAGCGGGCGAACGGCCTCGGCAGTCTCTCGCTCGACGGGCGGACGGTGGCGTACTTTGCGGATTTAAAGCCGGACGGCGGCGAGTTCAGCTACCGCGACCCCTATATCTCGGACGGACTGCGGGTGTACGCTGAGTACGGCGCGGACGGCAGCCTTGCGGGTCTTCGCACCGAATGAACCGAGGCGGGCGGCTGCGGGCAGTTTTAACGCCTGTGATTTCTCGGGCTTTCGCGCCGAGTGAGGGCGTTTTAAAAGGACAATCCCGCCGCCCGGCGGCACACATAAGGCGTTTTGCGCGGACGTCCCGACCTGTTCGGGGCGCCCGTCCTTGTTTTTTGACCCGTCTCTGCATCGTCCCGCGGCCCGATGTTTTAAAAAACCATTGCCTTTTTCCCTCGGTTTCTTTATACTGTTTAATATGGTTTTGCACCCTGCCGCGCGTCGGCGGGGCGCACAAGCCCGCCCGATCTTTCCTCAAGCCCCCGGCGAAGCACGCCGTCTATGGGGACAGGGCGCGGTTCGGCGCAGGGCCTATCTATCCACATGCGGAGGTTTATCACCATGTCCGAGCCTATGCGGGATGAGCGCGGCAGCGCCGCGCTGCGCACGCTTTTGAACGACTATGAGAGATATATGGACGAGTCAAAGCAGCTCTATGACAAGCGCTCGGGGTTTGCCGACCTCGGCAAGCTGGTGATGGGCGGCAGCGACAAGTTCTCCGAAAGCCCGATACACGAGGCCTTTCGCGAGCGGCTCGCGGCAGACGTCGGCGCCCTCGCCGCCGAGCTGTCGTGCGGCGACGCACAGCCCGCCGACGCCGAGACCGCGCTGCGCAGGATCCTGCGCCTCGACGACGAGGGCGCGCGGTTTGGGGACAACACGACGCTCGCCATGACGCTCGTGTGCTGCGAGCATGTCGGTCTTCCGCTCGCGGACTTTCTCGACCTCGAGAGCGCCGAGAGGCTGTGCGCCGACTATGAGGACTATCTCGACGGCGTGCCGCTGCCCAACCAGCGCAGGGCGGACGACGCGCTGCGCGACCGCATAAAGCGGCTCGGCGGCAGACCGCCGAAGAGGCTGGGCCCCATCGCCCGCATGTTCACAAAAAAGAAGACGGCGGACGGCCGCCGAGAGGAGCTTTAATGGACGTACTGATTATTATCGCGTGCTTTTACTTTGCCTACAACTGCATCTCGTCGGTTTTAAAATCCCCCTACGCCGAGTGGACGTGGGGGCACTGGGGCTCACTTGTCGTCGCCGCGGTGCTCATTGTGCTCGGCATCATGCGGACGGTGCTCTACTTTAAGACCTATAAACAGCGCCGCGAAAAGACGGAGGAGAAGCGGCAGGAGGAGCAGCGCAGGCTCGACGAAAAGCGCCGCAGCGTCTACCTGTACGACGACGAAGGGGACGAGCCCGCGCCCGAGCCCGAGGCCCCCGAGGAGGACGACAGCTTTTTGGACGACCTATTTGAAAAACAGGCCCGCGCGCTCGGCGTCGAGCCGTCCGACGGGGAACCCGAGCCCGAAACCGCCCCGGGCGCGGACGGCGGCGAAGCGGCTGCGGGCAGCGCCGGGGCGCAGGACGGCGATGACAATGCGGCCGACGGCGCGGACGAGGCCGCAGACGCGGCCTCGGACAAAGCAAAAGGCGGGGACTGAAGCCCTGACAAGAGACCTGTTCCATTGAAAGCGCTTTGCTCAACAATCCCTCTGTCAGCTGACGCTGACAGCTCCCTTTGCACAAGGGAGCCTTAAGGGCGCATGACCCGATGGGTGGACGTAAGCTTTAAGTCCCGGAATCCTTCCCCCGTGGGGGGAAGGGGAACCGCCCCGCGGTGGATGAGGGGTCAAGGGAATCTCCTGTTCACAGCGGGGACAAAGTCAAAAAACGGCTCACCTTTCATCTCGTCCTTGCGGGCTGCGTTAAGCTATGTTTGCGCAGGGGATAAGGTCAGGCGAATAAGCTCAGCTCACCCCTCATCAGTCACCTACGGTGACACGGCTCGCATATTCTCGCGAGTTGTGCCGAACGCCGTTCCGATTGCGTTCGGCTCTTCCTCCCACGGGGGAAGCTCAAGGGCGCGTAGCCGGAGGGAGGGGTGCAGACTTTGGGGCTTGCTGTAACCCAAGCCCCCTTTGTGTAAAGGGGGCTTGGGCCGCAGAGCGGCAGGAGGATTGTGAGCGGCAGGCCGAGACCGCGGCAAAAGGCATGTTCAAGCGACAAGGCTTTGTGCAGGCAATCCCTCAGTCAGCCGGCGCTCTTTTTGCAAAGCGGGCGCGGCCCCGCGGCGCTGCATCGCAAAGCTGTAACCTTTTTGCAACAAAATGCGGTGTTTTATCTATTTAATACACTAAAATGCCGCCGCAAATCAGCTGTTTTTATTCAACTGTCCGATTTTAAAAAATGGTCTTGCCAAGAAAAAAAAGCTGTGCAATAATAACAAAAAGAAATTTTGCGGATTTTCGACCCCGCGGTCGGCCGCAAAGAAAGGTACTCGGGAAATTATGAGCGGTCTGTCGATACTCAGCCTCATAATTATCATTCTCGGCGTTGTCGCTGTCCTTAGCGGGCTTGTAGTAGGCGGCAGGGTCAATTTTGCGGCGCGAAGTAATTGCTGAGAAGAGAGTACCGGGTTTCCCCAAGGTAAAAGAGGTAAACGCAACCGGGCTTCGGCAACTTTCGCCGCGGCCCGGTTGTTTTTTTACATAAACAAACCTGCCCCGCCGAGCGGGGCGCAAAATGGAGGAATTGAGGATGAAGTTCAAAAAGTTCTTTGCAGTCCTGCTGGCGGCTGTTCTGTGCGTCGCCATGCTGGGCGCGTGCTCGGGTCCGAGCGCGGACGGCGGCTCGCAGCAGGGCGGGGACGCCGAAGCGAACAACGGCGGCAGTGACGGCAAGACCGTCGTCAAGGTCGGTTTCATCGGCCCGCTGACCGGCGGCACCGCACAGTACGGCGAGTCGGTCCGCAACGCCGCCAAGATGTATTTTGACGAGTTCAACGCGACAAACGAAAACTTCACCGTCGAGTTCATCGAGATGGACTCCGAGGGCGACAGCGCCGTCGCGGCGACGGCCTACAACACCCTGTACGACCAAGGCGTCGTCGCTATCGTCGGCCCGGTGCTCACGGGCGAGACGAGCGCCGTCGCAGAGCTTGCCGCCGAGGACGGCATGCCCCTTGTCACGGCGTCGGCTACGGGCGACACCCTCACCGACATCGGCGACGCACTCTACCGCACCTGCTTCAACGACTCGTTCCAGGGCGGCAAGATGGCCCATTATGCCGGCGAGGTCATGGGCGTCAAAAAGGTGGCCGTGATGACCAACACCGCCTCCGACTACAGCAAGGGCCTTGCGAACGCGTTCATCGCCACCTGCGGCGACCTCAACATTGAGGTTGTGGCCGAGGAGAGCTATGTCGAGGGCGACACCGATTTTATGGCGCAGCTCACCAACCTCTCCGCCCGGGAATTTGACGCGCTCTGCGTGCCCGACTACTACGGCACCGTCGCGCTCATCGCCCAGCAGGCGAAGTCGGTCGGTATAACCGCCCCCTTCCTCGGCGGCGACGGCTACTCGGGCGTCGTCGAGATCGTCGAGGATCCGTCGGTTCTCGAGGGCTTTGTGTTCACCGACCACTACTCTCCCGAGGCGAGCGAAGCGGGCACCGATTTTGCGACCAGGTACACCGAGACCTTCGGCGTCGAGCCGCTGTCCTTCTCGTTCCTCGCCTACGATGCGGCGATGGTCATCGCCGACGCGGCGACCCGCGCCGAGACGCTTGACATGGCGGGCATGATGGCGGCGATCGATGCGACCGACCTCGACTGCCTGACCACCCACTACACCTTTGACGAGGACAACAACCCCGTCAAGGAGTGCGCGATGAGGACCATCGAGAACGGCGAGTACAAGTTTGTCTCGATGTTCTAAAGACCGCTTTTAAAGCTAAATCCGGGGGCCACGGGGCCCTTCGGCCCGCGGGCAAAAAGGGGCTGCCGCAGAGCGCGGCGCCCCTTTGCCGACGCATAGACCGATGCCCCCGAAAGGGCATGGGCCCGTGCGTCGGACAGGCCGCCCCCTCAAGGACGGTACAACAATAAAAGAAAAGGATGTGGACGTGTGAACATGCTCATCTCCCATCTGCTCAACGGCATACACGTGGGCAGCATCTACGCCCTTGTGGCGCTGGGCTACAGCATGGTGTACGGTATCATCAAGCTGATAAACTTCGCGCACGGCGACATTATCATGGTCGGCGCGTACGCGGCGTGGTTCAGCATATCGGTCGCGGGCCTGCCCACCTGGGCGGGCATCGTCATCTCGATTGTGTTCTGCACGGCGCTCGGCGTCGTTATCGAAAAGGTCGCCTACAAGCCGCTGCGCGGAAGCGCCAGGATCTCCCTGCTCATCACCGCAATCGGCATAAGCCTTTTGCTCGAGAACCTCGCGCAGCTGCTCTTCAAATCCAACCCGCGCCCCTTCCCCGCATTTTTATCGGGAAGCGTCGAGATTCTCGGGCGCAGGATCGAGATCACGACGATTGTGACCATCGCGGTGTCGGTGGCGCTCATGGTCGGTCTCACCTTTCTTGTCAACAGGACTAAGATGGGCAGGGCGATGCGCGCGGTGTCTGAGGACACCGACGCGGCGAGGCTGATGGGCGTCAACATCAACACGACGATATCCTTCACCTTTGCGGTGGGTTCGGCGCTCGCGGCGATAGCGGCGCTGCTCTACTGCTGCTCCTACTCGCAGATCAAGCCGACGATGGGCTCGCTTTTGGGCCTCAAGGCGTTTATTGCGGCCGTCCTCGGCGGCATCGGCTCGATACCGGGCGCGGTGGTCGGCGGCTTCTGTCTCGGCATCGCCGAGACGCTCGTCAAGAGCGTCAACTCGCAGCTCGCGGACGCCATCGTCTTCGGGGTGCTGATCATTACGCTGCTCATCAAGCCCACCGGCATCTTCGGCAAAAACGTCGCCGAAAAGGTTTAGAGGAGGGAACGAGATGAAAAAACAGAGAACCGCTTTTTCGCCCGTCCGCCTCATCACGTATACCGCGCTCACGGCGGGGCTGTTTGTCCTTTTAAACTACCTGTTCACCTCGGGCGCGCTGCCGAGAACCTACGGGCAGGTCGCGATTCGCGCGGGCATCTATGTTATCGCGGCGGTCAGCCTCAACCTCACCTGCGGTTTTTTGGGTCAGCTGCCGCTCGGCCACGCGGGGTTCATGGCGGTGGGCGCCTATACCTCGGCGATCATCACCAAGATGTTTGACTTCGGCGGCAACGAGACCCTCGCCTTTGCGGCGGCCGTTCTCGCAGCGGGGCTGTTCGCGGCGCTCGCGGGCGTCGTCATCGGCCTGCCCGCGCTGCGGCTTAAGGGGGACTATCTCGCGATCATCACCCTCGCGGCGGGCGAGATGATACGGGTGATCCTTCAAAACATAACGATCAAGACCGACGACGGCGTGATTGTCGACGGCGCGGCGGGGATCCAGCGCATCCCCGCCTACACGAGCTTCCCGTGGGTGTTTTGGATGTGCGCCGCGACGATCTTCGTCACCTACACCCTGACGCGCAGCAAGACGGGGCGTGCCGTCATCTCGATACGCGAAAACGAGATAGCCGCCGAGAGCTGCGGCGTGCGCACCACCTATTACAAGACGCTTGCCTTTGTCGTCGCCGCGTTTTTCGCGGGCGTCTCGGGCGCGCTGTACGCCAACTTCATACGGACGGTGCAGCCGGGCGACTTTGACTTCAACCGCTCGATCGAGATCCTTGTCATGGTGGTTTTGGGCGGCATGGGTTCTATCGTGGGCTCGGTGCTCTCGGCGACGGTGCTGACCGTCCTGCCCGAGCTGCTGCGCTCGTTCAACGACTACCGCATGGTCGTCTATTCCCTGCTGCTCGTCATCGTGATGATCTTCAAGCCCTCGGGGCTCATGGGGCGCTACGAGCTGTCCCTCTCCTCCCTGTTCGGGGGGCTCGCGAAGGGACTTAAGGGCAAACGGAAGGAGGACGCGAGCAATGGCTGAACACAAGCCCGTTTTGGTGCCCATCCCCGCGACGTCGTTTTTGACGCCCGAGGACGTCGGCAAGCGCCCCATCCTCGAGACGCGGCACCTCGGCATCGACTTCGGCGGTCTGTCCGCCGTCGAGGATTTTGACCTGACCGTCGGCCGCACCGAGATAACCGGCCTCATCGGCCCCAACGGCGCGGGCAAGACGACGATCTTCAACCTTTTGACCAACGTCTACACCCCCACGAGGGGCATCGTGATGCTCGACGGCATCGACATAAAGGGCAAGTCGACCTGGCAGCTCAACAAGATGGGCATCGCAAGGACCTTTCAAAACATCCGCCTGTTCAAGAACATCTCGGTGCTCGACAACGTCAAGATAGGGCTTCACAACGACATCAACTACTCCACCGCCGAGGGCGTCCTGCGCCTGCCGCGGTTTTGGTCGCGCGAAAAGCTCGCCGACGAGCGGGCGCTCGAGCTGCTCGGCTTCTTCGACATGCGGGGCCTTGCGGACGCCGAGGCGGGCAGCCTGCCCTACGGCGCCCAGCGCCGGCTCGAGATCGTGCGCGCGCTCGCGACGGGGCCGTCGCTGCTGCTGCTCGACGAGCCCGCCGCCGGGATGAACCCCTCCGAAACGCAGGAGCTCATGGAGCACATAAGGCTCATCCGCGACACCTTTAAGATCGCCATCGTGCTCATCGAGCACGACATGAACCTCGTCATGGGCGTCTGCGACGGCATCGCGGTGCTCAACTACGGCAGGATCATCGCCAAGGGCACGCCCGACCAAATCAAAAACGACCCTGTCGTGATCGAAGCGTATCTCGGCAAAAAGGAGGAATGAGCCGTGCTCAAGGTGGACGGTATAAACGTTTATTATTCACAGATCCACGCCCTGCACGACGTGTCCTTTGAGGTCAACGACGGCGAGATCGTCACCCTCATCGGCGCAAACGGCGCGGGCAAGTCGACGGTGCTCAAGACGGTCTCCGGGCTGCTGCGCCCGAGGACGGGCGACGTGCTGTACGACGGCGCAAGCATCGTCAGGACCGAGCCGCACAGGATTGTCGAGCGCGGCATTGCGCACGTGCCCGAGGGCAGGCGGATCTTTCTTCAGATGACGGTTCGCGAAAACCTCGAGATGGGCGCCTTCACCTGCAAGGACGACTTTAAGGAGGACCTCGAGGCCGTCTACGAGCGCTTCCCCCGCCTAAAGGAGCGCCGCCGCCAAATCGCGGGCACCCTCTCGGGCGGCGAGCAGCAGATGCTCGCCATCGGGCGCGCGCTGATGAGCCGCCCGCGGCTGATGATGCTCGACGAGCCCTCGATGGGTCTCGCGCCCCTGCTGGTCAGCCAAATCTTCGACATCATCTCCGAGCTCAACCGTCGCGGCACGACCATCCTTTTGGTTGAGCAGAACGCGCAGATGGCGCTTGCGGTGGCCGACCGCGGCTATGTGCTCGAGTCGGGCAGGATCGTGCTGTCGGGTGACGCGAAGGCGCTGCTTGTGAACGAGGACGTCAAAAAGGCGTACCTCGGCGGCTGACGGCGGAGCGCGGCAACGGGAAGCCGGGTTTCCCCAAAATGTCCGAAAACAATATGGATGACAGATAATAAACCGCACGGGGAGGGTTCGCCCTCCCCGTGCGGTTTTGTTTGCGGATGTTCGGTACGGAATTCTTTTTTAGCTCCCGCATTGGGGGACGGCCTCTGCCCGCAGGCCGAACGGCGCCTCTCATCCTGCGCAGAGCCAAAACACCCCTTGCATAAAGGGGGCGCGGCGGAGGGATTGTAAGGCTGCAAGCTAAAACCGCAACAAAAAGCATATTTTGACGACGATGCTTTGAGCGGCAATCCCTCCGTCAGCCGACGCAGATACCTTCCCTTATACACGGCTCGCATATTTTCCGCAGGGTGTAGTCGCGCGGGCGAGCTTAATCGGAACAATAGCTCTCCACTCCGCGCGGCAGATGCGCGTCGTAAGCGGAACGGACGCGCAACACGCCCTACATATTCCCGCAGGGTGGCCGCATATAAGCGGAACGACATGCAGCGCCATTCCCGGGCATATGCGGACCGACGAACGCCGTTTCGATTGCGTTCGGTTGGGAGGCCTTTAGGGACAACCGCCCGGGGACTTCACATAAGCAAGCCTTTAAGTCAAATGCAGACGATCCAAAATAAAAAGCCGCAGTCTTTCAGTCGACTGCGGCGCGCGGGCGCGTTTTCCGCTCACGCAGCTCTGCCCGGCTCAAAGCTTTATGTCTGCGAGCGCGGGGTCGCGGCGCAGCACCTCGCGGAAGCGCGGCTTTATCCCCGCGCCCGCGCCGCGGTGGCCGTAGTTTTGACACATGTCGTAGCTCGGCAGCGTGTTGCCCTCGATGAGAAGCGGGCCGCCCTGTGAAAACGCGACGTCCCAGCCGACATAGCGCACCTCGGGCACGACAAGCGCCGCGCGCTTGACAAGCTCGACCGCTCGCTCGAAATCGGGGATGCGAAAGCCGACAAGCTCGGTTTTGCTGACGGGGTGCTGCGCATAGTACAGCCCCGTTTTGTCGCAGAACGCGGCGGCCGTGATCACGCCCCGCTCGTCGAGGGGGCAGTACATCCCCCCGCTCGAGATGTTGTCGACGTCGCTCTCGCCGCTTCCCATGCGCACAAGCGAATACATCAGCTCGACCTCGCCGCCCGCCGCCAGCGTCACCATGCGCACCGTGTTGACCGACGACGCGCACAGCCTGTTCATCTCGGCGTGCTGTGTCACCGCCTGCTCGACGCAGTACATCCCGCTTTCGCGCAGCTCGCTCAGCACCTCGGCCGCCCCTCTGCCGCGGCAGTCAAACTTCTTCACGTCGAGGCCGCCGTAGCCGCCCGTGCGCTTTGCAAAAAAGACGGGGTTGCGCCCGATAAACGCAGCCATCTCCCCGACGTCGGCACGGCGCGCGTCGAGAAACTCGCGGCCCGCGAAGTCGGAAAAGGCCTCCAAAAAGCGCAGCTTGTCCTCAAAGATATCCCTCTTTTCGGGGTCGTTGAGGCGGGAGGTGAGCGCGAGGTTGTCGGACATCGTCATGTACTGCCTGCGCTCGGCGGCCCCCTGCGCCGCAAAGCCGAAGGTGTAGTAGTCGAGATATCCGACGCCGTAGCGCACGCTGCACAGCGCCATGTCGAGCAGGATGACGGGCAGCGGCAGATTTCTCTGCTCTTTTGCGAGGCGCGCATAGAGCACCATGCGCTTAAAGCTCATGGTGCGGATGCGTTTAAAAAATACCCTGATGCTGCGCATCAAAACTCACATGCCTTTTTGATGTAGTCGGAGAGCTCGGCGATCGGCATGCGCGTCTGCTGCATGGTGTCGCGGTCCCTGACCGTCACGCAGCCGTCGCTCTCGCTGTCAAAGTCGTAGGTGATGCACATGGGGGTGCCGATCTCGTCCTGGCGGCGATAGCGCTTGCCTATCGAGCCCGCCTCGTCGTAGTCGACCATATAGTCGCGCGCGAGCATGTCCCGCACCTCGAGCGCCTTTTCGGACAGCTTTTTGGACAGCGGGAGCACACACGCCTTGTAGGGCGCGAGCGCGGGGTGCAGACGAAGCACCGTGCGGACGTCGCCGCCCTCGAGCTGCTCTTCGTCATACCCCTCGACGAGAAACGCGAGCGCGACGCGGTCGGCGCCGAGCGACGGCTCGATGACGTGCGGGATATAGTGTTCCCCCGTCTCCTGGTCAAAATACTCGAGGCTCTTGCCGCTGTGCTCGGCGTGCTGCGTAAGGTCGAAGTCGGTCCTGTCCGCTATGCCCCACAGCTCGCCCCAGCCGAACGGGAACACAAACTCGATGTCGGTCGTCGCGTTGGAGTAGTGGGACAGCTCCTCCTTCTCGTGGTCGCGCAGGCGCAGGTTCTCTTCCTTAATGCCGAGCGACTTGAGCCAGTTGTAGCAGTAGCTGCGCCAGTAGGTAAACCACTCCGTATTGGTGCCGGGTTTGATGAAGAACTCGAGCTCCATCTGCTCAAACTCGCGTATGCGGAAGATGAAGTTGCCGGGGGTTATCTCGTTCCTAAAGCTCTTGCCCACCTGCGCAACGCCGAAGGGCAGCTTTTTGCGGGTGGTGCGCTGGATGTTGGCGAAGTTGACAAATATCCCCTGGGCGGTCTCGGGGCGCAGATACAGCTCGCTCTTCGCGTCCTCGGTGACGCCCTGGAACGTCTTGAACATCAGGTTGAACTGCCTTATGTCGGTGAAGTTGCACTCGCCGCAGTCGGGGCAGGCGATCTTGTTTTCGACGATGTAGTCGCGCATCTGCTCGTTCGTCCAGCCCGCGGGGTTCGCGCCCGCAGCCTCGATGAGCTGGTCGGCGCGGTGACGGGTGTGACAGCTCTTGCAGTCCATCAGCGGGTCGGAAAACCCGCCGACGTGGCCCGAGGCGACCCACACCTCGGGGTTCATGAGGATGGCCGAGTCGAGCCCGACGTTGTACGGGTTCTCCTGCACGAACTTCTTTCTCCACGCCGCCTTGACGTTGTTTTTGAACTCGACGCCCAAAGGGCCGTAGTCCCACGCGTTGGACAGTCCCCCGTATATCTCGCTGCCGGGGTAAACGAACCCGCGCCCCTTGCACAGGGCGACAATCTTTTCCATGGTTTTTTCGCTGTTTTTCATCTCGTGTGACCTCTGCATTTTTTGTTGTGCGGGCCCCGGGGCGCGTCCTCTCGGGCGGTTCCCGTCCCCGCTGCGGCCGAGACCTTTTTCGCTCGGGCAGCCCCGGCGGCAGGGTCTCAAAGGGCGGTTTTGCCGCCTAAAACCTCATGATATCATAATAGCAAAATCACACCGCAAAAACAAGCGCGTCCCGCAAAGGCGGGCCGTCGCGCCCGAATTTTTGGTTTGCGCGCGTCGGGTTCAAACGGCGCTTCGCGGGACGTCCTCGGGTGGGTCTGATGTGCGGCGACCGGTTCGCCGCGGCGGGCTTTTGCAGGCGCTTTGCCGGCGCGCCGTCGCTCACGCGGCTGCTTCCCCGCGCGGGCCGTCCGTTTTTCGACCGAAATCGCCGCTTGTCCCCGCCCTTTATCGACACGGTGCTTGCCCTTTTATCGGTATACTTTGAGATAAAAAGAGATACACGGTGGTGTTTCGGTGTGAAAAACAAAGGGGTTCTTGTTGTTGCAAAGGACAGGGACGCGCGGGCGGAGAAGAGCGGGCCGCGCACCCTCGTCTCGGCTGTCGCACGGCAGCTCTTTACGGCCGCGGCAGCCGCGCTGCTCTCGCAGGTCAGCGTTTTCTCGGGGCTTCACCCGTTCGGCCTCGCGCTGATTATCGGCGCGCCCGACAACTGTACGGTGGCGGCGCTCGCGGGCTTTGTCGCCGGGGGATATCTGTTCAGGCTCACGGTGAACACCACGGCCTACACCGCGGCCGCGGGCGTCGTCGCGGCGCTGCGCTGGGTGCTCGCGGGCATGTCGAGGGGCAGACGGCGGCGCAGCAGCTATCTGCCCGGCCTTGTCGCGGGGCTTCTGTCGGTGGCGGTCAGCGAGGTCTCGGTGATGCTGCTTGCAAACGGCTTTTCGCTGAGACAGTTCTTGACGGTGGCGGCGGGGCTTGCGGTGTGCGGCGCGTTCTCCTACTTCTACAGGATCGTCTACGAGGCGCTGCGGCGCGGGACAATCGGCCTGTCGGCGGCACAGCGCGCTTCGCTCGCCCTCGCGCTGTGCACCGTCGTCATGGCGCTCTATCCCCTGAACATCGGACCGCTGTCCCTCGGCAGGCTCGCGGGGGTGTTCGCGGTACTCTACGCGGCGGGAAGCCTCTCCTCGCCGCTCGACTCGGGCGTCTTCGCGGCGGTGTCGGCGGGCATCGTGCTCAGCGAGCCCTCCTTTGCCTTTTGCGCCGCGGGGCTTGCGGCCGCGGGCGCGCTCGCGACCCTCTTTAAAAAGCGGACGCGCGGGGTCATGTGCCTCGTGTTCATCTTTTCGGCGGCGCTGTTCGCCTTTTGCGGCGGGGGATATCTGTACAGCATGACCTATCTCGCCGAGCTTACGAGCGCCTCGCTGCTGTACCTCGTGCTGCCCGCGGCCGCCGCGCCGACCTTTTCGGACAGGGGCGAGGCGGTGCAGAGCATGACCTCGGCCATGAACCAAAAGCTCGGCAGCATCTCGAGCGCGATGCGGGATGTCGGCGCGCTGCTCGAGCGCACGGCGCAGACCCGGCAGACGGCGCTCGACGCGGACAGGCTGTTCTCGTCGGCCGCCGAAAAGGTGTGCAAGAGCTGCAAGCGCATGAGCGCGTGCTGGGTCGCGGGCTACGGCGACACGGTGGACGCGCTCGGCAAGCTCAGGGCCCCGCTCGCCGAACGGGGCTCGGTGTGCTCGGCCGACCTGCCCCGGCATTTTAGGGACAGCTGCCTGTGTCCCGGCAGGCTGTGCGGCGCGATCAACAGCGCCTATCAGGCGCAGCGGGAGTCGGAAAACCGCGGCAACAACTCCCGCCAATACCGCGCCATGCTCAAAAATCAAATGTGCGCGGTCAGCGACATGCTCGACAGCGCATGCTCCGAGCTCGGCAGCCTCAAAAACTGGGACGAGGAGCGCTCGCACCGGGCGCTCGAGTGCGCCAGGCGGCTCGGCCTTTCTGCCGAAACCGCAAGCTGCTGCTACGACGAGGACGACAGGCCCGTGTTCACCGTCTCGCTCAGGGACAAGCCGTCGCAGGAGCGAATGACGCGGCTGCGCGCGGGCCTCGGCTCGATCGCGGGGGTGAAGCTGTCACGGCCCGAGGTGTCCGAGACTGCAAAGGGGGTCACCCTTCGCTTCAACATGCGCCCCCGCTTCACCGTGGCGACCGCCGCGGCGCAGTCGTCGGCCGAGGGGACGGTGTGCGGCGACGTGTACAGCATCTTCAGCGACCTTGCGGGCAACGTTCACGTGCTGCTGTCGGACGGCATGGGCACCGGCGAGGAGGCCGCGCGCGACGGCAGGCTGTGCTGCGCATTTGTGCGGCGGCTGCTCGAGGCAGGCTTTGCGGTCAAGCGCGCGGCCGAGCTCGCAAACTCGGCGATGGCGCTGCGCGAGGGCGGCGAGTCGGCCGCGACGCTCGACGTGCTGAGCGTCAACATCTGCGACGGCACCTCGCGCCTGCTCAAGGCGGGCGCCGCCCCCACCTACTGCCTGCACAGGGGGGAGACCGCGAAGCTCGAGAGCCGCTCGCTGCCGGTGGGCATACTTGACTCGGTGCTCTGCCGGGAGGTCTCGCTCTCGCTCGGGGACGGGGATGTCGTCGTCATCACGAGCGACGGCGCCGAGAGCGACGGCGCGTTTATCGAGCCGCTGCTCAAAAAGCTCGGCAACGAGAGCGCCGAGACGCTGTGCCGCGAGATATCCGGCCGCTGCTTCGGACGCGCGGGCGCGGATGACATAACGGTGATTGTGATAAAGCTCAGGGAGCGGTGAGCTCGGTCGGAGGGCGGCGCGCCGCGACAGGCCCCGCCCGTGTCTGCGCTCGAACCTCTCCGCGGGACGGGCGACTAGAAAACGAAGCGGCGCACTCGCATCCGAAGCGGCCCCTGAGGCCATGGTCACGCCCCTTCCCGACGCAAGCGCCCGGGTCAAAGGTCCCGCACGATATCGGGCGGGGCCTTTGTCTTTCTGTTCGGCCGATGCGGGCCTTCCCGAGCAGCGGGAGAGGATGAGGGTGGGCTTTGGTATAGACATAACCGAAACGCCTGTGTTTTCGCCTCTTCGGGATTACGACGGCAATATTACTGTTGTCGGCAAATTCGATGATAAGCAATACGTGATTGAAACAGAGCGGCCTGTTATATCGGGCACACGGGTGCATTTTGAAGATAATCTGAAGTATAAACCCGATAGATCAGATTTGACTGTTGAGGCGGCACAGGATATAATTGACAGCAGCAGACTGATTTTGTATCAAGCCGACAGGCAAACACTTAAATTTTTGTCTGATGAGGGATACGCTGTAATAAATTTAGACAAAGAGGTTGTTACTGCGGTTCCCGAAAAATTAAGGAAAAAATATCGTGCTTATATGGAGAAAAAATGATTAGACATCCTTACGATGTAAATGATTGTCCGCTGTACAACCGTAAAGTCAGTTGGTCTGAATGTTATGAGGTTCAAGAGGTGAGAGATGACGAGATGGATATGAAGTGGCTGACTGAGCCGATAGACATAGATAAGGCAAATGAAATCTGCGAAAAATGCAGATGGTATGTTGTCAGTTGAGTGAATAAGGAGAATACATGACCACACTGCAAATCGCCTATAAAATCCTTTACGGCCTTGAGCACAGGGAAAAAGCCGAGTATATGGGCAGCCTCATAGGCCCCGAGAAGCTCGGCATGTCGCCCGACAGGTGGCTCGAGGTTTTGACCTCGCTCGCCGACGAGGGTTACATAGCGGGCGCGAGGGTTTACACCGATATAACGGGCGAAAAACATGCCGACATAAAAAACATCAGGATAACCCTCAAGGGCGCTGAGTATCTCAGCGAGAACAGCGTGATGAAAAGGCTTGGCCGGGTCGCGACCGATATAATCGATATAGTTAAGACTTAACACACAACAATATATTTTAAGCCGTTTGACACATATCGTGTCGGGCGGCTTTTTTGCTGCCGTGATAATCGACCCCCGCAGGGGTGGTTATATATACCGACGGGCGTTAAACGGGGCGCGACGGCGCTGATGATAAACGGAGGGAACGAATAATGGACGAAAGCAGCAGCGCGGCAGCCGGACAGGAACAAGCGAAAAAGGTCTTTGCGCGGGTCGAGATCAGCCGGAGCCGATAAGCCGTGACAGAGGCAAAGGCGGACATTTTATCAATTTTGCCGTATATCGCAGCGGCGGTTTTTCTTGATTAGCCCGTCCAAAAATGGTATCATCACAGTATACACTGAATTTGGGAGGGGTTTTGTGACCTTTGCCGAGCTTGTAAAAGACTACCTTGTTGTGTTTTTGATGTCGATGGTGCCCGTCGTCGAGCTGCGGGGCGCGATCCCCTACGGCATCGGCTTTGGCCTGCCCATCATCCCGACCTATCTCGTCGCGATTATCGGCAACGTCATCCCCGTGCCGTTTCTCGTCGTCTTTTCCAAACGGGTGCTCGAGTGGCTTGCGGGGTTTAGGGGCATCGGCCCGTTTTTTCAGCGCATAATCGACAAGGCAACCGCAAAATCAGGCTCGCGCAGGTTCAGGAACAGCGCCTTTCTCGCCCTGTTCCTGTTTGTCGCCGTCCCTGTCCCCGGCACCGGTGCGTGGACGGGCTCGCTCATCGCCGCCATCCTGCGGATGGACTGGAAGCGCGCCCTCGCCGCCATCGCCCTCGGCGTGCTGACCGCCGGGATCATCATGATGCTGCTGTCGGCGGGCATCTTCGGCGGGCTCGGCGTGGACATCTCGCTGCGGTGACGCGCTGTCTCATACCTGTACCCGTGCCGAAACATTGTGGGCTTTTCTGCGCCGCGGGCCGCGCTGTCTGCGGCAAAACCCTTTCGCCCGACGGTGTCAGGCTGCCCGATACGCCCCAAAAAGGGCGCGCCGCGGCGGGCAGAGCCCTATTCTATAATCTTTTTACATTTTTTTGATGTTTTTGATTGACTTTTTCGTTTTACTGTAGTATATTTAGGTTGTATCCATAATAATCACTTGTTCCCGTGTCGCGTGGATCAGCGTAAAAGGATTCATGGGTGCGGGTTTTGTCTTGTTGTGTGTACAATTTTTTTGGAGGTTTCCATATATTATGAACAACGGTACTGTTAAGTGGTTTAACGCGGATAAGGGCTACGGCTTTATCTCGAACGACAACGGCGGGGATGATGTCTTTGTGCATTTCTCGGCGATCGTCGGCGAGGGCTTCAAGACCCTTAACGAGGGCGAGAAGGTCACCTTCGAGACCGAGGCTGACCCCAAGAACCCCGACAAGCTTCGCGCGGTCAACGTCTGCAAGCTGTAAGCGTCAATCTACAGTATCCCGATCCCCGAGTTCTCCCGAGAACCCGGGGTTTCGGTTTTTATGAACAAATTTCTTTACGCCGGCGTCGGCAAAGACGCGGGGTCGGCCGGGGGCATCGGGTGCGCCCTCGGCGCCGCGCCGGGGAGGGAGGGAAACCGTATGGGCAACATCATCACCTATGTCGAAGGCTGTCTTGAGACCTTTGGGCAGCGCGCGTTTTCCGAGGTCGACAGCCTCGTGCTGTCGCAGCTGGCCTACATCCGCTTTGACGCGGCGATGCCAAGGCGGCGTTTTTTCAACCCCGTGCGTCTGGCGGGACTCTTTAAGGCCGAGTATTTTGACGGGATGTTCGGCGGCATTCGGGCGCCCGAGCTCAACCGCGCGCTCTTCACCGCCGCAGCGGCGAGCCCGCGATTCAGAGACATAAAGCTGGCGGCGCATGTCTCCCGCCTCGACTGCGAGATGCAAAAGCAGTTCTCGGCGACCACCTTTCTCGTCCCCGACGGCACGGTGTATGCAGCGTTCAGGGGCACCGACGGCACCCTTGTCGGGTGGAAGGAGGATTTCAACATGGCCTACCGCTTCCCCGTGCCCGCGCAGCAGGAGGGGGCCGATTGGCTTCGCGCCTGCGCGCGCCGCACCTCGGGGCGCATACGGGTCGGCGGGCACTCGAAGGGCGGCAACATCGCGGTGTATGCGGCCATGAAGTGCCTGCCCGAGCTCTCGGGCCGCCTCGAGGCGGTATACTCCCACGACGGCCCCGGCTTTAAGCGCGAGGTGATCGAGAGCGGCGAGTTCGCCGCCGCCGTTCCCCTTGTGCACAAGACGCTGCCGCAATCCTCCCTCATCGGTATGCTGCTGCAAAACCAGGAGGACTACACCGTCGTGACGAGCGACAAGTTTTGGATCTGTCAGCACGACCCCTTTTCGTGGCAGGTTGAAGGGGGCGGCTTTGTCTGCAAGGACTATGTCACCGGCGGGGCGGAATACCTCAACGCGACGCTGCGCGACTGGCTCGAACAGCTGCCCGACGAACGCCGCAAGCTGTTTGTCGACACGGTGTTTGACGTGATCCGGTCGACGGGGGCCGACACCTTCTCGCAGATTGCGAAAAACCCGCAAAAATACCTGCCCAAGCTGTACGAGGCGGAGAAAAATCTCGACCCCGAATGCCGCCGCGCCGTGCACGAGACGGTGCGCGGGCTCGCCGCCCTCGCCGTCAAAAACCTCGGCGCGACATTCGAGCCGGGGGCCGCGGCCGCCCTGCGGGAACACCTGCCGCGGGTCTGAGCGGGGTCTGAGGATGCGCCGTGCGGGGCGGCGGGTCGCGGTGTTACCCCGATAACGCCTGTCGTGCGGGGCACACATGCCGTCGGCGGGGACGACGGCATGTGCGCCCGGAAAGACCCTCCCCTCCCCAAGCAACCCGCAGGGCAAGGGCGCGTCCCCGTCTTGAAATAGCGACGCGGTTATTATATAATGATTACGTTCCGCAGGGCCGGGACAACTCAGAATCGGAGCTTTTTAATATGCCGCTATGGTGGAATAGGCAGACACAAGGGACTTAAAATCC
>CAYSRC010000022.1:0-36825 GCA_964433495.1 uncultured Oscillospiraceae bacterium
TGACGTTGAGCTTGTCCGCGACCTTGGCGCCGCCGAGGATGGCGACAAACGGGCGCACGGGGTCGTTGACGGCGTTGCCGAGGAACTCGATCTCCTTGCTCATGAGATAGCCCACGGCGGTGTCCTTGATGTAGTCGGTGACGCCCGCGGTCGAGCAGTGGGCGCGGTGGGCCGAGCCGAACGCGTCGTTTACGTACACCTCGGCGAGGGAGGCGAGCTCTTTGCTGAAGGCGGGCTCGTTCTTGGTCTCCTCCTTGCGGAAGCGGGTGTTCTGAAGCAGCACGACGTCCCCGTCGCCCATGGCGGCGACGGCGGCCTTTGCGTTGTCGCCCACCACGTTGCCGTCGTCGGCGAAGACGACCTTTTTGCCCAGCAGCTCGGACAGGCGCACCGCGACGGGCGCGAGGCTGAACTTGTCCTCGGGGCCGTTCTTGGGCTTGCCGAGATGGCTGCACAGGATCACCCTGCCGCCGTTCTCGATGAGCTTTTTGATGGTGGGGAGCGCCGCGACGATGCGGTTGTCGTTGGTGATGACGCCGTCCTTCATCGGGACGTTGAAGTCACAGCGGACAAGCACCTTTTTGCCGCGCACGTCGAGGTCTTCAACGGTCTTTTTGTTGAGTGCCATTTTGTGTTATCTCCTTTGCAAAAAGCGATATGAATGATTACAGAATAATTATAGTATTTTCTAAAGCCATAATCAAGCGAAAGAGGGGCCGGGCGGTGCAATAAACGCCGCTTTTCTTCGGGAATCTCCCGCACGGGCGGGGTTGTCTTCCCCGCGCGCGGCAGAGCGGACGCCGCGGCCCGCAAGCCCCCGTCCGTCTTTTCGCTCCCCCCCACTTGTTAACGGCCTCTTTGTCATCTATAATTGATTTAAAGGGCCCGGCGGCTCTTTTATGCGCGGGCCGAGCGGGATTTAAACAACGGGAGGGCAGGACGATGACGAGAGGCGAGCGGGCGGCAGAATACTTTTTGAGCGGGTTCAACTGCGCGCAGGCGGTGGCGCTGGCGTTTTCCGACCTTACGGGCGCGCCGCGCGAGGCGACGGTGCTTGCGCTGTCGGCGTTCGGGGGCGGCCTCTCCCGCTTGCGGGAGGTGTGCGGCGCCGTCAGCGGCATGGCGTATGTCGCGGGCCTGCTGTACGGGAGCAGCGACGAAAAGGACTACGAGAGCAAAAAACAGCTTTACGCGATCGTTCAGCGGCTTGCCGGGGAATACCGCGAACAAAACGGATCCATCGTCTGCCGCGAGCTGCTCGCGGGCGCGGGCGTCTCTTCGGGCGGCGCGCCCGAGCAGCGCTCGGCCGAATACTACAAAAAGCGCCCCTGCCCGCAGCTGATAAGGTGCGCCGCCGACATATTGCAGCGGTTTGTCGAGGGCGAGGGGAAGGCGCTCATAAAAAAGAGACAGCCCGCTTTGCAGGAGGACTGAGGGCCGGGCCCTGCGGCAGGGTTCAAATCACGGCAAGCACCTTGCTCTAAGTAAAAAAGAGCTCGCTGTTTGCGGCGAGCCAAAAGCCTCCCTTCCCGCCCGTGCGGCCGGGCGCAATGGGAACGGCGTTCGGCGGTTCACATGTACCCGTGAACCCGGCCGCATGCCGTTCCGCTTACACGCGGCCCTGTTCCCATCCGTCGGAGGTTCGTACCCTCAGTATCCGACGACCCTGCGGGAGCATGCAGGGCCCGGCGCGGCGACAGCCGTGACGGAGGGATTGTGCGCGGCAAGCTGTTCAATAATAAATACAAAAATACAAAAACGTCGGCGGTATCGCCGACGGCACAGGAAAGGCGGAACACTGACATGAAGGTTGTAATCATCGGGGGCGTCGCGGGAGGCGCCACGGCGGCGGCCCGTCTGCGCCGGTTGGACGAGCGGGCGGACATCGTGGTCTTTGAGCGGTCGGGGTATATCTCCTACGCCAACTGCGGGCTGCCCTACTACATCGGCGGGGTCATCGAGGATCCCGAGGCGTTGACATTGCAGACGCCCGAGAGCTTTTTTGCGCGCTTTCGGGTGGACGTGCGGGTGCGTCACGAGGTCACCGACATCCACCCCGACAGAAAGACCGTCTCGGTCAAAAACCTCGAGACGGGGGAGGAATTTGAGGAGAGCTATGACAAGCTCATCCTCTCCCCCGGCGCAAAGCCCACACAGCCCCGGCTCCCCGGCGTGGGGCTCGAGCGGCTGTTCACCCTGCGCACGGTGGAGGACACCTTCCGCATCAAGAGCTACATCGACACCCATCACCCGGGATCCGCCGTGCTGGCGGGGGGCGGCTTCATCGGCCTCGAGCTCGCGGAAAACCTGCGCGAGCTCGGCATGGAGGTGACCGTCGTCCAGCGCCCGAAGCAGCTGATGAACCCGTTTGACCCCGATATGGCCGCCTTCATCCACGCCGAGGTGCGCAGACAAGGCATCCGTCTCGCGCTCGGGCACACCGTCGAGGGCTTCGCCGAGCGGGACGGCGGGGTGGACGTGCTGCTCAAAGACGCCCCGGCCCTTCACGCCGACATGGTGGTGCTCGCCATCGGCGTCACCCCCGACACCGACCTTGCAAAGCGCGCGGGGCTCAAGCTCGGCCTCAAGGGAAGCATCGTCGTCGACGACCGCATGCGGACCTCGGTCCCCGACATCTACGCCGTCGGCGACGCCGTTCAGGTCAGGCACTATGTCACCGGGCAGGATGCGGTGATCTCCCTCGCAGGCCCCGCCAACAAGCAGGGGCGCATCGCAGCGGACAACATCTGCGGCATCGACAGCCGCTATCTCGGCAGCCAGGGCAGCAGCGTCATCAAGGTGTTCAGCCTCACCGCCGCGGCGACCGGCGTCAACGAGACGGCCGCGCGCAGGGCGGGCTTGGATGCCGACGCGGTCATCCTCTCCCCCATGAGCCACGCGGGCTACTACCCCGGCGGCAGGCTGATGACCGCGAAGGTCGTCTTTGAGCGGGGCACCTTCCGCCTTTTGGGGGCGCAGATCGTGGGCTACGAGGGGGTGGACAAGCGCATCGACGTGCTCGCGACCGCCATCCGCGCAGGGATGACGGCCGTGCAGCTCAAGGATCTCGATCTCGCGTACGCGCCGCCCTATTCCTCCGCGAAGGATCCCGTCAACATGGCGGGATTTATGATTGAAAACCTCGCGAACGGGGTCGTAAAGCAGTTCCGCCTCGAGGATGTCGCCTCGCTGCCGCAGGACGGCAGCGCCACCCTGCTGGACGTGCGGACGGCAGGCGAATACGCCCGCGGCCGCATCGAGGGGTTTGTCAATATCCCTGTTGACGAACTCAGGGAGAGAATGGGCGAGATAGAGCCGGGGAAGCCGGTCTATGTCATCTGTCAGAGCGGTCTTCGCAGCTACATCGCCTGCCGCATCCTGTCGGGCCGTGGGTACGACGCCTACAACTTTGCGGGCGGCTTCCGATATTACGACGCGGTGACGGGCGATCGCCGCCTCATCGAGCAGGCCCTGCCCTGCGGCATGGACGTGCAGTAGGCGCGCACCGAAGCAGCCGCAGACGGCAGAAGAAACGGAAAGGACACCGAGGACGCGGGGAGGCGAACGCCTCCCCGCGTCCTCGGTTTTGCGCTGTCCGAACAAAGGCGGATGTCTCTTTTTTGCAGGCTTTTTGTGCCCCTGCCGGGTAAAACCCGGCCGAGAACCAAAAGCCTTCTTCCCGCGCGCCGTTCCGATTGCGTTCGGTAAAGGGGACTTAAGGTCAAGATCACCATTATCGGAAATATGTGAATCTTACCGAGCACCTTTTCAACAGCGTTCGGATAAAAAGGGGATAATTAAGGGGCGGCGCCCGCATTCGTCCGCCGTGCGGCGGCTCACGCAGCCGTCGGCGCACGGCGGGGCAGCTCCCCGCGGCCCGACGATAAAAGCGCCCTTCTTCCCGCGCTCACTCCCCGCTCGCGCCGTAGTTTTTGAGAACCCGCGCCGACGGGTCGTCGACGTCGCAGCCCTCCCATTCGCGGTTGGGCATCCAAAAATCCTTGACCGTCTCCGCGCAGCCGGGGTAGTGCCGCTCAAATATCTCGCGGTAGAGCAGCGACTCCTTGGTGAACGGACGCGCAAAATCGTACCGCCTGCGGCGACTCTCAAACTCCTCGTCGGTATAAACCCCCTCGGCACAGCGCTTGAGGATGTCCACCATCGAGTGCCCCACCGCGTCGCTGAACGCCGCCTTTTCCCTGTTGAGGATGAAGTCGGGAAGCAGGTCGCCCTCAAACGCCCTGCGCAGAAGATACTTGCCCTGCCCCCACCTGTTCATCTTGAGCGCGGGGTCGATCGACATGACATAGCGCACAAACTCGAGGTCGCCGAACGGCACGCGGGCCTCGAGCGAGTTTGCGCTTATGCACCGGTCGGCGCGCAGCACGTCGTACATGTACAGCTCCCGCACCCGCTTTTCCGCCTCGCGCTGAAACGCCTCGGCCGACGGCGCAAAGTCGGTGTATTTATAGCCGAACAGCTCGTCCGACACCTCCCCCGTCAGCAGTACCCGCACGTCGGTGTTGCGCGAGATATACCGGCAGACGAGGTACATGCCGATGCTCGCGCGCACCGTGGTGATGTCGTAGCTGCCGAGCGCCGAGATCACCTCGTCGAGCGAGGCCGTGACCTCGTCGGGTGTCATCAGCACCTCGGTGTGGCGAGAGCCTATGTGCTGCGCGACCGCCCGCGCGTACTTGAGGTCGATGGCGTCCTCGCTCATGCCGATGGCAAACGTCCTTATCGGCCGCCCGAGCATCCGCGCCGATATCGCGCACACGAGCGAGCTGTCCAGCCCGCCGCTCAAGAGGAAGCCGAGCGGCGCGTCGGAATCGAGCCGCTTTGCCACCGCCTCGCACAGCCGCTGCCTTATGCCGCCGCACACGAGCTCGACCCCGCCCGCGCACGCCTCTCCCCCCGCCGCTGCGTCGCGGTAGCGCACGAACGCGCCGTCCTTATAGTAACAGCCCGGCGGGAACGCCGCGATGTCCCGCGCGACCCCCACAAGGTTTTTGGCCTCGCTTGCAAACAGTATGCTGCCGTCGCCGTCAAAGCCGTAGAACAGCGGGCGGATGCCGACGGGGTCGCGCGCCGCGACAAGCGAGCCCGAGCGCGCGTCGTAGATGATCATCGCAAACTCGGCGTCGAGCTCGCCGAACATCTCCGTCCCCCTTTCGCGCCACAGCGCGAGCAGGAGCTCACAGTCCGACTCCCCCTTAAAGCTGTAGCCCCGGGCGCGCAGCCGCTCCCGCAGGGGCCTGAAGCCGTAGATCTCGCCGTTGCACACCAGCCTGTCGCCGTCAAGCGCGAACGGCTGCATCCCCTCGGGGTGCAGCCCCATGATCGCGAGCCGGTGGAACCCCAGAAATCCCCCGTCCCCTATCCGCTCGATGCGGCTGTCGTCGGGGCCGCGGCTTTTTGTCCTTGAAAATGCCTTGCAAAACACCTCCTCGGTGAGCCTGCCGCCGATATATCCCATGATCGCACACATAATAAAAGCACCTCTCGTGTTGTTTTAACCCATAATTCCCGCCCCGAACATCAGGACGGACGGGCAAAACATCCGCGGTGCCACCTAACTTGCCCCGTTTTTCGGCGGGGCCGCCTGCAAGCCGGCGCGCCCCTCTGCAAAAAAGCAGGGCCTCTCTGCGGGACGGGGCCGTTTGCCGCCGTCCCCCTCGGCTGTAACGCGCCGAACACGCCTCGGCTACCCACCGCCTGCGGCGGCTTCACCTCGGGGCTCGCGGGTGTTGTCCGCGCGCGCGTGCATACGGGCTTTCAGCCTTTAGGCCCGCTCTCTGCAATGCATCGGCCGCGCGCGACCTGTCCCGGTCGCTGCCTTTTTCCGTATATCTTTTTAAGGCGCCGCGCCGCCCGAGCGGGGCGGCGCGGCAATGAAAAGAAAGAGATTTGACAGGGGCCCGTGACGCCTGTCTGTGCAAAGCGCGCGTCCGCGCTGCGCCGTCGGCTTTACATAAACAGACCTTGCCGCCGACAAATCGCTGCCCCCTGTCCCGCGCGGCGGCGGACAGGATGCTCGGCGCGTCCGCCTCGCGGTCTCCCCTCTCGCCCAAAAAAAGCCGCGCGGCGTCAGACGCTGAACAGCAGCTCGCCGTAGGAGGGGTAGGGCCAGCAGTCGCGCCCGACGACGGTCTCCGCCTCGTCGACCGCGGCTCTCAGACCCGCCATCGCGGGGATGACCCCGTCGCGATACCCCTTTGCGAGGGCGAGGGCATCGCGCCCGCCCCCCGCGACCTCGTCCCGCGCCCGCTCGAGCGCGTCCGCGGCGTCGAATATCTCGTCCGACAGCTTTGCCACCCTGCGGGCAAGCTCCTCGCCCGCCCTGCACGGCGCGCCCGCGTTTTTTGCCGCGAGGACGCCGCCGCACAGCTCCCTGCCGCACCGCATGACCGCGGGCAGGATGTCCCTGCGCGTCATCTCGAGCATCGTGAGAGCCTCGATGTTTATCGTCTTGGAATAGGTCTCGAGCAGGATCTCGAGCCTCGAGCGCAGCTCGTTCTCCGAGAAGATCCTGTGCCTTACAAAAAGCGCAATGTTCTTGTCGGCGACAAGCACGGGCAGTGCGTCGGGCGTGTTCTTGAGGTTCAAGAGCCCCCTGCGCTCCGCCTCCTTTTCCCACTCGGGCGAGTACCCGTCCCCGTTGAAGATCACCCGCTTGTGCTCCCTGATGACCCGGCGGATGAGCCCGTTCAGCGCCCTGCCGAGGTCGTCGGCCTTTTCGAGCTCGTCGGCAAAGCAGCGCAGCTCCTCGGCGACGATCGTGTTGAGCACGGTGTTGGGCCACGCGATCGACTGGCTTGAGCCCAGCATCCTGAACTCGAACTTGTTGCCCGTGAAGGCGAAGGGCGAGGTCCTGTTGCGGTCGGTCGTGTCTCGCGGGAAGTCGGGCAGGACGTGCACGCCGATCTCCATGTTCGCGGTCTTGCTGCCGTTGTAGTCGGTCTTGTTCTCGATCGCCTCGAGGATCCCCTCGAGCTCGTCGCCCACAAACATCGACACGACGGCGGGCGGGGCCTCGTTTGCGCCGAGGCGGTGGTCGTTGCCCGCGCTCGCGACACTCACCCGCAAAAGATCCTGGTACTCGTCCACCGCCTTGATCACGGCGCAGAGAAACAGCAAAAACTGCGCGTTATCGCGGGGCGACGAGCCCGGGTCGAGCAGGTTGACGCCCGTGTCGGTCGAGATCGACCAGTTGTTGTGCTTGCCGCTCCCGTTGACCCCGTCAAACGGCTTCTCGTGAAGCAGGCAGACGAGGCCGTGCCGTTTGGCCGCCTTGCGCATGATCTCCATCGTCAGCTGGTTGTGGTCGGTCGCAAGGTTGGAGGTGGTGAAGACGGGGGCCATCTCGTGCTGCGAGGGCGCGACCTCGTTGTGCTTGGTCTTCGCGAAGACGCCCAGCTTCCACAGCTGCTCGTCGATGTCCGCCATGAACTCGGCAACGCGCGGCTTGATCGCCCCGAAGTAGTGATCCTCCATCTCCTGCCCCTTGGGGGGCGCCGCACCGAACAGGGTCCTGCCGCAGAACTTGAGATCCATGCGGCGCCGGAACAGCCCCTCGTCTACGAGGAAGTACTCCTGCTCGGGGCCTACGGTGGTCACCACGCGCCCGACCTCCTTGCCGAACAGACGCAGCACCCGCTTTGCCTGGTCGCTTATCGCCTCCATCGAGCGCAGCAGCGGCGTCTTTTGGTCAAGAGCCTCGCCGCCGTAGGAGCAGAACACCGTCGGGATGAACAGCGAGCCGTCCTTGACAAACGCGTAGGAGGTGGGGTCCCACGCGGTGTAGCCCCGCGCCTCAAAGGTGGCGCGCAGCCCGCCCGAGGGGAAGGAGGACGCGTCGGGCTCGCCCCGTATCAGCTCCTTGCCCGAAAAGTCCATAATCACCCGCCCGTCCTTCATCGGGCTGATAAAGCTGTCGTGCTTTTCGGCGGTGACCCCGGTCATGGGCTGGAACCAGTGGGTGAAGTGGGTCGCGCCCTTTTCGATTGCCCAATCCTTCATGGCGTTCGCGACGACGTCCGCGATGCCGGGGTCGAGGTCGGTCCCGCTGTGTATCGTCCGCTTGAGCGATTTGTAGACCTCGCGCGGCAGCTTGTCGCGCATCACCTCGTCGTTGAAAACCATGCTTGAGAAGATCTCGGGTACGTTTGCCATAAGCTCAATTCCTTTCCTATTCGCTTTGCCCTTATTATCTCTATGCCGCCGCGGCACAGATTTGCCGCGCCGCAGAACAGATAAAACAAAAAGGCGCCATAGGTAAAAAACCTACGGCGCCTTTGCCATATCTTGTACTTTATTTTATCCTCTTTTGCGGCTTTGTCAATACAAAAAACCAAATTTTTTGCCGCGAGCGTCCCAAAGTGCCCGAAACTGCCGCTCAATTCATCACATACAGCTTTTTGTAGGGGTTTTCCGAGTCGGGGACGACGACCAGCCACGGGTCGCCGAGCAGGGCGTCCGCGCTGCCGCCGAACCGCGCGCAGAAGCCCTCGAGATAGGGCGCGAGCGCCTTGAGCGCCGCGTCATCCGCCCGCTTGCAGGTGACGGCGGCGGGCAGGTCGCAGGGTGTCTCACCCGTGCGCATATAAATCGCGCCGCCGTGCATCCCCGCCGCGCAAAAGTCGCCCACGACGCGCCCGTCCCGCGCGCCGAGACCCAGCACCGCAATGACCCCGCCCGACTGGTACTCGCCCAAAAAGCTGCCGCACACGCCGCCCACCACCAGCGCGGGCGCCCGCTCGCGGTACTGCTTCATGTGGACGCCCGCGCGGTAGCCCGCGTCCCCTTCGACATAGACAACGCCCCCGCGCATGGCGTAGCCCGCCGCGTCGCCGACGCTGCCGTGCACGGTTATCACCCCACCGTTCATCGTGTCGCCGACGGCATCCTGCGCGTTGCCGAAAATCTCTATCTCCCCGCCGTCCAGATACGCCCCGACGGCGTTGCCCGGCGTGCCCCTGAGCACCAGCCTTTCGCCCCGCCCGAGGCCGCAGCCGAGATACCTCTCGCCGAGGCAGCCCTCTATGATCCTCTGCTCCATCGCTGTCACTCCCCCGCGTGCTTTATTCCGAGTATGCGAAGCTCGGTCTCGTTGAGCCCGACGCCCCGCAGCATCGCCCTGTTGCCCTTGAGCGCCTCTATCGAGTTTATCCCCATACCGCCCATCATCTCCTTTATCTCGGCCGTCCAGGCGTTCACGAGGTTGACGAGCCTTGTCGTCCCCTCGTCGGGGTCGAGCCGCGCCGCGAGCTCCGGGTCCTGGGTCGCGATGCCCCAGTTGCAGCGGCCGCTGTGGCAGCTTCGGCACAGGTGACAGCCGAGCGCCAGCAGCGCCGCCGTGCCGATGCAGACCGCGTCCGCGCCGAGGGCAATCGCCTTGACGACGTCGGCGCTGCTGCGCACCGAGCCGCCCACGATGATCCCCACGCGGCTGCGGATGCCCTCCTCGCGCAGACGGGTGTCGACGCTTGCGAGGGCGAGCTCGACGGGGATGCCCACGTTGTCGCGTATGCGCGTCGGCGCGGCGCCCGTGCCGCCCCTGAAGCCGTCGACGGCGATGATGTCCGCGCCGCTTCGCGCGATGCCGCTCGCGACGGCGGCGATGTTGTGCACCGCCGCAACCTTGACAATCACGGGCAGTCTGCCCCCCGTCGCCGCCTTGATCGAGCCCACAAGCTGGCGGAGATCCTCAATCGAATAGATGTCGTGGTGGGGCGCGGGGGATATCGCGTCGCTCCCCTGCGGGATCATGCGCGTGCGCGCGACGTCCCCCACCGCCTTGGAGCCGGGAAGGTGCCCGCCGATGCCGGGCTTTGCCCCCTGGCCCATCTTTATCTCGACGGCGGCCCCCGCGTTGAGATAGCCCTTGTGGACGCCGAACCGCCCCGAAGCCACCTGCACCACCGTGTTCGCCCCGTATCGGTAAAAATCCTCGTGCAGGCCGCCCTCGCCCGTGTTGTAGGTTATGCCGAGTTTCTCCGCCGCGCGCGCAAGGCACAGGTGCGCGTTGTAGCTTATCGAGCCGTAGGACATCGCCGAAAACATGATGGGGGTCGACAGCCTTATCCTCGGCGGAAGCGCGGTGTCGAGCGTGCCGTCCGCGCGGCGCTTTATCCCCTTTGGCTTCGCGCCGACAAAGGTCAGCGTCTCCATCGGCTCGCGCAGCGGGTCGATGGGCGGGTTGGTGACCTGCGAGGCGTTGATCAGCATCCTGTCCCAATAGACCGGCAGCGGCGAAACGCTGCCCATCGACGAGAGCAGGATGCCCCCGCTGCCCGCCTGGCGGTAGACCTCACTCATGAGGTCCGCGGGCCAGTTGGGCGTCTCGCGAAAGACATCGTCGGTCCTTGTGATGCGCAGGGCGTGCGTGGGGCACACCGCGACACAGCGGTGGCAGTTGACGCACTTCGCCTCGTCCGCCCGCATCACCCCCGCCTTTTCGTCAAAAAAGTGCACGCCGTTCGCACACTGCTTTTCGCAGACGCGGCAGACGGTGCAGCGCTCGCGGTCGCGCTTTATCAAAAACGCGGGATACACAAAGTTTACCGGCATACTCCCTCGCCCTCCCCGTTATAGGTATACATCACAAGCTCCCCGCCCTCGGGGTGAAACACCCGCGCCGGGTCGGGGCACACCGCGCGGACGGCGCACTCCTCGCTCGCCATGTACACCCGGCTGCCCTTTTCGGCGACCACGGTCGAGCGCAGCTTGAGCCGGTCGCCCAGCGCGGCGAGGCCGCCGTCAAAGCCGATGAGGACGGAAAACGGCCCCGTGATCAAAAACTCGGAAAACGCCTCGCGAAGGTAGCTGAGCCGCCGCCGTTCGTCCGGTTTCTTTCGCTCGATAACGCTCCAGAACGGCGCGGCAACCACGTTCGCGACCTCCGCGAGGGTGAGCCCGACGCGCCGTGTGAGATAGTCGACGATGTACGCAATCACCTCGGTGTCGGTCAGCAGCCCGCAGCGATAGCCGTACATCTCGACGGTGCGTCTGTTCGCGTCGTAGGACGAGATCTCGCCGTTGTGCACCACCGACAGACCGAGCAGCGAAAACGGGTGCGCGCCGCCCCACCACCCGGGCGTGTTGGTGGGGTATCTGCCGTGCGCCGTCCAGCAGTACCCGCCGTATTCGTCGAGGCGGTAGAACTCGCCCACCTCCTCAGGGTAGCCCACCGCCTTAAAGACGCCCATGTTTTTGCCGCTTGAAACGACATAGGCCCCGTCCGTCCCGCTGTTTATGCGCATGACGGCCCGCACGACAAACTCGTCGGGGTCGAAGCCCGACGCGGCGAGACGTGTCGGCATCGGCTGCACAAAATACCGCCAGATGAGGGGCGCGTCGGTTATCGCCGCGACCTTTTTGGTCGGTATCCTCGAGAGGTTGACGATGTCGAACGCCTCCTCCAAAAAGCGTTCGCACTCGTCCCTTGCGCGGCGGCTGTCGTAAAAGATGTGCAGGGCATAGAGCTCGGCGTACTCGGGGTAGATGCCGTACCCCGCAAAGCCGCCGCCGAGGCCGTTGCTGCGCTCGCGCATGACGGCGATCGACCGCACGATCTCCCCGCCGCCGATTATCTCGCGGCTGCGGGACATTGTCGCCGCTACGGCGCACCCCGCGGGTATGCGAAAACCGTTTTTGCCCTCTCTCATCTCTGCTGTCCCTCCCAAAAGAAAGGTCGAGTCATCCCGCGCCCGGCCGGCAGTCCCGGTCGGACGGCCGCCTGCGCGTCCCTTGTCCCGCGCGGCAGGATGCCGACATAGTTTTACATAAAAAAACAGACGCCCTCCCCTAAAGGGAAGACGCCTTTGTCCTCTTACCACAATATCATACGCCCGCGCGCCCGTTTTGTCAAGGGCGGCCGTGCACTCCGCCCGCCGGCCGCTGCGGGACAATCCGCGCAATCTGCGGCCGAAGCCGCGCATTCCGCAAACCCTGCAAAGCCCGTCCGCATCGGGGCGTGAGCCCCGCGCCCCGGGAGAGCCTGCTCAATGCTCAATATTTCCACTCGCCCTTGCTCGCGGATTTTATCACCATGACGCCGTCCTCCGAGCTGAAGTACTGCGTCCGTCCGTAGTT
This sequence comes from uncultured Oscillospiraceae bacterium, assembly GCA_964433495.1. Lineage (GTDB taxonomy): Bacteria > Bacillota > Clostridia > Oscillospirales > Ruminococcaceae > CAYSRC01. The sequence goes on from CAYSRC010000022.1 coordinate 12,097, forward strand.
TTTGCCGGTGTCCTCGGCGATGATCTCAATCCGCAGCTTTTGCAGCGCCGCCTTGACCGCCATGACGTTTCGGTCCCCTATGTTTGCGAGCGCGGTGTTGCCGACGCCCGAGAACATCTGCGCGCCGCCCGCGATCTTCGCCTTGATAAACACCTTTTTTGCGCCCGCCCGCTCCATCTTCTGCAAAAGCATGGGGATCGCCGAATCGGCGAACTTCATCGGCTGGTTCGCGCTTTCAAACCCCTCGCTCGACGGAAGCATGATGTGGGACAGACCCGCAATTTTGGTCACATGGTCGTAGAGGCAGATGCCCACACAGGATCCGAGAGCATAGGTGACGAGGGTGTCGCCGCCGCACGCTATGTTAAGGTCGGCTATACCGACCTTGATGAGCTGTCCCATTATTCTCCCAACCCCAAGCTGTCCATAATTTTGTTGAGCGCGTCGACCTCGGGGATCATCAGGATGTGGCTGCCCGACTCGCTGTCGACCCCCTCGGTCTTGTCAAACTCGTCCTCGATGAAGATGATCTTGTCGCCTATATTCGCATAGTAGATGGCGGGCACGCTGAGGACCGACCCGACCATGTCGATGCTGAGGCTCGGCACCGAGATGTTTATCGTCAGGCCCGTCAGCGACGACATGGCGTTTGCGTAGGACGCCGCCATGATGTTGCCGACCTCGAGGATGGCCGACTGACTCATCTCGTCGATCTCCATGTTTTCGTCAAATTCGGTCCCGAGCAGGGTGTTGAGAACCGAATAGGCGAAATTCTTGTTGAGCAGGAACATCATCATCCCGGTGACGTCCCCCTCGAGCGTGAGCATCAGGGCGACAAGCTCTTGCTCGGGGCCGCCGAGGTTTTCGGCGACCTGCTCAAAATCCAATATCTTTATCTTGGGTACCGCGATATCGACGGGCCGCCCCAGCATGGAGGACAGCGCCGAGGCGGCGTTGCCCGAGCCGATGTTGCCTATCTCGCGCAGAACGTCAAGATGCATGTCGTTTAAATCGTCATATCCTTGCAGTGCCATCTACTTCACCTCTCCATTACCGTCTGAGACTGTTTACGACCTGCTCGACCTCGTCGCTTGTCTGCACCACCCGCGCGCTCACCTGATACGAGCGCTGGGCGAGGATCATGTCCTTCATCGCGTCGGCGAGGTTTGCGCCCGACTGCTCAAGCGAGCTCTGCCGCAGGATGTAGTCGGTCGACGCGACAGCCGCGCCCGACCGGCCGGTCGGACGGTACTTGTTGCCCGATATCGGCTCGAGCGCATTGGGGTTGTCAAATCGGAATATGCCTATCTTGTCCTTGAGCTCTGAGAAATCGACCTTGTTCGCCCCCTCGGAGACGTCGAGGACGATTCGGTTACCGTTCCGGTCGAGGACAAAATCATCGTCCTGGTTTATAAGGTACGCGTTGCCGTCGGTGTTGAGGCCGACGCCGAAGCTGCCGTCCCTTGTGTACATCGTCTGCCCGTCGCGCTGCACCGCAAACAGCCCGTCGCCGACGATCGCGAAGTCGTACAGCCTGTCGGTGTTTGTGACGGCGGCCTGCGAAAAGTTGAGGCCCGCGTCGACCGCACGCACGCCGTTGCCCGTCAGCGGGTCCTCGGGCGTGTTGACATACATGTCGGTATAGATAAGGTCGCGGAAGGACGTCTCAACCCGCTTGTAGCCGGGCGTGTTGACGTTGGCAACGTTGTGCCCTATGTTGTTCAGATGCTCCTGATGCGCCAAAAGGCCGGAAGCGCCCGCCCAAAAGGCTTGTTTCATGGTTCATCTCCCCCTTACGTGTCTCTATATGTCGTCTCGGCCGTTTTATCGACCGATTGCGGTTATATACAATACAGTTTGTATTTCAGCACGGTAAATCTACAAAAACCGGGGATCAATCGGTCAGACCGACGCGATCTTTGTCGCCTTTTGGTTCATCGAGTCGATGATCTGAAGCGCCGAGCTGCACGACTGGAACGCGCGCTGCGACTGGATGAGATAGGTCATCTCGCGGTTCATGTCGACGTTTGAGTATTCGATGTGGTTTTGCGCGATCTGATAATCCCGCGCGTCGCGGCCGCCGCCGGCCTCGAGGACGAACATGCCGTTGTCAAGCCTCGCGAGGGTCGCGCCGTCGTTGGGCGCGGTTATCCGTATCCTGCCGAGGTTCTGCCCGTCGGCGCCGAACACGTCGCCGAAGCTGCTCACGGTGAAGCCGCTTCGCATCACGCGGATGGGCGCGCCCGCCGTGTTGAGCAGACGCCCGTACCCCTCGAGCGCGAGGTAGCCCTCTTCGTCTATCTGAAAGTTTCCGTTTCTCGTCAGATAGGTGCCGCCCTCGCCCGCGATGTTGAAGAAACCCTCGCCGCCTATGGCAAGGTCGGTCTCAAGCCCGGTGTCGTCCACCGAGCCCTGCCCGTAGATGTCGATGACGTCGTCGACAATCGCCTCAACCGACGCATAGCCCGGGCCCAAAACCGTCTGGCCCTCGGCCTGCTGACGGATCAAAAGCTCCATGTCAAAGGTCGTCGACACCGCCCGCTGCGCCTGATAGCCCGGCGTGCGCGCGTTGACAAGGTTGTTGCCGATGATGTCAAGCTCGCGCTGCCGCGTCAGCAGGCCCGACGATATCGTGTAGTATCCCGAAAGCATTCCGGCACCCCTTTCAGTTGATCTTCTCACCGTTTTGATATTTTGTCAGTTCCTCGGACAGGATGGCGAGCGCCCGCTTGCGGATCTGTGAGACGCGCTGCTGCGTGACGCCGAGCACCATGCCGATCTCCTTGAGGTTTAACTTCTCGTAGAACGAGAGCGCGATGACCTGCTTTTCCTTTGCGGGCAGCTTGTCGATGGCCGCCGCGAGCACGTCCCGCAGCTCGGTGTCCATCAGGCCGCGGTCGACCTCCTCGTCGGAGGCGAGGCTGACGTCCTCGTTGCCGCCGTACGTCTCCTCAACCAGCTTTTCAAACGAGACGGTGTCGGCGGCCGACATCTCGACGGTCAGCCTGCCGAGCTCCTTCTCGCTCATGTCCAAAAAGTCGGCGAGCTCGGCGGTCGTGGGCTCGCGCATGAGTGTCTGCTCGAGCTCCTTCTCGGCGTTTTTGATGCGCTTTCTCGCGTCCCACACGCGGTTGGACAGCCAGTTCTGCTTGCGCAGATACTTGAGGATGGCCCCCCTTATCGCCGTGTAGCAGTAGGTGTCAAAGCTCGCGCCGCGCGCGGGGTCATACCGCTCGATGCAGTCGATGAGCGCGACGATGCCCTGGTCAAAAAAATCCTCAAACGGGATGTTGGACAGGAGGATGGAGCGCATGCTGTATATCGCGATGTTGACCCGCTGGACATAGTGCATGACGAGCTTGTTGCGAAGCTCGATGTCGCCCGTCGCTTTATATTTTAACATCATTTGCTCGGGGTCGTCTACAGGTATATCCTTAATTTTGGGCCCATACGACGTCGCGAAGCTCATTTTTCTCCCCCTTTCCGCGTTTTTTAAGGCACAACAGCCGTCCGCGCGCCCCTTTTCTGCGGCACAAGGCTGTCAGACGCAACCCGCGCGGGGGCACGCTTAAGCCAGCGAAATCGTCCCGAGCGACTGTATCTGAATATTTGTGTCGATGTCGTTAAAGGACAGAACGGTGACGTCGGGATAGAACTGGTCGATAAGCTTTTTAAAGTATACGCGCACGACGGGCGCGGTGAGCACGACCGGCTCCTGCACAAGGCGCTTGACCTTGTTGATCTGCTCGGTGGTGCGCTCGACAATCTTTTGGATGACCTCGGGCTCAAGCGCAAGATAGGTGCCGCCCTCGGCCTTTTTGACATTTTTGATAATCCTGTCCTCGACGTCGCTGTCGAGGTTGAGCACCTTGAGCTGCCCCGCCTCCGAGTACCGCTGGCTTATCGTCCTCTTGAGGGCCTGTCTGACATACTCGGTCAGCAGGTCACAGTCCTTGGTGGTCGAGCTGTAGTCGGCGGCCGTCTCGAGGATGGTCTCGAGGTCGACGATGGGCACCCCCTCGCGCAACAGGTTCTTGAGGATCTTTTGCAGGTCGTTAAGGGTGATCATCGCGGGGACGATGTCGTCTATTACATTGTCTGGGTTTTTGCGCAGATTGTCAAGCATCTTCTTGGTTTCCGCGCGGGTGAGCAGCTCGTAGGCGTGCCGGCGCAGCTGCTCGGACAGGTGGGTGATAATCACCGACGTCGGGTCGATGAGGGTGTAGCCCGCGAGCTCGGCCTTGAGCTTTTTGTCCTCGCTTATCCACTTTGCGGGCATGCCGAAGGCGGGCTCGGTTGTGTCGATGCCGTCGACGTCCTTGTCGCGCGGAAGGTCGGGCGGCGCAAGGCCGAGATAGTGGTCGACCAGCACATCCCCTATCGCAATCGACTCCCCCTTGAGCTTTATCTCATACTGGTTGGGGTTTATCTGGTTGCTGTCCTTGAGCTTGACGGCGGGAAGCACGATGCCCATCTCGTCGGCAAACTGCTTGCGCAGCATAACGATCCTGTCGAGAAAGTTGCCGCCCGCGCTCTCGTCGACAAGCGGCAGCAGGCTGTAGCCCACCTCGATGGTTATGGGCACGACGTTGAGCAGGTTGTACACGTTGTCGAGATCTTTATAGTAGCTCACCTCGCTGACGACCTCCTCGACCACGGGCGGGCCCTCGGCCGCGGTCGCGACGACGCTGTCCTGCCTTCTTTTGAGGGTGATGCCGAGGTACTCGAGCATCGCGGCGACCGCCACGACCTGCACGGGCGGAAAGCCTATCAGGATCAAAAACGGCATCGCAATGCCCGCGACGATGAACACCCTGGGCTGGGCGGTGAACTGCTTGAGCACGTCGGTGTTGAGGCTTGCCTCGGACGCCGAGCGGGTGACGATCATGCCGGTCGCGACCGAGATGAGCAGCGAGGGGATCTGGCCCATGAGGCCGTCGCCGACCGTCGAGGTCGCATAGATGTTGATGATGGTGGAAAAATCGCCCTCGTTGTTGAGCATGCCGACCAAAATGCCGCCGATGAGGTTGATGAGGGTGGTGATGATCGAGAGGATGGCGTCGCCCTTGACGAACTTGGAGGCGCCGTCCATCGAGCCGAAAAAGTCGGCCTCACGCTGGATGTGCGAGCGGCGGTCGCGCGCCTGCTCCTCGGTGATGAGGCCCGAGCTCAGGTCGGCGTCGATGGCCATCTGCTTGCCGGGCATGGCGTCGAGGGTGAACCTCGCCGAGACCTCGGCGACGCGCTCGGCGCCCTTCGTTATGACGAGAAACTGCACCAAAACGATGATGAGGTAGATGACAAGGCCGATGACGACGTTGCCCTGGATGACGAACTCGCCGAAGGTGCGGATGACCTCGCCCGCGTAGCCGTGGTTGCTGAGGATCGAGCGGGTGGACGAGATATTGAGCGCAAGCCTGAACAGGGTCGATAACAGCAGGATAGACGGATATATCGAAAACTCAAGCGTGTCCTTGATGTACATGCTCATCAGCAGAATCATCAGCGACAGCGAGAGGTTGAGCACAAACATAAAGTCGAGAACGCCGGAGCTGAGCGGGACGATGATGAGCGCAATGATGATGACAACAAATACCGTGATCACGTTGTTCAGCACATTGCCGAGTACCTTCATCGCCTTAACTCCTTCTTTTTGAGATTGTACACGAACGCGAGGACCTGCGCCACCGTCTTGTAAAAGCGCTCGGGGATCTCGCGGTCGATGTCGACCGCTTCATACAGCCCGCGCGCAAGCGGCCTGTTTTCGGTCACGAAGACGCCGCTGTCCTCGGCGACCTTGACAATGCGCAGTGCGAGGTCGTCGGCGCCCTTGGCAATGACAACGGGCGCGCGGTTCTTGTCCGCGTCATATTTGAGGGCCACCGCATAGTGGGTCGGGTTCCTGACGACCACGTCCGCCTGCGGGACCTTTTGCATCATCCTTCTCTGCGCGCGCTGCTGCTGGATCTGGCGTATGCGGCCCTTGACCTGCGGGTCGCCCTCCAGCTGCTTGTACTCGTCCTTTATCTCCTGCTTGGACATGCGCAGGTTCTTTTCGTACTCCCACCATTGGTAGAGATAGTCGGCCGCAGCGAGAAACAGAAAGATTATACTTGCAGTCTGCACCACACTCATGATGAGCGAGCCCACAAAGCTCAACGCGCCGCCGAACGACATGTCCATCAGCCGCGGGAAGGCCGCTATCCTGTCCTTGAGGACGGTGTAGAGGATGTAGAGCAGAACGATTATCTTCAAAAGAGATTTTAACAGCTCAACGACGCTTCGCATCGAGAACAGCTTTTTGAGCCCCGAGAGCGGGTTGAGCCTGTCGGCCTTAAACGCAAAACTCTTTGCCGAAAACAGCATCTTGGTCTGAAGCATCGTGAAGACGATTGCCACAAGCCCGCCCGCCAGCAGCACCGGCATCGCGGCCTTGGCGTATACAATCACCCCGTCGACCAGCAGGTCGTGCAGCAGGTCGCCGTTCAGGGCAGAGGCGGTCGACGCCGTGTTGATCGACGTCCTTATCAGGTCGCACAGGGTGGTGAAGATGAAGCTCGCGAGCAGGCTGAGCAGCAGAAACTGCACGTACAGCGACGCAACCGTGATTACCTCGTTGCTTTTGACGACGTTACCCTTTTTTCGTTCGTCCTGTTTTCGTTTCGGTGTAGCTTTTTCGGTCTTCTCGCCGGCCATCTCATCCCCCCTTTGCCGTTAAACTCGCCCTTGGGGCGGGCGGCTAACCCGCTGCGGCGGCGAAAACATCCTGCACCCTCGCCAGCGCCTCGGTGACATAGCTCTCCACAAAGCCCGAGACCGGCCCCGCGAAGATGAACAGCAGGACAAAGCCCAAAAGGATCTTTACCTGGAAGTGGATCGAAAACACGCTTATCTGCGGCACCAGCTTCATGAGCACGCCCATCGAGATCTCGAGCACAAACGACGCCGCCAAAAAGGGCAGAACAAGGTGCATCGCGAGGTCAAACGCCTCGACAAACATCGTTATGACGCACTCGAAGATCCGCCCGCCGACAACGGCCCCGCCCAGCGGCACAAGGCTGTACGACTCGGCGATGAGCCTTATGAAGACGAGGTGGCACCCCGTCATAAAAAAATAAGCGAGAAACATGAAGTTAAACATGCTGCTCGACAGCGAGCTCTGTATATTGGTGCCGGGATCGAACGTCTTTGCCATGGCGAGGCCGAACGCGTTGTCGACGAGGTCGCCCGCCATGAAAATAAGGTAATAGTAAAAAGAAAAGACAATGCCGGCGGCAAAGCCGGTAAACAGCTCGCTCATCATCGCGGTGAACAGCGAAAAGCCCTGCGCGCCCGCGACGAGCGCAATGTCGACATTCGGCATGAGCACGATTGAGAGGCCGAACGCAAGGCCCGCCCTCGCCATGGCGGGGACGTTTCTTCGCGACATCACCGGGTTGAAGAACAGCATCCCGCCGACGCGCGCAAAGATGAGCACCAGCACATTCAGGTTCCCGAAGCTTATCGTCATCTTTTAAAAGCTCGCGGCGTATTGCAGGACGTTCGCAAAAAAGTCGTTGAGACTCGTCAGCATCCACGACCCGAGCGCAATGAGCATCACCGCGATGACAATGACCTTGGGCACGAACGTTATCGTCTGCTCGTGTATCTGCGTCGCGGCCTGAAAGATGGCGATGACAAGGCCGATGACCATGCTGACGATGAGCAGCGGGGCGCTCAGCTTGAGTATAAGCATCACGGCCTCGCGAAAAACGGCAAGTATCCCGTCCTCACTCATACCGAAGCACCCCCTTTATGTGACCGTGTAGGAGACGACCAGCATCTCCATGATAAGCTGCCAGCCGTTGACCACGACAAACAGCATCAGCTTGAACGGCAGGGAGATCGTCGTCGGCGGCAGCATGACCATGCCGATCGACATGAGGGTGCTTGAGACCACCATGTCAATCACAAGAAACGGCAGATACAAAAAAAAGCCGGTGACAAACGCCCTTGAAATCTCGCTTGTGATAAACGCCGGGGTTATCACGGAAAGGCTCAGCTCCATCAGCTCGGGGCGCGTCGCCGCAAGCGTGTCGCGGCCCGCGAGGGTCTGAAACAGCTCGAGGTCCTCGTTGCGCGTCTGCTTGAGCATAAACTCCTTGAGCGGGCCCTGCGCCTCGTCGATCGCCTGCTCGGCGGTGATCTCGCCGTCGAGATAGGGGGTGAGCGCCGTGTCGTTTATCTCGCTCAGCACCGGGCTCATGATGAACAGCGACAAAAACAGCGCGAGACCGATGACCACCTGGTTGGGCGGCGTATTTTGCAGCCCTATCGCGTTGCGCACAAGCGAGAGCACGATGACGATGCGGGTAAAGCAGGTGAACATGAGCAGCAGCGTCGGTGCGAGCGCGAGCAGGATAAACAGCCCGAGCAGCCTGAAGCTGTCAAGCCCCGTGCCCTCGTCGCCGCCCGAGATGTCGAACGTAAAGGTCGCCGCCGCCCTGCGCGGCGCGGACGCCGTCAAAAGCATGATCAGCAGGACGCTGACAAGCATGACAACGGCGATTCGCCCTATCCGCCGCCCGACGCGGTGTCTCTTCTTTTTGTCTGCCCCTTTAACACTACTCATCGTATTTATCGCTCTTCCCGATGTCCGTCTGTGAGCCCTTGCCCGCAAAACCCGTCTTCTTTTTCAGCTCGTCCATAAAACTTCTGTAAAAAGAAGTCCCGGGCGTCCCTTCGCCGTCCGCGCCCGTCGGAAGCGGATAGTCGGGCAGCTCACACAGCATCGAAACCGAACTTTGCGTAACACCGACAAGGAGCGTTTTTTCCCCCGTGTTCACCACGCAGAGGCACTCGTTTCTGCCGAGGGGGATGCGTTCGACGACCTTGAGCACCCCGCCGCCCGGCCGGGTCGTGCGGCCGTAACGGCCGCCGACAAGGCGCGTTGTATAATAGGCGGCAAACAAAATTGCCACCATCGCGACCAACATGCCGACAATCGTCAGCGCCGACTTTGCGTTCTCGCTCATCCCTTAGAGCGGAAGCAGCTTTGAAACGGTCTGGACGATCCTGTCCTGCTTAAAGGGCTTGACGATAAAGTCCATCGCGCCGAGCTTGATGGCATCCATGACCATCTGCTCCTGCCCCATGGCCGAGCACATGACCACCTTGGCGGCGGGGTCAAGCTTCTTTATCTCGCCGAGCGCCTGGATGCCGTCCATGTTCGGCATCGTGATGTCCATGATCACAAGGTCGGGCTTGACGGCCTGATACTGCTCGACGGCCTTCACGCCGTCCTCCGCCTCGACAAAGTCGGTGTACCCGGCGGCGGTAAGATGGGTCTGAACCATCTTGCGCATGAATCCGGCATCGTCAACTACCAAAATCTTATACATTGTCTTTTCTCCTTATCAAACATTGGATCCGAGTGAATCCATTAGTTCTTTGGTTCCGGTAAGCTCCGTTATGCGAACACCGAAATTGTCTCCCACGACCATGACGTCGCCCTTTGCGATGAGCTGGCCGTTTACCACAATGTCGGCGGGTGCGCCTGTCTGTTTGTCAAGTTCGACGACCGTCCCCTGCCCGAAGTCGAGAATATCCTTTATCTTGCGCTTGGTGTTGCCGATGACCACCGAAACATCCAGCTTCACGTTCATCAAAAGGCCCATGTTGCCGTCGGTCAGCGGTGACTCGGATCCCGCGGCGCGAAACTCGGGGAACTCGGCCGAATGCATGTTGACGGGCGGCTGCGTATACATGGGCTGCTGCTGCGGATAGGGGGGATAGCCCATGGGCGGCTGACCGTAGCCCTGGGCGGGATAGCCCATCGGGGGCTGGGCATAGCCCTGCTGCGGATAGTACTGCGGCATCGGCTGCTGCTGTTGAACGGGCGGCGCCTGCTGCATCGGCGGAACCTGCTGAACGGGCGGCGCCTGCTGTATCGGCGGCGCCGGCTGCTGTTGAACGGGCGGGGCCTGCTGCTGTTGAACGGGCGGGGCCTGCTGCGCCGACGGCGCCGGCTGCTGTTGAACGGGCGGGGCCTGCTGCGCCGGCGCGGGAGCCGCAGCGGGTGCGGGAGCAGGCGTTTCAGCGGGTGCGGGCGCGGCGCTCTCGACCGAATCCGGCATCACAGTGTTGAGCTTGTATACACTGTCCACGATCCTGCGCGCGAGCTCGGGCGTCATGACGCTGCAAAACGTCGTGTCGAGCAGGTCCTTTATCTCGAGCTTAAAGGAGATGGAGACGACGTTTTCATCCTCGTCGAAGCTTCTGTCCTTGAACGCCGACTCGGCTATGTTGCTGCCGTCCGCGAGGTAGGCCGTCGGGGTGGAGATATCAATGGTCGTCTCCAAAACCTTTGAAAGCGCCGTGGCCGACGCCCCCATCATCTGGTTCATGACCTCACAGGCGGCGCTCATGCTGAAATCGTCAAACTCAAAGTCGTCGCCGGTGTTGATCTCGCCGCCCATGAGCAGGCCGAGTATAATCTGCATGTCCTTGCGCTTAAACACGATGACGTTTTCGCCCTCGATGCCCTTGACGTACTTTATGCGAACGACGATTGCGGGATCGAGCTCACTGTAGTCGATAAGCGAGAAGTCCTCCTGGTCGATCATCGGGGTGCTGATGATGACCTGTCTGTCGAGCATGGTGGACACCGCCGTCGCAGCGGAGCCCATGCTCATGTTCATCACTTCGCCTATAGCGTCAAGCTCATCCTCGGTAAGAAACTTTTTTTCCTCACTCATCCTCGTTTCCTCCATTGGGTTTTGCAATGATATCCACTATCTTAAACGCCTTGTTCTTACCGACCTCTCCAAGCTTAGCGGTGTACCACGGCATATCGTCCACATTTACTATTATATCACCGTCTATGCGCTTCTCAAGAGATATGACGTCATTTACCTGAAGCTGCGCTATCTGTCCGAGCGTCATCTTGCAGTGATCGAGCACCGCCTCCATGACAAGGCTCGAGCGCTCAAGCTCCTGCAAGACCTTGTTGCGCTTCATCTTTTCCCTCTCGGGATCCTGCTTTTTGGAGGCGTGGGCGTACTTGCCGTTAAAGGTGTCGATTATCTTTTCGAGGTTTTCCGACGGCATGCAGATATTTATGCTGGTGGTGCCGCTGTCGCTCTTGACCTCGATGGAGATGATGATGACGATGTCCTGCGGGCCGTAAACCTGAAGCAGCCTGCCGTTTGTCTCGATGCTTTTAAGCTCCGTTTTCAGGTCGAAGTACCGCTGCCACGCGTCCTGAAGATATTTGGTCACGTGCTCGATTACGGTCCTCAGGATGGCCAGCTCTATCTCGGAGTACTGTCTGTCAAAGACCTCCACCCCGTCGAGGTTGCCCAGCAGGCGCTCGATAATCGTGAAGCACATCTGCTGCGGGAACTCGATCATCATCGTGGCGACGTCGATCTTTGAACCCTCTATTCCGTAGTCGATCAGTCCGACAAAGGTGTTGTCGGGAAGGGCGTTGCTGAACTCGTAGTACTGCTGCTCCTCGATGTGGCTGATTGTGACCTCCTGCACCGAACGCAGAATGCTCGTAAAGTACGACGACAGCACGCGTGCAAAGTTTTCATAAAGGTTTTCAAGCGACTTTATCTGATCCTTGGTTATCCGCCTCGGAGAGCTGAAGTCGTACTTTTTTACCTTTTCCTTTTCTTTGGTCTCCTCCTCGACACTGTCACCCGACCTCATCCTGTTCAGCAGTTCGTCAATCTGGCTTTGTGACAATGTTTCGGGCATTTTCTAACTTCCTCCCGTGTCAGTTGTCGGTCTGTTAGGGCAAATCCGCTCCGCCTCCGGGCTCGGCGCCGCCGGTCTGTCCGGGCAGGTCTGCCCTGCTTTCGGGCGGGGTGCCGCCGGTCTGCTCGGGCAGGTCTGCCCCGCCTTCGGGCTCGGCGCCGCCGGTCTGTTCAAACAGGTCTTGCCCCATTCCGGACTCTACGTCCTCCCTCGCGTCGTAGACGCGGCCGAGCGCGTCGTAGAAGCCGACGTCGAGGTCGCTGTCCATGCCGACAATGATCATCTCGACACGGCGGTTGAGCATCCTCGTCTCCTCCCGCGAGTTGTCGGCGACCGGGTAGTGCTTGCCGTATCCCATCGTCACAACCTTTTTCGGCTCAAACCCGATGGTATATTCAAGATAGGACGCGATGGACGACGCGCGCTCACCCGACAGCATCCAGCCCGAGCTGCGCAGCGTGCCGTCCATGGGGTCGGCGGTGTGGCCGATGAGCGCGACCATCTTGATATACTGCTCCCGGTCCTTGAGACCCTTTCCGATGTATTCGAGCGTCGGATAGCTGTCTGCGGTCAGGATATAGCTGTCCGACTCAAAGAGCAGCGCCGTGTTGAAGTGTATGTATATCATACCGTTCTCTTTTGAGACATCCACGACGCCCGCGGCGTCGTTGGCGGCGACATACTCGCTGATATACTCGTACAGCATATCCATCGCCTCTTCGGGCGTCGGCTCGGTTCCGTCCCCGGGGGTGTTGTTGCTGTCCACGCCGCCGATGATCTCCTCGATGACGTCGGGCGGCAGGTTGGAAAAGGAGCGTATGAACGCGTTGAACTTCTCCTCATTGACGGTGGACATGCTGAGCATGACCGCAAAAAAGCAGAGCAGCAGGGTGACCATATCCGAGTAGGTGTTCATCCAGGTGCCGCCGCTCGCTTCCTCTCTGTTCTTCTTCAAATGAACTCACATCCTTCCGACCGCAGCCCGCCGTCAGCCGTTGCTTGCCGCGTCCGCGCCGCCCTCGGCAGCGCCGCCGCCTGATTTTTTGGCCTTCTTTTTCTGCTGGAAGTCGGGCAGCATGTGCACTAACTTATCCTGGATGGCGTTGGGGTTTTCGCCCGCCTGTATCGACTGTATGCCCTCGAGGATGATGCGCTTGCACATCATCTCCTCGTCGTTGCGCACGCCGAGCTTGGTGGCGAACGGGGTGAAGAAGATGTTGGCAAGCATCGAGCCGTACAGCGTCGTGATGAGGGCGACGGCCATGTTGGGGCCGACCGACTCGATGTCCTGAAGGGATTTGAGCATGTTGATAAGACCGATAAGGGTACCGATCATGCCGAACGCGGGGCCGAGCGCCGCACCGTTGGCGTAGATCTGCTTTGCCGAGAAGTGGCGGTTGTCGGTCTCGTCCATCCACAGCTCCATCTGGGAGCGCACCTTGTCGGGGTCGACCGAGTCGACAATCATCTGTATGCTGTTTTTCAAGAACGGGTCGTTTATCGTAGACGCCCGCTCCTCAAGGGACAGCAGGCCGTTGATGCGCGCGGTCTTGGCGAGCTCGACTATCTTGTCTATGTAAACCGACGGATCGTACTTGCGTGGCATGAACACGATGCCCAGGTGCTTCGGGATCTTCGCGATATCGCTTAAGGGGAACATGACGAACAAGCAGGCAAAGGTGCCGCCCACGACGATGACAAGGCTCGTCGGGTCCCAAAAGCTTGAGAAGTTGCCCATCATGACGGTGTAGCTGACGGTGCCGTCCTCGGCGGTCTCTTTATTTAGGACGATACCGATAAACATCATGGCAAGCGCGAGCACAATGCCGAGGATGGAGAGTATGTCAATTGTACGTTTCATGGGTCATCAGTCCTCGCTGTAGTTGCTTCTTGTCTCGGGGGTGAGACATCTGCGCTTGTATTCGACGACAAGGTCGACAACATCGCGCATCGATTGCTGTACGATATAAAAATTCTTATCCCGCATGCGTATCGTCGTGTCGGGTGACTCCTCGATGGTCTCGATGAGGTCGGAGTTTATCGCAAACTCGCTTCCGTTAAGCTTTTTCAGTATGATCATCAGCCTTTTCCTTTCCCTTCTTTTCGCTGCGTTTTCCGCAATGGGCGGGCGAAAAAGGTTTTTTCGCTCGCCCACGGCGGCGGACCCGCGGCCCGCTGCCGCAGCGTTTGTCCCGATGCTGCATCATGCGCCGAGGGGCGCCCGAAAGCGCCCTCGACGCCGCAAAGCATTACCGCTTGAGGTTGATGAGCTCCTCAAGCATGGTGTCCGAAACCGTTATGATCCGGCTGTTGGCCTGGAAGCCGCGCTGGGTGGTGATCATGTTCGACATCTCCTCCGAGAGGTCGACATTTGACATCTCAAGCGCGCTCGCCTTGAGCGAGCCGGAGCCGTCGCTGCCCGGGTCGCACAGCATGGGCGCGCCCGAGTTTGCGGTCTCGGTGTAGTAGTTGTTTCCCGTGAACTGCAAGCCGTAGGGGTTGGAGAAGTTCGCAAGGGAGATTTTGCCCACCGTGACGGTGCCCTTTTCGGAGTGCGAAACCGTTATGGTGCCGTCCGAGGCAATTGCAATACCCTGGATCTCGTCGAGGGTGATGACACCGCCCTCGGTGCCGCCCGAAAGGGTGAAGGTGACGCTGCCGAGGCCGCGCTCTTTGGACGGGATGGACGGGGTGACCGACGTCTTGGTGAGGTCTATGTCATCGTTGGGCAGACCGGTATTGGCCGCGTCGATGGTATCCCCGTTGACCGGGTCAGCCGTCGAGCCTTTCGTCTTCTTGAAGAAGTTGGTCATCTCGGTGAAGCTCGGCTTGGTGACCTGGATGTAATCGTCCCCCGCCGTGTTCTTCATCAGGATGGAGGACGCGGTCGTCTTCTCGGTGATCGAGCAGGTGTAGTCATGGGTCCCGCCGTTGGCGTCCTTGATGGTCAGCTTGATGTTCCACGCGGGGTTGTCGGGGTCGGCCGTGCTGTAGGTCGCGGTGAGGGCGCTTATCTCGCCCGGGGTCTCGCCGTCGCCGAAGGTGAAGTCGGTGCTCGCGCCCACAAACGTCATACCGCCGCCGAACGCGCCCTTTTCAAGGCCCGAGATGATGCCCGTCTTGGTGCCGAACGAGGAGCCGGTGAGCTCTGCGCCCGTGAGGGCGCCCTTCTCGAAGATGTTCTCGGAAGCGGTGATCGAGAACCTGCCCGCCGTGTGCTCGACGCCGCCGTTGGCCTCGAGGATGGCGCGGTTGATCTCGGCGTTGAGCTCGTCGATGTCGGCGAAGCTCTCGTTTGCGTTGAGCGTGACGCTTATCGCGCCCGTCGAGGTGATCGTCGCGGTCGATTTAAGACCGGCGGGAAGCTGGTCGCTTGAGTTGATGGTGAAGCCGACATTGCCGTACTTGGTCGCGTTCGTCGTCCTGATCGTGTAGTCGACGTTGTTGATCGACTCGGTCACCGACGACGCGCGGGGGTCGACCGAACCCATGTTGTCAAGCTTTATCTTCTGCGACGAGGGGGTGCCGTCCGCACTGCCCGTGCCGAGGACAAAGTTGCCGTTGATGTCGACGAGATATCCGTTGGAGTCATAGTCGAGCAGACCCGCTTTGGTGTAGTAGATGTTGCCGCTGGGGTCCATAACCTGCAAGAATCCCTCGCCCGTTATCGCGACGTCGAGACCGAAGCCGGTGTTCTGCATACTCGACTGGGTCATCTGCGACTGGATACCGGCGAGCATCGCGCCGTAGCCGACGCCCGACGGGTTGACACCGCCGCGGTTGCCCGTGCCCGCCGAGGCGGCGGTCAGCGTCTGGTAGAAGATGTCGCTGAAGACAGCGCGCTGGGATTTAAAGCCGTAGGTGTTTACGTTGGCTATGTTGTTGCCTATGACGTCCAATCTTGTCATGTGGACCTTAAGGCCCGCCACGCCCGAAAACATTGCTCTGTTCATATCTCTCTGTAAATCTCCTTTTGATAAGGGGAACAGCCTTCGCCCGCCGCTTATCCGTCATTCAAAGCGGCGTCAGCCTCCTCAAAAGGTCCGGCTTAAACTATAACTGTTCCGTCAATGTTTGTGAAAACGTTTTGTTCGGTCTCGCCGCTGCCCATTGCGGTTATGACCGTGTTGTTTCTGACATTCACAAGAAACGCGGTCCTGTCGACAAGGATAAGCGTGTCGTCGAGGTTCTTTTCACTTGCGAGCCTGACCC
This sequence comes from uncultured Oscillospiraceae bacterium, assembly GCA_964433495.1. Taxonomy (GTDB): domain Bacteria; phylum Bacillota; class Clostridia; order Oscillospirales; family Ruminococcaceae; genus CAYSRC01. The sequence continues at coordinate 28,051 of CAYSRC010000022.1, forward strand.
CGCGGTTGAGCCGCGCAAGGCTCTCGTCGGTGAGCTCGATGTTGTGATCCACCGCGCGCTTTATCGCGTGCTTGGAAAACCCGACCTCGCTTCTCGCCGCAAGACTGTTGCTCAGCATCTCTCGAAACGAAAGACCGTCCTCGTTCTTCGCCGCGGCCTGTGTTTTTTCTGTACCCCCGGCCGAGGGCACGCCGCTGACAAGACCCGTGGTTATCGCAGAGCGTATCTTGTAGTCAAAGCTGTTCATGCGTATACAACTCCGTTCAAATCTTAGTCGTCGCCGCCACGGGCTTGAAGACCGACTTTCTGCCTCGATCGTCCGTTACGACAACATTGAAGTAGTAGCGCTTGTTTGAGGAAAGACCCGTGATCTCCGCCTCGGTTGCGCCGGAGGGGACGGTAAATTTGGTGCCCGCCTCGACCTGCTCGACCGTGCCGAACGGGGTGCTGTCCGAGTAGTAGACCTCAAACTTGTACTTTGACGCCGTGAACTCGTCCTCGGTCGGGACGTCCCACTTGAGCGAGACATAATCCCTGCCCGATTCGGTCGCCTTGAGCGCAAAGCCGTCGGAAACCGTACCCGAATTGTCGAGTGTGCCCGACGCGGCGCCGATGCTCATGATCTGACTGAGCGTGTATTTCTTGCCGCCCACGTACAGGATGTACTCGCCGTCCAAAAGCGAAACCTTTTCGACCATGCCCGTGATCGTGTCGAGATCGCCCGAGACGGTGTTCCTTGATGCGGTGACCGTCTTCCCCACAAGGTTCATCGCGTACAGGGTCTTGGAGTAGCTCGCCATCTCCTGTATCGACTGCATGTTGGAAAAGGTCGCCATCTGATTGACCATCTGGGAGTTGTCCATCGGATCGGTGAAATCCTGGTTCTGAAGCTGGACAATCAGCAGGTTCATAAAGTCGGAGGCTTCAAGTATCGAGTTGTCCGTCTTGTCGGTAAACACCGCGTTGTAGTTTGTCCCGCCCGAGCCCAAGACCCGGTCGGCCTCGCTGACATAGCTGCCGGCCATAAACTCACTCCTTTCTCACTACGCCGAGACAGGCTGCGGGACCCCGCGTGCGAGGTCGGCGAAGACCTGCTCGATCGAACTTGAAAAGCTCTCGACCTTTTCGTCGCGTCTCTCCCTCGGCTGCTGCTGCCTGCGGTTTCTCTGCCCGCCGCGCTCGTCGTCAAAGCGCATCTGCTGCTGCTCGGCCGCCGCGTCGTTTCTCGTCTGCGCCGGCTTCACCTCAACATCCATGGGGCTGACCGCCGCCTTGAGCGTCGCAAGCTCTCGGTTGAGCGCGTCGGCCGCCTCTTTGGTCGCGGTCACAATGCTCAGCGTGGTCTTGCCCGCCTTTTCTACTATACGCACCGTGATCTCGCCCAGCTCTCTCGGCCGCAGGCTCATCGTGAACTCGCTCTCGCCCGCCTTGAGGTGGTTCTGCATCTGCTGCGTCACCTGCTCGGTGAGGCTCGGCTGCATCGTCTGCGCGGGTCTCTCGAGCATAAGCTCGCCTATGCTTCTGTACACCTTTGTTTCGGCCAGCTGCTCTGCCGCAAGCTCGCCCGCGTCCGCGGCTTTGCGCTGCTCGCCCTCGTCGCTCTGCTGCCTCGACAACGTCTCGGCAAAGCCCTCGGACTCGTCAACTGCCTCGGCAACCGTCGGCACCGCCGCCTGCTGCTCTGCCGTCTCGCCCGCGCCCTCGAGGTAGCTGATAAACTCAGCCGTCAGCTGCTGCGCGTCGGTTTCGCCGTCTGCCGCAGCCTGCGTTCTCCCGGCCGCGTTCGTTCGGACGTCGCCCGCGAGCTGCTCGTACACGTTGAAGCCGCTTGTGAGGCCGTCAAGCGCGTCGACCTGTTCGGCGCCGGCGCTCTGCGTCAGCATCGCAACAAGGTCGAGGTTCATGCCCGGCATATAGCCCAAAAGGCCCGCTGCCTCAACGCTCGCCGCCTCAAGCCGCGAATTGTTGAGCTCCTCAAACAGGCCCGCCGCACTGACGCCGCCGCTCTCGCCGAAGGTCCCGGCGCTCTGCTTCATGCTTTCGAGCATGTTGTCGATGATCTGCATAAACACATCGCCCGACGCCTCGGACGTCTTGCCCGACAAGCCGCCGCCTCTGTACTGCCGCACCTGCTCAAGACTTACATAGTTCAGGTTTTCCATTCGTTTCACCTCCTTTCAAATCAAACAATTCATGGTATATATATTTCAACAGAACAATCCGCATGTGTCACACGCGCCGCCCTCTCTTTTTGGGGGCTTGGTTCGCAGCCGGCCTTTTTCTCTGATGCCGTGATGCGGGCCCTGCCCGACCGAGCGGGTCGCGGTGCAAAACACCTTTCGGACGTCCGCCGAAACCGTGTCAATGCGCCGAAGCGTTGCCCGCAATCTTGTTGACAAGCCCTTCGGCTATCTCGTTCTCAAACTCCTTTGCCTCGCTCTTGCGGTACTCCTCAAGCTGTTTTTCCTCCAGCTTGTCGAGGCCCTGAAGCTCTTGAGAGGCGAGAATGACCCTTTGTTTCTGCTCTTCTATCTTGATGTCAAGCTGCTCTATCTCGCTGTCGGTGTCCTGAATCTGGTTCATGGTGTTCTCGCGGTAGAACCGAAGACCCGACAGCACCGACGCCGTCAGTGTGCCGTCGGCGCTGCGCTCGCGCAGCTCGCGCTCCTTGTCCTCAAGAAAGCGCTCGAGCGCCTCCTTGCGGCTGACAAGCTCCTGCCGCTCGCGGTTGAGCATCGACAGCTTTGACTTTTCAGACTCGAGAATCTGCTCTTTAAACTGCTGTATCCTCTTGAGAGAAAACCGAAATGCCTTTGCCATGCCTTACCCCGACCTGCCCCGCGCCGGTCACCTGACGACCGCCTTCATCTGCTCGACCGTGTCCTCAAACGCAAACGATTCCTCGACCCGCTGGGTCAAAAACCCGTTGATTTGGGGCATGTGGTCAAGCGCCCTGTCCAAACGCGGGTTGGTGCCGCGCTTGTACGCGCCGATCGAGATGAGATCCTCGTTCTCTTGGTGCAGGGACATGAGGTTGCGAATCTCGTTCGCGGCGTCCTTCTGCTCCTGCGAGGCTATCTCGTTCATCAGTCGGCTGACGCTGCCGAGTATATCAATCGCAGGATAGTGGTTTTTTGCCGCTATCTTGCGCGATAAAACAATGTGTCCGTCGATAATGCCGCGGACGGTGTCCGCGATGGGCTCGTTGGTGTCGTCGCCCTCCACAAGCACCGTATAGATGCCGGTTATCGAGCCGCGCTCAAAGTTGCCCGAGCGCTCAAGAAGCTTCGGTAGCGCCGAATAGATCGACGGGGTGTACCCCCTTGCGATGGGCGCTTCGCCCGTGTTGAGCCCGATCTCCCGCTGTGCCATCGCAAAGCGGGTGAGCGAGTCCATCATGAGCAGCACGTCCTTGCCCTGCGCCTGAAAATACTCGGCGATCGAGGTCGCGGTCTGCGCGCATTTGAGGCGCATGAGCGCGGGCTGGTCGGACGTCGCGACAACGAGGATCGAGCGCTTGATGCCCTCCTCGCCGAGGTCGCGGTTGATAAACTCGACAACCTCGCGTCCGCGCTCGCCCACGAGGGCGATGACGTTGATGTCGGCCTTGACGTTTCGGGCGATCATGCCCATAAGCGTGCTCTTGCCGACGCCGCTGCCCGCGAAGATGCCGATCCTTTGGCCCTTGCCGACGGTGAGCATGCCGTCGATCGCCTTGACGCCGAGCTCTATCGGCTCGCTTATCGGCGGGCGCTCCATCGGGTTGACGGGCTTTCCCGTGATCGAGACCGTCGAGTCCGCCTTGATGGGGCCCTTCCCGTCGATGGGCAGGCCCAGCGCGTCGACCGAGCGGCCGACCATGTCCCACCCGACGGGGACGTTGAGCTTGTCGCCGGTGTTGACGACCGAGCAGCCGTACCCCGCGCCCTCAAGCTCCTGATAGGGCATGAGGTACGCGACGTTTTCGTCGATGCCCACCACCTCGGACGTGACCTTTGCGCCCGACGCCGTGGTGATGAGGCAGATGTCGCCGATACTGCACGACAGGCCCGTCGCCTCGATAGACATGCCGACTATCTTGCGAATCCTGCCCTCGTGCGTGCACAAATCTGATATGTGAAGCTCGGTGAGCTTATCGGAAATATTGAGAAGACTGTCGATGGAAGCCGTCATTCGACATAAAACACCCTTCGCAGGTTTTCTAACTGTGTCGAGATCGAGGCGTCGACAGCGCCCGTCTCGGTTGAGATGCGCAGCAGCCCCTCCTCGCCCGCAGCGGGCGTTATCTCGACATTGTCTGTCCCGGCAAGATCCGTTTTGAGGGCGTCGGCAAGCTTTTCAAGCTTTGACGAGATCTCTATGTTTATCCACGGCGCACCCTTCATGCGCTCGATTATCGAGTTCACAAGGGGCCTGAGCACCAGCTCGTCGCGCTCGATCTGCTCTGTCAAAATCTTTCCCGCTATCTCACATGCAAACTCGCTCAGCTTATCCGAATAGGTTTCAAAGTACTCGGCCTGGAGGTCGCGCATGGCGGCGATGTCGCTCTGCATCTCGCTCAGACTGCCGTTTATCTCGTCCCGCGCGCGCCTGAGCGCCTCGTCGCGCCCCTCGCCGTAGCCCTTGTTATAGGCCTCTTCGTACGCCGTGTCGTAAGCCTGTTTTTTGAGCTGCTCGGCCTCGGCCTCTGCGGCGTCGATGACCTCCTGCCGCAGACGGGCCTTCTCCTCCTCGGTGATCGCAGGAGGGGGCGGCGCGACGGGCTTTTGCTCGGGCTTGGGCTCGGCGGGCGCCGCCTTGGCTTCGTCCGGCCTCGCGTGCGCGGGCGAACCGTTGCCGGAGGGCGTTTGCACCGCCTTTTGCCCGTCGCCGTTGTCGGTGGGCGACGGCGGTTTATCCCCGCCGTCGGGCGGATTTGGGTTATCCGCCTTTTTGTTGTCCGTCAAGGGGATCTCGGGGACGGCCGGGAAAACGGGCTTGTCGCCTATGTCGGGGATACGCACCGCACCCGTCGGCAGAAAGGGCGAGACGTTTTTAAAGATATCAGGCAATTATCTCGTCCCCTCCTCCGCGCGAGATGACGATTTCGCCCGTCTCTTCGAGGTGGCGTATGATGTTGACTATGCGCTGCTGAGCCTCCTCCACGTCGCGCATCCTGACATTGCGCAGGTACTCGATATCGGAAAGGATGTTCTCGCGCGCACGCGCGGACACGTTGTTGAGCAGAACCTCCTTGACCTCCTCGTTCGACCCCTTGATGGCAACCGCGAGATCCTTGGAGTCGACGTCGCGCATGATGCGCTGGATGGTCATGTCGTCGAGCTTTGCGATATCCTCGAAGACGAACATCAGCTTGCGTATGTTCTCGGACAACTCGGGGTTGACCTTGTTGAGCTCGTCGAAGATGTGCTTCTCGGTTGCGCGGTCGGTGTGGTTGATGATGTCGGCAACATAGTTTATGCCGCCTATCTCGGTCATGTCCACCTCGGCGACGGTCGAGAACCGCTTCTCGAGCACCCCCTCGACGATGTTGACCATCTCGGGCGAGACGCTCTCAAGCGTCGCAATGCGCTTGATGACATCCATCTGCAGGGCGGGCGAAAGCTCGGAGATTATCTGCGACGCCTGCTCCGCCTTGGCGTAGGACAGGATGAACGCGATTGTCTGCGGATGCTCGTTTTGAATCATCATCAAAAGGCTTTTGTAGTTGGCCTTTCGGATGAACTCAAACGCCATGGTCTGCATGGCCTGCGAGATGCGCTCCATATATGTGGCGGCGGTCTGCTCGCCGAACGCCTCTTCAAGGACGTCGCGGGCATAGATGACACCGCCCTCCGAAATGACCTTTTGGGTCACACAGAGACCGTAAAAGTCGTCCATGATGGCGGTGAGCTGCTCATCGGGGACCTTTTGAAGCTTCGCAACCTCCATAGAGAGCCGCTCGACTTCGTCGTTGGAAAGGTGCTTGTATACGGCGGCGGCGTTCTCGGTGCCCAGCGCGACGATAACCGTTGCGGCGCGCTGCAGGGGTGTGATTGAACTCGACGCCATGTTGCTAATCCTCCCTCATCCAAACGCGCAGCAGGCTTGCCGTGATGTCGGGGTTCTGCTTTGCGAACTCGCGCACGGTGTCCATCATCTTCTTCTGCTTGGCCTCCTCCTCGCTCAGAACCGGCTCGGGCAGAGGCTCTGCGGCGGATGCTGCACGCGGGATGGCCGCAATGTCGCCGGCGTCGCCGGCCTTAGCTGCGGCGGCTGCCGCCCTTCTGCGCTTCTTTTTGCGCTTGCTGCCGACCGAAATGAGCACGATAATCAGGATGAGCAGCAGAAGCAGCAGGACGCCCGCTGCGATGATGGCCCACAGGGGAAGCGTCTCGATAAACTCGATTACGTTAAATGTCTGGTTGTTTGCCGCGCTGTAGAACGACGCGACCGAAATCATCTCGGGCGCGATGTCCACGGCGTTGGAGATAAGGCTGATGAGCTCCTGCTCCTTTGCGGGGGTCATGTCGGGCTCGTCAACCAAAACGGACACCGTCGCTCTCTCGAGCTCGGCGTTGCCCTTTTCAATCTGTCTCTTGATATAGCCGTAGTAGTACTCAATCTCGCGGTTCCACCCGGTGATGCCGCCGTCCTCGGTCGGCTCGCGGTAGGCATAGTTGGGCAGATCGGTGTTGTCCTCCTCGCCCACGATCCCGCCTAACGACTCCTGCCCGTTGACATTGTAGCTCTCGGTTACCTTGCTCGGGTACCCGTTGCCGTCGTCGTCGGTGAGGATGCGCATCTCTTCGCCGATCATCGTCTCGTAGTCAAGGGTGACCATGGCCACGGCGACAACGCCTTCCTGCCCGTAGCGCGGCTCGAGCAGACGCATGACGTTGTTCTCGATGCGGGTGCGGATCATCGACTCAAACTCAAGGTTCTGAACCTGGGTGAAATAGCTGTCCTGTGATGAAGAATAGTCGGTGTCGTCGACGCCGAACAGCTCGGTGCGCGTCAGCGCGTCGATGACCGTGACGTTTGCGGGCTCAAGCCGCGGCACGCTGGAGGCGACGAGGTTCTTGATTGCCGAGACCTGCTGTCCCGACAGGGTCACGCCCGTGCGCATGGTTAAAAGGACACTCGCCGTCGAAACCTGTGTGTCGGTGGCTGACTGCCATGCGTAGTTTTGGGTTGTGGGGATGGAAATGGTAACTATCGCGCTTCGGACGTCGGCCATGCTCGTGAGTGTGCCCTGCAGCCTGTCCTGAAGCTGATAGATTAAAACCTGTTTCTGTTCGGTCTCGGTCGCGGTGAGGCCGGTGTGCTCGGTGAAGATGTCGTATGCCAGCGCTGAGCTTGGGTAGCCCTGTGCGGCAAGCTGCAAAAGGCTTGTGTTGTAATCCTTCTTGGGGACAAGAATCTGGTTGTTTTCGTCGATGCGCGCATTTATGCCGAGGCCGCTGAGCGCCTCGTAAACCGATTCGGTTTCGCTGCTGCTGAGGTTGGAGTAAAGGGCGACGTAGGTTGAGCCGGTCATATACAGAGCAATCACAACCGCGAGGCAAACCGCCAGCACAGCAATGCCTATCTTGAGGTACTTCTTTTTTCTTTCGGCAGACAGCTCTTTGATAAAAGCCTTGATCTTTTCGACATTCGCCTTGACATCAAGCGTCTGCTTCAGTTTATCGCCCAACCGCATCACCCCCTAACGAAACAAGTTTGCCGCCCGGCCTATGTGCGGGACGGCCGTTTCAAAAAATGACAATTGGGCAGACTGAACCCCTATCCGTCCGAACGGCGGCAAAAACCGCCCCGGCAACGGCAAAGGAACGTTAAATCTGCATCTGCATTATCTCTTTATAGGCGTTGACGGCCCGCGTCGCAACCTGAACCGTCACCTGGGTCAGCGCCTCGGCCTTGAGCATGTTTATCTGCGCCCCGGCGATGTTGTCAAGGTTGCCGAGCGCCAGCGCAACGCCGTCGTTGTGCACCGCCTCGTTGGCGCTTTCAATCTCTGCCATCGCCTGAGAAAAGATGCTTTTAAAAGAGCTCTCTTCTCCGGGCACGGTATCGTTGAGCTGCGGAAGCTGTCTGAGCTGAGCAGGATTTATCGCTGTGATTGTGCTGAGCTTATCGGTCACGGATGCCACTTCCTCTCTATACAAATTTTATTATAGCATGTCAATACCGCATCGTAAAGAGCTTTTTTGCTCACAGCAAAGCACGGAAATCGAAAAAAAGCGACCGGCATATCCGCAAAAAAACCGAGTTTTGCACAAAAAGATGTCTTTTTCGGCCGCTTTTACCTGCATTCGTTCCGAAAGAATTCTATTGCTTTTGGATATTATAGCGTATTTTTCTTTATTTTTAAAGGTCTTCGCCCATTTTCGATCTCTCTGAAATGCGAGATTTCTTTTTTCAAGCAGCGGTTAAAACTATTGATTTTTGACAATTAAATTGCGAATTGCGGCAAGTTTGACAATAATTCCATAAAATTCGGTGTAAATGCAATGATTTTTTGACTTTCGACGAAGCGGAAGTGAGGGGCCGCGAGGACGGCGCGCAGGTGCTTCCAAGATGCCGCGAGGATGCTGCGATCGGTTTTGAAATGCGTTTCGGTAAGTTTCGACGGCGTTGCGGCAGCGATGAAAAGGGAGATTTTCCCTTGAAGGCGTTGACGGCGGAACGGAACCCCTGCTGCAATTTATATTCGCAGCTCACACCTTACAATCCCTCCGTCGAGGCTTCGCCGCGCCGCCTGCCTTTAAACACATCCTGCATACGCCCGCAGGG
>CAYSRC010000023.1:0-11242 GCA_964433495.1 uncultured Oscillospiraceae bacterium
TATGGGAACCCCCGAACGCCGTACCGATTGCGATGCGCATCTGCCGCGCGGAGTGGTCAAACGGTAGCGGAACAGACGTTTGACATGCGGCGCGATATTATGCGCCTTTCGGCCGTCGTACCGATTACGACGCGCATCTATCGCGCGGAGTGGTCAAACGTAAGTGGAACGGACGTTTGACATGCGGCGCAATGCTATGCGCCTTTCGGGATATCGTTCCGATTAAGCCCGACCGGCCGACCGTTCGGCAGGGGAGGCTCAAGGGCGGGCCGAGGGAACAACAAAAATCCGTCAGGCGCGGCCAAGCGCTTGATTTTGAGGAGGAACAGATGAAAAAGCTCTTTGCCGTCGTTTTGTGCGCGGCGCTGTGCCTAAGCTTTGCGGGGTGCGGCGCGGCCGATAAGGACAGGATGGCCGCCGCGCTGTGTGAGACGGGCAGGCGGCTGCTCGAGGAGGGCGACCGATACGGCGCGCTCGACGCGTTCACGCAGGCTGTTGAGCTCGACCCCGCGTGCGCTGAGGCGTACATCGGCAGGGGGGACGCGTATGCGGCGCTTGACAAGCAGCGCTCGGCCGCCGAGGACTATGAGGCGGCGCTGTCCTGCTCGGTCGGGGACGCAGAGCTGTTTCAAAAGCTCATTGACATCTACACCGCACTCGGCAGAGAGGAGGACGCGGCGGACGCGGTTGAGCGCGCCTATGCCGCGACGGGTGACGAGCGGTTTAATGCGGACGGCAGTGCGCCCGAGGACTCTGTCACACAGCTTATGGACGAAGTCGACCTCATCGAGTTTTTGGTACGGTATACGGGCTTCTTCTCGAGCGCGGCGTCCATGTACAACCCCGATTGGAACGATCCGGGGTATGTGATTTATCTTCAATGCCTTTACCATAACCCTGCCTCTCTGCCGCTGCCCCAAAGTGAGAAGCTCGGCGGCAGCGAGCTTTCGGAGCTTGCGAGCCTTGCCGGGCAAACGGACGGATATCTTGCCGACGCAATCGAAAGATGGCCTGAGCGGACGGTAATCTTTGCCGCCTCAAACGATACGCTTCAAAGATATATCGACAGGTTTTTCGGCGCGGGTCACACGGACGTCAGAGAGTGCTCCGATACTTATATCTTTCAACTGAGCACCGACAAGACCGCGATCGCCGTTACGGGACTGGGCGACGGCGGGGGAAACTATTGGCGAACGGTAAAGATTCTTGACAAAAAGTTTTCGGGCGGCTGTGCCGTGTTGACGGCATATACGCTCGAGTGCATCTCATACGGCGAGGGCGTGTCGTCCGGCGGCTACATATATGACGTTTCCAGCGAGGACATCTATGCGCTGAGGGCCGATTGCGCGGTGCTCGCACCGTATGACGAGGTGGATACGGTGCTCGAGCGCAACAACATCGACGAGAGCGAGCTCGGGACGGTCGACTACATCTTTTATATGACCGAGGACGGGGTGCGCTTTTGGGGCTCTGGGCCGAGCGGCACGGTCGCGCTGCCGGGTGCCGAGTGGACAAACCCTGCGCGTGACCCGCAGGTGGTGCCCGAGTCGCCGGGCGAAGAGAGAACGGTGACCGTTTCGGCGAACGGCGGCCTGCGCATGCGGGAGGGCCCCTCGACCGACTACGACCACATCCAGATGATCCCCGACGGCACGTCGGTGAGAACCTATGCCGAGCAGGACGGGTGGTACTATGCAAAGTACCTTGGCCGCTGCGGCTGGATAAGCGGCGAGTACTGCGTGTAATGCGGATATTGCGCGAACAGACGACAAAACACGTTGCCGTGGGCTATGTCGAAACAAGATGCATCCGTGGTGACACAGTTACGCTTCAAAAAGGCTTTGAAGTGTTGAAGTGTAAAAGAATAAACGAAAGCGGGGCGCAATATGCGAAAGCTGTTGGCAATAGTTCTGTGCGCGGCGCTGTGCCTGAGCTTTGCGGGGTGCGGCGAAACAGACAGTGGGGACAGGGTCGCAGCCCTGTGCGAGACGGGAAGACACCTGCTCGAGGAGGGCAACTATTCCGAGGCATCGGACACGTTCACACAGGCCGTCGAGCTCGACCCCAAATGCGCCGAGGCGTACATCGGCAGGGGGGACGCGTGCACAGCGCTTGGCATGCCCCGCGCCGCCGCCGAGAATTACGAGGCGGCGCTCTCCTGCTCGGTCGGAGATGCCGAGCTGTTTCACAAGCTCCTCGACGTGTATATCGTGTCGGGCAAGGCGGAGGAGGCGACGGCCCTGGTCGAGCGCGCCTATTCGGTCACGGGCGACGAGAGCTTTTTGTCGGTGGTCGTGCGCCCATATGACAATGTGGAGACCGTGCAGTTGATAGACGAAGATGATGCACAACAGTTTCTCTACAGATACAGCGATTTATTTTTTGACAGACCCTTTTCGTTCGATCCCGCAAAGGACGATATATCGGTCTTTTTAGAAGAGCTGTACGAGGACGAAGAGATTGAGTCTTTGGGCCTCAGCAGTGATACCGAGCTCGACAGCAGGGAGTTTGACGAGCTCAAGGGATTGATTGAGCGGTATGACAGCAACCTGTACAGCTCGGGGTGGGACACGCTGGAATATGAACAGGGGCAGCACCCCGGTCTGGTTCTGTGTATCACAAACGATCGGCTTCAACAGTGCGTGGATGACTTTTTCGGGGAAAACCGCGTCAATGTCCGCGAGGGGGGGGAATGACGGTTCCCTGTTATATCAGTTGAGCACCGACAAAGCGGTCGTCGTCCTCTCGGGGACAGAGACGAAAACGGACGGATTCTATTGTGAGAAAACGAAGATAAAAAACGCTGTGGAAGGCAAAGAACACTATAGTTTTATTATGTATGCAGTTGGTGTCAGCGGTGGGGATTTTGATGAAAACGGAATGTGCCATGACGGACGCATTGTTGATTTGGCAAGAGCCATGGGTGACGATGGGGCGAGTGTCGAGCCTGTTGCAGTAAACGCAACGATAGGGCGCGATGACAGCTTTGAAGAGATATTGAGCCGTAACGGCATAAATATAAGTACATTTTGGACGATAAGGTATGTATTTTATATGACCGAGGACGGGGTGCGTTTTTGGAATACGTGGGCAGGAGATACGTTTGACTTTCCCAGCGGCGAGTGGACAAACCCCGCGCGACTCCCGCAAGTCATCCCCGAGACACTCGACGAGGGAAAGCCTGTGTTTATTTCATCAAGCGAAGGATTGAGTTTGAGAGAGGGACCTTCGACCGATTACGATGAAATATTGATTGTTTTAGGCGACAAGGTGATATCAACGTACCCGGGGGTGGAAAACGGGATCCGATACGTTAATTACTTCACGGCACTAAAAGCATACGCCGAGCAGGACGGATGGTACTATACAAAATACCTCGGCCGCTATGGATGGATAGACGGCAGGTACTGTTCTGAACACCCCTAAAAGCGTACGCCGAGCAGGACGGGTGGTACTATGCAAAGTACCTTGGCCGCTGCGGCTGGATAAGCGGGGAGTATTGCGTGTAGCGCGGACGTAGCTCGGACAGACGACAAAACATTGACAGAGGTGTCATCACATGAAGATACGCCTGTATACGGGAAAAAAGGCAAGGGACATCGACTTAGCGGGCCGCAGCAGCTTTTCGGTCGGCAGCCGGTACAACGACACCGTGCGGCTGCCCGAGGAGGTCGCGCGGGGCGTTTCGGTCGACCTCGAGCGGGACGGGAACGGCTGGACGGCGTCCTGCCGCGGGAACGTGACCTGCCGCGGCAGACAGGTGCAGCGGCTCGCATTTGAGACGGGCTGCGTGCTGGTGCTCAACGCGGCCTACGGCGTCGCGATAGAGGCGGTCGAGAGCGACGACGAGGGGGTCAGCTTCCCGCTCGAGGGCAGGGACGTCGTGACCATAGGGCGCGACGCCCGCAACAGCATAAAGTTTTTGTCCGACACTGTTACGGCGGTGCACGCGACGCTCTCCCGCGCGCCCGACGGCTGGTACGTGACCGACTCGAGCCGCAACGGCACCTATCTCAACGGCAGACGGATAAAGCGCGCGCTTCTGAACGACGGCGACAGCATCATGATAGGCGAGTTCACCGTCCGTTTTTTGGGCTCGCTGCTCAAGATATTCGGGGGCGGCGCGCGGCAGGGCGACGGGGCGAAAAAGGCGCGCGCCCGGCGGGAATACCCTTATTTTGAAAGCGCGCCGCGCATCCTGCCCGTAAAACGGCAGGAGGAGATCGAGATCCAGGACGCGCCGAATATAGGCGGCGCGCCGAACGTGAACTGGTTTTTTGTGCTGCTTCCGACGCTGCTGATGGTTTTGTTCTACACCTTTTACGCCGTCATACAGCGGTCGGCGTCGTTCTTGATGATGATGCCCATGATGCTGATGGGCGTCGTGATGTCGGCTTTTAACCACCGCAGCCAAAAGAAGCGATATAAGCAGTTGACCAAGCTGCGCAAGGAAAAGTACGAGGCGTACATCGCGCAGACGAGCGACGCCGTCGACAAAAAAAACAAACAGCAGCTTGAGCTCCTCGCCTCGGACAACCCTTCGCCCGACAGGTGCCTTGCCGTCGTGCGCGAAAGGACGGGGAGGCTGTGGAACCGCAAGCCCGAAGACCCCGATTTTCTCTGTGTAAGGCTCGGCACGGGCAAAATCCCGTCCGAGACGACGATAAAGATACCCACGCGCCGCATCGCGCTTGAGGAGGACGAGTTTGAGGGCGTCCCCGAAAAGGTGAAGCAAAAGTATTCGGTGATCGACGGGGCGCCCGTGCTGTGCGACCTAAAAAAGTACAGCGCGCTCGGCGTCGTGGGCCCGCGCGGGAGGGTCTGTTCACTTGTGCGCGGGATGGCGGTCGAGATTGCGTCCTGCTATCGATACGACGAGGTCAAGCTGGTTTTTCTCTTCCCGGAAAAGGAGAAGAACGAGTGGGAGTGGACAAGGTGGCTGCCCCACTGCTTTGACGAGACGCGGTCGGCAAGATACCTCGCGTGCACCGAGTACGACGCGAATGAGGTGTGCCGGGAGCTGACGGCGATATTCAAGGAGCGCGCGGCGGGCGCAAAGGATCGCGAGCGAAGCGGGGAACCGCTGCTGCCGCATTACGTGATTGCGGTCGCGGACACCTCGTTGATAAAAGACCCCGAGCTGCTTGCGCTGCTCGATTCACAGGGCGGGGCGCTCGGATTCTCAAGCATCTTCCTCAAGGATGTCGAGGATAACCTGCCGAGGGGGACGAACGCCGTCGTTTCACTGGACGCTTCGGGCGGCTGCCGCCTCAACATCCCGCAGCCCGTGGGCGAAACGATCGAGTTCGCCGCGGACGAGGTTCCCGTCAACTTCTGCGACGTGTTTGCAAGGACGGTCGCGCCCGTGCGCCTGCCCGAAAGAGCGGACGAATACCTGCTGCCCGCCTGCGTCACCTTTTTGGAGGGCTTCAATGTCACGGACGCATCGGAGCTCAAGATCGCCGACAACTGGCGCAGAATCCCCGAAGGCGACTCTCTTGCGGTGCCGATAGGCGTCAGGACGAACGGCGAGCGGTTTTTCTTCGACATCCACGAAAAGCACCACGGCCCGCACGGCCTCGTCGCGGGCATGACGGGCAGCGGAAAATCGGAGATGGTGCAGTCGTGGATACTCGCCATGGCGCTGCGATTTTCGCCGCGGGACGTGTCGTTTGTCATCATCGACTTCAAGGGGACGGGGCTGATTCTGCCGTTTGCAAACCTGCCGCACCTCGCGGGCGCGGTGTCCAACCTCGACGTCAACATCAGCCGCAACCTCATCGCGCTCGAGAGCGAGCTGCAGCGCAGACAGGCGCTGTTTGACAGGGCGGGGGTCAACAATATCGAGAAGTACCGCAGGCTCTATCGGGAGGGGCAGGTGAAGGAGCCGCTCTCCTATCTTGTCGTCGTCATCGACGAGTATGCCGAGTTCAAGGTGAAATTCCCCGATTTCACAAACGAGGTCAACTCGCTGTTTCGCACCGGCCGCTCGCTCGGCATAAGCGTCGTGCTTTTGACGCAGAACCCGTCGGGCATCGTCAGCGCGCAGTCGGAGGACAACGTGAAGTTCCGCTGGTGCCTCAAGGTCGCGGGTGCGGTTGCGAGCAAAGAGATGCTCGGCAGACCCGACGCGGCAAAGCTGCTCGTGCCGGGCAGGGCCTATGTAAAGGTTGGCGAGGACGAGGTCTACGAGCTCATACAGTCGTTCTGGAGCGGCGCGCCCTTCAGGGACAGGAATGAAGAACGCGCCGCACCCGCGCCGCGGGTTTCGCTTGTCGGCCTGCGCGGGAATCGCACGCGGCTTGCACAGGCTGCGCAGGACGACGCTGCGGGCCGCGGCGTCGAGACCGAGATCGACACGGTCATGCGCGAGATCATCAGGACCGCCCGCGAGGAGGGGGGCCTTGAAGCGAGAAAGATATGGCAGCAGCGGCTCAAACGGATCGTCTTCCTCGACGATATCCCGGCCGCTTCGGACGAAGCGGCCGGGTTGAGACCCGTTGTCGGCGCGGTCGACAACCCGTACGAGCAAAAGCAGGGCGCGCTCTGCCTGCCGCTCGACGAGGGACACGTCGCGGTCTACGGCGCGCCCGGCTCGGGCAAGACGACGCTGCTTCAAACGCTTGTGACCTCGCTGTGCTGCGGCCTTTCCCCCGACGATGTCAACGTCTGTATTTTGGATTTCGGGGGCTGGAATTTCAGGTGCTTTGAGGGCTTCCCGCACGTCTCGGCGGTAGCCTCGGGCAGCGAGGAGGACAAGGTAACCGCTGTCGTCAAAAACGTGCTAAGGGAGCTTGAGCAGAGAAAAGAGCTGTTCGCAAAGAGCGGCGTCGGCAACATCGAGGCCTACAGAAGGGCGACGCACAGCCCTCTGCCGCAGATCGTGGTCATCGTCGACAACTTTGCGCCCGTTTTGCAGACCTACCCCGAGCTCGAGGGATTTTTCAGGGACGTGTCCCTCGCGGGCGGAAGCTACGGGATCGTGTTTGTCTTCACCTGCAACTCGCCGGTGTCGCTCGGCTTTAAGATAAAGCAGAACATCAAGACATCGATCGCGCTCAACATGCCCGACCGCTCGGACTATGTGGACATTGTGGGAAGAACCGAGGGCCTCGAACCCGAAAACGTAAAGGGACGCGGTCTGTGCAGACAAAACGGCGCGGCGCTCGAATTTCAAACCGCGCTTCCCGCGCGCGACGAGGGCGACGAAAACCGGGTGAAGCTGCTGCAAAAGCTGGGCGAAGAGCTCGGGGAAAAGTGGGGCGGCAAACGTGCAAAGACGGTAAAGACCATGCCCAAAACGGTGACGGTGTCCGATCTCGAGGGCGCCCACCTTGCCGTCGGGCTGTGCTGTGAGACCCTTGAGCCCCTGCCCGTCGGCCTGTGCGGCGGCGAGCACACCCTTGCGGTTTCGGCCCCGGACGGGTGCAGAGAGCGGGTGCTGTACACGCTGATGAAAACGGGCGCCGAGGCCGGGGAGGCGGTGCTGTTCGGCGGCGAGGCGGGGGCGCAGGGCCTTCGCCGCTTTGCCGACGCGGCGGGGTTTGACAGCTATGTCGAAGGCTTGATGGATCGCCTCAACGAGCGCAAAAACGGGGGTGAAGCGCAGCCCTTTTCGCCGATATATATCTTTGTCGACAACTGGCGGCAAAGCTATGAGGCGCTTTCGGACGAAACGATCAAGCGGCTGCACCGCGTCGTCCGCTCGGCAAAAAACCTCGGCGTGTTTTTGACGGTGCTTGGCGACTGTGAGGATTTTGTCAGGCTTGTCGGCCTCGGCGACGCGTTGAGCGGAGACCTTGTAAAGGGGAACGCGATAGTCGCGGGCGGCTCGCTGAGTGAAAGCTCGTTTATCGAAAGCAATCTGCCGTACGATCAGCGCTCGCAGCGCCTTTGTGCGGACGACGGCTGGTTTATACACAATAAAACTGCATTAAAATTTAAACTTGCAGATAGGGAGGACGGACATGAACAATAAGCTTTATGTACTCTCGCCAAAGGAGCTCATCCTTTGCTGCGCCGCGCTCGGAATCAATGAGCTGCGCGGGGTGGAAAACGCTTGGGCCGACGCAAACGAGGCGACCTTTGCCCGCGAGGCAGGGGAGATCCTCGAGGGACTTGAGGCGAAAAAGCTCGCGGAGATGGATTTCAGCGGCGGCTACTCCGTCGACGAGAGCTTTGCCGACACCCTCAAACGGTGCGCCGCGGCGGACAGGACCGTCGTCGCCGATGTGAAACAGGGCGAGGGGGAGCGCAAACGGTACATTGTGTGCGCGGACGGGTCGGACGCCGTCCTTCTCGAGCTCGAGGGCGACAGTTACACTGTCTCGCAGGCGGACGAGGGCGCGCGGTCGGTGGCCGACGAGCTGTGCGGGGTCGTGAGCTGTGCCGGGGACGTACCCGCCGGAGAGCAGGGCAGTGTGAGTGTCCCCTCCTCTGCGCTCGAGGCGGCGCGCCGTTCGGCCGACGCGGGTGCACTTGAAGGGATCGGGTGTCCGCAGTCGACCGCAAAAATCGTCTGCGACAAAAGCGCTGTATACCTCTCGATGCTGTCTTTGAGCGGGGAGACCTCGGGCTATCTTGCCGCGATAATTGCGGACGAGGGCGCGGTGCGCATGGAGATGGAGTATACGCTCGAGGACGAGCAGGTGAGGCTGACGCGCATGACCGGGGCAGAGCTGAAGAAAGCCGTGTCGGACATGCTGAGCGGGCTGTTTGCGCGGTGACGGGACATGCCTGAATACTGTCTTGTCACGGTGAGATGCGATGAAGAAAAATGGAGCGTCGATGTCGAGCTGCCCACCGAGGCGCCCCTTGAAGACTATGAGGAGGAGCTTGTGAAGCTCCTCGAGGGGTGCGTGGGGCGCGGCAGAGGACAGATTCGCCTGTTTTTTGAAAAAACCGAGTTTGAGCCGCACATGTCCCTCGCGGATTGCGGGGCGTGGGACGGCGCGATATTGACATTGAAAGGGGTTTAAAGCAATTGACACGAATCAAGGTAAACTACGAGCAGGTGATCCAACAGGCAAACAGGCTGAACGAGTGCGCCGAGAATTGCAGAGCGCAGGCGCAGACGATGAAAACAAAGATAGGCGGCGAGGCGGGCGTCGGGTGGCGCGGCGCTGCGGCAAACGCGGCGGCCGAAAAGATCAACGAGTATGTAAAGCGACTTGACGCCGCGGGGAGCACGCTGTCCGAGACGGCGATGCTCATCAAAGCCACAGCGCAGAGGATGAAGGCCGCCGACGAAGCGGCGGCCGCGATAAAATAAAAAGAAAGGTGGGCGAAGTATGAGCAACAGCATTTGCCTGAATTCAGAGCGCCTGGCATCGTCGGCGCAGCTGATAAGCGGATACCGGCAGGAGCTTGAGCACATAGCGAGTACGGCGAGAGCCATCGTGAACGGGATCGACTGGGAGGTCAAGGTGAAAGCGGATGTCGCCGACAGGCTCGAGGGGGCCGTGAAGAGCATCTCGGCGGTCGACGAGGACTTTTCGCGCTTTTCCGCAAGACTTCAAAACGCCGCATCGCAGGTGCGGGAGACGTCAAATTCCCTTGTCGGGGAGATGAACGGCGCGAGCGCCGCATCCGTCCCCGTCGGCACGGGCTCGGTCGAGACGATCCTCGGCGGGATTTTGGAACAGCTCAAGGCGCTTTCAGCGATTTCTGCGCTGGGGCTTTTGATGGGCGCGGGTGGGGCCGCGCTTCAGTCGATGTGGAGCACGGTGAGCGCGCTTTGGACGAAGCTGTTCGGGACGGCGCCACCCGCGAACCTCAACAAGGACGCCGCGGCCGAGGCGGCCAAAAAGAAGGCCGAAGAGGAGGCCGCCGCCAAGAAGAAGGCGGAGGAAGAGGCGGCCAAAAAGAAAGCGGAGGAAGAGGCCAAGAAGAAGGCGGAGGCCGCTAAAAAGCAGTTTAACAGAAACACCGACCTCGTCTATTCCAACAAGGTCAAGAAAGGGACAATTAGATATATTGCGCAGCAGAATTCCGAGGGCCATGCGTATAGCTCGAAGTTTGACAAGAGCTATTGGAAGGACGGCGACGGAAGCTATGGCTGCAAGGCGGCATGCACCTCGATGGCGCTCTCCTATCTCGGCATCGACGCGACGCCCAAAAAACTTGCGTCCATGGGACTTGTACTCTCGGAAAACGACACTGTGGCCAGCTCGACAATAGCGCCCAAAATCAGCAAGACCTACGGAACAAACATCTCCGCCGTATATCCCGGTACGACAAAGAGATCGGATCTCGATACGGCACTCAAAAACTTTCAAAATGGGAACGGACAGTACAGCCCGCCCGTTCTCTGCATGGAGGACCCGGACGGAGACCTTCATTTTGTGCTTGTAACATCCAAAAACACGGATGGTTCCTATGCCATTGTGGACCCACTCAAAGAAACCAATGTCAAGCTCAACATAACGGGTTCGGGCAGTTGGATGTCCCACGGTACGACTTCAAGCGGAGCGTACGGCGATCTTATCCAGTACAAGCTGAAATAGCGGCAAAAGGAGAGGTTAAACCATGGCACTGTTAGAGATGAACCCGGCGGGGCTTCGCGCCTCGGCCGACACCGTCGAAAAGCTGCGGGCAGAGCACGCGGAGGAGATGAAACGGCTCAGAACCCTTGTTTTGAGCCTGGACGAGAGCTGGAAGGGCGAGGCGGGGGACGCCTTTATCGCGAGCTTTTTGTCGATGGACAACGTGTTCCGCGAGTTTGAGGCGAGCCTCGGCAGATACGCGGTCGCGATGCGCCGCGCGGCGCAGAGCACCGAGGCGCTCGACGCGAGCATCGCCTCGAGCATACGCAGTCTTTAAAAGACGGCCGCACAGCGGCTTCTTAATAAAACATTCGGAGGGTATTATTCATGGCACTGATTCAGGTCACACCGGAGCTGTTAGAGAGCAAGGCGTCGGAGGTAAGGGCGCTTCGCGCAAACCACGACAACACGATGACAAAGCTCAAGAACCTCGTCCACTCGCTCGATTCCGAGTGGAAGGGCGAGGCGCAGGCCGCATTTGTCGCCAGCTTTGAGGGCATGCAGGCCACGTTTACCAACTTTTCGCAGATGCTCGAGGACTATGCCGTCAAGATGGTGAAGTCCGCGCAGATTATGCGGGACGCCGACGCTCAGGGCGGAAATCTGAACAAGGCGTAAAAGCGCCGGCGGCAGCGAGCCCCCGCGCCCGCCGAAAGCAGAGCCACGGACAAAACGGAGACGCTGCTTTTCGGCGGGCG
>CAYSRC010000023.1:11342-35627 GCA_964433495.1 uncultured Oscillospiraceae bacterium
CGCCCGCCGAAAGCAGAGCCACGGACAAAACGGAGACGCTGCTTTTCGGCGGGCGATTTTTTCGCAAAAGCCCGCAGACCCCAAAGGACGCGGCTGCGGCGGGCAGCTTTTGCTTCTATTATGAATGAGAAAGGAAGAACAGCATGATTTGTTGGAAATGCGGCAGACAGGTGCCGGACGGATACGCCTTTTGCCCGGGATGCGGCGAAAGGCTGAACGCACAGGGCGGGGCGGTACAGGCGGCGCAGACGCCGACGACCCCCTCGGCAAGCACGCCTGGCCTACCGACGACGCCTTCCCCGACTGTCGGCGGCACGGCTCGCGGCCCCCTGTTGCGGTGGGGGAAAAAGGGCATATTCATTGCGGCGGCAGCGGCGGTTTGCTTGGTCGCGGTGTGCGTTGCAATCGTCGTCGGCGTGTCGGGCGGCAAAAAGCAGGTATCGTCGTTTCTCTATGTCACCGACGAGGGCGAGCTCATGTATGTCGAAAACGCGAGCGGAAGGGCCGAGCCGATACTTGTCGACGAAGATGTCGCCTATGGTGTCGTCTACGAAATGATAAAAGAATGCCCGGCCGATTATATTTTTTTTATGGATAATTATGATTCTTGCGGGACATTCGGCCTCACCCCGGACGGCAGACGGATATACTATATCGGGAACAACGAGACCCTGTACACGATAACGGTCGACGCGCTGAAAAGGGGCGAGAGCCCCGAGCGAATCGCGCGGGATATTGACATGAATTCGCAATACTCTATGCGGATACTCGACAACGGCGATGCTGTCTATTTCCGTGACATCGACGGGGAGAAAAAACAGTATCTGTATGACGGCACGGAGAGCAGAATTTTTCATGGGGATTCAAGCTCTGTCGATGGGTATGATTACTATACAGTATACACGAATGAGGATTATACCGAGTTTTCATATTATCGGACCGCCTCCGACGGCGGAGGCGAAGCAGAGTGCATCGCCGAAAAAATATGGAATATGTATGCCCGTGAAGGGAACACTGTTCTGTACGCCTCGATGGATTTCGACAAGGATACCAACAACTTGACGGTGTATTCATGTGTCCCCGGGCAGCAGCCCGTTGTGCTGGCCGACGGGGTGAGCGGCGTGTACGGGGCTTCGCTCGACAACGGCAGGGCGACCTTTTACTACACGGTGGAGACGGACGCGATGGCGTGGTCGTTTTACGACTGTTTTTCCGATGAGTTTTTTTCGCAGGACGCCGTAAACCCGGAGGACGCCGCCCAACGCGACTACCTGCGGTCGGAGATTTCGGAGAATCAGTTTGGTGTGAAAGTAGGCACCCTCTGCTATTTTGACGGCAGGGAGGCGAGAACGGTCGCAGAGGACGTCTGTCTTGAACCCACCGATGCCGAATCGGGGTACGGCACGGAACTCGGGCATACCTTTGCCCCGGCAATCGACGGACGTTTTATATTGCGGCGTTCTTCTGCATTTATGTATACCTATGATTATGAGGACGTAATGCTCTATCGAAAGATAAACAGAGCCCTCGAGCCGGTCTGCGATCTCGACGACCTCGCGGACGGGAGAGTAATGGAGTACTTCGAGGATGAAGAAGACCTCCGCACATATGCCGCCGGCTATTTCATCACCGAACAGTGGTACCAGAGTGTCGACGGCGCGGAATACGCGCTTGATATGGGAGGGTATGAGCCCCAACTCGACAGCGACGGAATATATTACTTCGAGTGGTGGCCGTGCTTGCTGAACGAGCGGGAGCTGGTGCTCATGGGCAAGCAGGATGACGAGTACGTGCTTTTGGACTATAAGTCGGGCAAAAACGGGTTCGAGCCGGACGGGGTCATCTTCGAGTCGTACGATCCGTTCTACTACGGGGCCGTCGAAACCGACGGGGAGAAGGACGTATTGTATATCGTCTCGGACAGGTACACCGACGATAATTACGACACATGGTCGGACTGGAGCATCTATTCCGACGGCAAGCTGAGGACGGTCGCGAGGGAGGTCATCCCCTTAAGCATATTTTCGGACAGGGGCGACAACGAGTACATGATCACCTATCTCACCTATGAAAACGAGGAGTATCGTGGATCTACCTGCTTTGACATCGCGGTGACCAATGGCGGCAAAAGTGTTGCGGTCTTTGAGGACGTGACACTGTTCAAGGTCTTGAACGACAGCACCGTCCTCTACATATCGGACGGCGATCTCTATCTCTGGAACGGCAGGGAGACGAGCCGCGTCGCCCGCGGGGTATGCAGAGTCATGCTGTGCAACAACTGAGTACGCAGAGCGGTCGAGGACAGGGGTTCACAGCTTTTTTCGGCGCGTTGTGTATCGCGGTATCACAGTATCGAGACGCACGGCCGTGACATTGTCGGCGTTTAAACCCAAAACAAAAAGACGAGGGGCGGCTTCGCATTGCGAGGCCGCCCCTCGCCATGTCCGTGTAGTTTGCCACCATTGAGAGAACAGCCGCCCAGCGGTGAACCTCCGTGCCGCCGCCCCTCGGCCGCGTTATTCTGTCTCGAATTTCGGCCTGAAGGTGGCGAAGTTTTTTAGCTGCTCGTCGGTGCGGTTGTAGTAGCGCACCCCCCTTGTTGAGCTTTGCAATCTCCGCAATCTCCCCCTCGGTGAGGGCAAAGTCGAGGATGTCGAGGTGGTCGCGGATGTGGTCGACGCTCTTGCTGCTCGGGATGACCGCAAAGCCCATCAGCGTGAGCCGACGCAGGATGACCCGGGCGCTGCTCTTGCCGTACTTTTGGCCGAGCGTTTTGAAGAGCGGCTCGTTGATGAGCGAAGCGCCCCCGTGGCCGAGCGGGTACCGGCTCTTTGGCTTGATGTCGTATCGGTCGAGGGCAGCGCGCGGTCGCCCAAAAAGAAAGCAAGCGACCGCGCGGCGATCAGTCGGCGCGCTCTTTGAAGATGAGCTCGTCGTAGCCCGTCTCGTCGTCGAACTCGACGTCGATCTCGGTTCCGGCGCACTCGCCGACGACGAGCTCGCACGTCGTGTTGACGACGCACCCCTCGACGAGGTGCCCGCCGACGACCGACAGATCCTCCCTCGAAAAGGAGACGTGCAGGTGGCAGCGCCTTTCGCTTACGGTGCCCATGGTCGAGACGATCTCGAGCGGTTCGGAGATCTCCCTAATCGTCACGCCCGACGCGTCGCGCACCCGTGCGCGGCTCACGCAGCCGACCGCCGAGAGCAGCACGCCCGCCTTAATCCGCCGCTTCTTCGCAATGCGCTCGATCGACAGGAGCAGGTCGTCGCCTCTCCTGAGCCGTACACAATGGGTTGTCATAGATAAATTTCACCTCGTTTGACAGTATATTTCCTGTAGATATTGTCACTTTAAATGACACGTGTTGTCAAGTATAATATCTGTAAGGACGCCGTCCGACGCGGGCGGCGGGACACCTTTTGCGCGGGGTATAATGCGAAGGCGGCAGGACTGCCGGGGGACGCACTGCGGGCCGGGCGCCGTTCGGGCGGCGCCGCTTTTTGAAGAGCGCGGCGGCTTGACGCGGTCTTTTTTGGCGCAAACTGCCGCAGGATCGATGTGTTTTTTGACTTATATTGATTTTTTTCGGGCTGAGGAGGAAGACAAAATGATGACCGACATCGAGATAGCGCAGGCGAACGAGATGAGGCCGATCGGCGAGGTCGCGGCCGCGCTCGGCATCCCAAACGAGGCGCTCGAGCAGTACGGGCGGTACAAGGCGAAGATCGACCCCAAAAAGCTGCCCGAGGGAGGGGGCGAGGGCAAGCTCATCCTCGTCACGGCGATGACGCCGACCCCCGCGGGCGAGGGCAAGACGACCACCACGGTGGGGCTCGCCGACGCGCTGACAAGGCTCGGCAAAAAAACGGTGGTCGCGCTCAGGGAGCCGTCGCTCGGCCCCGTGTTCGGCGTCAAGGGGGGCGCCGCGGGCGGCGGGTACGCCCAGGTCGTGCCGATGGAGGACATCAACCTGCACTTTACCGGCGATTTTCACGCGATAGGCGCAGCGAACAACCTGTTGGCGGCAATGACCGACAACCACATCCACCAGGGCAACGCGCTCGGCATCGACCCCAAGCGGATAACGTGGCGGCGGTGCGTCGACATGAACGACCGCGCGCTGCGCTCGGTGGTGGTGGGGCTCGGCGCGCGCGCAAACGGCGTGGTGCGTGAGGACGGCTTTGACATCACCGTCGCAAGCGAGATCATGGCGGCGCTGTGTTTGGCCGAGGATATCGCCGACCTCAAGCAGAGGATCGCGAGGATGATCGTCGGCTATACCTATTCGGGCGAGCCGGTGACGGCGCACGACCTCGGGGCCGAGGGCGCGATGGCGGCGCTGCTTAAGGACGCGGTGAAGCCCAACCTCGTGCAGACCCTCGAGCACACCCCCGCGATCGTGCACGGCGGCCCGTTCGCGAACATCGCGCACGGCTGCAACTCGGTCGCGGCGACGCGGCTCGCGGTGCGCCTCGGCGACTATGCGGTGACCGAGGCGGGCTTCGGCGCAGACCTCGGGGCCGAGAAGTTTTTGGACATCAAGTGCCGCATGACGGGCCTTGCGCCGTCCGCCGCGGTGGTGGTGGCGACGGTGCGCGCGCTCAAGATGCACGGGGGCGCCGACAAAAAGGCGCTTGCTGACGAGGATCTGACGGCGCTCAAAAACGGCATGCCCAACCTCATAAGACACATCGAAAACCTTAAAACCGTCTTTTCGCTGCCGGTGGTGGTGGCCGTTAACCGCTTTCCGCAGGACACCGAGGCGGAGCTGCGGCTCGTCGAGAGTGAGTGCAAAAAGCTCGGCGTCAACGTCGCGCTCAGCGAGGTTTACGCGAAGGGGGGCGAGGGCGGCCTTGCGCTCGCGCGCGAGGTGCTGAGGCTGTGCGAGGAGAAGAGCGCGCTCACGCTGTGCTACCCCGACGACATGGGCCTTGCGGGCAAGATCGAGGCGGTCGCAAAGCGGGTATACCGCGCGGACGGCGTCGAGTTCACGGCGGCGGCGCGGCGGCAGCTGGCCGAGCTCGAGGGGCTCGGCTTCGGCTCGCTGCCCGTCTGCATCGCCAAAACGCAGTACAGCTTTTCGGACGACCCCAAAAAGCCGGGTGCGCCGACCGGCTTTACCGTGACGGTGCGCAGCGCGAAGGTGTGCGCGGGCGCGGGGTTTGTCGTGGCGCTCACGGGCGAGATCATGACGATGCCGGGGCTGCCCAAAAGGCCGAGCGCCGAGGGCATCGACGTCGACGAAAACGGGCGCATAACGGGCCTGTTTTAAGGACGGCAGCGGGGTTGCCTGCCGGACGGCGCGGGGGACGCGTCCCGCGAGACGAAAAGTTTGCTTCGGGGTTTGGCTGTGCGGCAGGTGAAAACAAATTGTATATTTTCTTTTCAATATACAATTTGCGGCTCGGCAAAGATGCCCCCGCGAAAGCAGAAAAAAACAAACAGTATATTTTTGTTGCAATATAAAGAATTGCATGTTCAGGCACGGACAGGATAACGCACCCCGATGGGGCGTTGCGGGCGGATTTCGCCCGGTATGAGGCCTGAGGGTGTGAGACAACGCCCCGCTCTGACGGCGCACGGCGCGGGCAGACGTGCGGCGACACAAAGCTTCCGCGCCGCTGCAATTCACGTTGGGTGCCCGCATGCATCGGGCCGCGCAAAAAATCTGTGCTTGGGGGCGGACACGGGCTTTGACGCCCACCTGTGCGGTGACTAAGATTTAAACAAACAGTATAGTTTAGGCGGTAATAAACATAATGGGCAGATTATTAAAGGGTGCGCCGGTGGCGGCGGCGCTGTGTGAAGAGATAAAACAGAGGGTGTCGGGCCTTGCGGACGGCGGGGTCGTGCCCTGCCTTGCGGTCGTGCGCGCGGGTGCGCGGGAGGACGACCTCGCCTACGAGCGGGGGATCAAAAAGCGGTGCGAGGCCGCGGGCGTCCTGCTGCGGGTATGCGAGCTCGCACCCGGCTGCTCGACCGACGACGTCGTCGGGGCGATAAAGTCCCTCGGCGGGGATGGCTCGGTTCACGGCATCCTTGTCATGCGCCCGCTGTCGGGCGGCGCGGACGACGCCGCGGTGTGTGCCGCCGTGCCCCCCGAAAAGGACGTCGACGGGGTGAGCGCGGGGTCGATGTCCGCGGTCTATTCGGGCCGCGGGGTCGGGTTCCCGCCCTGCACGGCCGAGGCGACCGTGCGGCTTTTTAAGCACTACGGCGTCCCGCTCGAGGGTGCGTCGGCCGCGGTGGTGGGGCGAAGCCTTGTCATCGGCAGACCCGCTGCGATGCTGCTCATGCGCGAAAACGCCACGGTGACGCTCTGTCACTCGAGGACGAGGGATTTGAGCGGTATCCTTGCTGCCGCCGACATTGTCGTTGCGGCGGCGGGCAGCGCCGAACTGATCGACGGCGGCATCTTTAAAGAGGGCTGCGCGGTCGCGGACGTCGGGGTGAATTTCACGGCCGACGGCAGGATGACGGGCGACGTCAGACCGTGCGCCTCGTCCCCTGCCGATATCTCGCCCGTGCCGGGGGGCGTGGGCGCGGTCACCTCGGCGGTCGCGGTGCTGCACACCGTGCAGGCGGCGGAGAGACAGTGCAGATGAACTACGGCGATTGCATCGACTACATCCATTCGCTGCGGTGGCGGGGAAGCAAGGACGGCCTGCTGCGGATAGGCGAGCTGCTCAGCCTCATGGGAGACCCGCAGGACAGGCTCAGGTTCGTGCATGTCGCCGGGACGAACGGCAAGGGCTCGGTGTGCGCAATGCTCGAAAGCGTGCTGCGAGCGGCGGGGTACAGGACGGGGCTCTACATCTCGCCGTACATCTCGCGCTTTAACGAGCGCATGCAGGTGAACGCCGAGCCGATAGACGACGGGACCCTGTGCGAGATAACCGAATATGTCAGGGGCTTTGCGGAGAAGATGGCGGTGCTGCCGTCCGAGTTCGAGTTTGTGTGCGCCGCCGCGATGGAGTATTTTGCGCGCGAGGGCTGCGACATCGTGGTGCTCGAGGTCGGCATGGGCGGGCGGTTCGACGCGACCAACATCATCAAGAACCCCGAGGTGAGCGTCATAACCCCGATAGGCCTCGACCACACAAAGTATCTCGGCGACACGGTGGAAAAGATCGCGTTTGAAAAGTGCGGCATCATAAAGCGCGGGCGGCCCGCGGTTTTCGGCGGCGAGCCCGCGAGCGTCGTCGGCGTTGTGAGGGAGGTCTGCCGCGAGCGAGAAAGCGAGCTTCACCTGTGCGGCTTCGGCGGCATTGAGGAGGTGTCGCACGACCTCTCAGCGCAGCGCTTTCGCTACGAGGGGCGGGAATATGAAATCCATCTGCTGGGTGCGCACCAGCAGCGCAACGCGGCGCTTGTCGTCGAGACGGTAGGGGTTCTCAAAAAAGAGGGCATGCACATCCCGGACGGCGCGCTCGCCGCGGGGCTTGCGCGCGCACGGTGGCCGGGGCGCTTTGAGGTGCTGTCGCTCGAGCCGCCCGTGGTTGTCGACGGCGCGCACAACGCGCACGGCTTTGCCGCGGCGCTGAAGGCCGCCGAGGACTATCTCGGCGGGCGGGAGATCACTGCGGTTGTGGGGGTGCTCGCCGACAAAAACTATCACGACGAGCTGGGGCTGCTGGGCCCCGCCGTCTCAAGGTTTGTCGCGACCGAGCCCGACACCCCCCGCGCGCTCGCGTGCGGCGAGCTCGCCCGCATCCTCGAGGGGTTCGGCAAGCCCGTCGAGGTCGAAAAGTCGCCCGCGCGGGCGGTCAAGTGCGCGGCAGCGTCCTGCGGGAAGCGGGGCGCGGTGCTCGCGCTGGGTTCGCTCTACACGGTGGGCGAGATAAGGCGGGCGTTCGGCAGAGAATAGGCCGTCGGCGGGAGTCCGCGCTCTTTAAAAGCCGCGCGTTTGACAGCGGCGGGTTGACGATCGAAGGGCGGCGTCCTGCGGGGAGCGGGGCGCGGCGCCGGCGCCGGGTTCGCTCTACACGGTGGGCGAGATAAGGCGGGCGTTCGGCAGAGAATAGGCCGTCGGCGGGAGTCCGCGCTCTTTAAAAGCCGCGCGTTTGACAGCGGCGGGTTGACGATCGAAGGGCGGCGTCCTGCGGGGAGCGGGGCGCGGCGCCGGCGCCGGGTTCGCTCTACACGGTGGGCGAGATAAGGCGGGCGTTCGGCAGAGAATAGGCCGTCGGCGGGAGTCCGCGCTCTTTAAAAGCCGCGCGTTTGACAGCGGCGGGTTGACGATCGAAGGGCGGCGTCCTGCGGGGAGCGGGGCGCGGCGCCGGCGCCGGGTTCGCTCTACACGGTGGGCGAGATAAGGCGGGCGTTCGGCAGAGAATAGGCCGTCGGCGGGAGTCCGCGCTCTTTAAAAGCCGCGCGTTTGACAGCGGCGGGTTGACGACCGTAGGGGGTGAGGAGCGCCGTGGGGGCCGAGACAAAGCTCGAGTTTAAAAATGTGACCAAGCGATTTAGGGACGGCGGGGCGGCGGCCCTTGACGGCCTTTCGCTGTGCGTGGGGGCGGGCGAGTTCGTGGTGCTCACCGGCCCGTCGGGAAGCGGCAAGACCACGGCGCTCAGGGCGGCAGCGGGGCTCGAGGAGATATCGTCGGGGCAGCTGCTTTTGGACGGCGCCGACGCGCGCCGCCTCGCCCCGCGCGAGCGCGGGGCCGCGGCCGTGTTTCAGGGCGAGACGCTCTACCGCCGTGTCAGCGTGTATGACAACATCGCGTTTCCGCTGACGGACAGGGGGCTTTCGCGCCGCGAAGCCGAGGCGGCGGTGCGGGACGCGGCGCGGCTGCTCGAGATCGAGGAGCTGCTGACCCGAAGGCCCGACGAGATATCGGGCGGCGAGCGGCGGCGCGCCGCGATCGCGCGGGCGCTCGTCTGCCGCCCGTCCCTCTGCCTCATGGACGAGGCGATGTCAGGCCTTGACGAGGTCCTGAAGAGAAGGGTGTGCCGTGTTTTAAAGGGGATAGCCGCCGAGACGGGCGCAGCCTTTTTGTATGTCACCCACGACGGGCTCGAGGCAGAGCTTTTGGCAGACAGGGTCGTGCTGATGGAGTCCGGCAGGGCGGTGCGTGAGGGCACAGCCGCCGAGATATTCGGGGGCTGCGGGCAGGCATGGTGAAAACGCCTCAAAATACACGGGGCGTAAAAACCGCCCGAGTGTACGTGAAAAGAAATAAAAAATCGAGCGCAAAGATAAAAAGCGCGGACGCCGAACCGAGTGAACCGCCCAAAATTGTACGGACAGCAAAAAAGCTTTTGAGCAGGAATACAGAGCTTCAAGCGGAGCGGCGTCGGCGGCGCCGCTCCGCTTTTTAACCGACTGCGCGCTTTGCTGCAAAACAGGGGGTATTTGGTAATCAGTCTGTTTGCTTCCCGGAATTTCTCGGGACTATGCCTGTAGAGACATCCTGTTTTAGAACAGAGAAGAAATTCTCTGCCGCCGCATTGCCCTGAGGATTTCCTTTTTTTACACGGACGTCGTCATGCCGTAAGATTGAGTTAACCTGAAATATGCCCGTGACGTGCATTGAAAGCCACGGCCGCTGAGACATTTTCCCTACTTCTTTTCATATTATTCTTCTCTGCATAAGGAATATCGAAATCAGAAAACAGCCACCTTTTAAGGCGGCTGTTTTCTATCATGTTTCTATTCTGCTAAATCCTTTGCCAAAGCAGTCAGATGCTCTATCTGCTCTTTTGAGAGCCTTTTAGCTGTGTCGCACAGTTCAGTGATCTTTGTCGGACAGGTGTTTTCGGTGTCAAAAAAGTCTTTCGGCGATATTTTTAGGTATTCGCAGATACAGAATATCCCGGACAGGGAGGGCATTGCTTTTCCGTTCTCTATGTTGTTGATATACCCCGGATTCTGTCCTAACGACAGGCTCATCTCTCGGGCCGATACGCCTTTTTCTTCCCTCAGCTTTGCTAAACGGAGGGAGAAATCATGTTCTGTCATTGTATCCCCCTCCTTTGTACTATTTTAAACCACGGAATAAGCTGTTATATGGGATATAAAACTTCATTTCTCTTGAAATATTGGTTATAAAATGATAATATGGTAAAAAAGAAGCTTTTTAACACTTCTTGAATATCATACGAAAGATCGGATATTCAATCCCCAAAGAAGATCAAGCCCCGAAAGGAATTCAAGGTATTCATTGAAAAAAGAGGAGATGCACACCTGTGCCTCTCCTTATAAAAAAATGAAGACTCGGACATCAGTTGTTCTTCTCAATTTCAGCCTCAATCATGGCGACAAGCTCGCTGGGCCGCATATTCAACGCTGTTGCGATTTTCCAAATAGTTTCGAAATTTGCCTGTTTATCCCCGTTCTCAATCATTGTCAGGTGAGTGCGGGCAATTCCTGCAAATCCGCTCAACACTTCCTGGGATAAATCCTTCATATTGCGAAGCTTACGTATTGTTCGTCCGACCGCTTCATTATTGAATTGCACTGTCTCACCTTACTTCCTCAACAGTAAGTGTATGAGAAATTGTGAGAACATATGTCTATTATAATAGACATATGTTGAGATTTTAATAAAATTCGGGGCATCGGTTGTATGGAAGGTTTCGGACGTTGCGTTAAACTGTCCGCGGTTTTTCGTGACTCTGCCGACCGAAAGGATTTATTGTGGGATGATTGACTGCTTCGATACGGTTGCTTTACCGAATACGGGGGAGAGTATACATGAGAAAATGCCTTGACTGTGAAAGACATGAATCGGAGGGATTTTATTCTGAGTGCGAATCTCAGCACAAGCAATCACTTTTTGGGCTTTCTGATAAAGGACGAATCGATCGGACATCTGTCGAGCGAATTGAACATATACTCTTTCCGGTGCTCCCTCTGATTTTAAACGGTATAAAAGGCCCGTTCGGATCTGTCTCTTTTGAAGACGGCGGATACGGTTATCTTGCGGAGATGCTATGTCCGGGAGTATATCGTGTTTTTGCCGATTCACGCAGGAGGATACCGCCTCTGTTTTCCGAGTTCCTCGCAGTAACAGAGGACTCCCCCGCTATTTCCTCGAAAGCACGAAAATACGGGATACTGCTGCCGACTGATCCGAGAATCTACATATTTGACAATGATTATCTCAGCCAAGGCAGACGCGTTGTGGAGTACGAGGCTCACAAGTATCTTACAGAGCACGATTTCCCGCTTCCAAAAGGTTGCTCGCTGATTTCAGACCGCTCTTTCGGGATGGAAATTTGCCCTGAGTATTTCGGTGAATTTCCGATACCGACGGAAACTCCATGGGGAGAACCTCTTCGCTGCGAATATTTACGGAACGGGCTTTATTGGCTGGAAACAGAGACCTTGGGTTGGGTATTGGCCGTTGCATACCCCCTCTGTTGCGATCTTTGGAACGACACAGCGGCTCTTGCGGCCCTCACAGAATATGACCGCATAAACGGAGTGGACAGTACCTGCGGCTATCGCTTCTTCACTTATGAAACAAGCTGTCTCGTGCTCTTTGAGCTGCAATTCGGAACAGAAAGCGCTTGGAAAGAAAAAATCAATAACGAAGCGCTGCAAAATGCGATCTTAAAATATTATCCCGATTATGGTTCAGGTGACGGATACAACGGTCCTATTTTTTCAACAAGTGAAGAATTCCGGGCAAACCCTGACGCCGGGATAGTTTTTTACTCTTTTCCGTAAGAAGAATGCAGACAATGTATCGGAAAAGCCGCCTCGGACTTCTTGACATACAAAATCCCCCTGATGCAGTTGTTTTTCTGCATCAGGGGGATTTTTGTCCGTTTTTGCCGGTTCGAAGAGGCCGGACGTCTGCGCCTTTTTTGTTTTGATTGACGCTGGAGAGAGAAACTCCGTGCCTTGCTCAGAGGTTATGCCGGCCGCGTCCTGCCGCTCAGTCGGCGTACAGGTTGGGCCTGTCCTGGTCGCCGTCCGCCTTGAACATCACAAAGCCGTCTGGCCTGTTTGTGAAAAAGTAATACTCGGTGTTTTCGCGAAGCGGCGGCGTCAGATAGTTGGGGATGACGCTGCCGTCCCCCTCGCGACGCTCGCAAAAGCCGGCGGCGGCAAAGGTCTCGGCGCCGATGCCGAAGCAGTAGCAGTCGGCGTATTCCGCGCGGCTCTGATGCAGAAGCCTGTCGATCGCGCCGCCTATGCTCGGCAGGACTTCGTCCTCGCCGACAAAGTCGACGATGCGCAGAACACGGACGTTGCTCTCGGGGTGCAGGGGGTCGGTGTCGACGGTGCGGGCGACAAGATAGGCCGCGGGCGCGCCGCCGTCCCCGGCGGCATACACGTCGTAGCGAAAGCCCGGGAAGCCGAAGTATCTTCGCTCGAGGTACCAGAGATCCTTGCGCGGCGTGCGGGAGGAGGGGGGCAGCCCCAGCTCCCGCAGCTGCGCCGCGCTTTTGACCTCGCGCAGCGCGAGGTCGCCGCCCGCGGGCAGGATGACGGGGTCGGCGACGCGCGCGAGACGGTGTCCCCCGCGCCCGCCCAGCCGGTAAAAGTGGGGCAGCCTGCCCGCGTACCAGCCCAAAAAGCGATAGAGGGGCATGGTTTTGGGCCGGATGTTGTTGCACGACACCACCCGCGCGCCGGTGAGGGCGGGCAGCGCGTCCATGAGGCTGAGGCCGACGCCGTTGTGCCCCGCCGCCGCGACGAGGACAGAGACCCACACGTCGGGCTCGGCGGAGCGGTTGGAGGGGATGTAGCCCGCCGCGGCGAGGATCTCGCCGCCCTGCTCGGCGAGCGCGAAGTGAAGCGCGCCGTCAAAGCGGTAGTAGTAGTCGAAGTATTCAGGTATGTTGACGAGCGGGAGCGCGCGGTCGAAGTTTTTGTTGACAAACCCGACGACCCTGTCCGCCTCGTCGGGCCGCGCGAGGCGGAGGACGGGCCTTTCGCGTGCGCTCACAGCGCGCTGCCGCCCGTCACGGGGAGGGTGACGCCGGTGATAAACCGTGCCTCCTCGCTGAGCAAAAACGCCATCGCGGGGACGACGTCGTCGGGCGTCGCGTTGCGGCCCATGGGGTTTGCGGCGGCGGCGGCCTCGACGATGAGGCTGCTCGTGTCCGCCAAAAAGCGGGTCTCCATCATGCTGGGCGCGACGCAGTTGACCGTGACGCCCGTGCCCGCGAAGTCGGCGGCAAGGCTCTTGACAAGCCCGCCTATCGCGCTCTTTGTGACGACATAGGCCGTGGTGAATTTGGGCGGCATGCCGAGGGTATAGCTCGTCTGCATGAACAGCACCCTGCCGAAGCGGGCCTTGGCCATCCGGGGCACAAACGCGTTGCAGAGCGCGAGGGCGCTCTTCACCTGCACGTTGAGGTCGAGCTCGAACCGCTCGAAGTCGAAGTTTTTGAATTTGGTGTTGACGACCCGCAGCGCGGGCAGGTGCACAAGGTGGGTGGGGGTGTCGAACCGCTCGCCCGCCTCGCGCACAAAGCGCCCCACCGCCTCGGGGTCGGTGAGGTCAACGTCGAAGGCGGCGATCTGCCCCTCGTGCTCGCGGCGCAACCCGTCCAGCCGCTCGAGGTCGCCCGCGCCCTGCGCGATGACGGTGTCGCCCGGCTCGATGATGCGCTTGATGAGCGCGACGCCGACATCGCTTGTCGCGCCCGTGATAAGATAGACCTTTTTCATAGCAAGAAACTCCTCTGTTGACTTTCGTTTTGCGGTGTGAGCGATACTCGGCACAGGCGGATACGGCCGCCCTGAACGGGCGGTTTTTAGGCCTGTTTTAAGCAGGATTTAAAGCGAAAACGGCCGTCCTCCCGAGGGACGGCGGCTTGTCCCTTCACCCCGCCGAACGGCCCAACGGTGTATCCGACAGCCGTTGTCCTTCAGGGCTTGCACCTTTGCCCCGCAATATCCGAAAACGGGGGTGAGGCCCTTTTTTCTTCGGCGCGCCCCGCACGGCCCTGTCCGCATGACCGGGGGAAGACGGTCTGCCCGACATGCGGCGGTAAGCACGGGAGGAGGCGGGCCCTGTCTGCACGGGCAGGGAAAAACGGCGCCGACGCGCCCGTCAGCGGACGACGCCCGCCTTTATGACTCCGCGCGTGACCTTTTTGCCGTCCGCGCCCGTGATGCTCGCCTTGACGGTGATCTCGCCGAAGGTGTCGTTGACCTCGCTGACCGTGCCGCTCACCGTCAGCACGTCGCCCACAAAGACTGGCTTTGCAAACTTGGCCTCGACGCTGTGCAGCAGGCAGTGCTCGCCCGGCAGGTACACCCCCGCGAGGGTGGAAAAGAAGGAAGCGCCCAGCATCCCGTACACGACGCGGCCGGGATAGCCGCGCTGCGCGGCATATTCGCTGTCCATGTGGATGGGGCTGCAGTCGCCCGTGACGGCATAAAACTGTTTCATCATCTCGTCGGTCACGGTCACGGTGAAGCTCTCGCTTTGGCCGACACGGAGCTCGCCTAAGGTATAGCTGTTCATCGGTAAAAACTCCTCGCCTTGTTTTGGGTAAGGGGCAAAGCCCCGGCGTTCAATGCGTTTAAAAGGGGGAGAATCGGTCTGCCCTCAAAAAAGCAATCGGGCCCGCCGCCGACGGCGCGCGGCGCGTCATCTCTTTTTCGCGCCCTTTTTCACGTCGTCTCCCTTGATGTACTGCCCGCACATCTTGCAGTACTCGGGCAGGCCGCCGAACATCGGCAGCAGCTCGCCGCAGTGCGGGCAGCGGTAGTGCACCGTCTTGATGACGGTTGCCGCGCCGAACACCGCAAGGCCGACGCAGCCGGTTATCAGCCCCGCGAGGCCCTGCAAAAGCAGATACGTCGCCGCGAGGATGACGAGGCTGACGATGTACATGATCGTTGTTATCCTAAGACATTTTTTGAGCTGCATGGCTGTCCTCACTTTAAATCGGGTGGTAAGGGACGGGGGACGGTTTCACCCCGCGAAGGGGGGCTGCGGCGCCCTTTTGCGCCCGCGGCACCGTGCGCCCTCTACCGAAATATTATACCGACATTCGGTCCCTAAAGCAACCCGAAAGGGAGCGGGGGACTTGTGCAAGGGGAAATAATATTGTATAATATTTAGGCAGCAGCGCACAATTCACGGCTGACGCCTTAAACATCGGCTCGCCGGCAGGTTTTCCGTCTTTTTTCAAAAATCCTCGGCAATGCATAAGGTATTCCCTGCGGTTTTTGTTTCATTAGGCTGAGGATTTGCCGATGCAGTCCGGCGCTTAGAATTATGCGGAGCTGCTTTAAATACTGCGGCGGTTAAGCGGTTGAACAAGGCCGCCTCGGTCAGGTTTTGGATGTTGGGCCGTCGCCAAGCGGTAAGGCAACGGACTTTGACTCCGTCATCCGCCGGTTCAAATCCGGCCGGCCCAGCCAAACCGCCGCGAGCTTTGTGCGAGCTTGCGGCGGCTTTTTTTGTGAAGCGCGGGGCGGCGTCTTGTGCCGCGGGGTTCGGTGTGAGGTCGGCTTGTGCCGCCGCAGAGCGGGCGCGCCGTCATTTGCCGAAAGCCGGGTGCGCTCGGGGGCCTAAAACCCGTGCTTCGGGTATTAAAGAATAAGATTTATTAGGAAGACAGAGCGACGCGGGCGGCGCAAGATCGGGGGACAGAGGCAGTGAAGAGGATGTTAAAACGCTTTTTTGCGGCGGCGCTCGTGTGCGCGGTGTGCGCCGTGTGCCTTGCGGGGTGCTGCGGCAGAGGCCTTACCCTTGTCGCCGTCACCGACATACACTACGCGGGGCGCGAAAACTATGCGTACACGGGCAGCTTTCTGCTCGCCAACGACACGAACGGCTCGGGCAAGCAGATGCGGTATCTCGACGACATACTCGACGCGTTTATCGCGGAGATGCTCGAGCAAAAGCCCGACGTCATCCTGCTGACGGGCGACAACACCTACTCGGGTGCGCGCGAGTCGCACGAAGGGCTTGTGCAAAAGCTGCGGGCGCTGACCGAGGCGGGCATCGTCGTGTTAACGGTGCCCGGCAACCACGACATCGTGCGGTGGAGCTATCTCTTTCCGGGCGGCGAGCCGGTGCAGACCGAGTCGCTGACGGCCGACGGGTTCCGCGAGGTGTACGCGGACTTCGGCTACGGCGACGCGCTGTCGTGCGACGAGCAGTCGCTTTCCTACGTCTACGACACCGGCAGAGGGGTGCGCCTGTTTATGCTCGACACCAACTTTGTCTACGGCACGGGTCTCGGGCAGTTGAGGGACACGACGCTCGCCTGGCTGGAGGGCGAGCTTCGGGCGTGCGCCGAGGCGGGGGACATCCCGCTCGCGGCGGGCCACCACAACCTCGCCGTGCACAACCCGCTGTTTACAACGGGCTATACGCTCGGCAACGCGCAGCAGGTGGCCGAGCTGTTCGAGCGGTACGGCGTCGAGCTGTACCTCAGCGGTCATCTCCATCCCCAGCACATCGCGCGCGCGGGCTCGGTGACCGACGTCGCGGGGGGCAGCTTTGCCGTCTACCCCCACCGCTGCGGCACGGTGCGGCTCGAGGGCGGGGAGTGGGAATATCTCTCGCACGAGACCGACGTCGCGGGCTACGCGCGGCGGCAGGGCATAGAGGATGAAAACCTGCTCGGCTACCCGCAGTACGGCTTTGACTTTTTCTACGGCAACGCATACGCGCAGGCGAGGCGGAGCCTCGAGGGGCTCACCGACGACGCGGCGCTGCTCGACGACCTCTGCGACCTCAGCGCGCAGTGCAACGTGTACTATTTCGGCGGCACCCCGTCCCTTATCGACCGAACGCACGAGGCGGAGTTCGAGAGGGTGAGCGAGGGCACACGGTGGGGCGCTTACATCCGATCGGTCCTCGACGAGCAGGGCGACCATCTCAGCTGCGGGGGCGAGGACTGAGGCGGCCCCGGGCGGGCGGCTTGCTCTTGCTTTGCGGGGAGCGGGACGACCGCCGCTTAAAAAGCGGCGGCAAACGACGGCCCTCAGCGCTTGGACGCCGTCGGGCCGCGACGGTTTTGTGCGCGGGGCGTGGAGCGCCCGTGTGCGGCCGCGCCTTCGGCGAGGGCCCGTCCGCCGCGCGCGGACGGGCTTGACTTGAGCTTTTTTGAGATTGATGCCGGCTGAAAAGCGGGCTTTTGAGGGGAGGGGAACGGTTTGAAGCACATTGCACTCGGCATTGTGGCGCACGTCGACGCGGGCAAGACGACGCTGTCCGAGGCGCTTTTGTATAAAACGGGTGCTCTGCGCGCCCTCGGCAGGGTGGACGACGGAGACTCGTTCCTGGACTCGGAGGAGCTCGAGCGCAGGCGCGGCATAACCGTCCACGTAAAACAGGCGGTGATGACGTCGGGCGGCGTCTCGTTTACCCTTGTGGATACCCCCGGGCACGCGGACCTGTGCGCCGACTGTGAGCGGGCGGTGTGGGCGCTCGACTGCGCGGTGCTGCTCGTCAGCGCGCCCGAGGGGGTCAGGACGCACACCCTCACGCTGTGGCGGATGCTCGAGCGCATGGGGGTGCCGACCTTTATCTTTGTCAACAAGTGTGACCTGCCCTGCCCCGGGCGGGCGCAGGTGACGGACGAGCTCAGACGGCGGCTGTCGCGGGGGTGCGTCGACCTCGGCGCGCCCGACGGCGAGCTGTTTGAGCAGGCGGCCATGTGCGACGAGCGCCTGATGGCAAGCTTTTTTGAAAGGGGCGCGCTCGGCGACGACGAGCTTGCGCGGGCGGTCTTTGAGCGAAAGATCTTCCCGTGCGTGTTCGGCTCGGCGCGGACGCTTGAGGGGGTCGGCGCGCTGCTCGACGCCCTGTGCAGGTTTACGCCGCCGGGCGCGCGGGAGGACGGCCCGCTCAGGGCGCGGGTGTACAAGATAACGACCGACGAGCGCGGTGCGAGGCTGACCCATATCAAGGTCAATTCGGGCGCGCTGCACACCCGCGACGCGGTGTCGTCCCGCGGCGGCGAGGAGGAAAAGATCACGGCCCTGCGGGTTTACTCGGGCGAGCGGTTCACCGCCGTCGACACCGCGCTGCCCGGCATGACGGTGGCGGCGACGGGCCTTGCGAACACCTATGCGGGCGAGGGGATAGGCGAGCCGGACGCGCCCCGTCTCTCTCCGCTGCCCTCGATGAGCTTTCGGGTGTCGGCGGGGGACGTCGACCCGCACGAAGCCTACTCGAAGCTCAGACGTCTCGGCGAGGAGGATCCCTCCCTCTGCATGCGGTGGGACCCCGAGAGCGGCGAGATAAGGGTGGACGTGTCGGGAGAGGTGCGGCTTGAGGTCCTCGCAAGCGAGGCCGAAAGCCGATTTGGGCTTGCACTCGTGTTTGACGAGGGCAGGACGGCCTACCGCGAGACGGTTGCCCGAAAGGTCGAGGGGGTGGGGCACTTTGAGCCCCTGCGGCACTACGCCGAGGTGCACCTGCTGCTCGAGCCGCTTGAGCGGGGCGGCGGGCTCGAGTTCCGCTGCGCCTGCCGCGAGGACGAGCTGCCCCGTCAGTGGCAGCGGCTCGCGCTCGCGTGCCTCAGCGAAAAAACGCACAGGGGGGTGCTGACCGGCGCACCGCTGACCGACACCCGCATAACCGTCACGGCGGGGCGCGTAAGCGTCAAGCACACCGAGGGCGGCGACATCAGAGAGGCGGTTGGCCGCGCCGTGCGGCAGGGGCTTCGCACCGCGGGGACGGTGCTGCTTGAGCCCTGCTGTGCCTTTACCCTCGAGCTGCCGCGCGAGCACGCGGGCAGGGCGATGGCCGACCTCGAGCGCATGGGCGCCGAATGGGGCGCGCCCGAGTACGACGGCGAGGGCTGCCTGATAAAGGGCAGCGCGCCGGCGGAAAAGGTTCGCGACTATCCCGCCGAGGTCACCCGCTATACCTCGGGCAGGGGCAGGGTCTATCTCGAGCCCGCGGGCTACCGCCCCTGCAAGGACGCTGAGGCGGTCGTCGCCGAGGCGGGGTACGACTGCGACGGCGACCTCGCGAACACGGCGGACTCGGTCTTCTGCACCGGGGGCGCGGGCAGGATTGTGCCGTGGCACGAGGTGTATGCCCACGCGCACATCCCCGTCGCATACAGGCCCGAGCGGCAGGGGGAGGACGGCGGCGCGGGCGACGTCGTTACCCGCGAGCGCTCGGCGCGGTACGCGGGGACGCTTGCCGAGGACAGGGAGCTGCTCAAAATCTTTGAGCGCACCTACGGCCCCGTCAAGCGCGACCTCCGCGCGGCGCTGAAGCGCGCCGAGGACCCCGTTTTGTATGCCGCGGTGCCGAGGGCGCTTGCGCAGGAGTACCTGCTCGTCGACGGATACAACATCATCTTCGCGTGGGACGAGCTCAGAGCGCTCGCCGAAGTCGACATCGACGAGGCGCGCGAGACGCTGATAAACAGGCTGTGCAACTACCAAGGCTACTGCAAAAACGAGGTGATCGTCGTGTTTGACGCCTACCGCGTCGCGGGCGGCGCGGGCTCGGTCGAGCGCAGGCACAACATCAGCGTCGTGTACACCAAGGAGGCCGAGACCGCCGACATGTACATCGAGAAGGCGACACGAAGGCTTGTGAAGGAGCGGCGGGTGCGCGTTGCGACGTCGGACGGGCTCGAGCAGCTGATCATCATCGGCGCGGGCGCGCGCAGAATCTCCGCCGAGATGTTCCACAGCGAGCTCGAGACGGTCGAGCGCGCCGTTGCGGGCATCGTGAGGGCGCTCGGTGACAGCTGAGCGCGGCGGGAGGGCGGAGCACATTCCTCACCCGCGCCGCTTCGAGCGCCTGAGCGGGATAAAAGGGGCTTTATCGCAGGATGTGCCCGACAGAATCCCTCGTCGCTGTCACGGGCTTGAAAGACACAGGAGAAAAGCGGAAACCGTGAATTATTAGCACTCACATTATACGAGTGCTAATAATTCACGGTTTGTTCATAATTTCGCAATCAAATATGCGATATCTGCGGGTAGAATATAGACAGACTTAAAGGAAAGGTCATGATACCGTTGAGCCGCGCAAAAGCGTCGTAACCCGACAGGCCCCGTCGGATAACATGAACAAGGGGCGGAATAATAGTATAAAACTGTATTGAAAACTTTGGAGGTAAGCATCATGTTTGAACTCAGCCGCAGAAACAACAACCGCAATCTCAACAGCTACAACCCCTTCCGCGAGATGGAGGAGTTTGAGAGAAGCTTTTTTGACAGCCCGTTCAGGACGTTCTTCAACAGCGGGGAGCTGGCCGAATTTAAGACCGACATCACCGACGAGGGCGACCACTATCTGCTTGAGGCCGACCTGCCCGGCTTTGACAAAAAGGATATTCAGCTCGATGTCTCGGGGGACACCCTCACCGTCAAGGCCGAGCGCCGCTCGAAGATTGAGGAGAAGGACAAGAAGGACAAGATTGTCCGCGTCGAGCGCTCGTACGGCAGCTACAGCCGGCAGTTCGACGTCTCGGGCATCAATACCGACGGGATAAAGGCAAGATACGAGAACGGTGTTTTGCAACTCACCCTGCCGAAGAGGGAGGTCGCCCTGCCCGAGGCGAGGCGCCTTGAGATAGAATAATACAAACGCACGTTTTGCGCGCCGCCCTGAAAAGGGCGGCGCTTTTTTGCCTGTTTGGGGAATAACGGGCGCAAGCTTTGGGACCGGCGCAGCCCCCCTTACCGCGCGGCCGGTCGGTCGGGCTGTCGCTCCGATTAAACCCGACCGTTCGGCTGCTTCCTCCGCGGGGAAAGCTCAAGGACGACAATCCCTCAGTCGCACAAGCGCGACACGGCTCGCATATTCCCGCGAGTTGTGTCGGCCGTCGTACCGATTACGGCCGACTCTCCCTTTACACAAGGGAGCCTTTAAAGCCCACAACCTGAGGGGTAGATATAAGCTTTAAGTCCCGGAAACCTTCCCCCGTGGGGGGAAGGGGGACCGCCCCGCGGTGGATGAGGGGCGAAGAGACGTTCTCATCCGAGCAGGAATTAAGTCAACGAGCTAAACTTACCCCTCATCAGTCGACTTCGTCGACAGCTTCCCCCCACGGGGGAAGCTCAATGGCCCACAACCCGGGGGATGAGTGTAAGCTTAAGGGCTTGCTGCATCTCAAGCCCCCTTTACCGCGCGTAAATGGAACGACGCGCGGTACACCTCACGGGAGTATGTGAGGCGTGTGTAAAGGGGGGCATGGCGAAGCCGTGACGGGGGGATTGTGAGCGGTGGGCTGAGATTGCAACATAGAGCATATTCAGACGACAAGGCCTTGCGCGGTCAATCCCTCAGTCAGCTAACGCTGACACGGCTCGCATATTCCCGCGAGTTGGTCGAATGTAAGCGGAACAGACATTCGACACACCCCGCAAACTCTCGCGGGGCGTGCCGAGTGTCGTACATTTTTACACTCGGCAGAGTTCACGAGAATATGTGAACCCTGCCGAACGCCGTACCGATTGCGACGCGCATCTGCCGCGCGGAGCGGTCAAATATAAACGGAACGGACATTTGACATTCGGCGCGGTATTGTGCGCCTTTCGGCCGTCGTACCGATTGCGGCCGACCGTTCGGTAAGGAGCCTAAAGAGCGCGGCGGGTATGCAAAACGCCCGCCGCCTGCGCGTTTTCCCCGCCGCAGCAGCAAAAAAGCGCCGCCGCCCTCGGGAAAAACGGGAGACAGCGTGCGGCAGCCCCCGAAAAATTGTGAATTTTTGGTGAATTTTATATGAATACAATAAAACTCTGACGAATAACGGGGCAAATTTCTATCACTCGTGCATAGTAATTCAAGCCTTTAATATGATAAAATTTTTATAACATCCGGGGACGGGGCGCAGTGTACCCGGCCGCAACGGGTGTTTATACTGTAGGACTGCTGAAATATTCAGTCAATTTTTTACGGAGGAAAAGAAGAATGAAGAAGCTTTTGGCAATGCTGCTTGTCCTCGCGCTCACGTTCACGCTCGTCGCCTGCGGCGGCGGCAACAACGCGGCCGACGACAACCAGCAGGGCGGCGGCGACGAGCAGGTCAAGATGGTGCCTGCTGTCGGCGGCCAGCTCATCTACGGCGTCACCAGCGACCTGTCGGGCGACTGGGGCCGCGCGCTGTGGACCAAC
Source organism: uncultured Oscillospiraceae bacterium (assembly GCA_964433495.1). Lineage (GTDB taxonomy): Bacteria > Bacillota > Clostridia > Oscillospirales > Ruminococcaceae > CAYSRC01. The sequence goes on from CAYSRC010000023.1 coordinate 33,366, forward strand.
AACGCGGGCGACAAGACCGTCCGCGACCTCATCGACGACTACGGCACCGTCGTGTCCAACCAGGGCGGCGAGTATGTCGTCAACCCCACCGTTGTGAACGGCGACGTCGACATCGCCCACAATGAGGACGGCACCCGTACTTACACCGTCAAGATCAATGAGGGCCTCGTCTACAACAACGGCGACGCCATCACCGCCAAGGATTTTGTCGCCGAGTCGCTGTTCTGCTCGACCCCGGTGCTCACCGACATGGGCGGCACCGGCATCGCGCTTTCGACGATAGTCGGCGCGCAGGAGTACTATGACGGCACGGCGACCTGTGTCTCGGGCATCCGCCTCATCGACGACTACACCTTCTCGTTCACCGTTCTCGCCGATATGGTGCCCTATTTCTATGAGCTCACCTATGTTGCCGCTTACCCGATGAACATCGCCGAGTGGTTCGGCGAGGGCATCGACATCGCCGACGACGGCGAGGGCTGCTATTTCACCGGCGACTTCACCACCGACGCCGTGAAGGATCAGGTGACCGCTGCCCGTTACGCCTCCGACAACCGCGTTTCGGCCGGCCCCTACACCCTTGTGAGCTATGACGCCTCCGCCAAGCAGGCGACCGTCAAGATCAACGAGAACTATGCCGGCAACTTCGAGGGCCAGATGCCCCATGTCGAGACGATCGTCCTGACTAAGGCCGAGGACGAGACGTGGGCCGACATGATCAGAACCGGCGGCCTCGAGTTCTATGATACGATCACCGAGGGCGACGACATCAACACCGCGCTCGACTTTGTCGACGAGGGCGGCTTCGGCTATGTCCAGTTCGACCGTGCGGGCTACGGCCAGATCCAGTTCTCGTGTGACTTCGGTCCCACGCAGTTTGCCTCCACCCGCCAGGCGATCGCGATGCTGTTTGACCGCAACGCCTTCGCAGACACCTTCTGTGCGGGCTGGGGCGGCACGGTCGACGGCCCCTACGGCACCGGCCTTTGGCAGTATCAGGACACCGAGCAGTGGCTCTCCGAGAACCTCAACACCTATCCGTACGATGTCGAGGGCGCCAAGGAAGTCCTTGACGCCGACGGCTGGAACCTCGACGCAGAGGGCAACGCCTACGAGAGCGGCATCCGCTATAAAGAGGTCACCGCCGAGCAGGCCGAGAACGACCCCGCCTGCGTGACCCTTTCGGACGGCAGGATCCTCATGCCCTGCATCATCGAGTGGTGCAACAGCGAGGGCAACTCGGTCTCCGAGCTCCTCACCGTCATGCTCGCCAAAAATGAATCGCTTCCCGAGGCGGGCGTCCAGATCAACGCGACCACCGTCGCATGGGCCGACCTGCTCAACTACCTCTATCGTGACGCCTCCGAGGGCGAGCAGTACGGTGTCCCCACCTATCACATGTTCAACCTCGCGACCGGCTTCACCCCGACATACGACCAGTCGTACAACTACAGCACCGATCCGCAGTACTTCGGCACCTACAACAACAACTTCATCGCCGACGAGCAGCTTGAGGATCTTGCAAAGAAGATGGTTTACGGCGTTGACGCGGGCGATACCGAGACCTATCTCGAGTACTTCAAGCAGTTTGTTCTGCGCTGGAACGAGCTGCTGCCCAACATCCCGCTGTACTCCAACGTGTACATCTCGCTCTATCCCGAGAAGCTCAAGGGCTACACGCAGGATGCTTTCTGGGATTTCGCCTATTCGATCGTGTACGCGTGGATCGACGAGGTTCCCGCTGAGTAAGCGAACTTCGACATTTCATTCGTTCCCGCAAGGGTAGAAACAAAGGGGACGGGCGGAAAGCTCGTCCCCTTTAGCACTTTACCGTTGCAAATTATGCTTTTTTTAGATATAATATAGGGATACTGCGGGGCGCTTCAATGTCGCCCTGCGGCGGGACTTCAAAACCGCGCGGAGAGGCGCCCCGCCCTGCGGCGAAGGCAGCCCCGGGGCTGCCCGTCTGCGGTTTTCGGAAGACCCGTGAAAACCGCAAAAGGTTTTGTTCATCTGTTGCGTCCGCCGAAAGCTTTCGGCGGGCCTCAGGCTGCAACAGTTGCACAAAGCCCGGCCGTAAGCAGGCAAACAGAGGCAGGCTGCCCCCGGCACAACCCCTTATCACGCGGACAGCTCCCCTCCGCCGGCCGACGCTGACAGCTCCCCCCTCGGTGGAGCTTAAGGGTCGAAGGCTGAGGGACAGGTTGAGCTTTAGGGCTCGGAAACCTTCCCCCTCGGGGGAAGGGGGACCGCCCCGCGGTG
>CAYSRC010000024.1:0-35105 GCA_964433495.1 uncultured Oscillospiraceae bacterium
ATCCCGTTAGCGGCAAAATCTGAAGTTTTTGCAATGCCGCCGTTATTTTCAATTACCGTTTTTAAAATTTCTTTTTTACTCAAGCAGACACCAACTTTCCGCACGCAAGAAATAAATAATGTACGCAATTATTATACCATACGGTTTTGTAAAGTGCTACAACTATATGCATGTATTGTTTAATATTTGTACGCTGAAAGTTATTGTACGAATTGATTAAGATTTATCTTTCCATGACTAAATTTAATAGTATGCCTATAGAAGATAGCGGCAGTCGGACATTGCTGCACCAACCGATACCGCAATGTCTGCCTGCATTGTTGGTTAAACGGCAGACGCCACGGATTGAATTTCAAAGCCGATACATAGTTTCATCATTTTGAAGCGAAAGCAAAGCTCCCGCCGATTTTTGATGTCTATGTATCGGCTTTTTGTTTTGCCGATTGACAACTGAATGATCGGCTGAATGGGATACTCCGCCAAGACTTTCCGAACGGAAACGAGCGAGACAACGCCGCTGAAAAAGCAGGGGCAGGAACGACTTTCGGGTGAAACAGCAAAAGAAAACTGTTGTCCACAGTTATAGCAAGCATCGGATTGTGGCACCCACAATCTGAAAAGAAGCCAAGTATAAATCCTTGGGGCACCTTCCGTAAGGAAGGCGCCCCAACAGCGGTTTTTTACTTACCGATAGGTGCGCCGTCAAGTTTGTTTAATTTTTGTACCGGTCTGATATACTTAAAATACTGTTCCGGATTATAATAAAAATACATTATTCTACCCGGAGAAGTATCAAGTTGATAGCCGGCGCCGGCATAATCAAAGGTTGCCATTGCTTGTTCAATTCTTTCTTCTACGCTACAATTTTCTTGTTCATAGTCAAAAGCTCCATGTTCAAAAACAATATACTCGGCTTCCGGAATATCTACTATACACATTTGATGTGGTACTTCCCCATTATAATCTAAAGGAAGTCTAACACCCCAACACTCAGAGCGTAAAATTCCCCAATCACAAAGTCTACCGTTTGGATCATTTATATATGCCATAATTTGACCGCTGCCACAATTTATTTCACTTCCGCCATCATCGTCTAATTTGCCCTTGATACTGTCAAGCAAGCCGCAAATTGTTTCACAGTCTTGTCCCGGAATAAGATTTTGTTTTTGCCAAAAATCCCAATAGCCGTTGCTTTCAGAGTTCTTAATGTGTAAAAACTTGTGAGCAGGTATAGTAACAAAATAAATTTTCACTCCATTTGTTGATTTAACCATGCCAATCTCTCCTAATCCTAAAAAGTAACGGTCGAAAGGACTTATTTTAGTGCGAAGAACAATAGGTTTGGGATTTTTACGATATTCGCTCGGCGTTATACCATAAATTTCCTTAAACGCTCTTGTAAAAGCTTCGTTAGAGGAGAATCCATAATCAAACGCAATATCCGGCAAATTTTTGTCGGTGTCCCGAACTTCCTTTAGTGTAAAAGCTAATTTTCTGTTCCGCAGATAATCCCTAAATTGCATACCCGTTATTTCCTTGAACTTTCTCGTTGTATAAAATTCAGAGTATCCTAATTTGCGTGATAGAAAACGCAATGTTAATGTCTCATCATTATAATTCGCCAGACATTTATCAATTTCATCTGCAATTATTTGGATTTGCTTCTGCCATTCATACATTCATATCACCTCATTTCAACCGTCCGACATTTATTATAAAGGGCGAGAACCATACTTTCTTGATTTTATTTGCGATTATTGCTTGCACTTTTAATCAAATTTTCTTCGCTGTTTGGGGTCAAGTCATATAACTCATTTAATGCACCCGTTTTTGTTTAGTATACATTGACCGTTTTTGAAAACTTAAGAAGTTTTATTACCTCCGGTGGTGCCGGCTATATGGACGGCGGGAAACTCATCACGTATCGTTCCTCTTGGTATGGGCCGGATAGAAATTTGGTTCGTCTTTTTCCGGCAGAATATTCGATTCGTCTTTCAAGTGTGCAGCGTGATTTGGATGTCAGTATGATGGTTTCCTCAATCTATGAGACTTATACGATTGAATACTACTATGATTATGATGTAAATAAAAAGAAGGTGGTTTTCATCGCAATTTATATAGGTGAAAACGGCGATTTTATGAGGATTAAGGAAGACAATTTGAAGCCTTATTAGAGGAAATCGGGTGCCCGAGGATTATCTTGAAACACAGGGCAAGATAAACCTCGACGACCTGCTCTCTCACCGGTTCGACATGAACAACGGGCTTTCATGCTTCAACCTCGACGACCTCGGCGACTTTACGATAGAATATGCTTTCTATTCCTCCAACGGCTTTGGCTCGTGACGGTGACGCGTCGCGACGGCCTATGCCTATGACGGGGTGGGCAACCTCATCTCGATGACCGACGTGCTCGCCGAGAGCTATGAATACGACGCGGCGGGCAACCTCGTGCGGTTCACGAGCCTGTCGGACTGCACGGTGCGGTATATGTACAACGAGCTTGACGCGGTGGTGAAGAGAACAGCCGACGGCGAGGCGGGGGCCCTCTGCCGCTATGACGCGGACGGCAGGATAACGGGTATGACCGACGGCAGCGGCACGAGCGCGTTCGGGTACGACGCGGCGGGCAGGCGCTCGAAGCCCGCTCTATGTCGGGACGGGCTTTGCTTGTTCCGCTTTCCGGCTGTGTGAGGGTGAACGCGGCAGGCCGCGGGGTGCGGCCGCGTTTCTTACGGCTTTGTAAGCTAAACGGCCGGCGTGTAAGACAAAGCGATTTGAAAAGGACCTCAAATCATCTATTATATAGTCAGTTCAAATAACACCCGGCTTTCGGACCGAGCGGTGCTGCCCCGTACCCCGAGGCGGCCCGCGCGGCGGGACGTCGGCGGCCTGCTGAGATGCAGGCGAAACTGCATGGGATGTGAGGTGTCCTATATGAAGATCATTAAGAAGACGGCGACGGGGGTCATTGCGGTTGTTTTGACGGCGGTCGTATGCGCGCTTGGTTATTGCTGCGTGATGGGCTACCGCATGTACAGCGAGGCACTCGAGCGGCTGCCGATCGAGGAGATGGTCGAGATGATCAGGAGCGATGAGAACTTCACGCCGCTCGACGAGCTGCCCGATATGTACAAAAAGGCGGTTGTCTCGGTGGAGGACAGGCGGTTTTATTATCACCCCGGTATCGATGCCGTGGCGATTGCCCGCGCCATATGCCATGATGTCATGACGCTGTCGGCGGCGCAGGGGGGAAGTACCATCACCCAGCAGCTCGCGAAAAACATCTATTTTTCGCAGGAGCGCAGGTTGGAGCGCAAGTTTGCCGAGGTGTTTATGGCTTTTACCCTTGAGCTTCGGCTGTCGAAGGACGAGATACTCGAGCTGTACGTAAACTCGATCTATTTCGGGAGAAACTACTATAACATAGGCTCCGCGAGCTACGGGTATTTCGGCAAGGCGCCGAGCGAGCTGACAGACGCCGAGTGCACGCTGCTTGCGGGGATCCCCAATGCGCCGTCGATCTTTTCGTGCGACCCCGAAAGCGCGCTGCGCAGGCAAAACCAGGTTTTGAGGCGGCTTGCGGCGGACGGCGTGATCACCGAGGAGAGGCGCGAGGAGATAAGCGCGCAGAGCGCGGAGTGCAGCGAGGTGTTCTCACCCGTCGGCCTGACGAGTATGCCGTCGGTATCGGTTGTTCACGGCATGGCGGGTTGAGCGCGTGCCGAAACAGGGAAGATATTTGTCACCGGGATATAGTATAAACGGCGAGAGAGCGCGCAGCGGCTTCGGTTGGCTTGCTCTTGTGAGGGGCCGCGGCGCAGTTTGTCTCCCATCGGGATATATAAGCGGCGGCGAACGGGTGCGAATCGGCCTCGCTCTGCTCCTGTGAGCTTTGCGGCACGGTTCGACCGCAAGGGCGTCACGCGGCGGGAAACGGGCCGAATTCCGCAAAAGTTTAGGAATTTATTCACAAAAAACTATGTTATTTTCCCTCCGTTTCTGATATAATTGTTATCGTATCGGTTTTTGTATTGACAACAGCCCGGAGGATGAAATGAACATATTGTTTTTTCTCACGCCCAAAAGCGATCTTGCGTATCTCTTCGACGACAACACGGTAAGACAGGCGCTTGAAAAGCTCGAAATTCGCCGCCATGTCGCGCTTCCGCTCATCAAGCGAACGGGGGAGTATATCGGCACGATTTCGGAGGGGGACCTGCTGAGCGTCATTAAAAACACCGAGGATTTCAGCCTGGCAAAGGCCTCGGAGATAAGGCTGTCGGCGGTGCCGCGGTACTATGACATAAAGCCGGTGCGGGCCACGACCGACATCGAGAGCCTGATCGAGCGCTCGGTCGACCAAAACTTTATACCGGTCATCGACGACAGGGGAATCCTTATCGGGATAATCACGCGGAAGAGGATAATCGAGTACCTCAAGGGAAAGGTGGCAAAAAGGGGCGAGGAGGCCTGAGAGGTGCGCGAGGGCACAGATAAGACCTTCTTTGGTCTGAGAGATTGAAAAACAAAGGGACGGGCGGCAGTGCGTGAGCGCTGCCGCCCGTCCCTTTGTCGTTTTTGCGGTTATCGCGAGACGCCGTTTAGGCGGCGCGAGGGGCGCGGAGAGGACAGATGTGCGGCGGAAATCGCCGGGGCCCTTTGGGGAAAACCGTCAAGCTTGCGCTGCGGCGAAGGACCGGGAAAGCCGGGACTTATTTATCGAAAGGGAGAAGGGGATTTGACTGCTGCGGGGGCGCATGGTGATGAGCTTATGGGGACATACCGAAAAAAGGCGGCCGCTCGACCGCTGCGGGGCGCGTGTTTACAAGCGGAAGCGCGGCGCACGGCGGAGGAAACGGGCGCCCGCGGCGAGGCTATTGGGCGAGATATTCAAGCTCGCTCTGCGGGGAAAGATAGGTGTAGCCGAGATTTGTGTACAGGCGGTTGGTGACGGGGTTTTGGCTGTCGACATAGAGATACGCGAGCTTGCCCAAAGCCGCGATGTCCCGCGTGACGGCGGACACGACGCGGCGCGCAAGACCTCTGCCGCGGTATTCCGGGCGGGTGAAGACATTAGTGACGGCACAGAACCTGTCCGTTTCGCGGGCACGCTGTGCGACGCACGCCAAAACGCCGCTTTCGCGCACGACGTAGAAGCTGTGAAAGGAGGTTTGAAGCAGGGGCGCGAGCTCGTCCGCCGAGATCTGAAAGCCGAGAGCTTCGGCGTTGAACGCCGACATGAGCCGCGCGAGATCGCCGACATCCGAAGAGACGGCGCGCTCGACACCCCCGCGGGCCTGCGGGGGAGCGCTTGAGCATTTCATAAGATACATGTCATGTACGAGGCGGTGGCTGCCGCCCGCAAGGCGTTCGTATGCTGCGAAAAACGGCGCGGCAAGCTCGCTCGGACACAGCACGCGCGAGAAGGTGAGGTTGTTTTTAACGAGCCCCTCGGCCAGCAGACCGACCGGACCAACGTCGCCGAACAGAACGGTCGAGTAGTTTTGGTATCTGAGGGCGAGGAGGCAGCCGCTTCGGTCGGAAGCTTTGACCGCGAAGCCGAGCGAGGGGTCGGTGAGCTGCCGGGCATTGCCCCTGAAAAACATTGTCTCGATGGGGTGCTCGTCGAGGATGGAGAGGTTGTCGCGCAAAAAGGCCGCACCGTCGGGGTAGCAGGTAAACATCGAATGTCTCCTCGGTTAAAATGGCTGTGTCGGGCAGGGTTTGATCGCGAGCGGGCGGCGGAAGAAATGAGATGAACCAAAACGCAGAGCGGTCAAGGGAGAGAGGCGACCAAACGCGGCAGAAAAATATGGATATTGCAAAAACAAAAGTCGCCTCGAGTTTGCGGCTGTTCGCCGATTCTGTCGATTCCCTTCCTTTTGCAGGAGGGGAGCAAAGCCTCTGCCCCTCTGCCGCTGTGCGGCCGGCTCTCATATTCCCGAGAGAGGGGGATGTTGTTGTGCCGATTAGCAGCCGATCGCGCGGGAAGGGAGACTTTGAGGGAGCTAATGTGTGAAAATCCCCGCTGCGGAGCGGCTCCCTTCTGCACAAGGGGGGCTTTAAGGGATAAGGGCGGACCCCTCATCCGCCGACTGCGCCGGCACCTTCCCCCTTCCCCCGAGGGGAAGGTTAAGGGCGGGCAATCCCTCAGTCGACTGCGTCGACAGCTCCCCTTGCACAGGGGGGCCTTAAGGGCGTGTATACCGATTGCGCGCGGTAAGGGAGGCTTGAGGACACACCCCTCATCCGCCGACATTGTCGGCACCTTCCCCCCAAGGGGAAGGTTAAGGGCGGCAATCCCTCAGTCGACTGCGTCGACAGCTCCCTTTACACAAGGGAGCCTTAAGGGTGTGCATACCGATTGCGCGGTAGGGGAGGCTTGAGGGCACACCCCTCATCCGCCGACGTTGTCGGCGCCTTCCCCCTTCCCCCGAGGGGAAGGTTAAGGGCGGACAATCCCTCAGTCACTTCGTGACACGGCTCGCATATTCCCGCGAGTTGTGGTCGAGCGTAAAAGGAACGACGCTCGACATGCGGCGCGGGAATATGCACCTTCCGAACGTCGTTCCGCTTACGTTCGGCTCTCCCTTTGCACAAGGGAGCCTTAAGGGCAAGGGCATAAGGGAAAAGAGAACGATCCCTCAGTAGCGAAGCGGCCCTCCGCTGCATGAGGGGAGGGGAGCTGAAGGGTGAGGCAGCCTGAAGGGCACGGTACGATATTGCATGCGGGAGAGGGCTGATGGAATTTTTATAAAAAAAGTCGGAGCAAAGCGAACTTTGCCCCGACGTGGAGCGGGTAATGGGAGTCGAACCCACCTCTCAACCTTGGGAAGGTCGCATACTACCGATGTACTATACCCGCACTGTTAACGCTATCTATTATACAATACAAAAATATTTTTTTCAACCGTTTTTTTGAGGGATGCGGCACGGCCGGGCGGAAAGGGACAGCGTCGGACGGGAGGGCGAGTCGGGCGGGAGGGGGCGGCGTTTTCTGAAGAGAGTGCGGATGGCGGTGCGGGGACGTTTTTTGGCGATGATACACGAAAGGATGTGTGTGGGGAATATAGGCGTCAGCCCATTTTGGCGTGGATCTCGTACATGCCGGCGGACTGCACGCGGCTGTGCTCGGGCGAGATGATGGGCAGGTCGCTGTCGCACAGCTCGAGTCCGCGCAGCACCGTTTTAAAGCCGTAGCGGCTGCGCAGGCTGTCGATGGAAAAGTCGAGCGCCTCGAACCTGCGGCGGCGCTCGATCTCGGGCCAAAGCGCCGTCTGGGTGTCGGTGTCGATCTGCTCGATGTCCGAGGCGCGGACGCCGATGCTCCGTATCGGGCGGACCCAGGTGTAGTTTTCGAGGAAGAGCTGCCACGCCGCCTCGGATATGGTGTCGGTGAGGCAGGTGGCGAGGGGCAGCTTTCGTTGGCGGATAAAGGAGTTGAGCCGGTTGTCGCGCACCCATATCTCGACGACGCCCGCCCGCAGACGGTGGGAGCGCAGGCGCGAGGCGACCGTTTCGCTGAGGGTGCACAGCATGCGCTTTGCCTCGTCGTTGGTGGTGAGGTCGCGCGGGGTGGTGGTGCTGTTGCCGACCGACTTTATCGGGCAGCACTCGCCGAAGTGCATGACGGGCGCGTTGTCCAGCCCGTTTGCATAGCGCCATATCATTTGGCCGTGGCGGCCGAGCTTTGCCGTGATGACGTCGTAGGGCGCGGCTGCGAGCTCGCCTATCGTGGTTATACCGAGGCTTCTCAGCTTGCGCACGGTGGCGGGGCCGACAAACAGAAGCTCGCCCGCCGGGAGCCCCCAAACAACATTTTTGAAGTTGTCCTTTGAGAAAACCGTGACGGCGTCCGGCTTTTTGTAGTCGGAGCCCAGCTTTGCAAAGACCTTGTTGAAGCTGACGCCCACCGACACGGTGACGCCGATCTCCTTTTTTACAAGCCGGCGTATCTCGTCGGCGATATGCTCGCCGCTGCCGAACAGGCCGGTGCTGCCGGTGACGTCGAGCCAGCACTCGTCGATGCCGAACGGCTCGACAAGGTCGGTATAGCGGTAGTATATCTCGCGGACTGCACGGGAGACGGCGATATAATCCTCCATATGGGGCTTGAGGACGACGAGCTCGGGGCAGAGCAGACGGGCCTCCCACACGGCCATGCCCGTTTTGACACCCGTGCGCTTGGCGGCCTCGTTTTTGGCGAGGACTATCCCGTGGCGGGAGTCCTCGTCGCCGCACACGGCGATGAACTTGCCCGCGAGCTCGGGGCGCCGCATACATTCGACCGAGGCGTAAAAGTTGTTGAGATCGGAGTGAAGGATCACCCTTTCCACAGAAGAGCACCCCCGAACGATGAAAATTAAGAACATATGTTTGTATATAGTATAGAACATATGTTCTTAAAATTCAAGAGGAGGGGGAGGGAAAATATGGGGGATGAGGATTTACAATTTCCCTCTGCCGCGACAGCCTCCTTAGGGGATCTTTGAGGGCGAAGTGCAAAGGGCGAAGGGCAAAGGGCGAAGGGCAAGGGCAAAAATCCCCCGACCGGGAGGGACGGGGGATTTTATAACTTATAACTCGGTTGCAGTTTTTTGGGGTAAGGGAGGCAGTCGGGCTATTCGGGCTCGTCGGCGGGGGAGCCCTTGTACAGCTCGGGCATGCTGAAGTAGAGGTGGGTCAGTGCGGTGCAGGAGCCCAAAGCGTCCAGCTGATTGAGCGGACGGTGGTCGTAGAGGATCTCGAAGGGGCTTTCGGCGGGATAGTAGCGAAACTCCTGAAGATAGCAGCGGAGCCGGCGGTCAAAAAACTCGTCCGCCGCCGAATAGTCGCCTTGAAAGTAGATCATGTCGGGGTCGAAAACCAGCGAGATGTTGCGCAGCGCCATGGCAAAGGTTTTTGCGAGGCCGTCGACAACCTCGCGCGCCAGGCTGTCACCGAGCGAGGAGGCGGCGAAGATGTCGGGGATGGACACCGTCTGCGGCGACAGGGACAGCGGGGAGCCGGGGTGCGCGGCGGCCTTTTGCGCGAGGGTTTGGCGCAGGCGCTCGATGCTGACAAGGCGCTCGAGGCAGCCCCTGCCGCCGCAGCTGCACTCTTCGCTGTCGCCCGGCTCGATGATCATGTGCCCTATCTCGCCGATGAGGGAGTTTTTTCCGCTGAGGATGTGCTGTTTTTCGATGAGGCAGCCGGAGAGCCCCCAGCAGGAGAAGATGGACAGCACCCGCTTGTCGCCGACCGAGGGCTCGAGCAGCAGGGGGCGGGCGGTCATCTTGCCGGCATTTTCGAGAAAGAGCAGGGTGCCCTGAGGAAAATAGGGCCGCAGATAGTCGAGGATCGGGACGTCGATGCCCCATTCCGGGGATTTTGAGGAGTATTTGAGACGGCCGGTCTTGTAGTCTACGATGCCGGAGGTGGAGACGCTGACGGCGCACAGACGGCCGGGGTCGATGTGATTTTTATCCATAAGGCTCTGCGCGAGCTGCCCGGCGTTGTCGACGGCCGCTTTCGGGTCGGACGGCAGCGGCACCTGAAGGGACAGGCTGTCGACCTGCTCTTTGGCGATGTTGTAGAGATGGATGCGAAAATCCCACGGCCAAAGAGTGATACACAGAAAGTATTTTTGACGTGAAAGGGTAAAAAGCTCGGGCCGCTTGCCGCCGATGTTGGTCGAGCTGCCCTTGCCGACAGAGGTCAGCAGGCCGCTGCCGAGAAAAAACTGGATGCACTTCATCACGGTCTGACGGCTGAGCCCGACCTTTGAGGATATCTCATTTGCGCTGTAGGATCCGCCCGAGCGAAAAGCGGAGATGACCTGGATGCGGTTGGTGTATTTCAGGTCGGAGGGGAGGTTGGGCGTGGAGGTGTTTTTGGGTTGCACGATGTTGTCTCCGTCCAAAAGATAAATAATCGATTTCATGTTTTTATATATTTAAGCTGCTCAAGGGAGCTTGTTGATGGGGGATTCGTAAGCCGAATTATTGTAAAGTGCCGCAGGTGAATTTCATCGCAGAGGGTTGAGGTACCGACGGGGGTCTGTTTTGGCAATGACACTGCATTCAGACAATTGTACAGTCGGCTGTGCAGACGCGCCCCGCATACTCTCGAGGGGTGTACGCACGGGTGAGCTCAATGGGAACGGACATGTGACAGAATTCCCGAGCGTATGGGAGCCGCCGCGCGTCACTCCTATTGCGCGGCAGGGGAGCCTTTAAGGACAAGGGTTTAAGGTCAAGGACACAATCCCTCAGTCGACTTTGTCGACAGCTCCCTTTACACAAGGGAGCCTTAGGGTCAAGGGCACAATCCCTCAGTCAGCAACCTGTTTGCAGTGAGCCCCAAGCCCCCCTTACCGCGCGTAAACAGAACGATGCTCGGCACACCCCGCATACTCCCGCAGGGCGTGCCGAGTGTCGTACTTTTTTACACTCGGCTGAATTCCCGAGAGTATGGGAACCCCTGAACGCCGTTCCGATTGCGTTCTGTAAGGGAGCTTTGAGGGCGGGGCGTTCGGGCTGCGGCAGAATCGACAAACAAAGCGAACAAACAAAGTCGACAACTTATATTTATCGTATCATGATTTTAACAAAAAGGAAAGCATTTATGCAATAAGATTTTAAATGACTTTAAAAACTTGAAGAAAAAAGATTTAAAATAAACTTGCGAAACTGAACGAGCAAAGAGATAAATCAGCATAATAGCCAAAAAAAGAGTGACATATTTGTCTAAAAAGCTAAAAAAAGATTGAATATGAAAAATATTATTGCGTAATTCGACTGAATGATGTATACTTCGAGAAAAGGAACAAAGCTTCGTAACTTGATTTTGCTTCCCCATAGCATAGCTGAAAGTGCGGGTTCTGTCAGGCTGTGCCGATACTTGAAAGGACGTGAAAGAATGGAAAAAACGCCTATCCTCGAGGTGAAGAACATAAGCAAATCCTTTACCTCAACCAAGGCGCTGCAGAAGGTCTCTTTGTCGGTTTATCCGGGCGAGATCCACGGCCTTATCGGAGAGAACGGCTCCGGTAAGTCCACCCTGTCCGCAATCATTTCCGGCAACCTTAAGGCCGACGAGGGCGAGATGTTCCTGTTCGGCAAGCCCTACGCGCCGACCGACAGCTTTGACGCGGGGCAGCACGGCGTGAGCATGATCGTGCAGGAGCAGGGCACCATCGAGACGGTCTCGGTCGCGGCAAACATCTGCGCCGGGCGGGAGAGCAGGTATTGCAGGTTCGGGATACTGGACAGCAAGCGGCTGACAAAGGATGCGCAGGGGCTGCTCGAGAAGATCGGGGTCACCGACATCCCGGCAACGGCGCCGACTGCGGCGCTGTCGTTTGAGGAGCGCAAGCTGGTCGAGATCGCGCGGGCGTTTTACCGGCTGCCCGAGCTGTTCATCGTGGACGAGACCACGACGGCGCTGCCCCAAAAGGGCAGAAACATCCTGTACAGCCTCATCAAGCAGTTACAGGAGGCAGGCAAGGCGGTCATCTTTATCTCCCACGACATCGACGAGCTGATGCAGGTGTGCAACTGCGTGACCATCTTGCGCGACGGAAAGTACGTAGCGACCCTCAGCCGGCAGGAGATGGACGCGAAAAAGATGAAATCGCTGATGGTCGGACGCGAGGTGGTGGACAACTTCTACCGCTCGGACTACGAGACGGTACCCGCGGACGCGCCGGAGGTGCTCAAGGTCGAAAAGGTCAACGCGGGCATCCTGCGGGACATCTCGTTCAGCCTTCGCAGGGGTGAGATCCTCGGCTTTGCGGGGCTGTCCGACTGCGGTATACACGAGATCGGCAAGACGGTGTTCGGCCTCAACAGGGTCGAGTCGGGCACGGTGGAGATAGAGGGGCACGGAAGGATAACCTCCCCCCACAAGGCCATCAAGGCGCGCATGGGCTTTATGTCCAAAAACCGCGACACCGAGTCGATGCTCATCACCCTGACGATACAGGAAAACGTGGTGCTGCCGTCGCTCGGCAACCTGCAAAAGCCGGGCTTCTTTATCACCCCCCGGAGCGAGAAGGAGCTTGCGGACAACTGGTGCACAAAGCTGAGCGTCAAGATGCGCGACCTCAACCAGTCGTGCGCCGAGCTGTCGGGCGGCAACAAGCAGAAGATCGTCCTGGCCAAATGGCTGGGCAACAACTCGGACATCTTTATCCTCGACTGCCCCACCCGCGGCATCGACATCGGCGTCAAGGAGACAATCTACCGCATCATGGAGGACCTCAAGGCCCAGGGCAAGTCGATCATCATGATCTCCGAGGAGATGCCGGAGGTCTTGGGCATGAGCGACCGCATCCTTGTGATGAAGGACGGCAGGATCGTCAGGTCGTTTGAACGCAGCCCGTCTCTGAGCGAGTCGGACATCATCGAGTACATGATATAGGGAGGGAAAGCTGCTATGGACAGACAAAAGGAAATATCCCCCGAGATTTCGGCGGAACGCAAGCTCAGGCGCAAACAGCTTTTCTCCAAAACCGTCAGCTTTTTAGGGCTGGTCGTTCTGGTCATTCTCTTTGCGATATTGACCGGGGGCAAGCTGTTGGCGATAAGCAACATCGAACTCATCGTAAAGCAGGGCTTCACCCTGTTTATCGCGTCCCTCGCGGCGGTGTTCATCATGTCGACCGGCAACCTCGACTTTTCGCTCGGCGCAAACGTCGGCATCTGCTGTGCGGTGTGCACGCTTGTCGCGAAGGCGGTGTCGCCCGCGGCGGGCGTTTTGGCGGCCGTCGTGCTGGGCGGTCTTGTGGGGACCGTCAACGGCCTTGTCATCACCAAGCTGAAGCTGCCGAGCTTTATCACCTGTCTGTGCATGATGTTCATCCTCACGGCTGTCACACAGACCCTCTGCGCCGAGGCGGGCGGCAGCATCTCGATGCCGCTGTCGATGCGCAGGTGGGAGAGCCTCGGGCTGTACGCGGTGCTCGGCATCCTCTATTTCGCGGTGATGCTGGTGATGTTCCGCTACACCAAGTTCGGCAAGTACATGAAGGCGCTGGGCGTCTCGCCCGAGGCCGCAAGGCAGTCGGGCGTCGGCGTCAACAAGATGATGTTTCTCGGCTATCTGCTGACGGGCCTCGCGGCGGGGCTTGCGGGCTTTTTGACAATGCTGCGCACGGGCGGTGCGTCGACCACCACGGGACAGACGATGACGACCGACGTCATCATCGCCGTCGTGTTCGGCGGCATGTCGATCGCGGGCGGCGCGACCTCCAAAATATCGGCCGCGCTTTTAGGCACGCTGATCGTGACGACCCTCAACAACGGCATGGTTTTGGCGGGCTACGGCGGCGAGCTGCAGCAGCTGGTCAAGGGCACCCTGTTTCTGCTCATCATCGCGGTGTCGACCAAGCGCGACGCGAACACCATCATCAAGTAATTTATGCCCGATGAGGGCGTGAATTAAATACATATTAAAAAGGAGAATGGAATCTTATGATGAAAAAGCTGCTTGCAATCCTTTTGGTTTGCACAATGGTCTTCGGCCTGTGCGCCTGCTCGGGCGGCGGTGACACGCCGACAGGCGGCGACAACGCCGACCCCGGCGCCGCGGGCGGCGAGAACGCGGGTGACAACGGCGGCGAGGTCGAGGCGAAGCCCTTTAAGTTCGGCTTTATGAGCTGGGGCACGGCCGACGAGCACGGACGTACCCTGAACGGCGCAGTCGAGTGGGCGGTCAACGCCGCGGGCGGCGAGCTTATTGCGGACGGCTCCGCCATCTCCCCCGAGTCGTGCGTGGCCGCGGCGGAGAACCTCATCTCGGCCGGCTGCGACATGATCGGCTTTTGCACCTATGTCGGCGAGTCGGTCGTGCCGACGATATCCGACCTGTGCCGTGAGAACGGCGTCTATTGGGTGATGTGGGACACCACGATATCCGACCCCGAGATCCGGGCGTACATCGACGAGGATCCCTATTATGTCGGCTGCACCGCCGAGGACAACGTGACGAGCGGATACAACACCATGAAGTCGGTCGCCGAGGCGGGCGGCTCCAACGTCCTCATCATCCGCTACGGCAGCAACATCCCCACCTGTGACGAGCGCTGCGACGGCGCGATAAGCTACATCAACGAGAACAGCCTGACCCTTGTCGACGACATGATTATCCAGTCGACCGACGCGGCCGAGTACAAGACGGCCATCACCAACGAGCTGCTTGCGCACCCCGAGATAGACAGCGTTTTCCTCGCGGGCTCGGGCTCTAAATCGACCACCGTCGCCGAGGCGTTTAAGCAGAGCGGCAGGGACACCTTCTACATCGGCGCGTTCGACTACTTTGACGCGATGGGCGACATGCTCAAGTCGGGCGAGCTCACCTGCATCAACGGCGGCCACATGGTCACCGGCACCTTCTCGACCCTGATGGCCGTCAACTCGTTCTGGGGCAGCCCGCTGTCCTCCGACAAGTACATGGTCACCATCCCGTACCTCACGCTCGACAGCTATGAGGACTATGAGGCCTATATAACCTATGCGTCGCAGGGCGCGGCGTACACCGACGAGGAGCTGCAGCAGTATCTTGTCGCCTATAACCCCGAGCTGACCCTCGAGAGCTTCCAGGAGGGCGTTTCGAAGTGGTCGGTCGACGACATCATCGCGAGGCAGGGAAACTGAACTGATTCAGGGTTTTGAAATCGGGGCGGCCCGTGTGTCAAGGGCCGCCCGAACCCGCACAGGAAGTCGAGGCATGTTATGAAAAGTAAAAATTCGTTCGGGGATGCAGCAAAGAGAGTGGCAAGTACCGTCGCACTTCCGGTGCTGGTTTACGCGGTCATGTGTATTTTGCGCCCCGACATCTATCTGAGCGGCACGACGTTTATCTCACTTGTTCAGCAGTCGTTTATCTATATGCTGGTCGGCTGGTCGATGCTGTTCGGTATGTCGTGCGGCCTGTTCGATTTCAGCGTCGGCTCAAGATATCTGCTGTCGGCGCTGTTCGGAATCCACATGTCGCAGAGGTTCGGCGTCGCGGGGTTTGTCGTCGCCACGATTTTGGCCTCGGTGGTTTTGGCGGGCCTTACGGGCGCCATCTTCGCGGGGCTCAAGATCCCCTCCATCATCACGGGCTTTGCGGCGCTGCTCATCTTTGAGTCGATAGCGTGCGTCTATCAAAAGTCGTTCAGCGTAGTGGTGACGGACGACATCTCGATCTTCGGCCGCTCGCCCGGCATCTATTTTGTGGTCGCGCTGTGCTTTATCGTGGTGTACACGCTGTTCAACAGGACAAAGTTCGGCTATCAGATCAAGGCCATCGGCGGCAACGAGGCCGTCGCCCGCAGCATGGGCATCAAGGCGGTGCGCCTCAAGGTCATGACCTATATCGTGGGCGGGCTTATTTTGGGCATCGCGGCCGTCGCCAAGGTGGGCTATGACCAGTCGATCACGGCAGCCACCAGCATGGCGTCGATGTCGGCGTCGTTCACCCCGATGATGGGGGTCATGATAGGCCTCAACCTCGCGTCGTGCAACCCGGTCGTGGGCGCGATGGTGGGCGCGTTCTCGATTGCGACCGTCAGCTCGGGCGTCGTGACGCTGGGCGTGAACTTCAGACTGCAAAACATGATCATCGGCGTGTTTCTGCTCTGCTTTATCACCTATAAGGCCAACGCCGACAGGGTGGTCAAGCTCTTCAAGAAAAAGGCGAGCGCCGAGAAGGCCGCATAAGCGGGACGAAAAACATAAACTTAAACCTTAAGGAGGATACACCGTGTTTTCAGAAAAGAACGGAAAGCTTGTCTATTCGTTTGACAACGAGACCGTGCAGGTGGAGGCCTGGGGCAAAAACGCGCTGCGTGTGCGGGCGACCAAAAACGCCGCCCTCACCGACAACGACTGGGCGCTGAGCGAGCCCGTCAGGGAGACCGAGGGCAGGGTCGAGATATACAAGGACGAGAGCGGCTACTCGAAGAGCATCGCCAACATGAACATGGGCGGTGACAGGTCGTACGCAAAGATAACAAACGGCAGCCTGACCGCCTGCTTTAACGCGGAGGGCGTGCTGACCTTCACCAACGAGAAGGGTAAGGTGCTTTTGCAGGAGAACTGGAGGCGCCTTCAGGACAACCCCAGCATGTCCCTCAAGTATGAGGGGCGCGAGTTCAGAAGCGTCAACGGTGAGAACTGGAGGCTTGTCTTCCGCTTTAAGCCCAACGACGACGAGAAGATCTTCGGCATGGGACAGTATCAGCAGAAGTACCTCGACCAAAAGGGGTGCGTGCTCGAGCTGTCCCACCGCAACAGTCAGGCGTCGGTGCCGTTTTATATCTCCAACATCGGCTACGGCTTTTTGTGGAACAACCCCGCCATCGGCAAGGTGACCTTCGGCAAGAACGGAACCGAGTGGATAGCGGACAGCACCCGCCAGGCCGACTACTGGGTCGTCGCGGGCGACGACCCCAAGGAGCTGGAGGAGACCTACACGGCCGTCACCGGACGCGCGCCGATGATGCCGGACTACGGCATGGGCTTTTGGCAGTGCAAGCTGCGCTACCGCACGCAGGACGAGCTGCTGGCCGTGGCGAGAAAGCACAAGGAGCTGGGTCTGCCGATGGACGTCATTGTGGCGGACTTCTTCCACTGGACGCAGCAGGGCGAATACAAGTTTGACCCCGCGTACTGGCCCGATGTCGAGGGCATGTGCAGGGAGCTGGACGAGATGGGCATCAAGCTGATGGTCTCGATCTGGCCGACGGTCGACTATCGCTCGGAGAACTTCGGCGAGATGATGGAGAAGGGATACCTCGTGCGCACCGAGCGCGGCGCGCGCCTGACGATGCAGTGCTTCGGGCAGGAGGTCTTTATGGACCCGACCAACCCCGGCACGAGGGAGTTTGTGTGGGGCAAGAGCAAGCAGAACTACTGGGACAAGGGCGTCCGCCTGTTTTGGCTGGACGAGGCCGAGCCCGAGTACACGGTGTACGACTATGAAAACTATCGCTACTACCTCGGCACCGACCTCGAGGTGGGCAACGTGTACCCGCTGTACTACGCGAAGATGTATTATGACGGCATGAAAGAGGCCGGCATGGACAACCCGATGAACCTGCTGCGGTGCGCGTGGGCCGGCAGCGCGAAGTACGGTGCGCTCGTGTGGTCGGGCGACATCGACTCGACATTTGAGTGCTTTAACCGCCAGGTGCGCGCGGGCCTGAGCATGGCGGTCGCGGGCATCCCGTGGTGGACCACCGACATCGGGGGCTTCCACGGCGCGGACATCCACGACCCCAAGTTCCACGAGCTGCTGCTCAGGTGGTTTGCGTACGGGTGCTTTTGCCCGGTATTCCGTCTGCACGGCAACCGCAACCCCGCCTACGGCTATGAGGGCGACTTTATCTCGGGCATCGGGGCGTTCGGCTCGGGCGCCGAGAACGAGGTTTGGAGCTACGGCGAGGACTGCTTTAAGGTCATGAAGAAGTACCTGTTCCTGCGCGAGAGGCTGCGCCCCTACATCAAGGAGCAGATGGCCCTCACCCACGACAAGGGCACGCCCATCATGCGTCCGCTGTTCTTCGACTTTAAGGACGACAAGGCCGCGTGGGATGTGGACGACCAGTACATGTTCGGGCCGGACATCATGGTCTCGCCCGTCATGGAGGCCGGGGCGAAGAGCCGCAGGGTCTATCTGCCCGCCGGAGCGAGCTGGACCGACGCGTGGACCGGCAAAGCCTATGAGGGCGGACAGACCGTCGAAGCCGACGCGCCCATCGACATCATCCCGCTGTTCTTAAAGGACGGAGCCTGCTACCCCATAGCTGAATAACAACCCGTCGGGGGTGCGGCCCGCAGCACACAGGCTGCAAGACCGCGCCCCCTTTTTATCCCCAAAAGAGAAGAGGCGAGGATATGCTGTATATCGGAATTGATCTCGGAACCTCTGCGATGAAGCTGCTTTTGATGGACGAGAGGGGGACGGTTCGCCGGGTGGTGTCCCGCGAGTATCCCCTCGAGTTCCCGAAGCCCGGCTGGAGCCAGCAGAACCCGCAGGACTGGTGGCGGGCGCTCTGCAGCGGTATGCCGGAGCTTTTGCAGGGCGAAAACGCCGCGGAGGTCGCGGGCATCGGCGTGGGCGGGCAGATGCACGGCCTTGTGGCGCTGGACAGCGAGGACAGGGTAATCCGCCCGGCCATACTGTGGAACGACGGGCGCACCGCGAAGCAGGTGGACTATCTCAACGAGACGGTCGGCCGCGACAAGCTGGCGGCGCGGACGGCGAACATCGCGTTCGCGGGCTTCACCGCCCCGAAGCTGCTGTGGATGAGGGAGAACGAGCCCGAAAGCTTTGCCCGCATCGACAAGATCATGCTGCCGAAGGATTACATCAACTACCGGCTGACGGGGGTGCACTGCACCGACTGTTCCGACGCGTCGGGGATGCTGCTGCTGGACGTCGAGCACAGGCGGTGGTCGGCTGAGATGCTGGAGCTGTGCGGTGTGCGGGAGGAGCAGATGCCGAAGCTTTTTGAGAGCTTTGCCCCGGTGGGTACGCTGCTGTCCGAGAGTGCAAAGGCCCTCGGCCTGCCGCAGTCGGTCGTTGTGGCGGCGGGCGCGGGGGACAACGCCGCGGCTGCCGTCGGCACGGGGACGGTGGGGCAGGGGGGCTGCAACATCTCGCTCGGCACCTCGGGCACCGTCTTTGTCTCGTCTAAGGACTTTTGCGCGGACAAAAGCTGCGGCCTGCACGCCTTTGCGCACGCGGACGGCGGGTATCACCTGATGGGGTGTATGCTGTCCGCCGCGTCGTGCAACAAGTGGCTGATGGAGGAGATCTTTAAGACCGGCGACTACGCCGCGGAGCAGGCGGCAATCGCGCCCGAGCGCCTCGGGCGCAACCGGGTGTTCTTTTTGCCGTATCTCATGGGCGAGCGCAGCCCCATCAACGACACCGACGCGCGGGGCGCCTTTGTCGGTATGACGATGGACACCTCTCGTGCGGACATGACGCAGGCGATGCTGGAGGGCGTCGCATTCGCGATACGGGACAGCCTTGAGATCGTGCGCGGCCTCGGCGTGGAGGTGACAAGGAGCATGATCTGCGGCGGTGGGGCAAAAAGCCCGCTGTGGAAGAAAATTGTCGCGAACGTGCTCAACGTCGAGCTCGAGTCGGCGGCGTCGGAGCAGGGGCCCGGCCTCGGCGGCGCGATGCTCGCCATGGTGGCCTGCGGGGTGTACCCGAGCGTGCAGGACGCGTGCGACGCGCTTGTCACCGTCACCGAGCGGGTGGAGCCGGAGCCCGCGCTCGCGGCCCTGTATGACGAGCGGTACCGAAAGTTTAAGCTTATATATCCCGCGTGCAAAGCGCTGTTTGCCCGTTTGGCACAGTGAGAAAGGAGCGACCGATTATGAAGATTCTGCCTGTGAGCGACCCGTCATTTAAGCAGTACGGGGCGGTTGCGGAGGGATATGACCTCTCGGAGCTGCTGTCCGTCTTAAAAAAGGCGGCGCCCGTCCCGAAGGACGGCACCGACTATCAGCCGAGCAGGCCCGAGCTTGAGGCGACGGAGGTGTTCGGCGCGCTGAGCCGCGGGGCGTTCGGCGGGATGCCCGCCCAGTTCGGCTGGTGCAGCGGGCACAACACCAAGCTCAACTGCCTCGAGTACCACCGGGACAGCGAGTTTAACGTCGGCACCGGGGATTTTATCCTGCTCGTGGCAAAGCGCGAGGAGATCGAAAACGGCGTGCTGGACACGAAAAAGGTGAAAGCCTTTTATGTGCCCGCGGGCGTGCTGGTGGAGGTGTACGCGACGACGCTGCACTACGCGCCCTGCTCGCCCAAAAAGGGGGAGGGCTTTCAGGTGCTGGTGGCGCTGCCGAGAGGGACCAACGGGCCCGCGCCGCAGGTCGAACGCCGCAACCCCGAGGACGCCATGCTTTGGGCGTGCAACAAGTGGCTGCTGGCGCACAAGGACACATCGGAGGCTGCACAGGGGGCGTACATCGGACTGAGCGGCGAAAATATTGACATGGAACCGATGATCTGAGGAGGAGATTGCTATGAACAACATACCTGAAATCAAGTTAGGCATCATCGCGGTGTCGCGCGACTGCTTCCCGATCGAGCTGTCGACGCAGCGGCGCAAAAACATCGCGGCCGCAGCGAAGGGGCTGCCCCTTTACGAGTGCCCTGTCACGGTGGAAAACGAAAAGGACATGCTGGCGGCCGTCGAGGACGTGACAAAGGCCGGGTGCAACGCGCTGTGCGTGTTTTTGGGCAACTTCGGCCCCGAGACCCCCGAGACCCTTATCGCGAAGTATTTTGACGGGCCGTGCATGTTTGTCGCGGCGGCGGAGGGGGACGGCGACCTCATCAACGGGCGAGGCGACGCATTTTGCGGGATGCTCAACTGTTCGTACAACCTCGGCATGAGGCATCTCAAGGGGGTTATCCCCGAGTATCCCGTCGGGACGGCGGAGGACATCGCGCGGATGATGGAGGAGTTTTTGCCGATCGCGCGGGCGGTTGTGGGGATGAAGAACCTCAAGATCATCACCTTCGGGCCCCGCCCTCAGGACTTTTTTGCGTGCAACGCGCCCATCAAGGGGCTGTACGAGCTGGGGGTCGAGGTCGAGGAAAACTCGGAGCTCGACCTGCTGGTGTCGTACAAGGCGCACGCGGGGGACGAGCGGATCGACGCGGTGTGCAGGGACATGGCCGAAGAGCTGGGCGTCGGCGGAAACAACTATCCCGACCTGCTGCCCCGCATGGCGCAGTTTGAGCTGACGCTGCTCGACTGGGCGGAAAACCATAGGGGTGCGCGCCGTTACGTGGCGTTTGCGGACAAGTGCTGGCCCGCATTCCCCGAGCAGTTCGGGTTTGAGCCATGCTATGTCAACTCGCGCCTCGCTTCGCGGGGAATCCCCGTTTCGTGCGAGGTTGACATCTACGGCGCGCTGTCCGAGTACATCGGCATGTGCATCACGGGCGACACGGTGACCCTGCTCGACATCAACAACTCGGTGCCGAAGTACCTGTACGACGAGGACATCAAGGGGAAGTACCCGTACGCGCTGAGCGACACGTTTATGGGCTTCCACTGCGGCAACACGCCGTCGTGCAAGATGTGCGCCGACCGCGCGGTAAAGTATCAGCTCATTCAAAACAGGCTGCTTGAAAACGGCGGCGAGCCCGACTTCACACGGGGTACCCTTGAGGGGGACATTGCGGCGAGCCCCATCACCTTCTATCGCTTGCAGTGCGACAGCGAGGGACAGCTGCGGGCCTACATCGCGCAGGGCGAGGTTTTGGACGTCAAGACCCGCAGCTTCGGCGGCATCGGCGTTTTCGCCATCCCCGAGATGGGCAGATTCTATCGCCATGTGCTGGTGGAGAAGAGATATCCCCACCACGGGGCAGTCGCCTTTGAGCACTGCGGCAAGGCGCTGTTTGCCCTTATGCGCTACCTCGGGATTGGGGACATCTCGTACAACCGTCCGAAGGAGCTGCCGTATCCCACCGAAAACCCGTTTGCGTGAGAGTTTGGATGTTTGAGGGCTGAGGGCTTTGCGAGCCGAGGGTTTTGCGGGCCATGACCCTTGAACGGAGGAAAGCGGCTGCGCCGAAGGCTTCGGGCCGAAAGCGGGATTTTAGAAAAACAGGAAAGTATAAAAAATAAAAAGGCCGACGGGACCCGATGAATGGTAAGACGGGGCCTGCCGGCTTTTTGTTGTTTTTTGGAGAGTCAAATATCAAGGTGGGAGATGACCGCACGGCAGGGAGTGGAGATAGGGAATTTACAATGTCTCAGTCAGCTGTGCTGACAGATCACTTTATAGACGACTCGCATACTTGCGTGAGGTATACCGAACGCCTTACCGAACACCGTACCGATTGTGTTCGGTAAGGGAGCTTAAGGACACAGGTCCTGAAGCCTTGTTTAAAGAGCCGTGTTGATTGTGTTTGGGAAAGGGCTTCAATGGCAACGAGGAATTAAGGGGGGGGGCAATCCCCCGCCATTGCGTGACACCCCCCACCTTAGACAAGTAGGGCTTAATGGCAAGGACGAAGGGCAAGGGAGAAAGACAAAGGACACAACCCTTCCGTCGAGGCTTTGCCGCGCCGCCCCCCCCTTTACACAAGGGGAGGCTTAAGGGTAAGGACAATCCCTCAGTCAGCTGTCCTGACCGTTTACTTTACACACCTCACATACTTGCATGAGGTGTAGCTGTGCGGCAGATGCGCGTCGTAAGCGGAACGGATGCGCAGCAGGCTCCGCATATTCCCGCGGGGTGGCCGCATGTTAAAGGTACGGACATGCGGCACAATTCACGGGAATATGTGAACCCTGCCGAGTGTCGTACTCTTTTACACTCGACAGAATTCCCGAGAGTATGTGAACCCTACCGATTGCGTTCGGTAAGGGAGCCTTAAGGGAAAGGGCACCATAAGGGCAGGGGCGCGCTTGCGACAGAGGAGGGGAGAGAAAAAGTGGGAGGGCGAAAAAAGGGATAAAAAAGCCGAAACCCGCTGAAATACAGGCTGTACTCGAACTTTCGAACCCTTCATAGCTGCCGGGTACATTGTTCTACCGATCGCCATACAGACACAAGAGCCCCCGGCAGCAGCCGGGGGCTCTCATCTTATGCCGGGATGCTTTCGCTGATTCGTTTCGGCACGGCTGGTAGTATCACAGCCGGGGGCTTTCAGCCGACCCGGTTCGCCGGACAGGGCAAGCTAAAGAATTTGCATCGGAGCCGGTTGCTTTGCCCCGGGCTTGCCGATGAAGGGGAAGCGGTAACGCTTCCCTTTTTTCACCTGTTTTATGTCGCCTCCTTCACGGCGGCTTTAAAGTGAGCTCTCCGATTTAACTGCCGCCCGCTCGGTGTCCCTCATCTGTCTCTGCACGTGCGCCGCCATGACGGAGATAAACTCGGAAACCGACGGCGGAGCATAGAGCGGATACCCGGCCAATCCTTTCAGTCGGTCGGGATTCACGGCCCAAGCGCGATAGATAATCGTGCGGATGTCTCGTTTGACACAGCACGCGCCGCACCCGCATTGTTCGGCAGCCGCCCCGTAGATCTGTTCCACGACACGCAGCAATCGGGCCTCGTCCTCGACGGCGAGCTCTATCGCAAGCAGGGCCTGTCGATAGCCGTGGTAACGCTTTGTGATGCCCAAACGGCGGAACTCATCGCGAATAATGTCGGTGATCTTCATTGAAATATCCTCCAAAATAGTATTTAAGAAATCATAGTTCAAGAAATACATTTTGGTAATAAATTCAATGATTTGACGATGATTTTTATGCACAAAGCGCAGAAAAAGGCCGAGAGAGAGACAAATCACCTCATCCCGGCCCCGTTGCCGTCGCAGTCCTACGCCACCGCCGCTCTGACGGTCTCTACAATTTTCGTGAGCCTCGCGGCCTCGGCCTGCGCCGTTTTCAGCTGTGCCCTGAGCTGCGCGATCTCGGATTCAAGCGTCGCGCTGCCGGTGTCCGCGAGATGCAGCGCCGCCCAGTCGGGGCTGTACGCCACCCAAAGGGCGTCGCCGATGCCGTTGACATCGGGCTCGAGCAGGTACCACACATATCCGTCCGCCTCGGCGCGGTCGTGGATGTTGTAGATCCCCCGAGCGGCATAACCCCATCGGCTGCCGCTTAGGGTCGGATAGAGCCGTGCGTTGACCACGCTCGAGACGATCTCGAGCTGGTCTTTGCTCTCGTCTCGCGCGACCGGCGTGCCGTAGGCCTTCGCCGTCTGTGCGGTGCGGATGCGCTCGGGCAGCAGCGTGCCGGTGCTCACGACCGGGTTCGCGGCGGCGGGCACGCCCGCGACGGCGAACAGATCGACCCCGAACGCCAAAGCGCAGCTGACGCCGAGCAGCATCGCGGCCGCGATCTGCCACTGAAAGCGCCTGTCCACAAACAGCGTCCCGGCGTAGGTGACGACCGCCTCGATGACGATCGATAAAAAGAGTAGTGCGTACCATTTCATGTTGAAATCCCTCCGTTTTATGTAAATAAAAAAGAGCCCCGCGATTGCGAAACTCTCAGAAGTATGGTATATTGAATTCGGCGCTGTCACAAACGGCAGGCGGTTAGCCGCTCCCTACAAGAAAGGGGGTGGTGCTTATGGTTACATACGAGGGGCTTTTCGCCTTCACGCTCGTACTCATAGGCCTTGCTGCTCTTTTTTTGAGCAAAAAGAAATAACCGCCCAACCCTCACAAAGTTAGCGGTTATTTCTTAGCCAAAACTTTTCGAGGCTGACCGTCTGTCGACAGCGCCTTTTACTACCCATATTATATCCTACCCCCGCACCGTCTGTCAACCCGAGCGCCCGCTCGGGTTTTTATGTGCAGTTTTTCCCCGCCTTTCGACCTCCTCCGCCTTTTCTCACCCCTCCAGCTTCGTCAGCCTCTTCTCGTGCTCGTCCAGCCGGGCGTCCTGCTTTTCGTTGTGCTCCCACAGCCGCCTGTGCCCCTCCGAGTTCTTCGCCGTCTGTGCGTTAAAGTCCGCCTTGAGTTCGTCGAGCACCGTTTGCAGCTTGGTGATCGTGCTGTTCAACTTGAGCACCGGCGCGCCCACTGCCGCGAACAGCCCGACCGGCGTCACGATCACGGTCACGATCTCCCACTGTGTCAACCTAAACGCCTCCCTCACATCAGCCCTAACTTCGCAAGCTGTGTCTCGATGTACGTCGGCTTGCCCAGCTTGAATATAAGGCGCTCAACGCGCTGCTCGGGGTTCTCGGGGCTGTCCGCCGCCTGTATGACCTGTTCGATCCCGACCTTGAGCTTGAGCGTATATCCCTCGTATACATTGCTTGTGCCCATTTCCTCGTTTGTGAGTGTAAGGCTCGCCGTGTTTTTGCTGTCGCTCAAAATGCCGCTCAGCTCGTCCACGCTCACCGCGTCTCTTTCGCAGGTAAAGGTCAGCGTGCGGCGGTTGCTGCCGCCCCAAAACTCCTCCGTCTCGAGTGCGTCGAGATGTTCTATTTCTTTACCGTTCGCAAACTTGATTTTCATACACGGCGGTGACATGCCCGAACATTTTTCACTCGCTGTTGCCGAGAAATGGATTAAAGGCATGGAAAACAGCGACGGGACAAAAGGCGGTCATTGGTCTCTTGACAAAATCAAGCAGACAGCAGCACAAAAGAATTTGCCTTACGACCCTGTTGAGTTGTGGGCTGCGATGAACGCCGAGTACAGTGATCGCAGCAAGGTCAACTCTCGTTACGGCATAAACAGCATTGACTGCTATATCGATTCGGCAGTGGCCTTTTTGCTTGAAGACAAGGACGCCGAGGACGATAAACTGCTTCGATATTACGATTGTATCGTCAAAAAGTGATTATTTTTTAATCTCTATTGCCCACCTATTGCCCGCATTTAGCTTTACACAAAAGATGAAAATGGAATAAAATAAAAAATCAAAATCCCGAAAGCCCTGTAATGATCAGAGATTTCGGGATTTTTGATTTGGTGGAGACGATGGGGATCGAACCCACTACCTCTTGAATGCCATTCAAGCGCTCTCCCAGGTGAGCTACGCCCCCACGGCAAATATAATTATAATACCCGGGACGGCGGTTGTCAATGGTTTTTTGCGGAGGGTTTTGCGGAAGTTTTTTATTGTCAAACACAGACCCTTGTCCGTGGGTGGGGCGGGGTGAGCGGATGCGGGACAAAAAATAATTGTTTTTGGCGGACGAAATGAGACTTTTTGATATTTTGTTTGGGGTACTCTCTTAATGGGAAAGGATGGACGGAAGAGAAAAAGCGGAATGGGGAGCGATGCCGATGGAGGGTACCGATATAAAAAGAGAGAAAGAGGGGGCGGCGCCCGGGACGGGCAGGGCCGCCGGGAGGACGAGAAAGCGGGCGGGCGGAGCGCCGCTCAGCGCCGACGAGGCGATGCGGGAGCTGAGCGACATCGCGGCGGGCAGGCGGGAGTACCCCGAGTTCACCTCGAAGGGCGAGGAATATATGTGTCTGCCGTCGGTCTCGGAGCGGCTGAAGGCGCTTGAGCTCATCGGAAAGCACCTTGCGCTGTTTTCGGACACGGCGCGGGAGGACGGTGAGTTTAAGGTGGAGATAAGGGTTGTGGAATAACTTTTAATGCGCGCGTCGCCTGATTTGAAGGCGGTGTGTGCGGGATCAGGGACAGCTCAACGGGAGACGGGGCTGCGGCAGGAGGGAGGAGGGCGGCCGATCGCCGGGGCTTTTTTCGGGGCTTCGGGCGAGAAAGGGCCCGAGGCGCCGGGCGGAGCTTTTGACGTTCGGGACGGGCAGAGGGGCGGGAGACGGGGGCGGGGCTCGAGCGAAACCGCCGCGCGGGGTTCGGAGCGAGCGGCGCTGTTTGGATGCGCCGGTATTTCGGGAAGGGGGGAGGACCGTGGTCATCGAGGTGACCCGCAAACAGTGGAGCTTTTGCAACGCCGACGCCGATGAGGTGCTGTTCGGCGGGGCGGCGGGCGGAGGCAAGAGCTATGGGCAGGTGATTGACGCACTGCTGTTTGCGATGAAATACGGCGGGAGCAGGCAGTTGATATTGCGAAGAACATACCCCGAGCTGGAGCGGTCGGTCATCGGGGTGCACCTCGCACTCTACCCGAGGGAGATATACACCTATCTGAGCTCTCTGCGCAAGGGGAGCTTTGCCAACGGGTCGGTCATCGAGTTCGGGAACTGCGAAAACGAGCGCGATGTGTACAAGTATCAGTCGGCGGAGTACGATGTGATTCGATTTGACGAGCTGACCCACTTCACCGAGAGCATGTACACCTACCTCATCTCGCGGGTCAGGGGAGCGAATGGCTTCCCAAAACAGGTGAAGAGCACGACAAACCCCGGCGGCACGGGGCACCAATGGGTCAAGGCGAGGTTTATCGACTCGGGGCCGTGGGGGGTCAAGAACAGCTTTTGCAGCGGGAGCAGGCTTTTTATACAGTCGTTTGTCGACGACAACCGATTTTTGATGAACAGCGACCCGAGCTATAAGCGAAGGCTTGAAAACCTCGACGAAAAGAACAGGCGGGCGCTGCTGCTGGGAGAATGGGACATATTTGAGGGACAGTATTTCGGCGAGTTCGACAGGGCGGTGCACGTTGTGAAGCCCTTTAAGATACCGAAGGGATGGGCGAGGTACTTCGCGATGGACTATGGGCTTGACATGCTTGCGGGGTACTGGATCGCGCTTGACCCGTTCGGCCGGGCGTATGTGTACCGGGAGATCTACCGCCGGGGGCTGGTGATATCGCGTGCGGCGGAGCTGATTCGCGGTATAACGCGGGAGGAGATGACAGCGTACATCGCGCCGCCCGACCTGTGGAACCGCAGACAGGACAGCGGCAGGAGCGCCGCGGACATCTTCTCGGAGCACGGGATACCGCTTGTGAAAGCGAGCAACGACCGTGTGCAGGGGTGGTATGACCTGAAGGAGTGGCTGCGCGTGCGGCCCGACGAGCAGGGGACGCGGCGACCGGGCCTTGTGATTTTTGAGGGGTGTGTCAACCTGATACGCTGTCTTGCGTCGGTGGTGTTTGACAGCGCAAACCCGAACGATGTGGCGAAGGAGCCGCACGAGCTGACCCACGCGCCCGACGCGCTGCGGTATTTTTGCGCGGGCCGACCGGCCCCCGCGCAGCCGGCCCCCGTGGAGGACGGGGAGACGCCGAGCGAGGATCGGCAGATCAACGATTTTTTGGAGTTTGGGAGATAGGACGGCGAGCCTTGGAGAACGCGGCGCTGATTGGAGTTTGGGGATAAGGACGGGCCCTGAATGACGAGCGGAAAGGGTGCTGTACCGTCCGACGGCGGCATGCGGGGAACAGGGGCTTCGCGGCGCTTTGACGGGACGCCGCTTTGCCGGGAGAGCGGGACAGGGGGACAGGGGAGAAGGGGGAAGAGGATAGTTTAATTCGATTGCGGCTCTGCGGCGCTTTGCGCTGCGGGGCTTTTTTGATGCGCGTTTTGGCCCTTTTGAGGGAAGACGCGAGGCGCGGGAAGTGTGTAAGGGCGAGCGCGCGGTCAAACGCATGGTCAAGGTCGCGGACAATGCCTCGGTCACGCGTTGCATGACAACTCTCTTTGCACACACCCCGCATACTCTCGCGGGGTGAAGTCGCGAGGGTAAGTTTAATCGGAACAATAGCTCGAAAGGCGCATAACATCGCGTCGAATGTCAAATGTCCGTTTTGCTGCAATTCGATTAACTTGCGGGAATATGCGGGCCGTGTCGGCGCCAGCTGACGGAGGGATTATCAAGTCTTTGCTTCAGCCTGCTCGGGAACCGAACCCGCCCGAGATTACAGCCCTCTACTCGGCAATCCCCCCCCCGCCGCTTTGCGGCTCTCCCCCCTTTACACACGCCTCACATATTCTCGTGGGGTGTGGTCGAGCGTAAAAGGAACGACGCTCGACATGCGGCGCGGGAATATGCGCTTTCCGCGCGTCGTTCCGATTACGACGTGCATCTACCGCACGGAGTGTCGGCCGTCGTACCGATTACGGCCGACCGCGCGGTAAGGGGGACTTTAAAGGCCCATTCCCGCAGGCTCTTGCACTTGAGGCTCCCTTGCCGAACGCCGTACCGATTGCGTTCGGCAAGGGAGCCAAAGGGTCGGGCGCAGGAGGAGGCTTTGAGGGCCGGGGATTAAGGGATGCGGAGGCAGAGGATTCGGGCTGCGGAGTTGTACGAGCTTGCTGCGCGTGAGAAAGGGGCTGCGCGGCGGAATGAGGCGGCGGATTGACGGTCATGCGGGGGAAGCGCCGGGTCGGACGGGGGACGGGTCAAAGAGGAGGAGACAGACAATGACGGGGAAGGGGACGTTATGAGGAAAAGAGAGCGGACAGGAGCAACTGCCTCAGTCGGAGCGGTGAAGTCAGCGGCGGCAAGGATAAAGGGCGAACGAGAAGAGGCCGATACCGGGAAGCCCCCATTGGGTGCGGTTTTGTCATCGGTGGGGAGCTTGAGACGGGGCATCTCCGCAAGCGCGAACAGCAGAAAGGCGACCGGCGGCGAGACCGCTTTGAGCGCACCGGGGGCGACGGGCTTGATTGGAGCGGCCGTGCGGGCGGCGAGGCAGGCGGATCGCGGAAGGACAGACATGAAAGGCATCCCTTCGGGGGCGGTTTTTTCAGCCGCGGGGAGCGCGGTGCAGGGAGCGCGCGCAAGGGAAGCCGGCGAGGGGAAGAGGACAAACGCAGCCGTTTTGAGCGGGACGGGGGCGGCAAGAGTAGGAACGGCAGGGCTGAGCGGTATGCCGGGGACGCCCGAAGTATCGGGGACGGGTTACGGCGGGGCGGCGACACCGACACCGACGTTCGGCGCGGACTATTCCCTTTTGCCGAGGCCCGCGCAGAACGCGGCGGCGGGAAGCGGCGGTATACGGTGGGGCGGACACCGCGGGTTTGATTTAGCGGGGTCGCGAGCCGAGCTTGAGCGGTCGGCCGCGGACATGGCCGCCCGCTACGGGAGGGGAGCGTCGGAGCCGGGCGGAGCGGCGGAGGAGAAAGGCCCTTCTGCGAGGGAGGAGAGCCTTTCGGAAAAACTGCGGACGATGCCCGACACGACCGCACTCAGCGGAGCTCTTTTTGAGGGCCTGAGCGAAGACGAGGGCAGGGGCAAGGGGGGAACACAGCCGGTCTATCTCCCGGAGCTGCCGGACAACGGGCTGCTGAGCGGGTTGGTTTTTGACGATGAGACGGCGAGGGCGCTTTTGGAAAAGAGAGAGGTCGAGCCTATCAAGTTTGACCCGCACCTGACGCCGATGCAGACAGGGCCCGATACGACCGCATTGAGCGGACATTTGTTTGACGCTGCGGACAAGGACGGGCAAGCGCCCGCGGCGTATGCGCCGATGTCCGACAACACGGCCCTGTGGGGCAGGATGTCGGACGAGCAGGTGATGCGGGGGCTTATCGGATACAACGGGTCGGGGGCGCCCGAGATAGAGCACAGTGTCAGAGCCACCCCGCTTGAAGGGAGCTTTGAGCAGCGGGTGGAAGAGAGCCGCAGCGAGGAGGAGACGCGGCGGAGATACGAGCGGATTATTTCGGATCACCCGGAGGCGAGGTACAGCAAAAGTCTGTATGAAAACTACAACGAATACTACAGGATTTTGGATGTTTACGGGGAGAGCCCGGGCATATTGGTGCTAAAAAAGTTGGACGACCTTGAAAAGAGGATAGAGGCTGAGACGGAAGCCGCAGTTCAAGTGATGAATGACTGTCTCGAAAACGAGGATTTGATTGAACGCGGACATCGGCTTTCGTCATCCGAGGATTTCGACAGACGCGTGGATGAAGAAATAAGTTTCATTCGAGAAGAACTTCCCTCATATGAGGACTTTATTGCGAGAACACACAGGAACTACGAGGCGGAAAACGCGGCGGATTTTACGGAGAGGGCGGGGGAGTACGAGCCGCAGCAGGTCGACTTCGGGGAGAACGACATCGACTTCTATTTCGCCAACCGAGACAGGCCGGATTTTTTGAACGACGCGGAGGATTATATACCGGGCAGAAACCGCTTCTATGAGATGGGGGAAGCGCTCGGCTGGGCGTACATGACGGACGAGGAGTACAGGATCTATGTGAACATAAGGGCGACGGAGGGGGTAGAGGAGGCGCACGCCTTTTTCGACGCGCTGTACGAAAACGAGCTTAAACAGCGCAGGTTTGAGAAAAACGCGCAGGAGCTGTCGGAGCTGCCCACAGCGGGAAAGGCACTGTACTCGCTCACATCGGGGGCAATGAGCGGTCCCACCGGGATGATGCGGTTTTTCGACACGCTGGACGGCTCGGACGACCACGGGTTTAACAGCGCCAACGAGATGTTCTCTGCGATGATGGAAGGGGCGAGCGAGGGCGAAAGGGCGCTGATGGACCTGTGCTATTCGGTCGGGGACATGTCGACACAGTCGGCTTTATCGGGAAGCCTCGGCGTGTTCGGCAGGGCCGGGAGGGCCGCTACCTCCGCTTTGAACTTTATGGAGACATTCGGCGACCTTGCAGGCTCGGGAAAGAGCACGGGGGAGGCTTTTGCGGGCGCACTCGCAGGCGCGGTATCGGAACAGGTGATCTCATGGGGGATAGAAGCGCTGGGAAGCAAGGGCGCGGCTCTGCTGACGAACGGGGAATTTGAAGGGGGAATGTCGGAGCTTTTATCGCAGAAGATGAGCGGGTGCGCAGATACACCGAGGGGAAGGGCGTTTCTCTACACCGCGACACAGCTGTTGACGTCGGGCTTCGGGGAAGCGGCGGAAGAGATGGTGGGCTATACCCTCGAATGCGTCGTCGAAGGGCTGCAAAACGGAGGGGAGTTTTCGTTCGACCCGGAGGAGCTGTGTAAAAGAGGGCTCAAAGCGTTCGTTGTGTCGACGGTTACGAACGCGCCGGAAACGGTGGAGGGGTATCGCGAGCTGACCCAATCTCTCACACGCGGGATGAGTGAGCGCGAAACGCAGGAGTTTTGGGTACAGCAGAGCGTCGCCGAGCTTGCCGGGGCTTACGACGCCGTGGCGAGGAGGCTGAAAGAGGCGGGGGTCGACCCCGAGATTGTGGACAGGATGATGCGCGAGGTGATGCGCGAGACGGTCGTCGCGGCCACAGAGGCGAGGATACGCGCCGAGGGAGGTGCGGACCCGGACGGACAAGCCCCGAATTATGACGGGCGGGGGGCGGACGGCGACGGACGCGGGGACAGCCGGACGGATGCCGAGGACGAACGGGCGATGTTAGATGCAGCGTACCGGGAGAGCCGGGAGCGACGAAACGGGAGAACGGACGTCGAAGCAGTGTCGGACGGGGACGCGGATTTGTATGACGCCGACAGGACAGTAGACGGACGAAGCCGAACGGACACCGGGGAAGAATGGGCGATGTTAGAAGCGGCGTACCGGGAGAGCCGGGAGCGACGAAACGGGAGAACGGACGCCGAAGCAGTGTCGGACGGGGACGCGGATTTGTATGACGCCGACAGGACAGTAGACGGACGAAGTCGAACGGACACCGGGGAAGAATGGGCGATGTTAGAAGCGGCGTACCAGGAGAGCCAAAAGCGCCTTGAAGCGGAGAGAAACATGAAGGATATGAAGGCGTTTGAAGAGGCGTTTAATAAAGAGTTCGGAATAACCGGCGGGGAGAGTGGGACTGAGAGCGAGAGCGGAAGAGCGGAGGCGACGGACAGCGAGAGAGACGATGCGGCGGATTTTGAGGCCGGATTGAAGGAAGTGATTGGAACGGACGAGAAGAGTAAGCCTTCGGACGAAGCAGAAATCGACGGGCTTGCGAAAGAACTGTCCGGCGGGACCGCGGAAAGAGAAGGGAGAGAGGAGGCAGCAGAGCAAGCCGAATCCGAGGGAAAGATTGCTGATTTCTCGTTAGAAAAATATGGTGAAAAGAAAAAGAGCGATCCTGATTTCACAGATTGCGGCATCAGGATAGAGGATGGCGTTTTGATCATGGAAGGGGATCGCACGTTGGTTGTGGGAAAGATAAGGGATATTAAAAAATATCGAGAAAAACACAGAGAGGAATTTGCGGACTATCAAGCCCACCATATTGTTCAATACCCAATGTTTAAGAAAAAAATCGAAAGCAGGGGTGAGGGAATAGGCATACTGGTGGAAGGAAACGCTTCGTCGGATGAAGGAACGCACCAAACCTTTCATGAGTTTAACGAGACTTTTCTATTGCCGTACAGAAACAGCAATACATTGCCGACAGTTGAAGAATACTCGGGAGCGGTGTATAATGCCTTTATAGAGGTTGGTTATTCGGATATACAGACCGACGTGGCAATAGGATTGGCAAGAATGCAGTTGGAAAGCTATGGTATAAGCGGGGCTACAAAGATTGAACGGATGCCCCGAGCAGTGAGATTTAAAGGACAAAAGGTGAAGTGATATGCCGGATTTTAACAAATTGTTTTCGAAGGAAACCGATATAAAGATTTTTGACGGTTTTTTGATGAAGTGTGGTATCAGCAAAGAACAAATTGTCGATGCGAGGTTGTGCTTTGACCTTTTGCATTATTGGGCAAGCTGTAAAAGTGACCCGATTACGGAGAAGGAATTGCGCATCTGCTCGATTTATCTGTTCGGCGTGCTGAGCACGATATTCATGGGCGAAGACAAAAAAGATTTCATGAACATGAAGGTCACGTTCACAGCCTTGATGGTGAGGTACTTTGGGTGCAAGCTTGCGGACGCGGAAGAGACGTTTAACACGATACTGGAAAAATCGGACGCGAGGGTAAGCCGGGAGTACAGCGCCACCATGCACGCGGGAATAGAGGGGTATGCCCGATGGAGGTTGGATGGAGATACAAACGGATATATTGAGGAGATTGAGAAGGCGTACAAGTATTTTATAGTGGACGGAAACCCGCTGTAAGGGAGAGCATTTGTGTGAAGGCCGAGGCTTTTGCACGTGAAAAGAGGGCTCTGCGGTGTAAAGCGCCGCGGGGCTTTTTGTTTGAGGGGGGAAGCAAGGGCGAGACAATCCCTCAGTCGACTGCGCCGACAGCTCCCTTTACACAAGGGAGCCTTAAGGGCGAGGGAGAAGGGCAAGGCGGCTTTCGGACGCTGATGTCGGCGTTGACAAAATTGATACGATGATAGATAATCAACTTGAGAGCAGCAACGGGAAGATATCAAGGTACACGACATTTGAAATACCGAAAACAGGCGGGGTAAAAGCGGCCGAGGGGGAGAAATAAAATGGGGAAAATCCATCCGACCGATAAGGAAAAGGCATTTGAATGTACCAACTTGACAAAAGAGATGTTGGCGGCTGCGCCTAAGCCCATCAATGAGATGACGGAAGGGGAACGCTATGCAATGATGGTTGCGGCGGCGGGATTGATAAACGGCGTATTTATATCAAAAAGGGGCGACGACGCCGAGAAACAGGTGTTTTTTGATTCGAGAATCGCGTTTGGCTTGTTTTGTCCAAATGCTTTGATATAATGCCCGACGAAGCGGACGGTATCTACAATGAAATTATGAGCTCTTGCTTGGAGGGGATGAGAATAGGGGAGACGAAAACGATAACGCAGTAAGTTCCGTCCTGCACGCAGGTCTTGAGGCATATCTAAGAAAAAAGAGGGGAAACGAAAGAGGATATCGTAGGATGATTGACACGATTATGGATGCGATATTTGCGGAGGATTAGGGAAAATGGGATGGGAAGCCCCCCTATGTGAGAATGAAGTTATCAAGGCAGGAAACAGGGGAAAGCTGTTAAGCGTTTATCCGACATGGGGAGGTAAATAGCCGATGATACGATACAAGAAAGAAATAAAGTTTTTTAACGGAAAGCCGAAATGTTTGGACTTTGTATTTAGGAATGAATTTGAGGTGCTGAATACCTTTTTTTGGGAGAACCTGTTTTTCGAGGGAGAGTCGATCAAAGAGAGGTTGGACAGCGTTTTGGAGGGAAAGGAAGAAAAGGCCGAGGGCGACGGAGAGCTAATGATGTGGAGGGCAACGCCCGAAACAACAATCTTTGTATACTTCGATGAATTGGAGGAATACGGCGAGGAGTGCATGGAGGACAACAGGCCTATGCCCGGAAAAAGCGTGGTGAGCACGAGGGAGCTTAGGGATTTGATTGATGTATGGGAGGAGGAACAGCGCAAATTCAAAGAGTATAAGAGCAGTGTTTTAGAATAGATATAGTCAAGCTGCTCGGATAAGCCGTCTTTTTCAAAACGCTCAGCGGGTTCAAAATATGGGGTAATCTATACGCTTAGACGGCCTTGCCCTATTGGAATCGCAGGTGTGATCCGGTGTTGTTTAGCTCTGCGGCGCAAAGCGCCGCGGGGCTTTTTTGGTGCGCCGGGGTTGGGACTTTTGGGAAAGCGGGAGGGCGGTTTCGGGGATACCCGGGGGTGGGGGAGGACAGGGGATTTTGAGCTCATGGGGGACAGGTTTGAAAGGCAGAGCGGGCGGGGAAAGGGCGGGGGGACAATCCCTCAGTCAGCTGACGCTGACAGCTCCCTTTACACACGGCTCGCATATTCCCGTGAGTTGTACCGCATGTCGTTCCGCTTACACGCGGTAAGGGAGCCTTTAAGGGCTTCCCCCTCATCCGCCGACATTGTCGGCACCTTCCCCCCGAGGGGAAGGTTA
>CAYSRC010000025.1:0-33708 GCA_964433495.1 uncultured Oscillospiraceae bacterium
CCGCCAAGCTGGCCGGTACCGAGCGCGGCATCACCGAGCCCACTCCCACCTTCTCCGCCTGCTTCGGCCAGGCATTCTTAGAGCTGCACCCCACCAAGTACGGCGAGGAGCTCGTCAAGAAGATGCAGAAGAGCGGTGCGAAGGCATATCTTGTCAACACCGGCTGGAACGGCACGGGCAAGCGTATCTCCATCAAGGACACGCGCGGCATCATCGACGCCATCCTGGACGGCTCGATCCTCAAGGCCGAGACCAAGACCATCCCGTACTTCAACCTCACCGTTCCCACGGCGCTGCCCGGCGTCGATCCGGGCATCCTCGACCCGCGCGACACCTATGCCGATGCGGCCGAGTGGGACAAGAAGGCGAAGGACCTCGCCGACAGGTTCATCAAGAACTTTGTCAAGTATACCGGCAACGACGCGGGCAAGGCCCTCGTCTCGGCGGGCCCCTCGCTCTAAACCGACGGCGGGGCCGTCCGCCGTGCCGCCGCCCGGCGGCGCGAGAGACAGGCCTTTGCGATTGCTGGTTTAAAAATGTAACGGAACGACCCGTGCGGTGTACCCGCACGGGTCGTTCCTTGTCAAGTGTAAGATTGTCAAACATGTTGGACAATCTTACACGATATCGCGCGGCGCCCGTTGCAAACCTGTAGGCGGCGGGGCGTTTCGGCGCGCGGGGCGAAAACGGCCGCACCGCCCCGAGTTATCGTTTACACAGTGTACGGGCTGCGGGCTTGGGGCGAAAAATGCCAAAGACAGCGCGCCGTGCGCGTTGAGATACCGTTCGCTCGATGTGCGGGATTTGGGTGCGGGGGCGTATAACGGGCCCGAAACGGGACATGATAAGCGCAAATACATCTTGTCGAACGGAGAAAACAGACAATGGCATTTAACCCCTTTGAACACAAGCCCGTCGACATCGACAGCTGCTTTGTCGACTGGAGGACGCTCAACTCCAAGCCCTACAACAAAAACACCGTCGACCCCTACACGCGCTGCCGCGTCATATTGATGAACGGCACCGAGTTTGAGTCGGTCTGGATGGGGCACCGCATGTCGAGGCAGTGCGACAACAACGACCTGCGGCGCGACCTCGCGCTGATTCGCCGCGTCGAGCAGCAGCAGCAAAAGCGCATCGCCGCCCTCAAGCCGATAAGCGAGGGCATCCTCGAGACGACGATAGGCTATGAGCAGCTGGCCGTCGATCTCACCGCGTCAATGGCGCAAAAGGAGACGAACCCCGACGTCAAGGCGGCGCTCGACCTCGCGCTGCTCGAGGACTTTGACCACCTCTACCGCTATGCCGACCTGCTCGAGGGCGAGCGCGGCATAAAGGCCGAGAAGCTGGTGGGGCGGTATACCGAGATCATGCCGGGCCGCCCGACGATCTCCGAGCATCGTCACCCGCTCGACTCGATAAGGCGGTTCGGCTGTGCGAAGACCGACGACCCGCTCACCACGCTGCACACCGCCATCATCACGGCGGCCGAGCAGCAGACGATGAACTACTATATGAACCTCGGGACGTTTTATGACTCGGAGCAGGGGCGCAGGCTGTACACCGAGATCGCGATGATCGAGGAGCAGCACGTCACTCAGTACGGCAGCCTCAAGGACCCGACGTGTACCCCGCTCGAGAACCTGCTTATGCACGAGTACACCGAGTGCTATCTCTACTACTCCTGCTACGGCGATGAGAAAAATGAGTATATCAAGCAGCTGTGGGAGGAGCTTTTGGAGCAGGAGATTGCGCACCTGCACCTCGCCGCCTCGCTGCTCGAGAGGTATGAAAAGCGCACCTGGCAGGAGATCTACCCGAAGCCCGAGTTCCCCTCGCTGCTCAAGATAGGACCCAACATCGGGTATATCCGCGAGGTGCTTGCGGGCACGGTGTGCAACACGGCGATGGGTGAGGACCCCGTCCCCGTGGATGATCTGCCCGAGGACTACCGATTCTTCGACTATCAGGCGGCCGTCAACAGAAGCGAGCGCGACGAGCCCGCCCACAGGGTGATTGCAAGCTATATCAAGGAGAAGGGCTGCGACTACCGCTATGAGGAAAAGCCGCACCCGGTGGAGGCGTTGCGGGACAGGACAAAGGACAACACAACGCTCGGCAGGGTGCAGAACTGACGCGCGCGGGAATCTTTGCGGCGTCTGTCACACAACGCGGAGGGGGGATGTCCCCCCTCCTTTTTGTGTGCATAATTTGATTTTTGGGCGCCGATTTGATAAACTTTTGATAAGCCTTGTTTATAATGACACTGTTGTCGGGCGGCCCGTGTGCGCGGGCAGCCGCCTTTTGCGGGCGGGGCGACGGGTGACAGGACAAAGGCAGATGATTTCAACAGGGGAGAGGGGGCGTAAGAGCGTGCGAAGGCTGATGAAAAAGCTGTTCAGCCAGTTCGGGCTTGTGTGCCTGCTGCTTGCTTTGCAGGTTGCAGTGCTCTTCGGCATAACCGAGCTGTCGGGCGCCAACAGCCTGCTGTCCCATCTCTTGTCCTTTTCGATGATTGTCATCAGCGTGCTGGTGGTGTTTTACATCCTCGGCAAGCGGGACAACCCCGCCTTTCAGATGGCGTGGATCGTGCCCATCCTCATCTTCCCGGTGTTCGGCGGCATCTTTTACGTCATCCTGCAATGGCAGAAGCTGAGCAAGGGCTATCACAAGCGTGCGGACAGGATGCGCGAGGACAGCCGCGAATATCTCAGGCAGGACGAGGCGGTGCTGAGCCGGCTGCGCAACAAAAGCCCCGACATCGCGGCGCTTGTGAAGTACATGGACGAAAAGGGCGGCTACTCGGCGGTCGGCAACACCGAGACCCGCTTTCTGCCGTCGGGCGAGGAGTATTGGCGGACACTGCTGGAGGTTCTGTCGGGCGCAAAACGGTACATCTACCTCGAGTTTTTTATCATCGACGAGGGGCACATGTGGGAGAGCGTGCTCGACGTCCTCAAGCAAAAGGCTGCCGAAGGGCTGGATGTGCGCGTGATGTTTGACGGCGTGGGCAGCGGCTCGATTCTGCCCGTCAACTACGCGGGGATGCTGCGCTCGTTCGGGATAAAGGCGTGCGAGTTCGGCAGGTTTGTGCCCCTTTTGACGGTGACGCAGAACAACCGCGACCACCGCAAGATCGTCGCGGTGGACGGCGTCGCGGCCATGACGGGCGGCATCAACCTCGCCGACGAGTACGTCAACCTCTACGAGCGGTTCGGGCACTGGCTCGACTCGGGCCTTGTCGTGCGGGGCGACGCGGCCTACAACTTCGCCGCGATGTTTTTGCAGCAGTGGTACCTTGTGACGGGCGAAGAGGTCGACTACGAGCGGGCAAAGCCCACCCCGGCCGAGCGGGCGAGCTTTAAGAGCGACGGCGGCTATGTCATGCCGTACGCCGACAACCCGCAGGACACCGAAAGAACGGCCGAGAACGTCTATCTGGACATAATCAACGGGGCGGGACGGTACCTTTACATCGCGACGCCCTATCTCATCCTCGACAGCGAGCTCACGACGGCGCTGAGCTTCGCGGCAAAGCGCGGGGTGGACGTGCGGCTTATCGTCCCCGAGATCCCCGACAAGTGGTACGCCTACGAGGTGTCGAGCAGCTATTTTGAGCAGCTCGCCGACGAGGGGGTGCGGGTGTTCAAGTACACCCCGGGGTTCATCCACAGCAAAAACTTTGTGTGCGACGACCGCATCGCCGTCGTCGGAAGCATAAACCTCGACTACCGCAGCCTCTACCTCCACTATGAATGCGCGGCGTACATGTACAGAAGCGCGGCGGTGAAGGAGGTGCGCGACGATTTTTTGCGCCTGTTCCCGCTGTGCGAGGAGGTCACCGCGGAGAGGGAGCGCATAGGGCTGCTGCGCTTTCTGCTCCGCTCGTTCCTGCGGCTGTTCGCGCCGCTGCTGTAGGGCGGAAGCGGCGGGAGAGGCAGATGCGCGCCTCCGAGCGGGTCGGCAAGGCCCCGGTCTGTTGACTGCAAAGATAAAAACAAAAGCGCGCCGACGGCAGCTTGCGCCGCGCGTGTCGAAACCGAAACCAAACCCTACCCCAAAACCAAACCAACAGGGCGGCCTTGTGTGCCGCCCTGTTGGTTTTAGCGTATCTCTCGGTAAAGTGCTTTCGTATCGGATGCAGACAGCAGTTTGATTTGAGGCATGGGGGACGACAGGATACCGCCCTTTCAAAAATTAGGACGGAAAAGATTTGCTGCGACCGGGGTTCAGAGGCCCTTATCGCAACATCCTGCCTTTTTAACAGACCCCCGAAACGGCAACGGAGCATAGAAAAAGCGCCCGACTCAGCTGTGAAGCCGAAACGGGCGCTTTTTTGCGTGCTGTTGCATGACCTGTCCTTTGGGCCCCTTTTGGTCGAGCTTCTAAGAGAGCCTTAAGAGCCGCTTTCAGGCCATAGCCTTAAGCGATTTGAGATACTGCTTTTTGGCTTCGTCGATGCGAAAACTCTCCCGCGCCTTTTGGATGGCCTTGTTGTGGGTGAAGGCGTCAAGGCGCCCCGCCTCGAGAACGGCGACGGCGCTGTCGTACCGCTTTATCAGCGCCTCGCAAAAAAACCAGGCGCGCATCATGTCGATATAGTAGTCGCCGCACGGGATCTCCGCGACGATG
This sequence comes from uncultured Oscillospiraceae bacterium, assembly GCA_964433495.1. GTDB lineage: Bacteria > Bacillota > Clostridia > Oscillospirales > Ruminococcaceae > CAYSRC01. The sequence goes on from CAYSRC010000025.1 coordinate 4,633, forward strand.
TCGAGGATTTCGGGCGAAAACCGCTCGTCCAAAAAACAGCGCATGAGCACGCCGACGCCGAAGCGGCAGGTGTAGGTGTGGGACGAGCCCGCCCACGATGCCGCCCGCTGCAAGAGGCCGTCGGGATGCTTTTTAAAGAGCTTCGGGGACATGACGTCGCAGGTCGCCCAGTTATCGACAAAGGGCAAAAAGCGGTCGAGCTGCGCGCACAGCTCGTCAAAATCCCCCTCGCGTTCAATCAGCAGGGCGTGCAGGGTGTTCTCCTCATAGGTTGGGTGGGGAAGAAGGGTGATGAACTCGCGCGCGTCGTCGCTTGAGGCGAGCGATTTTGCGTACCTTCGCAGCGCGGGCATCCGCACCCCCAAAATCGTGTCGGGGTCGAGCGTGGGGACGAGCCCCGCGTGAAACCGTTTGTATTCGGGGTCGGCAAGCGCCGCAAGCTCCGCGCGGATATCTCTCTGCATCGTTGTAAAACTCCGTTTTTCCGTTGTATTTTTGTGCACAGGGCGGCGAGGGCATAAAAACAGGCGGCGCGCAAGCCCGTTCGGGCCGCGTGCCGCCCTATGCGACCGGGTCTGTAAGCCGAGTTCTGTCTCGGATGACAATCTATCTCGACGTCGGGTCGCCTCGACGCTCAAGCCACTCCTCGGGACGCTCAGGGCTAAGCATACTGTCCCATGTCGGTGTTGCTCCGGATAGGGTTTACAGGGCCGCACAGTCGCCTGTGCGCCGGTGAGCTCTTACCTCGCCTTTCCACCCTTACCCGCCGGAAAACGGCGGGCGGTATATCTCTGTTGCACTCTCCCTGGGGTCGCCCCCGGCTGCCGTTAGCAGTTATCCCGCCCTGTGGAGCTCGGACTTTCCTCACGCTGTGCGCGCTGCCATCCGACCCGCTCGCATGTGTTACAGACGCGACAGGATGTCCCCGCCGTTTCGGCGGCGGATTGCACCCGACGTCTTTTGTCAAGGGATAAAACCCGCTCGGGCCGAAGGGGCCTCACACCCCCCTGTCGCTGCCCGATGACGGGGCGATACCCCTCATCTAAAGTATAGCAACAAAAACTTTTTGTTGCAATAGCTTTAGCGGCGTAATATAATGAAGTGTAACAAATTCGGGCGGGTATACATCCCGCCTCAAACAGATTCAGAAAGGATTGTAAGCCCAGTGAAAAACGAATATCTAAAGAAGGTTTACGCCGATGTCGAGAGGCGCAACCCGGGCGAGACCGAGTTTTTGCAGGCGGTGTCCGAGGTTCTCGAATCGCTTGAGCCGGTGGTCGAAAAGGACGACAGGTACCGCAAAAACGGCGTCCTCGAGCGCCTTGTCGAGCCCGAGCGCTTTATCCAATTCAGGGTTCCCTGGGTCGACGACGAGGGCAACGTCAGGGTCAACCGCGGCTTCCGCGTGCAGTTCAACTCGGCGATAGGCCCCTACAAGGGCGGCCTCAGGCTGCACCCCACCGTCAACGCGTCGGTGATCAAGTTTTTGGGCTTTGAGCAGACCTTTAAAAACAGCCTTACGACGCTGCCGATGGGCGGCGGCAAGGGCGGCAGCGACTTTGACCCCAAGGGCAAGTCGGACAACGAGATCATGCGCTTTTGTCAGAGCTTCATGACCGAGCTCTACCGCCACATCGGCCCCGACACCGACGTCCCCGCGGGCGACATCGGCGTGGGCGCGCGCGAGGTCGGGTACATGTTCGGGCAGTACAAGCGCATCGCGAACGAGTGGACGGGGGTGCTCACCGGCAAGGGGCTGCCCTTCGGCGGCTCGCTCGCGAGAACCGAGGCGACCGGCTTCGGCCTGTGCTATTTCACCGAGGAGATGCTCGGCTGCATGAGGGGCGACAGCTTTAAGGGCAAGCGCGTCGTCGTCTCGGGCTCGGGCAACGTCGCGACCTACGCCGTCAAAAAGGCGAGCGAGCTCGGCGCGAAGGTGGTGACGGTATCCGACTCGAACGGCTATGTCGTGGACGAGAACGGCATCGACCTCGAGGTGCTCAGGCAGATAAAGGAGGTCGAGCGCGGACGTATCAGCGAGTACGCAAAGCGCGTCGCGGGCGCAAGCTATTTTGAGGGCTGCAAGGGCGTGTGGGGCGTAAAGTGCGATATCGCATTGCCCTGCGCAACGCAGAACGAGCTCGACGCCGAGGCCGCCGACAAGCTGATCAAAAACGGCTGCATCGCCGTGTGCGAGGGCGCGAACATGCCCTGCACCTACGACGCCGTCACCAAGCTTCAGGCGGCGGGCGTTCTGTTCGGGCCGGCAAAGGCGGCAAACGCGGGCGGCGTCGCGGTCTCCGGCCTTGAGATGTCCCAGAACTCGATGCGCTACAGCTGGACGTTCGACGAGGTGGACGGCAAACTCAGGGATATCATGAAGAACATCTTCCGCGCGGCCTATTCCGCGGCCGAGGAGTTCGGCATGAAGGGCAACCTGCTTGCGGGCGCAAACATCGCGGGCTTCCTCAAGGTCGCGAACGCGATGATCGCCCAGGGCACGGTATAACAGAGTTTCTTTACGGCTTAAGCGGCCGCGCGGGCCATGCCTGCGCGGCCGCTGCCTGTTTGCGGAATGCGTGCCGCGGGGGACGGCGCTTTGCGTCGCCGGGGCGCATGTCCCGCCCCGCTTTTGCCGGGCGGGCGGATCGTTTCGCGGGGCAGAACTGTTTTCCCCGCGCGGTTAAGTAAGACCGCCGTGGCGCAGGCCCCCGCCCCGCTTTTTGCCGGGCGGGTCGTTTCGAGGGCGGAGCCCTGCCGCGATTCATAGGGGCGAGAGGGCCGGCAACAGCGCCCCTGCGGCGCAAAAATCTCGTCGAGGAGGGTCAAAAGATGGGCGTATTTGACAGGGTCGCGGGCAGTGTGTGGCTCGCGCCGATGGCGGGCGTGAGCGACAGCGCCTTCAGACAGGTGTGCCGCCGCTTCGGCGCCGACTTTGTCGTCAGCGAGATGATCAGCGCAAAGGCGCTCGTGATGGGGGACAAAAAATCCCGGGCGCTCATGCGCTTCGCCGAGGACGAGCGCCCCATCGGCATACAGCTGTTCGGCGCGTGCGCCGAGGACATGTTCGGCGCGGTGAGGATAGTCGAGCGGGAGGCGTCGCCCGACTTCATCGACATCAACATGGGCTGCCCTGCGCCCAAGATAACGGCAAGCGGGGCGGGCAGCGCGCTGATGTCGACGCCCGACCTCGCGTGCGAGGTGATGCGGGCGGCTGTCGCGGCGGCCTCGGTGCCCGTGAGCGTCAAGATACGCGCGGGGTACGACGGGATAAGCGCGCCGCAGCTCGCCCCGCGGCTCGAGCGCGCGGGGGCGTCCCTCATCACCGTGCACGGCAGGACGCGCGCGCAGATGTACATGCCGCCCGTCGACCTCGACGTGATAAGGCAGGTCAAGCGCGCGGTGTCGGCGCCCGTCGTCGGCAACGGCGACATCCTGTGCGGCGGGGACGCCGCGGATATGCTCGCGGTGACGGGCTGCGACGCCGTCATGGTCGGCAGGGGGACGATGGGCAACCCGTTTGTGTTCGCCGAGATAGCTGCGCGGCTGCGCGGCGGCCCTGCCTTTGAGCCTCCGCCGCTCGAGCAGAGGCTTGCGGTGCTGCGGGCGCAGGTGTGCGAGATGACACGGCAAAAGGGCCCCTACATCGCCATGCAGGAGGCGCGCAAGCACGCCGCGTGGTACTTAAAGGGGATGCGGGGCGCGGCAAGGCTGCGGGCGGCGGCAAACGGCCTGTCGTCAATAGAGGATCTCGACCGATTGATCGACGAGGCGCTTAAGGCGGCAGACGAAGGACAGTGACAGATCTGATTTGTATAAAATATATATTTTTTGACAGCTTTCGACGAAATATCTTGTCATCATGAACGCGGGGGGTTATAATAAAACTGCAACATCTCGATTTAAGGGCCCTCGACGGGCGGCGAGATGTGCCGCCGGGGCGAACGGGGCGCGCCGTGCGGTCTCGCAAGAGAGGCGAAAGGGTTCGGGGATCGCTAAAAACAACAAGGGGTAACAACCATGAAGCTTAACTACAGGCGGACGCTGTGGGTGGGGCTCGCGTTTCTTTCGATCTGCGCGTTTTGGGAGGTTTACGACGGCCTTGTCCCGCTCATGCTGCAAAACACCTTCAAGGTGGACGACGCGGCGATCGGCGTGGTCATGGCGCTCGACAACATCCTCGCGCTTTTCATGCTGCCGCTCTTCGGCAGGCTGAGCGACAGAACGCGCACGCGCATCGGCAGACGCATGCCGTACATACTCGGCGGCACCTTTGTCGCGGTGGCGTGCCTGATAATCCTCCCGCTGTCCGAGCTCACGGACAACCTCGCGATCTTCTTTGTCGGCCTCGGCTTTGTGCTGGTGGCGATGGCGGTCTACCGCAGCCCCGCGGTGGCGCTCATGCCCGACATCACGCCAAAGCCGCTGCGCAGCAGGGCCAACGCGATAATCAACCTCGCGGGCGCGGTGGGCGGCATGCTGATGCTGGTGACGATCCAGGTGTTTATAAAAAAGCCTGTCCCCGGTGAAGAGTACCGCCCCGACTACCTGCCCGTGTTTGTTGTGCTGGCGGTGCTCATGGCGGTGTCGGTGGCGCTGCTGTTTTGGAAGATCAAGGAGCCGCAGTGCGTAAAGGAGATGGAGGAGGAGAGCGCGCGGTACGGCGTCGACGCGTCGGAGGACGAGCCCGAGGACGCGAACGCGGGCAAAAAGCTGCCGCGCCCGGTGTTCCGCTCGCTCGTCTTTATCCTTGCGAGCGTGTTTTTGTGGTTCATGGGCTACAACGCCGTCAAGTCGGGCTTCAGCCGCTATGCGGCGGTGGTGCTCAAGGAAAACTATTCGATGATTATGATGGTGTGCACGGCGGCTGCCATCGTGTCCTACATCCCCGTCGGCATGATTGCGAGCAGGATAGGGCGCAAAAAGACGATCATGCTCGGCATCGCCATGCTGGGTGCGGCGTTCACCGCGGGCGCGTTTTTTACCTCGGTGACCCCGCTGCTCTATATCTTCTTTGTGTTCGCGGGCTTCGGCTGGGCGTTCATCAATGTCAACAGCTACCCCATGGTGGTCGAGCTGTCGAGAGACGGCGACGTCGGGGTGTATACGGGGTACTATTACACCGTGTCGATGACGGCGCAGATCATCACGCCCATCTTCTCGGGGTGGCTGATGGATGTAAGCTATTATACGCTGTTCCCCTACGCTGCAATCTTTGTCTTTGCCTCCCTCGTCACCATGCTCTTTGTGCGGCACGGGGACATAAAGCCCGAAAAGCGGGGCAAGCTTGAATCGTTTGACGTCGACGACTGATTTTTCGCGCGTCCGAGCGGCAAGGGAAGGCGCCTTTGCGCGGGTGAATTCTGTCGTTTCCGCTTTGGCCGCGTTGCGGCGAGGCGGTGTGTCCCGGACCATAATAAAAAACACGCGCGGCTCGCAGGGCAGGTGCAGGCGGGCGCGTCGGTTGTATTGAAAAAAAGCGGTCGGCCGCGTCGAAGGAGCGCGGACGACCGCTTTTTTGGGCAGGGGTGGTTTTGAAGTCAGAGATGCCTTTTTTAGAGGGAGGCTTCTTTTTGGGACGCAGACTGATTGGGGGCGAGGCCCCAAGGCTCTGTTTGTGGGGCAGAGGCCGCTTTTTGAAGCGGGGTTGCTTTTGGGCAAAACTGCTCTTGGGGCGGGGTATTCTTAGTGTCGAAGTTACTGATTTTTAAAACAGAGGCTGCCCTTTTTCGGAAACAAGGGCAGACACCGCACACATGTCCCGCACTCTGTACCCTGAGGCGAGACAGGTGATTATCTACCGCAAGGACCGGCAGCTGTGTCCCGCGCTTGTACGCTCTCCCGAGGCGCGGCTTTCGATGTGAAACAGGGGGCTTTTCAGCGGCGCTTTTTGTCATGTGAAGCAGGCGGCCGTCCCCGGTATGCCCGCGCGCCCGAAACGATCATTTGAACGGTGACAAAAAGAATGATGAGATAGATCACCGCGCCCGAGACCGCGGACAGGGTGAGCATCGAGCGGGCGTCCCCCTTTTGCGGCAGGTTCACCGTGATCAGGGTGTTTTGAAGCGAGAGCACCGAGACGAGCGCGTCGATGAGCCGGATGGTTTGCAGCTCGTCGGCGAGCGGGTCAAAGCCTCCCCGGGAGCGGCGCGCAAAGCCTATTACCGCGGCGGTGATCTTGTATGTGGTGTAGGCTGCCGTCGCAATGGCGGGGATTAGCCCCATGCTCACCGGCCTTTGCAGAAGCACGAGCAGCGAGACTGGCAGGATGAGCAGCAGGTCGAGCAGCAAAAGCAGGCAGGAGCTGAGCAGGAACACCGCGCGGCTTATGCGCGGCCGGTCGGAGCCGCCCGCCCGCCGGGCGCGTCCCGCGCCCGAGAGGACGACGCCCCGTATCGCGCAGAGAAGCAGATAAAACAGGCAGATGCTGCCGTGCCAGACCGAGCGCTCCGAAACGCCGAAATACCCGTTGTAGAGCGCAAACGCCGTCGTGGCGGCGAGCGAGAGGACGCCGCTCGTCGCCGCCCTGAAAACGCGGTCGGTTTTTCTCTTTTTAAAAAACCGGCGCATCCTTTCGCGCGCCGTCTCACCGCCCGCAGGGCCCGCCCCCTGCGCCTCGCATTCTGTGCTTTTAAGCCGGGACAAACGGTTCACCGCCCGCGGAGATCGCCCTTCGCACCGTCCGAGGGCCTCACGCACGCTTCGATCACGGCGGCCACCGTTTGAACGGGCTCGGCGCAGCCGCCGTCCAGCCACTCGTTGACGATCGCCGTAAGGCCCTCGATATAATACGCGATGTAGTACCGGTGAAGGGCGTCGGGGATGTTGAAGCGCTTGAGAACGGGCTCGATGATTTTGCTCTTGAGGTCGCCGTAGCGGACGGCCGTCTTCATGCCGACGGGGTTTTTATAGGCGGCGCGGTATATGCTTTTGTTGTCCTTTACAAACTCGAGATAGGGCAGCAGATAGTCCTCGTTTATCAGCACAAGGTCGGCAGGCGTGCGGCCGTCTATCCCGCCGAGGTCGGCCTCTTTTTTGTCAAAATAGGACAGGAATCGCCGGCTGACGGTCTCGGCCGCCTCCTCGACGAGGTCGGCGACGGTCTCATAGTGAAGATAGAAGGTCGAACGGTTGACCCCCGCCCTCCTGCAGATCTCCTTCACGGTGATGTATTCGAGATCCTTGGTTTCAAGCAGGGAGATCAGCGCCTCGTCCATGCGCAGGGCAGTGTTGAAATATCTGCTTTCGGATTTGTTCATGTGTCCTGCGGCCTCCCTCCCGGCCGTCTATTCCGCCTCCTCGGAGATCTCCCTCGCAAGCTGCATGATCTCGAAGGCGTATCGCCTTTTTCCGCTTTCGAGCAGCCTTTTGTAGATGGGATAGTTGAGGCCGACACCGACGATGCCGACGACGCCGAGGACGATCCCCGCCGTCATGGAGAGCGCCGTCCCGCCCCCTATGACGTTCATCGAAAGGCACATGCCCACGCCCATGACGAGCGCCGCCGCGACCCCGAGGGTATAGGCGAAGATGTTGGCCTTGCTCTTTGCCTTGCGGTCGAGTTTTTTTAAGGCGACGACCTTCGAGGTGTCCTTGGGGGAATATTCGTTTGCTATCGCCTGCGCATAGATCTTGTCTGTGTTCACGGTGGTATCTCCTTTACACTCAGAAAAATGGATTTCATCCGCGGTTGATGGTTCAATGATAAAGCTTTTTTTCGCGAAACTGAACGACATTATCCCTGCTTTGTGTCGAAATCAATGCGAATTGCGGGAAAAACCGCCGTGCCGGGTCTGTTGTTGTCCCATGCCGTCATCGGTGAACGACGCGCGGGCGGCTGCGGCAAAGCGCGTCGTGCAAGCGGGGGAACGTTTTGCGCGCCCGGGTGTTCTTGAAGCAAACGCGGCGGCTTTTGAAGCGGGCCCCAAAGCCCGCGCACTCGCGAGAGCAATAGGCTATACAGTCATTATAACACACCCCGTTTGCGCGGGGAGAGCGGGGCTTCGGGGCCGCACGTGCCGCGAAAAAAGCTGTTTCGGCCGAGGGCGTCGGCGAGCGGGCCGGTTTTTTAAGGCCTGTCCCGAAGAGCATTGAAAAAATCTGAGAATACCCCTATACTGTAATCTGTGAGCCCAAATCTGCAACAATGTGTAATGGGGTGAAAAAGTGAAAAAACCTGTTTCTTTTGCTCTTGCCGCGGCGCTTGCGCTGTCACTGCTCTCAGGGTGCGGCGCCCGCGCAGAGGGTGCGGACGCTGCGACGGGCGGCGGGGAGGAGGCAGCCGTCATCCGACTCGCGTCGCTCAGCGGCCCTACGACGATGGGCCTTGCAAAGCTCATCGACGATCAGGCCGGCGGTGCGGCACAGGGGTACGAGCTGCAAAGCACCGTGTACGGCGCGGCGGACGAGATAACGGGGTTGATCGCCGCGGGAAAGGTCGATGTCGCCGCGATCCCCGCAAACCTTGCGGCGAACCTGTACGCGAAAACGGACGGCGGCATAGAGGTCGTCGCGATAAACACGCTGGGCGTGCTGTATGTGGTGCAGAACGGCGGCGAGCCGGTATCGTCGGTGGAGGATCTGCGCGGGAGAACGGTGTATTCGACGGGCAAGGGGACGACACCCGAGTACGTTTTTAACGCGGTGCTCGGGTGGAACGGGCTTGACCCCGACGTCGACGTCGACATCGAGTACCGCTCGGAGGCGGGGGAGATAGCGTCGCTTTTGTCCGAGCGCGACGGCATCGTCGCGGTGCTGCCCCAGCCGTACATCGCGGCGGTGGCGGCAAAAAATGAGGACCTGCGCACGGCGCTCGACCTCACCGCCGAGTGGGAGAGCGCGTCGGGGCGCACCCTCGTCACCGGCGTCACCGTTGTGACAAGGGCGTTTGCCGAGACATATCCCGATGTCCTTGCGCGGTTTTGCGAGGACGCAGCCGCTTCGGCCCAATACGCGCTGCAAAACCCCGAGCAGACTGCGCAGCTGACGGCGGAGCTCGGCGTGGTCGCAAAGCCCGAGGTCGCGCTGGCGGCGCTGCCCTACTGCAACATCACCTTTATCGAGGGCGAGGAGATGAAGCGAGCGCTTTCGGCGTATTTAGAGGTTCTGTATAATCAAAACCCCGCGTCGGTGGGCGGCGAACTGCCCGACGACGGGTTCTATCTGTGCGGCGATTGACGCGGTCAAAAGCCGCCGGGGCCGATGTTGCGCGCGAGGGGGGAGCTTTGGTGAAGAAAGATGCCGACGGCACAAGAGACAGGGTTTTCAGACAGATAAAAGGTGCGGGGGCGGCGCTCTTGTGGCTGGGCGTGTGGTCCCTTGTGTCGCTGCTCGCGGGGAGGCGCCTGTTTTTGGCGTCCCCGTGGGAGACGGCGGCGGCGTTTGTCCGCCTGTGCGGCGCCCGCGCGTTTTGGGGTGCGGTGTTCGGGAGCTTTCTGCGGGTGACGGCGGGCTTTGCGGCCGCCTTTTGCGCAGGCGTCGTGCTGGCGTCGGCGGCGTACCGCATCAAGGCCCTGCGCACGCTGCTAAGTCCCCTCATGACGGCGCTCAAGTCGGTGCCGGTGGCGTCCTTTATCATCCTCGCACTCATCGTCGCGGGGTCGCGCGGCATTGCGGTGCTGATCTCCTTTGTGACGGCGCTGCCTGTGGTGTACGGGACGCTGGACGAGGGCTTCGGGGCGCTCGACAGATCGCTCTTTGACGTCGCCGACGTCTACGGCATGTCGGCCGCGACCCGCCTGCGGTTTATCTATCTGCCCGAGCTCATGCCGCAGCTGCGCGCGGCGGGCCTTGCGGGCATCGGTCTTGCGTGGAAGTCGGGGATCGCGGCCGAGGTGCTCGGCGTGACGGCGGGCTCGCTCGGCGGGATGCTGTACGACTCGAAGGTCAACCTCGCGACCGACGAGCTGTTTGCATGCACCCTCGCCGCCGTGCTGCTCAGCGCGCTGTGCGAAAAGCTGTTCCGAGTGTTGTCGGACGCGGTCTTAAAGCGGGTATGCGGCGGGTAGTGCGCGTGACGCCTCATGGGGTTAATGCGAGCCCGAACGAGCCTTTCTCACCGCCCGGCCGTTTGGCAGAGGAGGCGCTGACACGCTGCTCGGGGGAAAGCGTGAAGCTTTAGGTCTCAGAAATCTTCCCCCGGTCGGCGTTAATATGAACGAACGCCGATATGCCTTGCATACTCGCGCATTGCGGATAAAGAATTGCCCCCGCCCTGAGGATCATCCCGGGCAGGGGCAATAATTATTCGGCGCTCCGCGCCGGTCAAAGGCGGGTTTGAGGCGGCTACCTCAACAAGTATCAGACCGACGGAACAAAGGAGCGAAGCGAAATTTGGGCCGCAGGTCGATACCTGCTCTCACGTTGCAGAAAGCACCGATAAATCGGGAGTTGTCAGTCTCCCACCACTTCCCCATGAATATGAACTCTGCCCCCATCCGGACATCCTGCATCGAACATTTTAGCCGTCGTCTGTCCATAGTCAAGCAGTGCGCCGTTTTGCAATGCATAAACAAGCGGATAGATGTTGTTCCACAACTCGTGACACAGCGGCGGGCATAAATCTTCCACGAGAAATTCCTGTCCTCTTGTAAAATAGCCGCACCTGCATTTGCTGTCCGTAATCGTGAGCTTTACCCTTGGCATTTCTCTTCGTTTATACCTCAAATTTCGGTTTATCGGGCTGTTTTGAATCGGCACAGCCTCCCTGCTCAGCGCCCCTCGCGCTCGGCCTTTATTCTGAAGTAGCACTCGGGGCAGAGCGAGCGGTACTCGACGTTGTCCTCGCCGTCGATGGCGACCTGCGAGCCCGAGAAGACGTACTCGCCGTTTACGAGGCGGGCGTTTATCATCGCCTTTTTGCCGCACTCGCAGATCGTCTTGAGCTCCTCGAGGGTGTGCGCCGTCTCGAGCAGGCGGATGCTGCCGGGGAAGCCGTGGGTGAGAAAGTCGGCGCGAAGGCCGTAGCATATGACGGGGATGTTGAGCTTGACCGCAACGAGCATCAGCTCGTCGACCTGCTGCGGGGTGAAAAACTGCGACTCGTCGGTGAGCACGCAGCTTATCCTTTCGGCGGCGTTGCGCGCCTCTATCTCGCCGTAAAGATCCATGTCGGCGGGGGCGAGCAGGTCGACCCTGCGCTGCGCGCCGATGCGCGAAAGCAGCATGTCGCCGCCCTTTGTGTCGATTTTGGGCTTTATGACGAGCACGCGCATGCCGCGCTCTTCATAGTTGAACGCGACCTGGATGAGGGCGGTCGTCTTGCCCGAATTCATCGCGCCGTAGCGGAAGTAGAGTTTAGCCATGCTGCTCCTCCCCGGCGCGCAGCGCCGTGTTGACCTTAAAGCCCAGCGTCATGATGCTGTCGCCGAGGTGGACATTTTCGACATTCACGCTGTCGGGCAGGCGAAGCTCGATGTGGCTGAAGTTCCACAGCCCGCGGATGCCGAGCGCAACGAGGCGGTCGGCCATCGACTGCGCCCGCTCGCCCGGGATGCACAGGATGCCGATCACCGGCTTGTTGAGCCGGCAGAAATCCTCGAGCTCTCCCACCGGCATCACCGACAGGTCGGGGCTTGTCTCGAGCACCGCCTTGGGGTTTTTGTCAAAGAGTCCGATGAGGTTTATCCCCTTTGCCTCATAGAGAAAGGAGGTCAGCGCCCGCCCGAGGTTGCCCACGCCGATCATGATCGCGGGCAGGCGGTTGTCAAGGTAGAGGATCCGCTCGATCTCGGCCGCGAGCTGGCAGACGTTGTAGCCGTAGCCCTGCTGCCCGAAGCCGCCGAAGCAGTTGAGATCCTGCCGTATCTGGGAGGCGGTGAGCTCCATCTGCCGGGCAAGCTCCTTTGAGGATATACGCACGATCCCGCTCTTTTTGAGCTCGCTCAAAAAGCGGTAGTAGCGCGGCAGCCGCCGCACCACGGGCAGCGACACCTCGTGTCCGTTTACACCCTTCATCTTGTCTCACGCTCCGCCGCGGCCCGCACCGTTTCGGTGACATAGTCGCCGAACTCACGGCAGGTGCAGCCGTCGCTGCGCCCCGTGATCACGAGCTTTTTTTCGGTGAACATGCAGCGGTCGAGCGCGCGCTCGAGGGTGTCGGCCCGCTCGGAGCGCCCGATGTGGCGAAGCAGCATCGCCGCCGCCCGCAGCATCGAGCAGGGGTCGGCGTACCTGTCCCGCCCCTCCTCGACCATGCGGGGCGCCGAGCCGTGGATGGCCTCGAACATGGCGTAGCGCTTGCCGAGGTTTGCGCTGCCCGCCGTGCCCACGCCGCCCTGTATCTGCGCCGCCTCGTCGGTGACGATGTCGCCGTACAGGTTGGGCAGCACGAGGACCTCAAAAAGGCCCCTGCGCTCTTTGTCGATGAGCTTTGCGGTCAGGATGTCGGCGTACCAGTCGTCGGTGACGATGTCGGGATATTCGCGCCCGACCTCGCTGCACAGGCGCAGAAACTTGCCGTCCGTCTGCTTGACGACGTTTGCCTTTGTGATGATGGATACCCGCTTTTTGCCGTTGTTTCTCGCATACTCATACGCCATGCGGGCGATGCGGCGGGTTCCTTCGTCGGTGGTTATCGTGAAGTCGACCGATATGCCGGGGATCTCGAGCCCCTTGTCGCCCACCGCGTAAGCGCCCTCGGTGTTTTCGCGGAAGAAGGTCCAGTCGATCCCCTCGTCGGGGACGCGCACCGGGCGCACGTTGGCGAACAGGTCGAGCTCGCGGCGCATGGCCACGTTTGCCGAGCCGATGTTGGGCCCGCCGTCCCCCGCGTCGGGGGTGGTCGTCGGCCCCTTGAGGATGACGTGGCAGCGCTTGAGCTGCTCGAGCACGTCGTCGGGGATCGCCTTTCGGCACTTGATGCGGTTTTCGATGGTGAGGCCGTCGATGTATCGGAACTCGACGCGCCCCGCCCTCACCTCGTCCTCGAGCATGAACTCGAGCACCCGGGCGGCCTCGCGCGTAATGACGGGGCCGATGCCGTCGCCGCCGCACACGCCGATGATCAGTTTGTCGAGGGAGGAGTAGTCGATGAACTCCTTTTGCGCCTCCATCCGTTTGCAGCGCTGCTGCTGCATCTCGAGAAGCGCTTCAAAGTGTTTTTTTGCGCCTTCCATGTCAAGCATTGCCGGATTTCCTCCTTGTGTGGTTGATGAGCCCGCCGTCGAGCAGGATCTCGCGCCGGCGCTCGGTGAGGTCGCACGAGAGCGCATAGCAGCGGCCGTTCGTAAGGTCGCGCAGGACAAGGTCGCCGCCGCTTTGCACCGCGTCCCTCGCGTCGTCGAGCTCGAGGACGTCGCCCTCGTTTATCTCGTCGCAGTCGGCGGGGTTTTTGAACACGAGCGGCAGGATGCCGTTGTTCACGAGGTTGTCGCGGTGTATGCGCGCAAAGCTCTTCGCGATGACGCCGCGTATGCCGAGGTAGAGCGGCACAAGCGCCGCGTGCTCGCGCGACGAGCCCTGCCCGTAGTTTTCGCCCGCGACGATAAAGCCGCAGCCCGCCTTTTTTGCGCGCTCGGGGAAGCCCTCGTCGCAGCGCGTGAAGCAGAACCTTGAGAGATAGGGGATGTTGGAGCGGTAGGGCAGGATCTTGCTGCCCGCGGGCATGATGTGGTCGGTCGTGATGTTGTCGCCGACCTTGAGCACGACGGGGGCCTTGACGGTGTCCTCGAGGGGCCTGCCGAGCGGGAAATCCTTGATGTTGGGACCCTTTACAACCTCGAGCGCGTGCGCCTCAAGCGGGTCGCACGGCATGGCGATCATGTTGTCGTTGACCGTGAAGACCTCGGGAAGCTCGACCCTGAGGCCGCGGCAGATGTCGCGCGGGTCGCATATATGCCCCGCGAGGGCGCTCGCGACGGCCGTCTCGGGGCTGACGAGATAGACCTTCGCGTCGGCGGTGCCGCTGCGCCCCTCAAAGTTTCGGTTGAAGGTGCGAAGGCTCACGCCGCCGCTTTTGGGCGACTGCCCCATGCCGATGCAGGGGCCGCACGCGCACTCGAGCACCCTTGCGCCCGCCGCGATGATGTCGGACAGCGCGCCGCAGCGCGAGAGCATGTCGAGCACCTGGCGCGAGCCGGGCGACACCGTGAGGCTGACCCCCTCGGCGATCCTTTTGCCCCTGAGCAGCTTCGCCGCCGTCAGCATGTCCGCGAGGGACGAGTTGGTGCAGCTGCCGATGCACACCTGGTCGACCTTGAGGCCCGCGAGCTCGCGCACCGGCTTGACGATGTCGGGCATGTGGGGACACGCGGCAAGCGGCTCGAGCGCGCCGAGGTCGACGCACAGCTCCTCGTCGTACACGGCGTCGGGGTCGGCCGCAAGCGGCGTCCACTGCTCGCCCCGCCCCTGCGCGCGCAGAAACTTGAGGGTGTTTTGATCGCTCGGGAATATCGAGGTCGTCGCGCCGAGCTCGGCCCCCATGTTGGTGACGGTCGCGCGCTCGGGCACGCTGAGGGTTTCGACCCCCTCGCCGCGGTATTCGATGATTTTCCCGACGCCCCCCTTGACGCCGAGGCGCCGCAGGATCTCGAGGATCACGTCCTTTGCGCCCACGCCGTCGCGAAGGCGGCCCGTGAGGGTGACGCCGACGATCTTGGGGTCGCTTATATAGTACGCGCCGCCGCCCATCGCCACCGCGACGTCGAGCCCGCCCGCGCCGAACGCGAGCATCCCCGCGCCGCCCGCCGTGGGGGTGTGGCTGTCCGACCCGATGAGGGTCTTGCCGGGGACGGTGAAGCGCTCTAAATGGACCTGATGACAGATCCCGTTGCCGGGCGCCGAGTAGCGCACCCCGTGCTTTTTGGCGACGGTGCGGATATACTCGTGGTCGTCGGCGTTTTCAAAGCCCGATTGCAGGGTGTTGTGGTCGATGTAGGCGACCGACAGCTCGGTCTTTACCCGCTCGATGCCCATCGCCTCAAACTGAAGGTAGGCCATCGTGCCCGTGGCGTCCTGCGTGAGGGTCTGGTCAATCCGCAGGCCTATCTCGCCGCCGCTCCCGAGCGCGCCGTCGACGAGGTGGGCGCTCAAAATCTTCTGTGCAACTGTCATTCCCATAGTATAAGATATACCCCGTAGTTTCTGCGCAAATTGATGCACGGCATTCAATATATAATAGACCTAAAGGCACAAGTTTGTCAATTATCTGACATAAAAAACGGCGAGATAATTTGTGTCTTTTGCCGCGCTCCCAAGGGCGCGCCGCTTCGCCGATATTCTCGCTTAAGAGCGCATACAATGGAGAGGGAAGCCCCGCGCAGCATCCTCCGTTTAAAACGCTGCTCTCAAGGGAACACTAAGGGCAAAACTGTCTTGAAAGGAAGCGGAGAGATGAGCAAGCGGAACAAAAAGCACAGGAACAGGGCGGAAAACGGCCGCGAAAACCGGGAGCGGGTCGAGCGCGCGGCTCGAGTCGATGGGAGCACCGCACAAAAGGAGGGCGGCGGGGACGGCGCAGACGAGCGAGGATGCGGCCGAGAGAAGCCCGCCGGGTGCGGGCGAGAGCGGGCGGAGGGCGACGACCCCATCCTCGACCGGGACATGATGCTCGACACGGCGTCGGTCGCGATGACAAGGGGGCGATATCCCATCCACTGCCTGACCATCGCGGGCACGATAGAGGGGCACAGCGAGTCGCCCGCGGGGACAAAGACGACCAAGTACGAGCACGTCATCCCGCTGCTCGTCGCCATCGAGGAGGATCCCGCGATCGAGGGGCTGCTTATCATCCTCAACACGGTGGGCGGCGATGTCGAGGCGGGCCTTGCAATCGCCGAGCTCATCGCGGGCATGCGCAAGCCGACCGTCTCGCTCGTGCTGGGCGGCGGGCACTCGATCGGCATACCGCTCGCGGTGTCGGCAAAGCGGTCGTTTATCGCCCCCACCGCGACCATGACGGTACACCCCGTGCGGCACAGCGGGACGCTGCTGGGGGTGCCGCAGACGATGCGGCATTTTGACAGGATGCAGGAGCGGATAACCGGCTTTATATGCGAGCACTCGGACATAACGCGCGAGCGGTTTTTCAAGCTGCTTATGAAGACGGGCGAGCTTGTTATGGACGTGGGCACCGTGCTCGACGGCGAGCAGGCGGTGAGCGAGGGCCTTGTCGACGAGATGGGCACGCTCTCCGACGCGCTCGAGTTTTTGTACAGGAGCATCCGCAAGGGCCAAAGAAAACGGCAGGCTTAGGGGATGCGGCGGCGCGTGGGCTTGTTTGTTCGGCGGAAGCCGTGAAGAGGCGGCGTACCCTGAGCGCCATTCCCTTATGCACGCCTCGCGGGGCACGTCAATCCCTGCCGCGCGCCGTTTCTGTCATGCGCGGCAGGGAGGGCGACGGCCGCCGCGCCGGTTGCGGCGCACATCCGCCGCGCGGAGCGGCGGGATGTAAGAGAAACAGACGTTTGACATGCGGGGCGGCCCTTTTGCGCCGGCCGAGCGTTCGGCGGGGGGCTAAGGGAAAAGCCTCGTCGCGGAAGTCGTTCACAGAAAACGCTGTACCAAGTGCCCGGAGAGGCTCAAGGTTTGCAGCGGGCCCTGTCTGCCTCCCTTGTGCAAAGGGAGCCTGAAAGACAAGTGAGAATATGCCCTGCAACCTCCCGCAGAGTGTGCCGAGTGTCGTACAATTTACACTCGGCTGAATTCATGGGAATATGTGAACTCTGCCGCATGTGAGCGGAATAACATGCGGCACAATTCACGGGTTTATGTGAGCCGTCGAACACCGTACCGATTGCGACGTGAATCTGTCCGGCGTTCGGCGCTTCCTTTGCGGCCGCATCCCGCCGCCCCGAGGGAATACGGAGCGCTTTTCGCGAGCGCCGTGAGGCGAACGGCGCTTTTGCCGTGTTTTGGAGATTTCCGTCCGCTTTCCCCGCGCCGCGGCCGCGGCAAAAACAGGAACATATGTCCCAAAGGGTTTTTTTTTAGGTGAAAATATGTTATTATTTTAAGGCCGATGCAAAAGGCTGCGCGGCTTCGGGCCGTCCTGCCGCCCTGCTCTGCAAAACGGGCGGCGCGGGACGACGGGCCGTCCGCGCTCTGCGCGGCGAAATCCGCATTTTGGTTTGTTTTTCAAAACGGGCGCGGCGGCGCGCCTGCCGACGGCGCGGGCCGGGGCCTGCCGCCGCGATAAAGCCAAGTTGATTTTCGGGGTGACATATGACAATCATTGACAGCATAATTCAGGGGATTATCCAGGGGCTGACCGAGTTTCTGCCCGTTTCGAGCGACGGGCATCTGACGCTCTTTCAGCACTTTTTCGGGCTGACGAGCGACAACTCGCTGTTCTTTACGGTGATGCTTCACGTCGGCACCCTCGTCGCGGTGTTCATCGCCTTTTACAAGACGATCTTTGCGATGATCGCCGAGGCGTTCAGGATGATCGGCGACATTTTTACGGGAAAGTTTAAATACAGCGAGTGCAATGAAGAGCGCCGCGCGGTGATCATGATCCTGCTCGCGCTCGTGCCGCTGCTGTTTTTCTTCTTCATCAAGGACAGATTCGAGGCGCTCTCACAGGACGACGACATCATCGTCGAGGGCTGCTGCTTTTTGTTCACGGGCGCGATGCTGCTGCTGTCCGACAAGTGCGTCAAGGGCAACAGGACGGCGATAGACATGCGCCCGGGCGACGCCCTCATCATCGGCACCTTTCAGGGGTTTGCGGCACTGCCGGGGGTCTCGCGCAGCGGCTCGACGATATCGAGCGGGCTGATGCTCGGCTTTTCGCGCGAGTTCATGGTCAGCTTCTCGTTCATCATGGGCATCCCCGCGATCATGGGCGCAAGCCTGTTCGAGTTTATCGACGCGGCCAAGGAGGGCATAAGCTACGACCCCGTGACCCTTGCCGCGGGGATGGTCACGAGCGCGGTCGTCGGCCTTTTGGCGATAAAGCTCATCCAATGGCTCGTCAAAACCGACAGGTTTAAAATTTTCGGCTATTACACCACCGCGCTCGGTGCGGCGGTGATCGTCGTGGGAATAATCGAACAGGTCATGGGCAAGGGAATCGGCGCTATCATCGGCGACCTGCTCAACCAAGGGGTGCGCTGATGGCGGCAGCTTCAAAACGCGGCAGGCCGACAAAGGCCGAGCTTGAGAGACAGCGGCGGGAAAAGGAACTCAGGGAAAAGCGCGCAAGGCAGGCGGCGGCGGTGGGCATCGCCCTGTTCGCCGTCGGTCTTGTGCTGTGTGCGCTCGCCTTTGTCGAGGGGCAGAGCGTGTGGAGATTTTTGCACGACGCGGTGTTCGGGGTGCTGGGTGTGTTCGCCTACTTCACCGGCCCGCTGTGCATCTACACCGCCGTCGTCGTCGCCTACGGCAAAACGACCCCCGCGCCCAAGGTGTTAAAGGCTCTGCTGCTGCTTCTGACGGTGTCGGGGACGGTCTACGCCTTTTCGAGGGCGGGGGTGACCGACCTTGCCGCCGACGTTGAGACGGCGTATGCGCTCGGCGTCGCGCACTCGGGCGGCGGCGTGCTCTCGATGGTGCTGGGGTGGACGCTCAGCGCCGCGTGCGGCGTCACCGCGGCGCGCATCGTGCTCATCATTTTAATTCTCATCTCGGTCATGCTCATCACGGGCAAGACGGTCGTCGACCTTGTGAACGGGGCAAAAAGACCCATCGACGTCATCAAAGAGCGCTCGAGGGTGCGCAGGGAGGAGGACGAGCTTCTGAGCGCCGCCGAGCATGAGCAGGGGGATGACGGGGCTGCGGACGAGGCGCAAAAGCCCAAAAAACGCGCGCAGATCGACATCCCCGTCGACCCGCTGCCGACGCATCCCGAGGCGGAGGCAAAGCCCGAGGCGGCCGACAGCCGGGTGCCCGGGAGCAGAATAGACATCCCTATCGACGTGGGGACCACCCCGAGGCCGAGCGTCGACGAGGTCGCGCCCGCCAAACGGGCGAAACCCGCGCGGGCAAGCGCAATAGACATCCCGCTCGGGCCCGACTTTGAGCCGGCCGACCGGGACACGGGGCTTGAGCTGCTGCCCATCGAGACGATCCGGAAGGCGCGGGCGAGCGGCCCCGCCGCGAGCGTGGTGGACGAGCTGCTGCGCGCGGACGAGGTCATCAGCAGCACCTTTGCGACGTTCGGCCCCGCGCCCGAAGAGGGGAGCGACGCGGCGGGCGGGGGTGAAACACGCCCCGAGACCGCAGAGACCGCCGTCGAAGACAATCCTGCGGCGGAAGAGGACTCTTCACCGCGCGAGAGCGGGGGGCAGACACCCGCTCTCGTTCCCTCGGCAGGCGTGTCCGCCGAACCGCTGCGGACAGAAAAGCCCGAGTACGTCTTTCCGCCGCTGTCGCTGCTCAAGCGCACCGATCTAAGGGCGGGGGCGCAGGCGCAGCAGGAGCTTAAAAACAACGCGGACATGCTCGTTGAAACCCTCAACAGCTTCGGTGTCCGCACGCGGATCGTCGACGTGTCGAGGGGCCCGTCGGTCACGCGCTACGAGCTTCAGCCCGAGACGGGCGTGCGGCTGAGCAGGATCGTGAGTCTCGCGGACGACCTCGCGCTCAACCTCGCGGCGTCGGGCGTCAGGATAGAGGCGCCCATCCCCGGCAAGGCGGCGGTCGGCATCGAGGTGCCCAACAGGACGGTCAACACCGTCGGTCTTCGCAACGCCATCGAGAGCAGCGTGTTCAGGGACGCGCAGTCGCCGCTGACCTTTGCGCTGGGCATGGAGATAAGCGGCGAGGTGCGCGTCGGCGATATATCGGGGATGCCGCACCTGCTGATCGCGGGCTCAACCGGCATGGGCAAGTCGGTGTGCATCAACTCGATGATCGTGAGTCTCGTGTACAAGTCGTCGCCCGACGACCTTCAGATGATCCTCATCGACCCCAAGATGGTCGAGTTCACCTGCTACAAGGGGCTGCCGCACCTGTACATCCCGGTGGTCACCGACCCCAAAAAGGCCGCGGGCGCGCTCGGCTCCGCGGTGGGCGAGATGCTGAAACGGTACAAGCTGTTCTCCGAACTCGGGGTGCGCAACATCGGCGAGTACAACGCCTATGTCGAGCGGCGGGGCCCCGCGGCGGACGACCCCGCCGAGGAGAACGGCGAGCCCCTTGCGCACAAGGCGCGCCTCGTCATCGTGATAGACGAGCTCGCCGACCTGATGATGACCGCCCCAACCGAGGTCGAGGACGCCGTCTGCCGCATCGCGCAGATGGGCCGTGCCGCCGGCATCCACCTTGTCGTCGCGACGCAGCGGCCGTCGGTGGACGTCATCACCGGCACGATAAAGAACAACATACCCTCGAGGATTGCCTTCAAGGTGTCCTCGCAGGTGGACAGCAGGACGATTCTCGACACCTCGGGCGCCGAAAAGCTCATCGGGCGCGGCGACATGCTCTTTTGGGCGGTGGGGCAGCCAAAGCCCGTCAGGATACAGGGCTGCTATGTCAGCGAGAGCGAGGTCGCCGAGGTCGTGGGCTTTTTGAAGGAGCGCACGGCCGCGAGCTACAACGAGCAGTTTATGCGCGAGATGGACGAGATGGCAGCCAGGGCCAAAACCAAAGGCGGCCCCGCCGACGACCCCGAGGAGGGCGACCCGATGATCGAGGACGCGATCGAGGTCGTTGTGGAGGCGGGACAGGCTTCGACGTCGCTGCTTCAGCGCAAGCTCAAGCTCGGCTATGCCCGCGCGGCGCGTATCATGGACGAGCTTGAACAGCGGGGGATCGTCGGCCCGCCCGACGGCAGCAAGCCGCGCGCTGTCAACATGACCCGCCAGCAGTGGCAGGAGCGCATGATGAACACGGCCGAGTGAGGTGTTTATGGCAAAAAAGCTGAGGATCCCGAGCAAAAAGAACCTTAAAAAAATCGTCAAGGGCATCGCCGTCGCGGCGGTCGTCGTGCTTGCTGCCGCGCTCTTTGAGATATATGTGACCCGCAACGAGACGTGGGAGAGCGTCTTCGGCGCGGGGGCCGGGGGCGATGCGGATGCCGCGGGCGTCTTACAGGGCGCCGACGCTGAGGCCCTGCCCGACGAGCTTGTATCGCTGACGGTGATGTACGTCGGCCAGGGGGACGGGATATTCATCAAAGCGGGCACGGACAACGTGCTGGTGGACGCGGGCGTCCGCGACTCGTATGACGACATCGACGCATTTTTGAAAAACAGCGGCGTCGAGCGCATCGACTGCTTTTTCGCGACCCACCCGCACGCCGACCACATCGGCAGCTTCGCGCGGCTCGCCGAGAGCTATGAGATCGGCGAGGTGGTCATCGACCGCTTTGACGAGCAGCTGACACCGACAAACAGTACATACGAGAACTTCCTCGACACGATCGACCGCCTTGACATCCCGATAAGGCAGGCGACGGCGGGCGAGGTGTTCGAGTTTGACAGGGGCTCGGTGGAGGTCATCTCGGCAGGGCTCTACTCCGACCTCAACAACAGCTCGCTCATGCTCTGTTTCCGATACGGCGAGACCTCCTTTCTGCTCACGGGCGACTGCGAGTACGAGGCCGAGGACGACCTCATCGCGCGGGGGCTTATCCCGCGCTGCGACGTGCTCAAGGCGGGGCACCACGGCACCAAAAACGCGACGAGCATGGACTTTTTGAACGCAGTTGCTCCCGAGTATGTCGCGGTGTCGTGCGGGGTTGACAACGAGTACGGCTACCCCAAGGAGAAGTTTATGAAGAGGGTCGAGCGCGCGGGCGCGGCGCTTGTGCGCACCGACACCGACGGCAGCCTCACCTTTGTGACCGACGGCGAGCACATCGAGCTCATGACGGGCTCGCACAGGGCGGACGGACAATGAAGTACAGTATTGACAGGATAGAGGACGGCGTCGCCGTGCTGATAAGCGAACAGGGGGACGAGCTCAAAAAGCCGGTGGGGGAGTTCCCGTTCGAGCCTGCGGAGGGGATGCTTGTGAGCGTCGGAAAGTGCTGCACAAGACGCCTCAAAGCGCGCGAGCGCGCCGAAAAGCGGCGGCTCGGCGACAAGCTGCGGCGGATGCTCAAACGGCATGCGCGATAAACAAACAGAATACCCGCGCGGGGACGGCGCACAGGCGAGGTTCACGCGCGGGCTTTTTGTATACCCCGCGGCGGAGGGGTTGCCGGGAGGTGTGTTATGGCCTAATAAAAGCCTGTTCGGTCAATAACGCTTTGCGGAAGCACGACCCGCATACTCCGTCAGGATGGCCGCATGTTAAAGGTACGGGCATGCGGCACACCCCGCATACTCTCGCGGGGCGTGCCGAGTGTCGTACATTTTTACACTCGGCTGAATTCACGAGAATATGTGAACCCAGCCGAACACCGTTCCGATTGCGTTCGGCCGCTCCCTTTACATGGTCCGTTGAGAATGGCTGTTTTGTGAAAAGACGTAAAGCAGGGAAACTGCGACGGAGGGATTGTCGCCATCAGCTCAAGCTTCGGCAAGGTTTTTCAGACAACGAGACTTTACAAAAGACAATCCCTCAGCTTGCTGCGCAGACAGCCCCCTTTACACACACTCCGCATATTCTCGCGGGGTGTACGAACATTGTACCGCTTGCGTTCGGCGAGGGGCCTCAGGTGCAAAAGAGCAATACCTTCCCCGGCAGTCGGTCGCCTTTAAATCTAAGCCGATGCCTGTCACCGAAATCGGCAGAAAAAAGCCCGAGGCTGTAGCCCCGGACGAGATAAAAAACCTATGTAAAGACCCCTGTCCGTGCGTATGCCCGGGCGCGGGTCTTTTGCTTAAGGGCAAGCTTAAGCGTGCGGTTTCGGCCCTGTGCCGCGACAACTCGCGACCCATCTTGCAGGGACAGAGCCGCCCGCAAAGGTCCTACTGCTTTCGGTCTTACTTGCTGCTCGAGGAGTTGGACGAACGATTGGACGAGCTGTTGGTGCTCTTGTTGGACGAACTGTTGGAGCTCTTGTTGCTCGAGCGGTTCGTGCTGTTGCTCGATTTGTTGCTTGTCTTGCTGTTGGTCTTTTTGGATTCGTTAGCCATTTTTCTTCCCACCTTTCACCGTTAGTATTGCCCCTGTCACCGCCGCTATAAGAGGAAAATTTTGTATTGCCGCGGGGCGCTTTTTCGGCGTGCGGCAGTTTGTGTGCGCAGACCGTGCTTGTGTTTTGAGGGAAAGGAAAAGCGGGGCAATCTACCCGGCTCTCAATGTTTACACGGTTTAAATATAACGCCTTGACCCCATTTACTTTGGCCCCGAACGCCTTAACGTTTTCTTCGGGCGCCGTCTTGCATAAGCTGCTCCGCTTCCTCATCATCCGAGGCACACAAAAAGCCCGCGGAAAGCTGCTGCTTTCCGCGGGCTTGCGCATTTGCGCACAATAACAACTATAAACCCGCTTAAAATAACCCTGCTTACTCCGGCAGGTCATCCTCGTTCTCAAGGTTGTGCCAGACGTCCTGCACGTCGTCGTTGTCCTCGAGGTGCTCGAGCAGCAGGCTCATCTTCTTGAGGTTTTCCTCCCCCTCGAGTGCGGTGTAGCTGTCGGGGACGTACTCGACCTCGGCCGAGACAAAGTCGTAGCCCTTGGCCTCAAGCCCCTCGCGCACGCTTCGCAGGTCGTTCGGCGCGGTGTAGACCTCGGCCATGCCTCCCTCAAAGACGATGTCGTCGGCGCCGCAGTCGATGCAGTCCTCCATCACCGCGTCCTCGTTGCGCTCGGACATGTCGATGACGACGACGCCCTTTTGGCTGAACATAAACGACACGCAGCCCGAGGTGCCGAGGTTGCCGCCGAACTTGTCAAAATAGTGCCGCATGTCGGCGGCGGTTCGGTTGCGGTTGTCGGTCAGCGTCTCGACGATGACGGCGATGCCGCCGGGGCCGTAGCCCTCATAGACGATGGTCTCGTAGTCGGTCTTGTCGCCGCCCTGCGCCTTTTTGATGATGCGGTCGATGTTGTCCGAGGGGACGTTGTTGGCCTTTGCCTTCGCGATTATGTCGCGCAGCTTGCCGTTGGTCGTGGGGTCGCCGCCGCCCTCGCGGACGGCGACCGCGATCTCGCGCCCCATCTTGGTGAATATCTTTGCGCGCTGGCTGTCGGTCTTCTCCTTTTTGCGCTTGATATTGTTCCACTTGGAATGTCCTGACATTGTTTTAACCCCTTATATGCATTTTTTACTGAATTCAAATTAAAACTCGACATGCCGCTGCGCGCGGCGGCAGAACGGTGTGCCGCTGCAGAGCCGACCGCGCGGGCGCGCACACGGGCGGCGCCTCAAGGCTTTGATCCGCCCGAGCGGGCAAGGCGAACCCGAAAAGCCCCGCCATGTTATTTTGCGCAAAAGACGGCCGTTTGTCAACAGCTCCGAGGCGACAAGCCGGGCCTTATCGGTCGTTTTTGTCCTTTTGATGAAACAGCGCGAGCGTCTTGTCGAAAAAGAGCTTTGTCCCCGAGTTGCCGGCGCCCTCGGGCGGCTGCCGCATGAGCACCGACGGCGGGGTGCCGATGGCCTTGTCGACCATGTAATCAAATCGGTCGACCGACTCGTCCACCATGTCGGCAACCTCTCGGGTGAACTCGTTGAGCGCGGTGTTGATCTGTAGGATTTTTGCGCTGAGCACCGCGGCGAGCGAGGCGTCGTCGGCGGGCTTTGCGGTGCGGGTGATGATCTCGCGGTACCGCTCGACCGCGAGGTCGACGGCGTCCTCCCACGAGAGATAGATCCTGCGCTCGGCGTTTTCGCCTATCCGGCGCAGGCGATCGCGGTTTTCACACGCGCGCTTGATCGCCTCGGCCATTGCGAGGGCGCTGTCGTCGATGATTATGCCCGTTTCGCCGTCCTCGATGCCCTCGGCGGCGCAGCTCCCTTTGACGAGCACGCTCGGGCAGGCGCATGCAGCGGCCTCGCGCACGACGATGCCGTTGGTGTCGAAGGTGGACGGGAACAGGAACAGGTCGGCCGCGGTGAAATAGTCCCGCAAAACTTCGCGGTCGCGCACGGCGCCCGCAAAGCTGCACACATCCGCAAGGCCCTGCTCCTCGACATATTTTTCGATCTCGGGGCGGTCGACGCCGTCGCCGACGAGCAAAAAGCGGCAGCGGCATCCGTCCCCGAGTGCCAGTCTTATACCGTCGAGCGAGGTTTTGACGCCCTTGTACCACATCATGCGCCCGACGAACAAAAACAGCGCTTCGTCCTCGGCGACGCCGAAGCGCGAGCGGACGGCGGCAACGGCGTCGGGCGAGCTTCTCCCGCGCGCAAAGTCGACGCCGTTGGGCATGACCGACCATTCGCCCTCGTAGCCGAGACTCTCGAGGTTTTTGCCGGCCCCCTCGGACACCGTCCAAACCTCGTCGCACGCGCTGATGTTGGAGATTAGAAACTTTATCGCGGCCCTGCGCAGGGCGTCGCTTGAGGTCATGTTGGCGACGTCCATGTCAAATTTGGTGTGGTAGGTGAAGACGATAGGTCTGTGGGTGCTGCGCCGAACCATGCGCGCGAGCACCGTCGAGATGACGGGGCAGTGGGAGTGGATGAGGTCAAATCCCCGCTTTTCGAGCTCGTAGAGCGCCGACGATGAAAAGGGGTACCCCGTGCGGTAGCCGTACACGTTGGAGATGTAGACGCTCGGGTACCGCAGCACCTCGAACGGATAGTCGTCCTGCACGCCGGGGTAGTAGGGGGTCGCGACCGTCGCTGTGCCGTGTTTTTGCTGAATGACCCTCGCGTAGTTGAGCGTGACGTTCGCCACGCCGTCGATGGTCGGGGGAAACGAGTCGTTGAACAGACCGATGTTCAGTTTGTTCGTCTCACCCTCACCTCCTGCCGATTAAATACTCTCAATCCTGCATAGTATAGCACATCGGCGGCTTTGGAACAATACGGTTCGGCAAATAGTCGGACCCAATTGCGTTGTAACCTAATTTTATGTGTCTGTGCACCCGGGACAGACTGCTTCCGCCGCTGCCTATATCCTGTCATAAATGATTTGTCATTCGGACACTCCCGCCTGACTCCTCAACCGACCGAACGCTCGCAGTGAGCAAAAGCTTCCCTTGAGGTAAAGGGAGGCGGCGCGGCCGAAGGACGCGGCGGGGGGATTGCAAGCGGCGGGTTGAGATTGCAACATAGAGCATATTCATGTGTCGAGGTCTTGTGCGGTCAATCCCTCAGTCAGCTTCGCTGACGCGGCTCGCATATTCCCGCGAGTCGGTCGAATGTAAGCGGAACAGACATTCGACACACCCCGCATACTCTCGCGGGGCGTGCCGAGTGTCGTACATTTTTACACTCGGCTGAGTTCACGAGAATATGTGAACCCTGTCGGCCGTCGTACAGATTACGATGCGCATCTGCCGCGCGGAGCGGTCAAACGTAAGCGGAACGGACGTTTGACATGCGGCGCGGTATTATGCGCCTTTCGGGCTATCGTTCCTATTAAGCCCGACCGGCCGATTCTCCCTTTACACAAGGGAGCCTCAAGGGCGCGGGGCTTTTCACGGCAAAGAGATCTCGGCAAACAGTCGTGCGACTTTGCCGAAAACGGGCGCGGTTCGGCGGCAAAATCTGTTGACAATTGTCAGACGGATGGTATAAAATAAAGCCATGGAAACGATGAAAATTGTCGAGATCAAAGAGGACATCATCTCGCGCAACAATGCGCTTGCCCCCGCGATTCGCGAGGGGCTTATTGCGCGCGGCATCTACTACCTCAACGTGATGTCGTCGCCCGGAAGCGGCAAGACGACGCTGCTCGTCGACCTCATCAACCGCCTCAAGGGTGACTTCAGGATAGGGGTCATCGAGGCGGATATCGACTCGGCCGCCGACGCCGACACCGTGTCGCGTCTCACCGGGGTCAAAACCATTCAGATGCACACGGGCGGCGCGTGTCACATCACCTGTCAGATGTCCGCCGAGGCGCTCGAGGCCCTCGGTGTGGACGGGCTCGACATCGTCATCCTTGAGAACATCGGAAACCTCGTGTGCCCCGCCGAGTTTGACACGGGCGCAGGCGACAACCTTGTGCTGCTGTCGGTTCCCGAGGGTGACGACAAGCCGCTCAAATACCCGCTGATGTTCGAGGTCGCCTCGGCCGTTGTGCTCACCAAGACCGACGTCATGCCGGTTTTTGACTTTTCGATTGAGCGCGCGAGGGACAACATCCGTCTGCGCAACCCGTCGGCCCCCGTCTTTGTGACGTCCGCAAAGCGCGGCGAGGGCGTCGGCGAGGTCGAGGGATATATAAGAAAAAGGGCGTCCGAGACGATGCGCGCCGCCCGCTGAAACGGCCCTGCCGCGCGCACGCGCCGATCGGCTCTGCCGCGGCAGGCGGTCGGGCCCCGCGCGTCCGGCCGGTTGTATTGCTGTGTTTTAAAATTTTTTTGGGGGGTATAGATAATGAAAAAGACCGATCGTATCTGCATCATCGGCGGCGGCCCCGCCGGGACGAGCATGGCGATGTATCTCGAGAAAAAGGGATACGACAACTATGTCATCTATGAAAAGACCGACAGGGTCGGCGGCAAGGCCTTTTCGCCGATGATGCAGGTCAAGAACAAGGACGGCAGCTGGGAGGACAGGACCATCGAGATGGGCGCCGTCATGGGCTGCGAGACCTATTTTGCGGTGCGTGAGTGCGAGGAGTTCGGCGGCACGACCCACCTCGGCGGTCCGCCGATGGGCCGCCGCTTTATGGAGACCGACGGCACGCCGCAAAAGTCCTCTAAGCTCGCCCTTTTGAAAAAGTTCCTGAAGATGAAAAAGCTCTCGCGTCTGTTGAATAACAAGTACAAGGGCTATGATGTCAACGGCCACCGCGGGGTGTCCGAGGGCAGGTACGAGGGCCCGTGCCCCTCGCCCGAGATGAAGCTTGCGCACATCGAGGGCGAAAACCCCAACCTCAAGGATCTCTGCATGCCCTTCTCCGAGTTTTTGAAGCTGAACAAATGCGAGGACGCGACCCTCGTTTGGAAGGGCCCGTTCACCTCGTTCGGCTACGGGTACTTTGACGAGATTCCCGCCGCCTATGTTCTCAAGTATCTCGACGCCTTTACGGTGCGGCAGTTCCTTTCGACAGGCAAGCTGTGGACCTGGAAGAACGGCACCCAGTCGATTTGGGAGGGGGTCAACGCCCACCTCAAACACCCCGCGCTGCTCAACTCGGAGGTCACGGGGATCGAGCGCCGGGACGGCAAGGTGTTTGTGACGGTCGGCGGCAAGGTCGAGGAGTTCGATCAGCTCATCATCTGCACCCCGCTCGAGCTGTTCCTCAAGTACGGCGACCCGCGCCCCGAGGAGACCGAGCTGTTCTCCAAAATCGTCCACAAGGAGTACTTCACCATGGCGGTGAGGACCGAGGAGGGCAACTGCCCCGAGATCTCCTACTACTTCTTCGAGAACATGACCAACGAGACGCGCGGGCACCTGATGGTGTTCTATCACCGCTGGCCCGACGCGGACGACCAGCCGCTCGTCACCTTCACCCTTCGCAACCACGAGGGCATGGAGGACGTGCCCTTTGAGACGGCGCGCGACACCACCCTCAAGGACATGGAGCGGTGCGGCCGCAAGGTCGAAAAGGTCGAACGCATCGACGACTGGTACTACTTCCCGCATGTCAGCTGCAAGGACTACGCCGACGGCTGGTATGAGAAGGTCGAGGCGATGCAGGGCAAGGACAACACCTACTACGCGGGCGAGGTCATGTCGTTCGGCGACATGGAGGAGACCGTCGAGTACAGCAGGGACCTCGTCAGAAGGTTCTTCAAATAACACGGCAATGCGTGCCGCGCCGCGGCATGTCCCGGCGCCCGCAGGGGCGGCGGGGAGCCCGCGGACGAAGCGCGCCGTCGGGGCGCATTGCTGCGACATCCCGAAAGACAGATTTCAACCGCAGGAGGGCTTTGTCCTGACAAAACGCCCTCCTGCGGCGCGCAGGTTAAGGAGCAGATGAAACAGGTTAAAACGATCACCCTGTCAAAGAGTGCGTTCGAGAACAACGACCTCGCCGCCGACAGGCTCAGGCAAGAGCTCAAGCAGCGCGGTGTGTTTGCCGTCAACGTCATGTCGTCGCCCGGCGCGGGCAAGACAACGACCCTTTTGGGGCTGATAGAGCGTCTCGGCGGGCGATATAAGATCGGGGTCATCG
>CAYSRC010000026.1:0-33365 GCA_964433495.1 uncultured Oscillospiraceae bacterium
CAAACGTAAGCGGAACGGACATTTGACATTCGGCGCGATATTATGCGCCTTTCGGTCGTCGTACCGATTACGACGCGCATCTATCGCGCGGAGTGGTCAAATGGTAGCGGAACGGACATTTGACATTCGGCGCGATATTATGCGCCTTTCGGGCTATCGTTCCGATTGAGCCCGACCGGCCGACCGTTCGGCTCTTCCCCCCACGGGGGAAGCTCAAGGGCGCGAAGGCAGAGGGATGAGCGCAGGCTTTGGGGCTTGCTGTATCCCAAGCCGCCTTTACCGCGAGCAAATGGAACGACGCGCCCTTAAGGCTCCCTTTACACAAGGGAGCCTTTAAAGTCCGCAACCCACGGGTCGAGCGTAAGCTTTAGGGCTTGCTAACCTACCCCCTCACAGAGGGAAGCTTAAGGGCACGCGGCCTGAGGGACGGGTGCAGGCTTTGGGGCTTGCGGCAAACGGGTAGCTTAGAGGGGGGTGACTGTGCACGGCTCTGCCGATTAAACACGCCTTATGCTGCGGCGTTAAACACCGCCCACAGTCCCCGCACCCGCTCTTCAGGTTTTACTTGTAAAACGCTTTCAGATGTGGTATAATAGCCGCGTCGACAAAGGCGTCGGCTGAGGGATGTCCCTCGGTCGGCGCTTTTTTGTATTTTGCGCTCGGCGGCTGCGGCGGGACGCCGCGCCGGGCTATCAAGGACAGCAAAAGGAGAAGAGGGAAATGGAACCGCTGAAGAGACACATAGAGATTGATTATTCTAAGTACGCGCCCGACATCAAAGACCCCGAGGTCATGTACGGTCTGCCGCCCGAGGTGAAGTTCTGCAAAAGCTGTGTCATGAGCAACCAAAAGCCCAACTCATGCCGCGAGTTTGAGCACACGATTAAGTCGATAAAGCACAGCATGCACATAAGCGAGGACGGCGAGTGCGACGCGTGCAAGGCAAACCGCATGAAACGGGACGGCAACATCGACTGGGCCGAGCGCGAGCGCGAGCTCGTCGAGCTGTGCGACCGCTTTCGCAAGACCGACGGCAGCTACGACTGCCTTGTTCCGGGCAGCGGCGGCAAGGACAGCTTTTACGCGAGCCACATGCTCAAGTATAAATACGGCATGCACCCGCTGACGGTGACCTGGGCTCCCCACATCTACACCCCGTGGGGGTGGGACAACTTCGAGTCGTGGATACACGCGGGGTTTGACAACTATCTGTGCACCCCGAACGGCAGGACGCACAGGCTTTTGACCCGCCTTGCCACCGAAAACCTGTTCCACCCGTTCCAGCCGTTTATCCTCGGGCAAAAGCAGCTCGCGCCGAGGATGGCGGCGATGTTCGGTATCCCTCTCGTGTTCTACGGCGAGAACGAGGCCGAGTACGGCAACCCCATCGCCGACAACGAGTCGGCGCTGCGGGACTCTAGGTTTTTTGCGACAAAGGGCAAGGAGGAGCTCTACCTCGGCGGCGTCTCGGTAAGGCAGCTGGAGGAGGATTTTAAGGTCGACCCCGCCGATCTTTCGATCTATCTGCCCCCGACCGAGGAGGAGCTCGAGCGCCGCAATGTCGAGGTGCACTACCTCGGGTACTATCTCAAGTGGCACCCGCAGGGGGCCTATTACTACAGCGTCGAGCACTCGGACTTTAAGCCGAGCCCCGAGCGCACGGTGGGGACATACTCAAAATACAACTCGATCGACGACAAGATCGACGACTTTTTCTACTATACGACCTGGATAAAGTTCGGCGTGGGCAGGGCGTCGTACGACGCCGCGCAGGAGATAAGAAACGACGAGATAACCCGCGACGAGGGGGTTGCGCTTGTCAAAAAATTTGACGGCGAGTTCCCCGCGAGGTTTGCCGACGAGATATACAGGTACCTTTCCATCGACGAAAAGAACTTCTCGCCCGAGACCCGCGCATGCTTTGAGCAGCCGATGATGGACGCCGCGTACTTCAGCGACCTCACCGACCGCTTTCGCTCGCCGCATCTGTGGATGTACGACAACGGCGAGTGGAAGCTGCGCCGCACCGTGTTTGACTGAGAACGGGTTTGCCGTGAAAAGGGGGGACTGCAATTGGCCAAAATAAGACTTATCGCGCGCCTCGACGTGAAGAACAACTTTTTGGTCAAGGGGATACAGCTTGAGGGGCTTCGCAAGCTCGGACACCCCAACGATTTTGCGCGGGAGTATTACGAGCAGGGCGTCGATGAGATATTGTACATGGACATCGTCGCGAGTCTCTACAACCGCAACAACCTGTCCGACATCGTGAGGCGCACGACCGACGAGGTGTTTATCCCGATAACGGTGGGCGGCGGTCTGCGCTCGAGGGAGGACGTGCGGGATATCCTGTCGATGGGCGCCGACAAGACGGCCGTCAACACGGCGGCGATAAAACGGCCCGAGATAATCGGCGAGATCGCGTCGGCGTTCGGCAGCCAGTGCATGGTGCTCAGCATCGAGGCCAAGCGCACGCCTGCGGGGAACTACGAGTGCTATTATGACAACGGGCGCGAGCACAGCGGGCTCGACGCGGTGGAGTGGGCGCGCCGCGGCGAGAGCCTCGGCGCGGGCGAGATATTGCTGACGTCGGTCGACAGGGAGGGATTCAGGCGCGGCATGGACACAGAGCTGATAAAGGCCGTGTGCGGCGCGGTGGATATCCCCGTGATCTGCTCGGGCGGCGCGGGCTGTGCGGGAGACATCGTCGAGGCGGCGCGCGCGGGCGCGTCCGCGGTGGCCGCCGCCTCCGTTCTGCACTACCGCGACACGACCGTCCGCGCGCTCAAGCGGGAGATCGCCGAGCTGGGGCAGGAGGTGAGAGTGTGCGGGTGACGGTGATAAACTACGGGCTGTCAAACCTGCTCAGCGTCGAGCGGGCGTTTCGACATTTCGGGGCCGAGACCGATGTCACGGGCGAGCGGGACAGGGTGTCCGCGGCTGAGATTTTGGTTCTGCCCGGCGTCGGCGCCTTTGCGGACGGGATGGACGGCCTAAAAAGGCTCGGCCTTGTCGAGGTAATCAAGAGCAAAGCCGAGAGCGGGACGCCGCTGCTCGGGATATGCCTCGGGATGCAGATGCTGTTTTGCGAGAGCGACGAGTTCGGCGTGCACAAGGGCCTCGGCATCATCGACGGCAGGGTCGAGCGGCTGGCCGCGGTCGGAGCCGACGGCGCTCAGAGACGGGTGCCGCATGTCGGCTGGGAAGCGCTCGTGCGCACCGAGACGGGGCGCGAAAACGCGGCGTACAGCGTGCTCGAGCGGCTGCCCGACGGCGGCGAGTGCTATTTTGTGCACTCGTTCGCGGGCAGGCCCCGCGACCCGCGCTGCCGCATCGCCGACTGCGTGTACGGCGGCGAGCGCATCTGCGCGGCGGCGGCCAACGCGCGGGGCAACGCGGTGGGCTGTCAGTTCCACCCCGAAAAGAGCGGCGAGGTCGGCCTCGCGGTGATCGAGGGCTTTTTAGCGCTGGCAAAGAGTTTTCTCTGAGGCGCTCGGGGGAACAGTACCGAACGATCGACAGTTCCGAACAAGCAGCGGTTCCGAAGGAGCTACAGCCCCGAACAAGCCGCGGCCCCAAACCGCAAAAACAGCCCGCGGCTGTTTTTTGGGGGCAGGCCTGTGGCCTGCCCCGGCGCGGCCCTGTCGGGCCTCGCGCCGGTTTGGGGCTTCCCCTGTGCGGCAAGACCGCGTCTCTGCCGCCCTTCAGGCCGCTGTGTATGCGGGTGCAAACCGGCAAACAAGAGGCGGGATTTTCGTCCGTCTTTCCGCTGCCGCCGCAGGCGGACAGGGACAGCGCCGTTACGGCGCACAGCACAAAAGCAAGTATTTTCTTCACAGTAGGTTTCCTTTCTGTTATGGGGTTCTTTGACCGGCTTATCTGCCGTTCTGCCCTATATACAGACGGGAGGGGAGAAATGTTGCAAAGAATTTAAAAAATTTTTTGCTGCGGAAAGAACCGGAACCCGTCGTACTTTAAAATAACAGTCGGCAGGGATGTTTTTTCGGCCGACAGGTCGGCGGTATACCGGGCTCGCCGTTCGACGGGCCGCGTGCATGTCGGATGTCGACGGCAGCATGGTTTTCGGGCATGAGACAGGACGGCGACCCCTTCAGAAAGGAAGTCTGAAAGTCCCTGCGGCGCGCGCGTCTCGGAGATCTTGATCGCAGCGCCGTACCCCGTTGAATGGGCGGCAAGCGATGGAAAAAGCGGCGGACTCGGCTGTAAAGCCGAATCCGCCGCTTTTCTTTTTTGCCGCTCCCGTCCGACGGACGCCGCAATGCAGCGGTTTTCTGCTGCCGTCTTGCGGGCGTCCGACATCGCCGGGAGGTGTTTTGCCCGCAGAGGGCAAACCGGGGTTGTTCGTCTTCTCAGGTCAAAACGCTCCGAGCCGAACATCGCGCACTCTACAGCTCCTTTATGTAGGCGCCGTTGTTTTCCTCAAAGCCCATCCGTTCAAGGTATGAGACGTGGGCCGGCGCAAGCTTTTCGGTGCACACCAGCCGCTTGACGCCGTCCTCGGCGAGCTTGCCGTAGAGGTAGGGGCCGATGGAAAAGTCGCGGTAGGCTGGCGTCGTATAATCGAGCACAACATTGAGCGTGCCGCCGTCCGCGCTTTTGCCGAGCAGCACCCCGACGGGGTCGGAGCCGCAAAAGGTGACATACGCCCGGTCGGCCTGCGCGCCGTCCGAGAACCCGAGGAAGTACTTGTTGATGTCGTCGCGGTGGTATTGCAGGAAGTAGTCGAGCATCCGCTCGCCGGGCTCGCCCGTCACAAGGGTATAGGCCTTGCTCGCACGGCTCAGCTTGACAAGGTTGTAGATGTTGATCGCCACAAGACAGGCGTTCATAAGCGCGGTGGGGTACGATTGGATGATGACGGCGTAGGTCGCGAAGATCACGCTGCCGACGGTGTTGATCACCCGCAGCTTTACGACCGACGACATCAGCATCGACACGACGACAAGGGCGGAACCGAGATATCCTACAAGTTCAATCATTGCTGTACCTCTTCTGTTTGTTATTTTGTCGCGGGCGGGCCCGCGTTACAGCGCGTTTAAGCCCTTCATGTGTTCAGATATCGTGGGCGTGAAGCGAGCGCCTCAGTGTTCCCATCGCAACAGCAACCCCTTTTTCGGTATTGTGCCCCGCGCCGCGGGACGTATCGGACGGCGCCCGTCAAAATCGGATATGACGGTCGCCGTACCTCGAGCCGCCCTGCTTTGAGCCGCCCTTTGTCCCGGCGCCCGGAGAAGCGCCCTTTTTGCGGCGCGAACCGCCCGACGGGGGCTTTCGCTTTTGGGCCGCCCTTTTGCCCGAGGAGATCTCGTCGTCGGGGACGACCCGTATTGAGCCGTTTGCGGGCCGCGCGCCGTTCACCCTTTGCTGTGCCGCCCGCAGCGCCTGCCTGCGGCGCTGCTTTTGCCTTTTGGGCATCACGACGAGCGCGAAATAGATATAGAACGCGGTAAGCGCGCCGAGCAGGATGTAGACTGCGACGGCGGCCTTGGAGGTCAGGATGTCGGACAGGTTGTCCATCACCATCAAAAAGGTGCTGCGCTCGACGGCCTCGCGCGACACGAGCTCGGTCGTACCGATGTAGCGCCCGTTTCGGTAGACCTCGGCCGTGCCGATGACCTGGCCCGCCTCAACGGGCGCCTTTATCTCGTCGGGCAGGTCGCAGACATACTCGACTTCGTTCGCTTCCTCTTTTTGGTTGACGACGGTGTACAGCTCGCCGCTCGGATAGAGCAGCAGGGTGTCCCGCTCGCTCGAATAGCGAAGCTTTATCTCGGACACGATCGTGCCCGTGTCCACCACGTTCTGCACCCGCAGGTTGTCGAACACCCAGTCGTAGATGCGGCGGGTGTCGGTGTAGACCGAGTTGCCCTCCTCCCACACGAGGGCGCTCGGCTCAAACGGCGCGCCGAGCAGCACGAGCAGGTAGCTTTCGCCGTCCTTCTGCGCCGTCGTCACAAGGCAGCGCCCCGACTCGTCGGTGGTGCCCGTCTTGACCCCCCTGATGTAGGAGGTGTAGTACCCCGAGTTGGGGTTCTGCATCATGTTGGTGCTCGACAGCCAGACCCCCGCGTTTTTGTTGGTCTCCTCTTTATAGTGGCGGTATTCGGATGCGATGTCGAGAAAGCCCGGCACGCTCAGCGCCCACTCGGTTATCTTCGCAAGGTCGCGCGCGGTGGTTGCGTTGCCGCCGTTCGCCATCGAAAAGACGCCGTGCGGGTCGGTGTAGGTTGTGCCCGTGCAGCCGAGCTGTGCTGCCTTTTGGTTCATCGCGGCGATGAACTCGTCCCACCCAAAGTAGCGCGCCACCGTCGACGCCGCCTCGTTTGCCGACTGAAGCAGCATGCAGTAGACAAGCTCGCGCATCGTCAGCTCTTCACCCGGCTTGAGGTCGGCCGTCGAGACGTTGAGGCCCGAGAACTCGGCCCATATGTCGTCGGGCACGGTGACGACGGTGCCGTCGAGGTCGGGGCACATCTCCATCGCGAGCGCCGCGGACATGATCTTGGTCGTCGAGGCGGGGGCAACAATGGTGTCGGCGTTCTTTTCGTATATCACCTCGCCCGTGTCAAGGCTCATGAGGACGACCGAGCCCGACAGGGTCTCGAGGTCAAAGCCGCAGTCGGCGTCCGCGGCGTACACGGGCGCCGCGGGGGCCGCGATAAGGCAGACGGCGGCGAGCGCCGCCGCAATTCTTTTAAACATCAGCTGTTATTACCTCGTCAGTTCAATGTGCCGGAGTTATCGCGCAGCATCCGCTCGGCCTGCCCGCGAAGGGACAGGTTTTCGGGCGTGGTGAGCAGGGGGTCCCGCGAGAGAATCTGCTGCGCCGCGTCTGCGGCGTCGTACAGCACCCGCTCGTCCGAGGCGAGCTGCGCCGCGTGCAGCACGGGCAGCCCGCTTTGGCGGTTTCCGAAAAAGTCGCCGGGCCCCCTCGTCCTGAGGTCCTGCTTCGCGATCTCAAAGCCGTCGCTCGTCGACACCATCACCTTGAGCCGCTCGAGCGAGCCCGCGGCGCGCGAGGACGACACCAGCACACAGTAGCTTTCGCCGCCGCCGCGGCCGACCCTGCCGCGCAGCTGGTGCAGCGTCGACAGGCCGAAGCGCTCGGCGTTTTCAATGATCATAAGGGTCGCGCGAGGGACGTCGACCCCCACCTCGACGACGGTGGTCGAGACGAGCACGTCGATTTCGCCCGCGCGAAAGGCGTCCATCACCCGCGCCTTTTCGGCGGGCTTCATGCGCCCGTGCACGAGGCCGAGGCGCAGCCCGCTAAGATAGTTTTCCTCGAGCTCGCCGAGGTATTCGGTCGCGGATTTTATGTCGGGCAGCTCGTCGCTGTCCTCGACAAGGGGGCAGACGATATAGGCCGCGTGCCCCTCGGCGACGGTTTTGCGCACAAAGCCGAGGTAGCGCTCGCGCATCCCCTCTCCCACGAGGATGGTGCGCACGGGCTGCCTGCCCGCGGGCATCTCGTCAATGACCGAGATGTCGAGGTCGCCGTACATGATGAGCGCGAGGGTGCGCGGGATGGGCGTCGCAGACATCACGAGCAGGTGGGGCGCGACCCCCTTGTGCGCGAGGCTCGAGCGCTGGCGCACGCCGAAGCGGTGCTGCTCGTCGGCGACCGCAAAGCCGAGGGCCTTAAAATCGACCCCCCCGCTCAGCACGGCGTGGGTGCCGACTACCAGGTCGACCGAGCCGTCCGCGATGCTTTTCAGCAGCTCGCGGCGGGCGGCCCCCGTCACCGAGCCTGTCAGCAGCCCCACCGTTATGCCGAACGGCGCGAGCAGGGCCGAGAAGGTCTTGAAGTGCTGCTCGGCGAGCACCTCGGTGGGCGCCATCACCGCGCTTTGACAGCCGCTTTTGCGGGCGAGAAAGACGCCCCCCGCGGCGACGACCGTCTTGCCGCTGCCGACGTCGCCCTGCAAAAGGCGGCTCATCGGCGCGGGCCCCGCAAGGTCGCGCGCGATCTCGTCGAGCGAGCGGCGCTGTGCCCCCGTGAGCTCGAAGGGCAGCGAAGAGATAAACTCGCCGAGGCCGTCGGGTTTTATGCATACCCCGGCAGCCCCCCTGCCGTTTGTCCTGACAAGGCCCATGCCGAGCTTGAGGGTCAAAAGCTCCTCAAACACGAGGCGTCGCCTGCATTCGGCCGCGTGCTCGGGGCTGCGGGGAAAGTGCACCCCCCGCACCGCCTCGTCGCGGGACAAAAGCGAAAACGCCCGCACCGTGTCGGGGGGCAGCGTTTCGGGCAGCGGCGGGCAGAGGGCGAGCGCGTTTTTGACGGCGCTCGCGACGACGGCGGAGGTGAGGCCGCCCTTGAGCGGATAGCGCGGTATGAGCGCGCCCGCGTCCGCCTTTTTGGGGGTCATGGGGTTGGTCATCGTCCTGCCGATTAGGTTGCCCGAGACCCTGCCGTAAAAGATGTACTCGTCCCCGACGCGCAGCGCCGCGGGGGCGAAACGGTTGTTGAAATAGGTCACGGTGAGGCTGCCGGTATCGTCGGCGGCGTAGACGCGGCAGAGCGTTTTGCCGCCCCGCACCCGTGCAATCGGCGTCTTGCCGGTGACGACCGCCCTTATCGCGCACACCGCCTCAAGCGGGGCGTCCGCAACGGTTGACGGCGCGCGCAGGTCGATATAGCCGCGCGGATAATAACTCAAAAGAGCGCCGATGGAGCCCACACCCGACCTTTCAAAAAGCCGGGCACGCTGTTCACCGACACCCTTCAGATACCGAACGCCGCGCTCTAAAATATCGCTTGTCATGCTGCTGCGCGGCGGCTTATTCGGCGGAGATGTAGAAGTAGTAGACGGGCTGCCCGCCGTACACAAAGGTGAGCTCGATGTCGGAGGGGAGGGCGCTTGTGAGCGCGTCGTTCACCGACCTTTGGAGCTCTTCGCCGACATCCGTGCCCGCGATGACGGTGACAAAGCTCGTGTTCTTTTTGACAAGTTTTTTCGTGAGCTTGACGACCGCCTTCTCGACGCTCTTTTCGTTGACGACCAGCTTGCCGTCCGCAATGCCGAGGATGTCGCCCGATTTTATCGACTTGCCGTCAAACTCGCTGTCGCGGGCGGCAAAGGTGACCTGCCCCGACGCGACGTTGTCGGCGGCGTCGTTCATGCCGATTATGTTTTCTTCAAGCGTTGCCTCGGGCGAAAACGCCAGCATCGCCGAGATACCCTGCGTGATGGTCCTTGTGGGCAGCACCACCGCCTTGCGGTCGGCGAGCTTGCACGCCTGCTCGGACGCCATGATGATGTTTTTGTTGTTCGCGAGCACGATGATGTTCTTCGCGGGGATGGACTGGATGGCGGCGAGGATGTCTTCGGTCGACGGGTTCATCGTCTGCCCGCCGCTCACAATCCTGTCGACGCCGAGGTCGCGAAACAGCTCGGCGAGGCCGTCGCCCGAGCTCACCGACACAAAGCCGTAGGCGACGCCGTCGTCAGGCTCCGCGTATTGAAACCCGCCGTCGGCTGCGGTGTCTTCGCCGACGCCGTCCGCCTGCGCCTCGCGCTCGCTCGCGCGGGTCTCGCTCTTGCGGGCGAGCTGCCGCTCATAGAGGCTCTCGACCCTCACCTTTGAAAGGCTGCCCTGCTTGAGCGCCTCCTCGATGGCCTTTCCGGGGTGCTTTGTGTTGAGGCGGCAGACGACGAGCCCGTCCGACTCCGAGAGCGAGACGTTGTCGCCGATCGACTCGAGAAACGCGCTGAGCTTTGCATCGTTTGCGTCCCTGCGCCTTGTGAGCGAAAACTCGGTGAAATAGCGCCCCTCGAGCTCGCGCTCGCCGCCGGGCTCCTGCTTGTCCTCGGCTGTCGACGCCGCGTTCTGCGCGCTCTTTATCGGCTCGCCGCCCTCGAACACCGCCTGCATCCCCTTGAAGATGATGACAAGGCCCTGACCGCCCGAGTCGACGACCCCCGCCTTTTTGAGCACGGGCAGCATGTCGGGCGTGCGCGAAAGGGTGTCCTCGGCGCACTCGACCACATAGCTCCAAAGCTCCTGCGGGGTCTTGCCCGCGCACGCCCCGGCAGCCTTTTCGGACGCCTCGCGCGCGACGGTGAGCATGGTGCCCTCGGTGGGGACCATGACGGCCTTGTAGGCCGACGCCACCCCCTTTTGCAGGGAGGCGCAGATGTCCTCGCTGCTCATCTCGGCGCAGCCCTTGAGCCCCGCCTTAAAGCCTCTGAACAGCAGCGAGAGGATGACGCCCGAGTTTCCCCGCGCGCCGCGCAGCAGCGCGGACGCCGCGACCGCCGCGACCGTTTCGACGCTGACGTCGTCGGGAAGGCGGGACAGCTCGGCGACCGACGCGCCGATCGTCATGGACATGTTGGTGCCCGTGTCGCCGTCCGGCACGGGGAAGACGTTGAGCTCGTCGACCGAGCTTCTGTTGTTTGAGATGTTGTTGGCCCCCGAGATTATCGCGTCCCGCAGGGTTTTTCCGTCGATGTTCATGCCTGTTGACCCCTCTTTTGTCATTCTGCCGCCATCTCGTCGACGCAGACGTCCACCTTGCGCACCGACAAGCCGGTGCATGACTCAACCGCATATTTTACCTTGTGCGCGATGCTCTCGACGATGGCCGAGATGTTGACGCCGTAGACAACCTTTATGTGAAGCTCGATGTCGAGTTTGCCGCCCGTTTCGCACACGCGCACGCCCTTTTTGTGAAAGTTCACGCCCGAGACAAGGCTTTCGAGCCCCTGCACGGCCCCGCTGGTGACCATGCCCTTGACGCCGTAGCAGCCCGAGGCGTAGTACCCGACGAGGTTCGAAAAAAACTCTGAGCTCAGCGTAACATTGCCGAGAGAAGTCGGTATCTTAACCATAATAAGTGTCCTTTCGTGAGATGACCGTAAAAGCCCGCCCGCCGTGCGGCGGCGGGTGTGGGAAAAGCCGGTATGTATATTTATATTATTTTACTCTATTATACGCTTGCGTGTCAATTAAGGGGGCGGCCCGTCGTCACACCGTTTTTTCGGGCGCGCCGCCGCCCTCGCCGTACACGACGCTCGAGCCCGCCTCGACCGAGTGGGTCAGCCACACGTTGCCCCCGATAACGCAGCCGTCGCCGATGACGGTCGAGCCGCCGAGGATCGTCGCGCCCGCGTAGATGACGACGTCGTTGCCGATGTCGGGGTGACGCTTGATCCCCTTGACGGGGTTGCCGTTCTCGTCGTTCTGAAAGCTCTTCGCGCCGAGCGTGACGCCCTGATAGAGCTTGACCCGCTCGCCGATGACGCAGGTCTCGCCGATGACGACGCCGGTGCCGTGGTCGATAAAGAAGCTTTTGCCGACGGTCGCGCCGGGGTGGATGTCGATGCCGGTGGCGGCGTGCGCCTGCTCGGTCATCATGCGGGGCAGAAGAGGCACTCCGAGCTCGTACAGCCGGTGCGCGAGGCGGTAGATGCTGACGGCCTCAAACGCGGGATAGGCGAGCATGACCTCGTCGAACGACCGCGCGGCGGGGTCGCCGTCGTAGGCGGCCTTGACGTCGCTTGCGAGCGCCGCAGAGATGTCGGGCAGCGCCGAGATGAACCCGCTGACCGCGTCCCCGATTTTTTGCGAAAGCCCGTCGCCCGGCCGTCCCTCGCCGTCCCGCCCGTCGGGCGAGGAGGTGAACACGTCGCGGCACAGGCCGCGCAGCAGCATCGCCGCCTCGCTCAGGCGCGAGACGCGAAAGGAGTGCATGAGGTCGGGCTCAATGACCCTGTCGTGAAAGATGTTGGGGTACATGGCGGCGCGCACCGCCTTGATAAACGCGCGCACCCGCGACTTCATGCCGAAGCCGCCCGCGCTGAGCGTCGAGCCCGCGCCCTGCGACAGCCCGCGCGCCGCCGCGTCTATCTCTCCGAACAGCCTGTCATTGTCGGTATGATCCATCCGCCGTCCCTCCGCAAAGTTATCCGTTTCGGTGCGGCGCAGAGGGGGTAGCCCGCTGCGCCGCGTTTACAAAAAAGTTTATACGCACAGCCACTGTTTGTCAACCTAAGGGCTTGAGAGGGCACACCTCTCGGTGATGTGCGGGGCAAGGCTTTTGGCCCGTGGTTAGCTGTGAGACACTTGAGGGTCAAGCCCGCTTGTAAAACCGCCGAAGCCCTCGGGAGGCGCGTCCCCCTCGAGGGGGACGCCGCATAAGGCCGCGCGGCGCGCCCTGTGCGCTCTGTGCGGCCCGACGCGGCAGGGGGTGGCCTGCGCCGCAGGCTCGTATCGGCCCGCCCCCCGCCGACAGTCCCGCGTATGTCATTCTCTGCTGTTCAGCGGGACTGCACAGGCGGGCCTGTATTGAAGAAACCTTTTCAAGCAACAATGCCTTGTGCAGCCAACCCCTCCGTCAGCGTCAGCCGGCTGAGGGATTGTATGAGAAAAGCCTCATCGCTTGAAAAGACTTCTTGCTGCAATCTCGGATCGCCTCCCGCAATCCCCCGGCCGGTTCGTGTTTTCAGATGGTTTTACAGTCGGGATCAAGGGACAAAGCGGCAGGCGGGCGGCAGGGGAAAGCCCTGCCGCCCGCCTGCTATTCAACGGGCCGAAGGACTTCGGCCCGGGTTACTTCACCTCCGCTTAAGGAGGCGCAAACTCACGCGAGGAACTGCCGGATTCTCTTGTAGAAGCGCTCGTCCTCCGTCACGCAGTAGACCGAGTCCTTCTTGTAGTTGAGAGAGAGCAGACCGAGCAGCGACTTTGCGTCGACGATAGCGTCTTGGGTGTGGATACCGACGTCCTCCGGGAACGAGGTTGCGATCCTGTTGAGCTCCTTGACGTCGTTAATCCCTCTGAGTTTGATTTCCCTTACCATGTGGTATACACTCCTTTCCGTTTTGCGGCCCCGCGGGGCCGGCGCCGTTGTCTCTTTTTATCGGCACAACACAAGTATATTCGATTTTTTCGGTTTTGCAATACCCTTTTTGCAACTTCTGTTGTTTGGATATATTGCACAATCAAAGCGTATTCTATTTGTGCTAAATAGCCAAAAAACGGGACGAATTCCGCATGGAAGAGGATTTGTCCGCGGATTGCGCGCCGAACGGGCCGCGCCGCGGGGGTCGGGGAGGGGACCCTGCACGCGGCCCCGGCACGCCCCGCGCGGATGCCGCGATTGACTTGAGGGGTGGGCTGTAATATACTGAAAACACCGCAGTTAACGCGAATTCTACAGGGGGACGGGGGCGCCCTATCCCCCGCGAAAGGCAGCGTACAGATGGCAAGATATACAAAGGAAGATATCATAAGGATAGTTGAGGAGCAGGAGGTCAAGTTCATCAGGCTTCAGTTCACCGACATCTTCGGGCAGCTGAAAAACGTGGCGATCATGCCCTCGCAGCTCGAGCGCGCGCTCAAGAACCAGTGCATGTTTGACGGCTCGTCCATCGAGGGCTTTGTGCGAATC
The DNA here is from genome assembly GCA_964433495.1 of uncultured Oscillospiraceae bacterium. Lineage (GTDB taxonomy): Bacteria > Bacillota > Clostridia > Oscillospirales > Ruminococcaceae > CAYSRC01. Next base: position 13,418 of record CAYSRC010000026.1, read on the forward strand.
GAGGAGAGCGATCAATACCTCTACCCCGACCTCGACTCGTTCACCATCCTTCCGTGGCGGCCGCAGCACGGCAGGGTCGCGCGTCTTATCTGCGACGTCCACGCGTCGGACGGCAGCCCCTTTGCGGGCGACCCCCGCTACCGCCTCAAGCTCGCGGTGGCAAAGGCCGAGGCGATGGGCTATACCTTTAATGTCGGGCCCGAGCTCGAGTTCTTTTTGTTCCTGACCGACGGCGACGGCAACCCCACCGCCGAGACGCAGGACGAGGCGGGGTATTTTGACCTCGGCCCGGTCGACCACGGCGAGACGGTGCGGCGGGAGATCTGCCTCAACTTAGAGGAGATGGGCTTTGAGATCGAGGCGTCCCACCACGAGCTCGCGCGGGGGCAGCACGAGATCGACTTCAAATACGCCGACGCGCTGACGACCGCCGACAACATCATGACCTTCAAGCTGACGGTCAAGACCCTCGCGCAGAAAAACGGCCTGCACGCCACCTTTATGCCAAAGCCCCTCTACGGCATCGCGGGCTCGGGCATGCACATAAACATGTCGCTGTTCAAGGACGGCAAAAACGCCTTTTTGGACGAGACGGACGAAAAGCTCGGCCTCAGCCGCGAGGCCTACGGGTTCATCGCGGGGCTTATGGCGCACGCGAAGGGCATGACCGCGATCACCAATCCGCTCGTCAATTCCTACAAGCGGCTTGTGCCGGGGTACGAGGCGCCGGGCTACATCGCGTGGAGCGCGCACAACCGCAGCCCGCTTATCCGTATCCCCTCGGCGCGGGGGCGCGGCACCAGGATCGAGCTGCGCTGCCCCGACCCGTGCGCAAACCCCTATCTCGCGCTCGCCGTCTGTCTCGAGGCGGGCCTCGACGGGGTGCGGCGCGGGCTGGTCCCGCCCGCCTCGGTCGACCGCAACATCTACGAGATGACCGAGCGGGAGATAGCGCAGCAGGGGATAGAGCACCTGCCCGGCTCGCTGCACAACGCCATCGTTGAGATGTCGAAGGACGAGCTTGTCAAGGGCGTTTTGGGCGAGCACATCTACCCGCGCTATACCGAGGCAAAGCTGCGGGAGTGGGACGACTACCGCGCGAGGGTCACCGAGTGGGAGACCGAGAAGTATTTCAGGCTTTATTGATGCGGGGTCGGGCGGCGTCCCCGCCGGGAGAATGAGCGGTGGATCGCGTAATTGTCGCGTTTGAACAGGACAGCAGCGCGCTGAAGGTCAAGGAGATGCTCGAGCGCGACGGGATACATCCCTACATGACGGTGCATTCGGGCGCGGCGGTTCTGCGCGCCGCGGCCACCCTTGACGGCGGCGTCGCGGTGTGCGGCTTCAAGCTGCGCGACATGACGGCGCAGCAGCTCGCGGACGAGCTGCCGCGCGGGTGCGAGGTGCTGGTGGTCGCGTCTGCCGCACGGCTTTCGCTGTGCGGCGGGGACAACATCCTCAAGCTGCCGACGCCCGTCAGGCGGTGCGATCTGACGGATTCGGTCGGGATGCTCATCAAGCGCGAGCTCGGCTTTTACAGACGGGTCAAAAAGGGCTTTTCGGGCGACGATAAAAGGGATATCGAGCGGGCCAAGGCGCTGCTCATCGACCGCAACGGCATGACCGAGGGCGAGGCGCACCGCTTTTTGCAAAAGCGCAGCATGGATTCGGGCCTGTCGATGCCCGAAACGGCAAGGCTGGTGCTCTCGGGCGGCTGAGGCCTGCGCGCCGCGGCATCGGCCGCCGAGCGCCGCTTACGGGCTCTGCGCAGGGATCGAAGGATAAAAAGACTGAAAAAGGGGTGCGGTTTCGGTCTAAAGAAAGCGGCGGGGGCTCCCCGCCGCTTTTGCGTCTTGACGCAACTCCCTCATCCGCCTCCCGCGCTCCCGGCGCGTCCGCTTTGCACAAAGCGAAAAAGTGTGGGTTGAAGCGATCCGCTCCGTTTGATAATATGGTTGTTGTGAAAAAACGCGGCCCCTGCCGGGACGCGCGCCGCGCTTTTCGGAGGTGAAACCGTCTTGCCCAACTATACCAAAAAGGCGATAAGGGAGTCGTTTGTAAAGCTTTTGAACCAAAAGCCGCTGGCCTCGATAACGGTGAAGGACATCGTCGACGACTGCGGCGTCAACCGCAACACCTTTTACTATCACTTTGCCGACATCCCCTCGCTTGTCGAAAGCATCGTCAACGAGGACGCCGAGCGGCTCATAAGAGAGTACAACGGCTCGGGCTCGCTCGAGGCGTGTCTTGACGCGGTCATCGGCTTTTCGCTTGAAAACAGGCGCGCCGTGCTGCACATCTTCAACTCGGTCAACCGCGACATCTACGAGCGCTATCAGTGGCGGGTGTGCGACCACGCCGCAAGGACCTTTTTGAGCGCGCTGCCGGGTGTCGATGAAATCGACCCGGAGGACAGAGAGATCATAACCGATTATCTGAAAAGCGTGTGCTTCGGCATCGTCATCAACTGGCTCGAGGGCGGCATGAAGGACGACGTGCAGCGGCGCTTTCACAGGCTTGTCGAGATGAAGAGGGGGCACCTTGAGCAGATAATCGAACGTGCCCGCAGATAGCCCGCTTCGGTCGGCGGGGCCGCCGCGAGCAAAAATCGAACATCCGGGGGCGTTTGCACAAAAACAGGGCAAAAGGGCCGTCGGTGTCGCAATTTGCGACCCCGACGGCCCTTTTGTCTGTTCAAGAGCCCGAAAAAAAGGGATATAGTTGTCTTACACAAAGGGCCGCGGGCGGCGGCAGACCAAGGGGCGGGCCCGAAGGGGCCCGCGAAACGGGGGAAAGCGTTATGACTTTAAAGACGGCGGTGGGCCCTGCGCGCGCGGCAAGCGTAGCCGCATCCGCGGCCCTTGCCGCGCTGGGGCTTGTGTACGCTGCGGGCGAGGGCATGTCGTCGGGCGCGCTGTGCAGGGCGTGCGGCGGGGTGTTTGTGCTGGCGGGGCTGTCCCGTGCTGCGGGATATCTCTCGGACGACCTCTACAAGCTCGCGTTTCAGCACGACCTCGCGTTCGGGGGCCTGCTTGCGGTTTTGGGCGCGGCGCTTGCGCTGCGGCGGGACGTCCCGCCCGAGGCCGTGTGCACGCTCGCGGGGGGCTGTTCGCTGACGGACGGTCTGCTGAAGGTGCAGACGGCGCTCGACGGCAAACGGTTCGGGCTCGGCGGATGGGGCGCGATCCTTTCGGCGGCGCTTGCCGCGTGCGCCGCGGGGCTGCTTGCGGTGCTGCGCGCGTGGCGCGGCGGCGCGCTGAGGGCCCCGACGGGGTGTGCGCTCGTCTGCGAGGGCGCGCTGTGCGCGCTGACCGTGCTGCTGTCGGCCAAGGCGCCCGGGGGCAAAGGGGCGACGAAGGGTGAGGATGAGGGACACAAGGACGAGTTTTAAGGAAAGGAATGAGTGAGATGCGGTTTTCCGAAGCGGTGGTAAAACACCGCGCAATCATCTTGATCGTCGCGGCGGCGCTGATGATCCCGTCGGTGCTCGGCATGGCCGCGACGCGTATAAACTACGACATGCTCGACTATCTTCCCGCCGACATGGACACCGTAAAGGGGCAGAACATCCTCACGGACGAGTTCGGCAAGGGCGCGTTTTCGTTCGTCATCGTCGAGGGCATGGACGACAGGCAGGTGTCCGTGCTCAAGAGCGGCATCGAGGGCGTCGAGCATGTCGAGTCGGTCGTGTGGTACGACACCCTGTTTGACGTGTCGGCGCCGAAGGAGCTGCTTCCCGAGAGGATATTCAGGGAGTTCAACACCGATCACTCGACGATGATGGCGGTGTTTTTCGACAGCGCGACCTCGGCCGACGTGACGATGGACGCGATACGCGAGATCCGCCGCCTGTGCGGCGAGAGGTGCTTTGTCTCGGGCATGTCGGCGCTGGTCACCGACCTCAAGGACCTGTGCGAGCGGGAGGAGCCGGTCTATGTCGGCATCGCCGTCGCCCTCGCGTGCGCGGCCATGCTGGTCTTTCTCGACAGCTGGCTTGTGCCGTTTGTGTTCCTGCTGTCGATCGGCATGATGATCCTGCTCAACCTCGGCACCAACTTTTTCATGGGCGAGATCTCGTACATCACCAAGGCGCTGTCCGCCGTGCTTCAGCTGGCGGTGACGATGGACTACTCGATTTTTCTCTGGAACAGCTACAACGAGCAGCGCTCGCTTGCAGGCGACAGAGAAAGGGCGATGGCGCGCGCCGTCGACGCGACGCTTACAAGCGTGGTGGGCAGCTCGATCACCACCGTCGCGGGGTTCGTCGCCCTCTGCTTCATGAGCTTCACGATGGGGCGGGACCTCGGCATAGTGATGGCGAAGGGGGTTCTGTTCGGGGTGCTGGGCTGCGTCACGGTGCTGCCGTCGCTGATTCTTGCGCTGGACGGCCCGCTCGAGCGGACGAGGCACCGCGCGATCATTCCCGACATGCGAAGGGCGTCCGGGCGGATAGTCAAGGCGTTCCCCGTTTTTCTCGCGCTGTTTGCGGCGGTTCTGTTCCCGGCCTGCTACGGATACGGCAGGACGAACGACGAGGTGTACTATGACATGGGGCAGTGCCTGCCCGAGGACATGGCGTACGTCGTCGCAAACGCAAAGCTGCACGACGACTTTGACATCGCGTCGACCCATATGGCGCTTGTCGACTCGTCCCTTGCGACGGACGACGTGCGCGCGATGATCGACGAGATGGAGCGGGTGGACGGCGTAAAATACGTCCTCGGGCTCGAGAGCGTGGTGGGGGCGGATTTTCCGCAGGAGATGCTGCCCGACTCGATAAGGCAGACGCTCAAAAACGACCGGCGCGAGCTGCTGCTGATAAACTCGCGCTTCAAGCCCGCGAGCGACGAGGTGAACGGGCAGATAGACGAGCTGAACGCGATACTCAAACGCTTCGACCCCGACGGGATGCTCATCGGCGAAGCGCCCTGCATGAAGGACATGATCGAGACGACGGCGCACGACTTTGCTGTCGTCAACGCGATATCGATAGCCGCGATATTTATAATCATCGCGCTGGTGGAAAAGAGCGTCTCGCTGCCGTTCATCCTGATCGCCGTCATCGAGACGGCGATCTTCATCAACCTCGGCCTGCCGCACTATTTCGGGCAAAGCCTGCCGTTCATCGCGCCGATATGCATAAGCACCATCCAGCTCGGCGCGACGGTCGACTATGCGATCCTGATGACGACGCGCTATAAAACCGAGCGCATGGGCGGCGCGGGCAGGCGCGGGGCGGTCGAAACGGCGCTTGCGTCGTCGATCCCGTCGGTCGTCGTCTCGGGCATGGGCCTGTTTTCGGCGACGTTCGGTGTCGCCGTCTATTCAAACATCGACATAATAAGCTCGATGTGTATGCTGATGGCGCGCGGGGCCGCCGTGAGCATGGTGTGCGTCATCTTCATACTGCCGGCGCTGCTCATGCTGTGCGACGGGCTTGTGTGCGCGACCACATTTGACCTTAAAAAAGCCTTAAAGAATAAACGTCTTACGGAGGTAAGGGAAAGATGAGTAACGGTACAACCAGGTTGACGGCAGCGGTGCTTGCTGTCGCCGTCATGTGCGGCTCGGGCGCTCAGGCGGCCAAAGGGGCGACCGCCGCGCCGCGTCCTGCGGCGGTCGCGCCGCAGCGGGCGGTCGGCGCACCGCAGGACATGACCTCGGGCGAGACGGTATACGTCATGACGTCTCAGGACGGGGAGGTCCGCAAGGTGATCGTGAGCGACGGCCTCGCCGCAGAGCTCGAGCGCGGCGCAGGCGGCGCCGCGGCCGAGGGGATATTTGATTCGCAGGGCGCGCCCGTGAGGTCGGCGCACGACATAAAAAACGGGCTTCCCGTCGACGTCAGGGTGAGCTATACGCTCGACGGGGCGGCCGTGTCCCCGCAGCAGCTTGCGGGCAAAAGCGGACGGGTGTGCATCCGCTTTGAGTATGAAAACACCGCCTTTCACTATGAGAACATCGGCGGCGAAAGGGTCAAGGTGTCCGTGCCGTTCGTGTGCGTCACGGGCGTGCTGCTTGACAGCGCCCGTTTTTCGGGTGTCGAGGTCTCAAGCGGCAGGGTGGTCGACGACGGCTCGCACACCGCGGTCGTGGGCATAGCGCTGCCGGGCCTCGGCGAGACGCTCGGGGCGGACAGCGGCGTGCTTGAGCTGCCCTCCTTCGTCGAGATAACGGCCGACGTGAAGGGGTTTGAGATGAGCGACGCGTTCACGGTCGCGGTGAACGGATTGTTCGGGGACATTTCGGGCGACGGGCTGCCCGCATCGGGCAGCCTTGACGCAGACCTTGCGAGGCTGACCGACGGGATGCAGCGGCTCACGGGGGGCTCGTCGCAGCTGTACGACGGACTGTGCGAGCTGCTGGACAGATCGGGGCAGCTGACCGACGGGGTCGCCGCGCTTTCACAGGGCGCGTCGGCGCTTGAGGACGGCATCGCGTCGGCGGGAGCGGGCTCAAGACAGCTTGCTCAGGGCGCGGCAGAGCTCTCGGGCGGGCTAAGAACCATCGACGCCGGCAGCGCGTCGCTTACAAACGGCGCGCGCGATGTGTTTGCGACGCTGCTTGCAAACGCGGACGCCGGGCTTGCCGAGGCGGGCATCTCCGCGCCGGCCATGACGCCCGAAAACTATTCGGACGTGCTCACGGGCATCATCTCAAGCCTCGACGGCAGCGCGGTGTACAATCAGGCTCTGGCGCAGGTGACGCAGGCGGTGAACGCAAGAAGGGACGAGATCAGGGCCGGCGTCGCCGAGGCCGTCAGGCAGGGGGTCGAGGCCGAGGTGAATGACGCCGTGCGCCGGACCGTGACACAGCAGGCGACCGAGGCTGTGCGCGCACAGGTGAGCGCGCAGGCGGAGGCGGACAGGCCTGCCGTCGAGAGCGCCGTCATCTCGGCCGCGACGGGAGGAGCATTCGCCGACAGGGCGTCGTTTGACGCGGCGATCGCGTCGGGCGGCGTCTCGGCCGAGCAGGCCGAGGCCGTGGAGGCGGAGATATCGGCCAAGATGTCCGAGGCCGTCGAAAACGGCATGGCGGCGCAGGCTCAGGCGATAGCGGCCGCAGTCGAGCAGACGATGGGAAGCGCGGACACGGCGGCGCTTATAGAGCAAAGGGTCGAGCAGGCGATGCAGAGCGCAGACACCGCCGCGCTGATCGAGAGCAACACCGACCTTGAGGTCGAAAAGCGCATCGCCGAGACCATGGCGAGCGAAGAGATCCGGGCACAGCTCAGCGCGGCGTCGCAGGGGGCCGCGCAGGTGATAGCCCTCAAGACCTCGCTTGACAGCTACAATGCGTTTTACAGGGGGCTGATAAGCTACACCGCCGGCGTCGCAAGCGCCGCCGAGGGCGCGGGGAGGCTTGCCGCCGGGGCGCAGTCGCTCGACGACGGCCTGTCCCGGCTCGGCGCGGGCGCGACACAGCTTTGCAGCGGGCTCGGCGAGCTCGAGGGCGGCGCCCCCGCACTTGCGGACGGCATAACACGGCTCAAGGACGGCTCGATGCAGCTGTCCGACGGTCTTGCACAGTTTGACAGCGAGGGGATCGAAAAGCTGGTCGAAGCCGTCGGCGGCGACCTTGAGGGCCTTGCGCGGCGCGCCGAGGCCGCCGCAGACGCGGCCGAGAGCTATACGCTGTACGACGGATGTGCCGCCGAGGTGAAATTCATCTACAAGACCGAGGGCATCGGGTGACGGGGACCTGTCCGCCGCTTTGCGGGCGCGGCCCGTTTGCATAGGGCACAGGGGGCGCGGGCCCGCGCCCCCTGTCCAAAACCCCGCGCAGGCGAAAAGAGAGCGAAAAAGAGAACGGAAGGATCAAAAACACAACGTCGGAGGTAAAACACATGGATGTGAGGACAAACTTAAAGAAGCTGGGGCTCGAAAAGGTGTTCGGGTATCTGTATAAGGACCCCGAGAAGCACCTTCCCGAGCTCATCGACTGGGCGGACAGGTTTTCTCACGGCGAGTTTGAGCCGCAGAGAAGGGCGATAAGGGAGATCATCGAAGACCCCGAGCATCCGTATCACGGGTACATACACAATCTGATAAAAAACACCGACCGAGAGGTGCTGACGGCGATAGCCGTGAACTTTTTCATAAATGCGAACCTTGTCGGCTGGGACATCCAGCAGAAGGCGCGCGAGAGATACGGCTGCAACATCCCGTGGGCGGTGCTGCTCGACCCGACATCGGCGTGCAACCTGCACTGCACCGGCTGCTGGGCGGCCGAATACGGCGACAGGCTCAACCTGACCTTTGAGGAGATCGACGACATAATCAGGCAGGGAAAGGAGCTCGGCGTTTACCTGTACATCTATACGGGCGGCGAGCCCCTTGTGAGAAAAAAGGACCTGACGGCGCTGTGCGAAAAGCACCCCGACTGCATCTTTTTGTGCTTCACCAACGGGACGCTGATCGACGAGGATTTTGCGCGCGAGATAAAGCGCGTCAGGAACTTTGTGCCCGCGGTCTCGCTCGAGGGGTTTGCGCAGTCGACCGACGCGCGCAGGGGCGAGGGGACGTTTGAGCGCGTGATGAACGCGCTTCGCATCCTCAGGCGAAACAAGCTTCCCTTCGGCATCTCGGCGTGCTACACAAGCGCCAACTGGGACTCGATAACCTCCGAGGCGTTTTGGGACATGCTCATCGAGTCGGGGGCGTATTTTATATGGTATTTTCACTATATGCCCGTCGGCAACGACGCCTCGCCCGAGCTTCTGCCCCGCCCCGAGCAGCGCGCCGAGGTCTATAAAAGGGTGAGAAGGCTGAGGGCGGAAAAGCCGCTTTTCGCGATGGACTTTCAAAACGACGCCGAGTTTGTCGGCGGCTGTATAGCGGGAGGGCGACGGTATCTGCACATCAACGCGGGCGGCGATGTCGACCCGTGCGTGTTCGTGCACTACTCCGACTCCAACATACGCGAAAAAACGCTGCTCGAAAGCCTGCGCTCGCCGATGTTCATGGCCTATCACGACGGGCAGCCGTTCAACGAAAACCACCTGCGGCCCTGCCCCATGCTCGAGAACCCCGAGCTTTTGCGCGGGATGGTGGCGCGCACGGGCGCGCACTCCACCGACCTTCAGTCGCCCGAGACCGCCGAGCACCTGTGCGCGAAATGCGACGGCTATGCCGAGCGCTGGCGGCCCGTCGCCGACAGGCTGTGGGGCGAGAGCGCCGCGAAAAAGGGCTGACAGACGCCCGTTCTCGAAAAAAGCGGTTTTTCACACGATCCCGCCCCGGCCCGCCGCGGTGGAAAAAGTGCGGACGATGTGGTAAAATATCCTCATCGGGGCGCCCGCCGTCCGAGGACGGATCCGCAGGCGCAAGGGAGGATAAGGATGAAGATTTTGGCGGTCGATTTCGGCGAGGCGCGCACCGGCCTTGCCGTGTGCGACAGCGGCGAGAGGCTGGCGTCGCCGCTCGAGGCGGTGAACGAAAAGAGCATAAAAAAGGCGGTGCAGGCTGTGTGCGACGCCGCACGCGCCCACCGCGCCGAGACGGTCGTGGTGGGGCTTCCGCTCAACATGGACGGCTCGAGGGGCGAGCGCGCCGAGCGGTGCGAGCTGGTGGCGGACATGCTCAGGGAGGCGATGCCCGACGTCCCGGTCGAGATGTGGGACGAGCGGGGCACGACCAAGACCGCGATCCGCTACATGAACGAGACCGACACCCGCGGCAAAAAGCGCAAGAGGGCGCTTGACGGCGAGGCTGCGGCGATAATCCTCGAGAGCTACCTCGCCTACAGACGAAACCGCCGCGCCGAGAACGCCGACCGCCGGCAGTTGGAGAAGAGGGGATAGCGCTTATACCCGGGATTATCCTCACACCGGTCCCAAGCTGACGGCAAAGACAGAGATTTTGCGAGCCCTGTCAGCCCCCGTGCGACGGGCGGCGCAGGGCTTGCGGAGTTATAAAACGGGCCGAAACCCCGTTGTTTAAAGGAGCGCTGAATTGACGATGAGACTTGAGTGCCTTTGGGAGCACAACAAAAATGACACCCTGCTTTGGGCGCAAAACCTGCCCGGCTGCGCAGCCCGCGGCGCGTCGCTCGAGGAGGCGCTCGACAAGATCTCCGGCAGGGCGGCGGCCCTGCTGCGCTGGATGGGACAGCCCGAGGACGGGATAACCGCGACGGTGACCGCCGAAAAGGAGTGCGGGCTCGAGGTGCGCGACAGCGACTCGGACGCGATATTCGACCCCGAAAGAGCGCCGCTCACCCGCCCCGAGTACGAGCGTTTAAAGGCCCTCGCGCTCAAGTCGGCGGCCGATTTTCTGACCCTTTACCGCGCCGTGCCCGACAAGACGGCGAGCGCCAACCCCGTGCGGGCGACCTTTTACGGCGACGTCCCCCGCACGGCGGACGAGATGTACCTGCACACCAAAAATGTGAACTCGTACTATTTTTCCGAGATCGGGGTCGAGGCCGACAACGACGGCGACATCTTCAGCTGCCGCGAGCGGGGCTTTGCGATGCTCGAACGCTCGGAGAATTTTCTCGACAACGCCGTGTTTTCGGGCAGCTACGGCGAGTTCTGGTCGCTGCGCAAGGTGCTGCGCCGCTTCATTTGGCACGACCGCATCCACGCGCGTGCCATGTACCGCATGGCGAAGAGAACATTCCCGGGCGCGCCGCTTCCCGACCCGTTCTTTTTTGAGTAATACGGGGGCGGTGTTCTTTATGACCCTCCGACCGAACGCCGCACCGATTGCGTTCGGTACGCCCCGAGAGGGTATGCGGGGCGTGTAAGGGGAGGCGTCGGGTTCTGCCCGACGGAGGGGTTGATAAAAGTTTGCTTCGGGGATCGAACTTGCCTAAAGCCTTTGTCTCGGCCCGTCAATCCCCCCGCCGCTCCGCGGCCCTTCCCCCTTTACACAAGGTGGGCTTGGGCTTGCGGCAGTTTTGCGGTCCTCCCCCGTTTGCACACCCCTCACAGTTTCCCGTGAGGTGTTTCGTGCGTCGTACCTTTTACGACGTGCATCTACCGCACGGAGTGTCGACTGCGCGGTAAGGGGGAATGAAAAACAGCAAGTTCTCAAGCTTGTGTCCGTCCCTCGGGTGGTTCGCCCTTAAGCCTCCCCCTTACACGAGGGAGGTTTGGGCTCGCCTCACAACAAAAGATAAAACGGGGGGCCTTGAGTGTATCTGCGCTCAAGGCCCCCCTTGCTGTTTCGTTTTTGCGGCATTAAAAATTAAAGGTCAAATGCTTTCGCTCGAACCGTTCAGTCCGCTGTGTGCACCTCAAGCTGCGGGAACGGGATGGAAATGCCGCGCTCGGCGAACGCGCGATAAATCCCTTCGTTGAGCGCGAACTTTACGTCCCAATACCGCTCGCTTTCGACAAAGACCCGCAACGCGAAGACGAGCGCGCTGTCGTCGTGGCGCACAAGGTGCGCCTCGGGCGCGGGCTCGGCAAGAACCCGCTCGTCGGCCGCGGCGGCTGCGAGCAGCGCCCGTTTCACCTCGTCCGGGTCGCTGCCGTATGCGGCGCCGATCTCGATGTCGACGCGCCTTTTCGGGCTGCGCGAAAAGTTGGTTATCGGCTCGGCGGTCAGCTTTCCGTTGGGGATGGTCAGCACCTTCAGGTCGGGCGTCGTGAGCACCGTGTAGAGGATGTTGACGTCCCGCACCGTGCCGCTGCCGTCCGCGGTCTCGATGTAATCCCCGACGCTGAACGGCTTGGTCAAGAGCAGGATCACCCCGCCCGCGAGGTTGGACAGCGCCCCCTGTAACGCGAGTCCTATCGCCACGCTCGCGGCGCTGAGCAGCGCGACGAACACCGTCATCGGTATGCCCATCATCGACGCCGCGACAATGACGACCACGACCTTGAGCGCAAGGCCCAAAAAGTTTTTGATAAAGCTGCGTACGTTGCCGTCCAACCGCATCAGCCGTTCATTTTTGAGCAGCAGCTTGACGAGCTTGGAAGAGAGAAAAAGCCCCGCCGCCAGCACCGCCGCCCCGATCAGTATGTTGACACCGCTGCTCGCAAGCGCCGGCGCTATTTTGTTCCAAAGCTCCTGCATGTTATCCTCCCGCCGAAAAAAGAATGTGTCCCGCGCCGCCTGCGCAGGGGGCGGGGCTGTTTTTTTGGGGCCTCTCGGGGACAGGGCAGCCCGTGCCCGAGCCGCCCGAACCCGTCCTCTATTTTACAAAGCCCCCCATGACGACCTTGGTCTCCTGCACCATGAAAAATGCTGCGGGGTCGCTCTCCCGCACGAGGCGCTTGAGCTCGCCGAGGCGCACGTTGACGATCTCGCAGATGAGCATCTGACGCTGTTCGCTCTCGGGGTCCGAGCCCTTTGCGTCCACCACCGTCACGCCGAAGCCGTTGTCGTGAAGCCTGCGCACCAGCTCGTCGTTGCGCGAGCTGAGCACGATGTTGACCGTCATGTTGCCCTTTATGAACCTGTGGGACAGCTTGCCCCCGATAAAGGTGCCGGCGGCGTAGCCCGCCGCGTATGCGACGGCGATGAACACCCCGCCGCCCGCCGTATTCAGCGCGTCGCGGACGACCAAAAACCAGATGAACACCTCGACAAAGCCGAACGCCGCCGCGGCAAGCGTCTTGCCCTTGACCGTCAAAACCATCCGCAGCGTGCCGAGCGTCACGTCCATAATCCGACAGACAAACACCTTAAGGCACTGCAATAGCACAAATTCCATGCGAAATATTCCCTCCGACCGGTTTAAATCCTCAGGATAAACGCCCCGATAATCGCCATGATAACACAAACTGACGCCCCTTTCAACCGATTTTGCAGAGCTTTTGCCGCCGCAAAGCCCGAGGGCGGCCGCACAAACCGACCCCCTCGCCGCGACCGCACGGTATCTTTTGCCGGATTTCGGGAACACTAACAGCCACATCGACAAACTCGGGTTCGGAGGGCTGACAATGGTGAACAAAAAAACGGTCGCTGCAGGGCTTGTGTGCGGCGTGCTCAACGGTCTCTTCGGCAGCGGCGGCGGGGTGCTTGCGGTGCTGTTTCTGCGCTCGGTACTCGGAGACGAGCGCAGGGCCCACGCGAGCGCGACGCTCATGATCCTGTTGATGAGCATCGTGAGCTTCGGACTCTACGCGCTGGGCGGCAGGGTCGACTATGAGACGAGTCTGATGCTCATGCCGGGCGGGGTCGCGGGTGCGGTGGCGGGCAGCCTCTTTCTCAAAAACATCGACTCGACGGTGCTCAAGCGGATATTCGGGGGGCTCATCGCGGTTTCGGGCGCGGTGATGCTGTTCCGATGAGCTGGCTTGTCGCTTCGGCCGTCGGCGCACTGACGGGCGTCGCGGCCTCAATGGGGCTGGGCGGCGGGTTTATCCTGCTGCTCTATCTGTCGTTTGCAAGCGAGCTCTCGCAGTCGCAGGCGCAGGGGGTAAACCTGCTGTTCTTCCTGCCGATCATCGCGGTCGCCGTCGGCATCCACCTCAAAAACAAACTCATCGATGTCAAAACCGCCCTCATCTGCGGCGGCCTCGGCGCGCTGAGTGCGCCGCTCGGTTACCTCGCCGCGGGCGCGCTCGGCGACGACGCGCTGCGCAAGGCCTTCGCCGTCTTTGTCATCATCGCGGGGCTCAAGGATTTGTTCTCGCAGGGTGTTGACAAACGGCAGAAGGGGGAATAAACTTAAACTGTACAATTGAACAAAGCCCGGTAGGCAAGGTTACCACAGGGATACGGGTTGCTGCCGCAAAGTGGTGGAGACACTACACGTTGGTTAGCAGGATATGTCGAAAACAAGGCATATCCTAACGCAATTTCACGCCCTGCGAAGCTAAAGCTTGAACGGTTGCGCCGCCCTTTCGGACAGGGGCGGCGGTCACGGACGGATTGAGTATAGGTCCGCGCAGCCGTTTTGAGCAGCGCGGGCCTTTTTCATGTTTTTGCTCTGCAGCGCCCCGTGTTCCCCTGTTACGGGGGGTAAAACCGGGCAGATCGGCTCCGAAAGAGCGCCCGGGTCGACGCGTTTGTCGCGGCGACCCCCGTCCGCCGCACCCGCGGGTCGATGCGTATGTAAATACAGATTAAATTAAAACGGAGGTGTATGACATGACGGACACGATTCTCGAGCTGTTGGGACAGAGAAAGATGAAGCAGCTGCGAAGTACCCTTGAGGAGCAAAACCCCGTCGACATCGCCTCTGCCTATGAGGAGCTTTTTGCCGAGGGGGACATCACCCCCGAGCAGCTCTTGCTGCTCTACCGCATCCTGCCCAAGGAGACCGCGTCCGAGGTGTTTGTCGAGATGCTGCCCGAGACGCAGCAGCAGCTGATATCGGGCATCAACGACCGCGAGCTCAAGGACATCCTGGATGAGCTGTTCCTCGACGACGCCGTCGACATCATCGAGGAGATGCCCGCCAACGTCGTAAAGCGCATCCTGCGCAACGTCGACCCGTCCACGAGGGCGAGCATAAACCGTCTGCTCAACTACCCAGACGACAGCGCGGGAAGCATCATGACGATCGAGTATGTCGACCTCAAGCGCTCGATGAGCGTCGAACAGGCGTTCCGGCGCATCCGGGAGACGGGCGTCGACAAGGAGACCATCTACACCTGCTACGTAACCGACAGCAACCGCAAGCTTTTGGGGCTCGTCTCGGTAAAGGATCTGCTGCTTTCGGGGTATGAGGAGCAGATCGGCGACATAATGGAGGAAAACGTCATCTCGGTGACCACCCTCGAGGACAGGGAGGTCGTCGCGCAGATGTTCGGAAAATACGATTTTCTCGCCCTGCCCGTCGTCGACAGCGAGCGGCGCCTCGTCGGGATCATCACGGTCGACGACGCCATCGACGTCATCCGCGACGAGGCCACCGAGGACATCGAGAAGATGGCGGCCATCCGCCCGTCCGACAAGCCGTACATGCGCACGGGCGTGTTCGGCCTGTACAGGGCGAGGATCCCGTGGCTGCTGCTGCTGATGGTCTCGGCCACCTTCACCGGGATGATTATCCGCTCGTACGAGTCCGCCCTCGCGGCAAACGCCGTGCTGACCGCCTTTCTGCCCATGCTGATGGACACGGGCGGAAACTCGGGCTCGCAGGCGTCGATCACGATTATTCGTGGGCTGTCGCTCGGCGAGATCGAGTTCGGCGACATCCTCAAGGTCATCTTTAAGGAGGTGCGCGTCGCGGGTCTGTGCGGGCTCACCCTCGCCGCGGTGAGCTTTTTAAAGCTCATCTGCATCGACCGTGTGGGCGCGGCGGTCGCCGCCGTGGTCTCGCTGACTCTGTTCGCGACGGTGCTGATGGCAAAGATCATCGGCTGCACTCTGCCGATGGTCTCCAAAAAGATAGGGCTCGACCCCGCCGTCATGTCGGCGCCGTTCATCACCACCATCGTCGACGCCCTCTCGCTCGCGGTCTACTTTGTCATCGCGAGCGCCCTTTTAAAGCTGTGAGCCCGCGCGGGCTTTTGGCCTGTTAGGGATTGCAAGAGGCGGGCCGAGATTGCAGCATAAGACATATTTGGACGACAAGGACTTGTGCCGTCAATCCCTCAGCCGCACAGGTGCGGCACGGCTCGCATATTCCTGCGAGTTGGTCAAATGCCGTCCCGCTGCCGTTTGACCGCTTCACACGGCAAGGGAAGGGAATACGGCGCAAAGCCCTTGCTTTGCGCCGTAATTTGCATACAGCTTATCTGCGCTGTCAAAAGCCGCCTTTCGGGCAGATTTTTTTCGTTCCGCTCGGACGCATGCCCCGCACGGCACGGCGCCGTCAGTCGACCTCGATGTCGTTCACGAGTGCGTTCAAATCCTTGCGCTTCTTTTGGCGCAGGGGGTCGTCCTGCTTTGCGTAGCCCACCGCGATGACGAGGCGGATGCGCCCGTTCACGCCCGCGAGGCGCATGAGCTCCTGCTCGTCAAACCAGCCGATGATGCAGGTGGCGAGGCCCTCGCAGAGCGCCTGCGCGGTGAAGTAGGCGGCGGCGATGCCGATGTCCACCGAGCGGTAGTCCTGCTTTTTGAGCTTTGAGCCGCCGAGCGCGGACGCGTTGTAGCTGTCCTCGCTTATCACAATGAGAACCGGGACGTCTGCGGTGAACGCGTTCATCCCCGCGCCGCGGGTGAGCGCTCCCGCCCGTGCGGCCGCTTGGCCCCGCGCGACGCTCACGCGATAGGGCTGGGCGTTGCACGCCGAGGGCGCAAGCCGCAGCGCCTCGAGACAGCGCGTCAGCTTTTCGGGCTCGACCTCCCTGTTCCTGTCGAAGCTGCGGCAGCTCTGCCGCTTTTTTGCGATCTCCTCTAAAAAATCCATACCGTTAACCCAGCTTCCTCCGTCATTTTGTGCGGCGCGGGGCCGCAGGATGCTTTTCGGCCCCGTCCCCCCTACAGTATACCACAAAACCGCCGCGAAGCGTCGATTCTTGCTTCCCTCGGCGGGATGCCCCCTGCGGGAAAAGGGCCGTTTTTTTGAACAACGCCCCGAAAAGTCGGCACCGCACGGGGCGTTTTGTCATACAATGGCGCAGCCGAGGGAGGTGATGAAGACGGGTATGGTAGTTGCGCTTGCGGTTTCGGCGGTGTGCATCCTGCTGATTTGGACGGCGGGGTACAACACGGCGCTGCGGGGCGTCAGGTGCCTGCTTGACGACGCGGTGATCACCGCGCCGTGCGACGAGCGGGCGGGTGCGCTGCGCGAGCTGTTCGGCCTCGATGTCCGCCCGAAGGGCGGGACGTGACGCGACGGCCCGCGCACCGCTTGAAAAAGGGGCGGCAAAGAATTATGATATAATTGATATGCAAGGGTTTGCCCGCCCCTCGCCGGGGCCCCGAACGCCGTAAAAGGGGAGAGAAAAGCGAGGCGGGCGTGGAAGGGGTATTCTGACACCGACCTGCCGCGTGCGGCTTCAGGGGGCAAAGAGGGACAGAGGGGCTGCGCCGCTCGGCGCCGCCCCCCGATTATCGGGGATAAAGTCGAAAGGAACAAAACAGCGTTGGCGTTTAATGAGGGAACGGAAAAGGAGTGCATAAAGGGCACCGTCGAGGACATCGTGTACAAGAACACCGAGACGGGCTTTGCGGTGCTTGTGCTCGCGGTGGACGG
This sequence comes from uncultured Oscillospiraceae bacterium, assembly GCA_964433495.1. Taxonomy (GTDB): domain Bacteria; phylum Bacillota; class Clostridia; order Oscillospirales; family Ruminococcaceae; genus CAYSRC01. The sequence continues at coordinate 30,467 of CAYSRC010000026.1, forward strand.
CGAGCCCGTCACCGTCGTGGGCGAGCTCGCCGCCGCCGACGAGGGGGAGGAGCTGACGGTGTGGGGCGAGTTCACCGCCCACCCGACCTACGGCGAGCAGTTCAAGGCGAGCGCGTGCGAGATCACCCTGCCGTCGGGCTCGGCGGCAATCCTGCGCTATCTGTCGGGCGGTGCGGTCGCGGGGGTGGGGCCGACCTACGCCCGCAGGATTGTCGACGCCTTCGGCGACAGGGCGCTCGACGTCATGGCGCACGAGCCGAAGCGGCTCGCGTCGATAAAGGGCATCTCACCCAAAAAGGCCGAGGCGATCTGCGCCGAGTTCCGCAAGATCTACGGGGTGCGCGAGGCGCTCGGCAAGCTGGGTGCGCTCGGCCTCGAGACGGGCGACGCGCTCATGCTCTACAAGGCGTACGGCGATATCACGCCCGACATCGTGGGCGATAACCCCTATATCATGTGCGGCTTCCCGCTCTACAAGCCGTTTGAGTTTGCGGACGGCATCGCGGGCGGCCTCGGCCTCACGGGCGACCACAAATACAGGATACGCGCGGGGCTCGTCTACATCCTGCGCCACAACCTCGGCAACGGGCACACCTGCATCCCGACGGACAAGCTCATCGACTCGGCCTACAACTACCTCGCCGTCGGGCGTGACCCGGTCGAGATCGAGCTGTATGAGGCAGCGGACGAGGGCTTTTTAAAAATTGACACGGCGGACGGCGACGAGCGGGTGTTTCTGCCCGAGATGCTCGAGAAGGAGCGGTATATCGCCGAGCGCCTGCTGCTGCTCTCGCGCCTGCAATTCGCGCCGCCCGAGAGCGCCGAGAGCATGATCGACGACTTTCAGCGCAAGAGCGGCATCGTGTACGAGCAGCTTCAGCGGCAGGCGGTGAAGAGCGCGCTCTCGAGCGGGGTCGTGGTCATCACGGGCGGGCCCGGAACCGGCAAGACGACCGCGCTCAACGCGATTATCGCGCTGTGCGAGCAGAACGGCGACAGGGTCATGCTCGCCGCGCCCACGGGGCGTGCGGCAAAGCGGCTGTCCGAGCTCACCGGCAAGCAGGCAAAGACCATTCACCGCCTGTTGGAGGTGGACTATCGCGGCGACGCGCAGGAGGTGCGCTTTGTCCACGACGAGAACAAGCCGCTGAACGGTGACGTGGTGGTCGTGGACGAGATGTCGATGGTCGACGTCTCGCTCTTTGACGCGCTGCTTCGCGGCATCCGCCCGCAGTGCCGCCTTGTGCTCGTCGGCGACTTCAACCAGCTGCCCTCGGTCGGCGCGGGCAACCTGCTGCGCGACATCATCGACAGCGGGGTGTGCGAGACGGTCGAGTTCAGCAGGATATTCCGACAGGCGGCCGAGAGCCTTATCGTCGTCAACGCCCACAGGATTGTGGGCGGGGACGAGCCCGACCTCGACGTGAGGCAGAAGGACTTTTTCTTTATCGACGTCGAGCGCAGCCGCGGCGTCGACTACATATGCGACCTCGCGGGCAGGCGGCTGCCCCGGGCATACGGCTATGACCCGCTGTCCGACATCCAGATCCTGACCCCCTCGCGCATAGGCGAGATGGGCGCCGCCGCGCTCAACGACGGGCTGCGGGCGCGGCTCAACCCCCCGGGGGAGTCGAAGCAGGAGACACGGCTGATGGGCCAGCTCTTTCGCGAGGGCGACCGGGTGATGCAGGTGCGCAACAACTACGACATCGAGTGGACGCGGGACGGCGGCGAAAAGGGCCTCGGCGTGTTCAACGGCGACGTCGGGATTATCAGGGCGGTCAACAGGCGGGACGGGACGCTGACCTGCATCTTTGACGACAAGACGGTCGTCTATTCGTTTGACGCGGCGCGCCAGCTCGAGCCCGCCTTTGCGGTGACGGTGCACAAGAGCCAGGGCAGCGAGTATCCCGCCGTCATCCTCGCACTCGGCGGGGTGCCGCGCAGGCTGTGCTACCGCAATCTGCTCTACACCGCGGTGACAAGGGCGAAGGAGCTGCTGGTGCTCGTGGGCGAGCGAAACGTGGTCACCGCGATGGTCGCGAACGACCGCAAGATGCTGCGGTATACCGGTCTTCGCAGCTTTTTGGAGGAGGGCGCGCCTTGAGCGCCGGCGCGGGCTCGAGGCGGCTTGCGAAGCTCGCCGAAACGGCTGCAAGGCTGTTCTTTCCCGCGCGGTGCCTCGTGTGCGGCCGCGTCACGGCGGGTGAGCTTGTGTGTGAGGGCTGCCGCGGGCAGCTTGATCGCTGCGTCGGGACACGTGTTTTGGATGTCGGCGCGCTGCGGCGGGAGGGCATCGAGAGCCTCGACGGGGCGCTGTGCTGTTTTCGGTATGAGGGCGCGGCCGAGGAGATCGTCAAGCGCATGAAGTTCGGCGGCGAGCGGTGGCTCGCACGGGACATCGCCGCCGTTATGGCCGAGGCGTACGAACACGAGGGCTTCGGCGGGGTCGACGCGGTGTGCTGTGTGCCCGCCTGCGAGGACGACCGCGAGGGGCGTCTCCGCGCGGGGCTGATGACCAAGACCTTTGCCCGCATGTCGGGGCTTGCGCCCGACGCCGGGCTTTTGGTGAAGGTGCGGCGGACGAAAAAGCAGCACCTTTTGGGGCACGACGAGCGGCGTACGAACCTCATAAACGCCTTTCGCGCGGGCAGGGATGACCTCGGCAGCCTCAGCGCGCTTGTCGTCGACGACGTGATGACGACGGGCAGGACGCTCGACGAGTGCGCCGCCGCGCTCAAGACTGCGGGCGCGAAACGGGTGTACGCGGCGGTGTTTGCGCGCCCCGAGCGCAAGGCATGACGGGGCGCGGGGCGCGAAAGCGCACGGGGAAAGAGAATTGAGAGGGCGGCTGTCGGCCTAAAGGGGGCTGTGGAGATGGGACGCCCCTGTGCTGCTG
>CAYSRC010000027.1:0-31920 GCA_964433495.1 uncultured Oscillospiraceae bacterium
GGGGGGCTTGGGATGCAGCAAGACCATGGGGCGGTTCGCGCGCCGTACCGATTGCGCGCGGCAGGGGGCTTGGCTCACGGCAGTTTTCGGCTCTCCCCCCTTGCATACGTCTCACATACGGCGCCGCGCCGTATCGGTTGCGCGCGGCAGGAGGCCGGCAGGTCGCCTTTTTAATCCAAAAATATCCGTTACAACGGGAGGTCTTGATCTTGTCTTTAAAACGAAACCCCAACCTGCGGCTCGTGTTCTCGATCATGGAGGGCGGATTTTGGATCATGGTGTTTTTCACCGAGGGTCTCTTCGCCTCCTTCTTAAGCGACTTTGGGTACGGCGACGCGTTCATCGGGCTCTCGACCATGTCGGCGGGCATCGCCGCGATGATCCTCAACCCTGTCTGCGGCTACCTTGTGGACAAATACCGCAACTGCCGCCTCATGCTGCTGCTTTTGAGCGGCACGATCGCGCTGATGACCCCGTTTTTCTTCGCGTTCAGCGGCAGCAGCGCGATGATGATCGCCTATTCACTCACGGCGATGAGCTCGGTCAAGACCTGCATGGGGATGCTCGACTCGTGGATAAGCAAGCTGTCCCGCGAGATGCCGGGCGCGTTTGACTACGGCAGGCTGAGAAGCGTCGGCTCGATATCCTACGCCGTCGCGGCGGCCGTGTTCGGCTGGGTGCTGGCGCAGCTCGGTAACGCGGCCTCGTGGTGGATCATGCTGATCGTCTGGGCCGCGGTCGCGGTGTGCGCCTGTATCGCGCCCAACCCCTCGGGCGGCGAGCAGACCGATGACGTCCGCCTGCGCTATGCCGCCGCCGAGCTGTTCAAGACCCGCGACTACACGATATTGCTGGCGTGCGGGTTTTTGACCGCCGTCACGAGCTCGTCGAGCTTCACCTTCTTCCCGCGGGTGATCCGCGAGCTCGGCGGGGACGTGGGCGACGTCGGCCTCGCGTACTTCATCCTCGCGCTGTTTGAGTCGTTTGTCATCATGAACTTTTCAAAGATATCCGAGAAGATCGGCACGAGCTGCGCGCTCGGCATCGGCATGCTGGGCTACGGCGTCAAAAACATCGCGTTTGCGCTGTGCCCCAACCTCGCGCTCGCCTACGTCTGCTGCTCGCTTCAGATGGTCTCCTTCGCGCTCGTCGTGCCGGGGGCCGTCGCCTACATAAACGAAAAGATATCCCGCACCTACGTCGCAAGCGCGCTTGTCATGTATCAGGCGCTCTGCCAAAGCCTTGCGCAGATCATCGCAAGCCCGTTTATCGGCGCGGTGAGCGAGCGGTACGGCGTCAAGCCGATGATGGCCGCGTTCGGCCTGCCCGCCCTGCTGGGCGGCGCGGCGTTTCTTGTCTTTTCGGCGCGGCGCTCAAGGCGCGCGCCCAAGCCCGGGGAGGCCGGGCGGTGATTTCCCCGCCGGGCCGTCGGCACCCCCGCAGGCCTTCGGCCGATGGTTTATCAACGCCCCGTCTCCGACACGTGAAAGCCGTCTGTGTCGGGGACGGGGTGCTGTCGTTTGCTTCGAGCCTTTCTGTCAACGGGAATCCTGCCCCGCCGCAGTACCGCATAAAACACCCCGTCCGCCGCGTTCACGCGCAGGGGACGGGGCTTTGTTTTTGCCGCTGCCGCGTTATTTGTATTTTTTAAGATATGATATCTCGCAAAGCATGCCTCTGTGTCCGATGTCGCCCGCGTGCAGGGCGGTCATTTTCGGGGCTGCGCCGCTCTTCGGCGGCGGGCGTCACTCGGTCTCGCTGTCCTCGCCGAACAGCTCCCTGAACCACTCCTCGAGCTTAAAGCGCACGGCGTACCGCTCGCCGCCCAGCACCACGGTGCGCTCCTGCTCGGAGTATTCCTCGAGGGCGTCCTCGCTCGACGAGGCGATGCACAGCGCGGGATAGAGCACGCACCACCAATTCTTTCCCTCTCCCTTCCCGAGCGTCACCCGCAGCGCGGTGTACACCCCCGACGGAAGCGTCACCTCGCCGTAGCTTCTCGCGTCAAAGTACATCCGCTTCAGCTCGGCGCGTGCGCGGTATTCAAAGCCCTCGGCCGCGAGCACCGCGTTCGCCGCGCGCTCGATCTCGGGCAGCGCCGCGCCCGCCCGTTGCACCGCGCCGTCATAGCCGCCCGCCCCCGCAAAAAGGTCGGCACACACCCCGACCACGGCGTCGCGCACCTCGAGCTTCACCGCCTGGTCCCGCTCGCTGTCCGAGTCGGCGACGACGTGCAGCCGCAGGGTGTCCCCCCGCACCTCGCTGCACGCCGACGCAAACGGCAGCCCCGCAAACAGCGCCGCCGCGCTGAGCACAAGGCCGAGGAAAAGGGATATCTCAAGCTTTTTCATATGTTCCGCCTTTTTGTGCCGCTCTCGCGCGGCGCATTTTTTGTTCCCGCAGGATCCGGGCCGTCGGGCCCGCGTCCCGCACAGAGAGCATTGACAGCAAAAAGGAAAAATATTCCGTCGCGGCGCAATTCTTTCGTTCCCGCGCGCCGCCGCCCGAAAGATCGCACAGACCGTACACGGCCCCGCCCCCCCGCGAGCGCCGCGGAACCTCTCTCCGCCCCCGAGGCGCAGCATCCTTAAAACAGAGGACAAGCGCCCCCTGCGTCTGCCCAAGGCAGACCCGGAGGCGCTTGTCCTGTGTTTTGCACTTCGTTAAAGCACCTTATCCTTCCGATACGACCTCCACGCCTCTCGGCCTCGCAAGCGCCGCATAGCTGCGGCAGCCGTCGCACGCCACCTCGGGCAGCGCACCGCCGCCCGAGAGGTCAAACAGGCCGTACACCGCCGCCCCGCTGCCCGTCAGCGCCGCGCCGAGCGCCCCGCTTTGCAGCAGCGCCTCCTTAAGCCTCGCGGTGACGGGGTCGTCCCGCGAGGTCTCAAAAACATTCTTTATTTCGCGCGCGAGCGTCTCTGCGTCGCCCCCGGCAAGGGCCCTCTCGACGGCGTCGCAGTCGGGCCTCGCAAACCCGCTTGCCCCGTCGAGCCTGCGGAACGCCTCGGCGGTCGAGCGGCCGCCCTGCGGCATGAGGATGACGAAGCCGAGCTTGCAGCCGTTGGGGACGGGCCGCAGCACCTCGCCTATCCCGCCGACCCACATGGCGCCGCCCGTCGCGCAAAAGGGGACGTCCGCGCCGACCGATTCGGCCGCGCCGAGCAGCGCGCCCTCGCCGACGTCGAGCGAAAACAGCCGTGTGAGCCCGCGCAGCACCGCCGCCGCGTCGGCCGAGCCCCCGCCGAGTCCGGCCTCGGACGGGATGCGCTTTTTGAGGGTGATGTCGCAGCCAAACTCCCCCCTGCCCGTCGCGCGGGCAAGGGCGCGCGACGCCCGCACGGCGAGGTTGTTTTCGGCGCCGTGCACGGGCGCGCCCTTTTCATCCAAAAGCCTTGTCGCGCCGAGGCCGTTCGCCGCTATCCGCACCTCGTCGCACAGCGAGACCGACAGGTTGACCATGTCCATGACATGGTACCCGTCCGCCCTCTTGCCCGTCACGTCGAGCGCAAGGTTGAGCTTTGCGTTTGCCCTTAAGACGATCTCTCTCATTTGAGCACCCTGAAAACCGCGCTGTGTTTTATGTCGATCGCCCGCTCGGGGCACACCTCATGGCAGCAAAAGCAGCGGATGCACCTGTCCTTGCGGATCGCCGCCTTGCGGCCTGTTATCTCGATCGTCTTCTGCGGGCATATCTCGGCGCACCTGCCGCAGCCGACGCAGTCGGCTGTCCTGACGACGGGCCGCGGGGCGACCGCGTGCAGGAACCGCTTCCACAGGGGCTGCAAAAATCCCGGGGCGTAGCCGGTGAGGTCGGTCTTGACCGTCTCGGGGCGTGCAAAACGCACCGGGGTGTCGAGCAGCCCCCTGTCGCCGACGACCTCGATGTCCTTTGCGTCTGCGGGGGCGCTCCCCCGCTCGATCGAGCGTTTTACCGTCAGCGCCTCATCCGGCGAAAAGCCCACGTATTCGCACAGCACGCGGTCGACAAGAAACGGGTCCTCGCCCGCGGCGAGCACCCCGGCCTCGCGCGGCGTGCCGCCCGACGGGCCGTTGCCCTCCATGCCCACGATGCCGTCCACGACGGTAAAGGCGGGCTTTACGGTGTCGCACAGCGCGCAGAGCATCTCGCAAAAGCCGTCGCGGTCGGGGTACTCGAGGTGTTTTTCCGACTTGTCGAGCCCCGGGATGACCCCGAAGCAGTTTTTGACGGCGCAGGTAAAGCCCGTCATGGCGTGCGTCTTGAGCTTTGCGATGTCGATGAGAACATCGCAGCGCTGCACCGCCTCGAGTATGTTGAATTCGCGCCCCGCGGCGCCGCGGACGACCGAGCTTTTGAGGTCGAGCGAGAGGGAAACCCCCTCGTTTTCTGCGACCTCGGTCATGCCCGTCGCGTCGAATATCCCCTTAAGCCTCGCCTCGGACGCAGGGCCGGAGGGGCTGTCGGCGACGGTGATGTCGGAAAACCCGCGCGACTTGAGCGCCCTTATCACCGCGGCGACGACCGCGGGGTGGGTGGTCACCGCCTCGTCGGGCTTCGCCCGCATCAGCATGTTCACCTTTAAAAGAACCTTTGCCCTTCCGCCCTTCGCGTCAATCGGGGGGGCGCACAGCCGGAAGAGCTGCTCGACCGCCGCGTCCACCTCGTCCCGGCGGTAGCTGCCGCACGCCTTGATCGCAACGGTATCCCTCACCCTTTGAGCTCCTTTACAAACTCCTCTATTCGCTTCATCGCCTCGACAAGGTGCCTGACCGAATAGCAGTAGGACACCCGGATAAACCCTTCGCCGCACGCGCCGAACGCGTCGCCCGGGACGACCGCCACGCGCTTGCCGTACAGCAGCTTTTCGCAGAAGTCGAGCGAGCTGAGGCCCGTGCTCTTGATGGACGGGAAGATGTAAAACGCGCCCTCGGGCTCAAAGCAGGTCAGGCCCATGCGGTTGAAGCCGTCGGTCACCAGCCTGCGGCGCATGTTGTACTCGGTCGCCATCATCTCGATGGACTCGTCGCACTCGCGCATTGCGACGATCGCGGCGTACTGCGAGGTCGTCGGCGCGCACATCAGCGCGAACTGGTGCAGCTTTATCATCTGCGCAATGAGCGGCGCGGGTCCGCACAGGTACCCGAGACGCCAGCCCGTCATGGCGTACGCCTTTGAAAAGCCGTTCACGACGACGGTGCGCTCCCACATGTCGCGGCTTATCGCCGCGGGCGACACGTGCTTGCGGCTGCCGTAGGTGAGCTCGGCGTAGATCTCGTCGGACAGTACCGCGATGTTGGTGCCCTTAAGCACCTCGGCTATCTCCTCGAGGTGCTCTCGCCGCATCACGGCGCCGGTGGGGTTGTTGGGGAAGGGCAGCACAAGCAGCTTTGTGCGCTCGGTTATCGCGGCGCGCAGCTCGTCGGCCGTGAGCCTAAAGCCGTTTTCGGGCTTTGTCGCGACCTCGACCACCTTTGCGCCGCACATCTTTGCGATGGGGTCGTAGGCGACAAAGCATGGTGTGGGCAGGATCATCTCGTCGCCCGGCGCGAGAACGGCGCGGCAGCACAGGTCGATGCCCTCCGAGCCGCCCACCGTCACAAAGACCTCGTCCGCGGGATTGTACTCGAGCCCGAAGCGGCGCTTTTGATAGTCGGAAATCTCGTCGCGCAGCTCGCTTAAGCCCGCGTTCGCGGTGTACCAGGTGCGCCCCTTTTCAAGCGACTTTATGCCCGCCTCGCGGATCTTCCAGGGCGTCGCAAAGTCGGGCTCGCCCACGCCGAGCGAGATGCAGTCCTCCATCTCGGCGGCGATGCCGAAAAAACGGCGGATACCCGACGGCTTGAGCTGCTGTATGCTCTCGTTGAGCATGGTTGAATAGTCTATCACAGCGATGCAAAGCCCCTTTCGTCCCTGTCGCTATCAGAAAACATGATGTTGTTCTGCTTGTACACCTTGAGTACAAAGTGGGTCGCGGTGGAAAGCACCGACTCCATGGGGGACAGCCTTCTTGCGACAAAGAGTGCGATGTCCTTAAAGCTCTTGCCGTGGATGGTGATCGAGAGGTCGTACCCGCCCGACATGAGGTAGAGGTTCTCGACCTCGGGCAGGCTCGCGATGGCCCTTGCGCACTCGTCGAAGCCGAAGTCCCTTTTGGGCGATATCTTGAGCTCGATGACGCCCGAGATGAGGTCGCTTCCCGCCTTTTCCCAGTTGATGACGGTGCGGTAGCCCGCGATGACGCCCTCCTTCTCATAGCCGTCCATGCGCTCGGCGACCTCCTGCTCGGTCATGCCGGTGAGGCTTGCGAGCTGTTCGAGCGAAAGCCGCGCGTTGTCGGCGAGCAGGGTCAACAGCTTATCCATAAAAGCGTCCTCCTTCAGAAATATGTTTCCGCAAATTATAGCACAACGGGGTCAAAAATGCAAAAGCCCCCAACAAGTATATGAAGCGTCCCGCGTGTTGTTCCGATTACGACGCGCATCTGCCGCGCGGAGCGACGGTGCGTAAGAGGAACGGACGTTTGACATGGGGCCAACTCGCGGGATTAGCGAGCCGTGTCAGCGTCAGCCGACTGAGGGATTGTGCCGAAAAAGCCTTGTCGCTTGAACATGCTTTTTGTCGCAATCCCGGCTCATCGCTTGCAGTCTCGGTTCGTCAATCCCCGTCGCTTCGCGGCCCTCCCCCCTTACACAAGGGGGGGCTTTGCAGAGCACGCGGCAAGACCGTGACTTTCGCCGCCCTTCGGCTCCCTTACCGAACGCTGTCGAAACGGCGATCGGCGCACGCATTCAGCGCCGCCAATACTTTTTGTCGAGCGCCCTGAAGCTCACCGCCTCGGCCACGTGGCGGGCGTCCACCCGCTCGCTGCCCTCGAGGTCGGCTATCGTGCGCGACACCCGCAGCACCTTGTCGTAGGCGCGCGCAGAGAGCCCGAGCGACGAAAACGCGGCCTTGATTGTCCGCTCCGCCCCCTCGGTCAGCCTGCACACCTCGGCGGTGAGCGCCGAGGGCAGCGCGGCGTTGAGCGAAAAGCCCCTGCCCGCGTACCGCCTTCCCTGCACCGCCCGTGCCGCCTTGACCCGCTCCCGTATCGCGGCCGAGCTCTCGGCGGGCGAGGTGTCCGAGATGTCCTCATAGTCCACCTCGGCGACCTCGGCGTGTATGTCGAGCCTGTCGAGCAGCGGCCCGCTTATGCGCGAGAGATACCTGTCCACCGCGCCGGGCGTGCAGGTGCACGGCTTTGTCCTGCTGCCGAAGTTGCCGCAGCGGCAGGGGTTCATGGCGGCGACGAGCATCACGTCGCACGGGTAGGTCAGCGCGCCCGCGACGCGGGATATCGTGACGCGGCCGTCCTCGAGCGGCTGCCGCAGCACCTCGGTCGCCTCGCGCGAAAACTCGGGCAACTCGTCCAAAAACAGCACCCCGTTGTGCGCGAGCGATATCTCGCCCGGGTGGGGCAGCGACCCGCCGCCCGTCAGCGCCGCTGCAGAGACGGTGTGGTGCGGCGCGCGGAAGGGCCGCAGGGAAATCAGGCTCTCGCGGTTTTGAAGCCTGCCCGCCGCCGAGTAGATCTTGGTCGTCTCGACCGCCTCGTCGTAGCCGAGCGGCGGCAGGATGGTCGGTATGCGCTTCGCAATCATGCTCTTGCCGGTGCCGGGCGGGCCTATCATGAGCAGGTTGTGCCCGCCCGCGGCGGCGATCTCGGCGGCGCGGCGCGCGGAGGCCTGCCCCTTTACGTCGGAAAAATCGACGGAGAAATCCCCCGCGCCCTCGACAAACGGCATGGGCTCGCACCGCCGCGCGCTCTCCGATCCCCTTAAAATGTCAATACACTCGCGCACGCTGCCGACACCGAACACCTCGACGCCCGCCGCGAGCGCCGCCTCGGGCGCGTTTTCGCGCGGGACGTACAGACGCTCTATCCCCGCCGAGGCCGCCGCCGACGCCATGCACAGCGCGCCGTTCACCGGCCGCACCATGCCGTCGAGCGACAGCTCACCCAAAAAGGCGCTCTCCCGGGGCGGCGGGTCGATCTGGCCCGAGGCTGCAAGCACCGCGAGCAGGATGGGCAGGTCGTACACGGGGCCCGTCTTTCGCTTGTCGGCGGGGGCGAGATTGACGGTGATGCGGCTGACCGGGAACGTGAAGCCGCTGTTTTTGATCGCCGAGCGAACCCTGCCGCGCGACTCGCTGACGGCGGCGTCGGGCAGACCCACGATCTCAAACGCGGGCAGGCCGTTCGACGTGTCCGCCTCGGCCGCCACGGCGTACCCGTCGAGACCGAATATCCCGAGACTGAGCACCCTCGAAAACATAAAAGACATCGCTCCCCTCTGCGGGTCTTCGGCGGGCGCGGGGCCGCGCCGAAACACCCCCGTGCGGCGCAGGGGCGCCCCCTTGCCCGCCGTAAAAAATTCCCGAATATATGATAACATTTTTGTCACCCAAATGCGACATTTTGTGTTGACTTTAACAATCTGTCGAGTAAAATTAAATTATGGGTTATTCTGTGTAAACCAAAAAACAGAAAGGGCGTTATAACCATGTACGAAATCCTTAAAAAGCGCGAGCTCAACCCCACGGTTACGCTTATGGAGATCAACGCACCCGAAATCGCCAAAAAGGCGGAGCCGGGTCAGTTCATCATCCTGCGCGTCCGTGAGCAGGGCGAGCGCATCCCCCTCACCATCGCGGACTTTGACCGCGAGCGGGGCACCGTCACGATAATCTTCCAGATCGTCGGCGCGACGACCGAGCTGCTCAACCGCCTCAACGAGGGCGACTGTTTGCAGGACTTTGTCGGCCCGCTCGGCGTCCCCAGCCACACCGAGGGCCTCAAGAAGGTCGCGGTTATCGGCGGCGGCGTGGGCTGCGCGATAGCGTACCCCATCGCGAAGAAGCTGCACGGCCTCGGCTGCGAGGTTCACTCGATCGCGGGCTTCCGCAGCAAGGATCTCGTCATCCTTGAGGACGAGTTCAGGGCTGTCAGCGATAAGTACGTGCTCATGTCGGACGACGGCTCGGTCGGCGAAAAGGGCCTTGTCACCAACGCGCTCGAAAAGCTCATCGAGAGCGGCGAGAAGTACGATCAGGTCATCGCCATCGGCCCGCTGATCATGATGAAGTTTGTCTGCAAGCTCACCGAGAAGTACGGCGTCAAGACCATCGTCTCGATGAACCCGATCATGATAGACGGCACCGGCATGTGCGGCTGCTGCCGCCTGACCGTCGACGGCGAGACCAAGTTCGCGTGCGTAGACGGCCCCGACTTCGACGGCCACAAGGTCGACTTTGACGAGGCGATGTCGCGCTGCGCCGCCTACCGTCCCTATGAGGCCAAAAAGCGCGAAGAAACCTGCAACCTGTTCAAGGGGGTAAGATAAAATGCCTAACATGTCTTTAAAGAAAAACCCCATGCCCTCCCAGGAGCCCAACGTCCGCAACAAGAACTTCAAGGAGGTTGCGCTGGGCTACACCGAGGAGATGGCGATCGACGAGGCAAACCGCTGCTTAAACTGCAAAAACAGCCCCTGCGTGCAGGGCTGCCCCGTCTCGATCCACATCCCCGACTTCATCTCCAAGATAAGGGATAAGGACTATGACGGCGCCTACGGCGTCATCTCGCTGTCAAGCTCGCTGCCCGCCGTGTGCGGCCGCGTCTGCCCGCAGGAGAGCCAGTGCGAAAAGTACTGCGTGCGAGGCATCAAGGGCGAGCCCGTCGGCATCGGCAGGCTCGAGCGCTTTGTCGCCGACTACCGCATGAACAACTCGACCGCCAAGGTCGAAAAGCCCGCCTCCAACGGCCACCGCGTGGCGGTCATCGGCGCGGGCCCCGCGGGCCTCACCTGCGCGGGCGACCTCGCCAAAAAGGGCTATGCCGTCACGATATTCGAGGCGCTGCACACCGCGGGCGGCGTGCTTGTGTACGGCATCCCCGAGTTCCGTCTGCCCAAGGCGATCGTCGCCAAGGAGATCGACACCCTCAAGGCGCTGGGCGTCGAGGTCAGGACCAACATGGTCGTCGGCCGCACGATCACCGTCGACGAGCTGTTTGAGGAGGGCTTTGAGGCGATCTTCATCGGCTCGGGCGCGGGCCTGCCGAGGTTCATGGGCATCCCGGGCGAAAACCTCAACGGCGTCTTCTCGGCCAACGAGTTTCTCACCCGCGTCAACCTGATGAAGGCGTACACCGACACCGCCGACACCCCCATGAAGGAGAACAAAAACGTCGTTGTTGTCGGCGGCGGCAACGTCGCCATGGACGCCGCGCGCTGTGCGAAGCGCCTCGGCGCCGACAACGTCTACATCGTCTACCGCCGCTCGATGGACGAGCTTCCCGCCCGTAAGGAGGAGGTCGAGCACGCCGAGGAGGAGGGCATCATCTTCAAGCTGCTCAACAACCCGGTCGAGATCCTCGGCACCGACGGCGCGGTCAGCAGCATCAAGTGCGTCGAGATGGAGCTCGGCGAGCCCGACGCCTCGGGTCGCCGCCGCCCCGTTGCGAAGGCGGGCTCGGAGTTTGAGATCGAGGCCGATTGTGTCATCATGGCCATCGGCACCTCGCCCAACCCGCTGATAAAGTCGACCACCAAGGGGCTCGACGTCAAGCCGTTCGGCGGCCTTGTCGCGGACGAGAACACCGGCGCGACGACCCGCGAGGGCGTGTACGCCGGCGGCGACGCCGTCACCGGCGCGGCGACCGTCATCCTCGCGATGGGCGCGGGCAAGCAGTCCGCCGCCGCCATCGACGAGTACATCAAGAGCAAGAACTGAGCGCCCTTTGTCGTTCCGTTTTCCCCCCGAACCCCCTCTGAGCGTGGGGCGGAAAACACGCGGCAAACCGAGGGCGGCGCAAGCGCAAGGCTTGCGCCGCCCTTTTTGTGTGCGCCGTAAATCATTTTGTCAAGCGTTTTTGCGTTATCTGCACAAAACCTCTTCGGCGTGACGGGAAACAGGCAGGAGGTGCGGGCGCAAAATGCGCTCGCGGACGGTCGGCGAGGCTTCGCCGCACTGCACCCTGCAACCTCCCGCAGAGTGTACCGCACGTCGCTCCGATTACGACACGCATCTGCCGCATGTCCGTACCTTTAACATGCAGCCGCCCTGCGGGAGGTTGCAGGGCGTGTCAGTGTCAGTTCCGGGTTCCCTTCAATGTCAAACGACATTGAAGGGGGAGGACGAGCGGCGGAGTGGGCTGATGTTTGCGTCCCTGCGCAAACGGAGCTTATCGCAGCCCGCGAGGACGAGATGAGGGGCAGCGGGGATTTTGATTTTATCCCTGCTGAGAATAAGAAGCTCCTTGCCCCCTCATCCACCGCGGGGCCGTCCCCCTTCCCCCGAGGGGGAAGGGGGACGGGGCTTAAAGCTTACACCCGGTCCTCGGGTCTCGCGCCCTTTAGGCTCCCTTGTGTAAAGGGAGCTGTCGCAAAGCGACTGAGGGATTGTACCTTTTCCCTCGGGCTTCCCTACTGTACGGTATGGGGGCTTCGGTTTTCAGCAAGTCCTAAAAGCTTACCCACATCCCGCGGGCTGCGTGCCTTTAAGCTCCCTTTCCGACCGGCGCAAGAGGGACGCGCGCATGTCAATGTCCGTTCCATCTGCGTCCCGCCGTTCCGCGCGGCAGATGCGCGTCGCAATCTGTACGATATTGCTTCTCAGCAAATCTCTGCACCGCTCTCACGCAAAAGCCTTTTAAAAGTACGCAAAAAAGAGCAGGGCACGCGCCGAAAAAAGCGGGCCCCGCTCGTTCATTATACTGAAAAATCCTGAACTTCGTCTTTTAATCTGATCGGCGCGGCACTCGGTGGACAAAACCGCCTAAAACAGCGCTGCGGGCGGCTGTCACACCCTTCTCACCGACACCTCGGCGGGCTCGCCGTTGATGTCCCACTCGCGCACAAAGCCGTCCCTGTCGACAGCATCCAGCTTAAAGCTGTCGGCGAGCACGTCCTCCGCAATCTCGTCCCCAAACTCGCCCAGCACCTCGCCGAGGCGCTGTGAGCAGGCGACGCGCAGCTCGATGTGGTCGACGACGTCAAAGCCCGCGTCCTTGCGCATCGACTGCACCTTGCTGACGAGCTCGCGCACAAAGCCCTCCTTGACAAGCGCCTCGGTGAGCTCGGTGTCGAGCGCAACGGTGTAGCCGCCGTCCGACACGCTCGCATAGCCCTCGACCTTTGCGGCCTCGATGAGCAGGTCGTCGGCGGTGAGCTTTTCCTCCCCGTCCGCCGTCATAAGGGTGATATATCCGTCGCGGTCGAGCGCGCGCTTGGCGTCGCCGCCCTCAAGCTCGCCCAGCAGCTTTTTGATCTCGCCGAGGCGCTTGCCGAAACGCGGCCCCAGGGTGCGCAGCTGGGGCTTGAAGATGTAGTCGGAAAAACGCGACATGTCGTCGGTGAACTCGACGTTTTTGACGTTGAGCTCGTCCTCGACGATCTCGGTGTACATCTCGTCCAGGCTCTCGGCGCCGCCGACATACATGACCGACAGCGGCTGCCTGTTTTTCACGCCACCCTCGTTGCGCGCGGCGCGGCCGAGCACGACGATCTTGAGGACCTCCTGCATACTGCGCTCGAGCTCGGGGTCGATGAGGCTGTCGTCGGCCTCGGGGTAGAGGCAGAGGTGGATGCTCTCGGGCGCCGAGGGGTCGACGCTGCGCACCAGGTTTTGATAGATGTCCTCGGTCATAAAGGGGATCATGGGCGCCGCGAGCTTCGCGACGGTCACGAGCGCGGTGTACAGCGTCATGTAGGCGTTTACCTTGTCCTCGGTCAGTCGCTTGCCCCAAAAGCGCTCGCGGCTGCGGCGGACGTACCAGTTGGACAGCTCGTCCACAAAGTCCTCAAGCGCGTGCGCGGCCTCGGGGATGCGGTAGGCGGCGAGATGGCCGTCGGTCTCCTTTATGAGCGTGTTGAGGCGCGAGAGCAGCCATCTGTCCATGACACAGAGTCTGTCCCGCTCGAGCCTGTGCTTCGTGGGGTCAAACCCGTCGATGTCGGCGTACAGGACGTAGAACGCGTAGGTGTTCCACAGCGTGCCCAAAAACTTGCGCTGCCCCTCGATGACCGCGTCGGCGTAGAACTTGTTGGGCAGCCACGGCGCGCTGTTCTCATAGAAGTACCAGCGTATCGCGTCGGCGCCGTAGGTCGACAGCGCGTCGAACGGGTCGACCGCGTTGCCCTTGGACTTGCTCATCTTCTGCCCGTTCTCGTCCATGACGTGCCCTAAGACGATGCAGTTTCTGAACGGGGCCCTGTTAAAGATGAGGGTGGAGATGGACAGCAGCGAGTTGAACCAGCCCCTCGTTTGGTCGACCGCCTCGGATATAAAGTCGGCGGGGAAGGTCTTTTCAAACTGCTCGACATTTTCAAACGGATAGTGCCACTGGGCAAAGGGCATCGAGCCCGAGTCGTACCAGCAGTCGATGACCTCCTCGACCCTGTGCATCTCGCCTCCGCACTCGGGGCACCTTATCGTCACGGCGTCGATGTAGGGGCGGTGCAGCTCGATGTCGTCGGGGCAGTTGTCCGACATCTCCTTTAGCTCGGCGATCGAGCCTATGGCGTGCCTGTGCCCGCACGAGCACTCCCAGATGTTGAGCGGGGTGCCCCAATAGCGGTTGCGGGACAGCGCCCAGTCCTGCATGTTCTCGAGCCAGTTGCCGAACCGCTTTTGCCCGATCGACGGGGGGATCCAATTTATCGTGGCGTTGTTTCTTATCAGGTCGTCCCGCACCGCCGACATGCGGATGTACCACGACTCGCGCGCGTAATAGATGAGCGGGGTGTCGCAGCGCCAGCAGTGGGGATAGCTGTGGGTGAACATGGGCGCCGAGAACAGAAGCCCCCTCTTCTCGAGATCCTCGAGCACCAGCGGGTCGGCCTTTTTGACAAAGGCGCCCGCCCACGGCGTCTCGGCCGTCATCTCGCCCCTGCCGTCGACATACTGCAAAAACGGCAGGTCGTAGGCGGCGCCGACCTTGTTGTCGTCTTCACCGAACGCGGGGGCGATGTGGACAATGCCGGTGCCCTCGCCGAGCGAGACGTAGTCGGCGCACACGACATAAAAGCCCTTTTTGTCCACCTTTTGGAAGTCGAACAGCTGCTCGTACTCGAGGCCCTCGAGCGCCCTGCCCTCGACCTTCTGCAAGACCTCGACGTCGTCGCCGAGCACCGAGGCCGCCTGCCCCTCGGCCAGCCAATAGGTGTATCCGTCGGCCGCCTTCACCTTGACATAGCTGAGCTTGGGGTTGACGCACAGCGCGACGTTGCTCGGCAACGTCCACGGCGTCGTCGTCCACGCAAGGAAATAGGCGTCCTCGCCCTTCTGCTTAAAGCGGACGACGGCCGAGCGCTCCTTGACGTCCTTATAGCCGAGCGACACCTCGTGCGAGGCAAGCGGCGTCCCGCAGCGCGGGCAGTAGGGCACGATCTTATAGCCCTTGTACAGCAGACCCTTTTCCCAGATCTTTTTAAGCGACCACCACTCGGACTCGATAAAGTCGTTGTCGTAGGTGACATATGGGTTGTCCATGTCCGCCCAAAAGCCGACCGTCGAGGAAAACTCCTCCCACATGCCCTTGTACTTCCAGACGCTCTGCTTGCACTTTCGGATAAACGGGTCGATGCCGTATTTTTCGATCTGCTCCTTGCCGTCAAAGCCGAGCTCGCGCTCGACCTCGAGCTCGACGGGCAGGCCGTGGGTGTCCCAGCCCGCCTTTCGGGGGACCATCTCGCCCTTCATCGTGTGATAGCGCGGGATCATGTCCTTGATGACCCGCGTCAGCACATGGCCGATGTGCGGCTTGCCGTTTGCGGTCGGCGGCCCGTCGTAGAACATATACAGCGGCCCGTCCTTGCGCTCCTCGACGCTCTTTTCAAAGATGCGGTTGTCGGCCCAGAATTTCTCCACCGCTTTTTCACTTTTCACAAAATCCCTCGCGGCGTTGACCTTTTTGTACATGCGTTTCCTCCCTTTCGGCTGGGTTTTCTCTTTTTTGCGCCCCGATTCGGGCGGCGCCTGTTGTGCCGGGCTCGCCCTTTACGTGCGGGGCAAAATAAAAAGCCTTCGTCCCGACGGGACGAAGGCTTGCAGTTAAGCTTCGCTTTTGACCACCCACAGGCATACCGACATATGCTGCCCCTGTAACGGAGGGCCCTCCGCCGCCTGCTACCGGGCGGGCCGAGCGTGGGACAAAAAACGTCCCGACAGCGCAGCCTTGCCTTTGGCCGACGGGGCTCGGAAGTGATGTTCGGCGCGCGCTACCGGCGGCGGGCTTGCACCGTCCCCGCCTCGCTTTGGCTTTCGCCGCCCGCTTACTGTCTTCGTCTCAGCCTGTCGTGATATTGATATCAAGGGTGCGTCTCGACCCCGCGCGCCCAAGGCCCCTGACGCGGCGACCCGCCGCAGAACAGGCCGCGCGCCCGCACCCCTACAGTATTTATAATACCCTTAAAACAAAAAAAGTCAAGTGGATATCGCGTTTTGCTGTTGCGGGGACGGGGCGCTATGCAGTATAATTTTGTTGTGCACGGCGCTTGTCCGCCGCGCATCCCGTTCAAAACCGTTTTAACGAACCGCAAAGGAGCCGTCCGCCTTGAACGCGTGAGCTCCGGCCGACAGGGGGATACAAGGCATGAGGATGTTGTTCAGGCAGCGCTTCTTTTCGTGGTTTGACAGCTACGATATCTACGGAGAAAACGGCGAAAGCCTGTTCACCGTCAAGGGTCAGCTGTCCTGGGGCCACCGCCTCAACATATACGACGCGGCGGGCGTGCCCGTCGGCTCGGTCCGCGAGCGGGTTTTGACGCTTCTGCCGCAGTTTGAGCTGTACGCCGGCGAGCGCTGTGTCGGCTGTATAAAGCGCGAATTTTCGCTCTTCACCCCGCGATACGACGTCGACTGCATGGGATGGCGGGTCGAGGGCAACTTTTTGGAGTGGGACTACACCGTCCTCGACGACCGCGGCGGCTGCGCGGCGACGGTGTCAAAGCAGCTGTTCAACCTCACCGACACCTATGTCATCGACGTCGCGCGCCCCGAGGACGCCCTGCCCATGCTGATGCTCGTCCTCGCGATCGACGCCGAAAAGTGCTCGCGGGGCTGAAAAACGGGGCGGCCCCCGGCGGGTCTGCGGGCGCGCAGGCAGCCGTATGCGCGGCGGGTCCTCTTCCCCCGCTTAAAAGACGCCGCTCAGGGCCGCACAGGCCGCACTCTTAGCCAAAAGCGCCCCGCACCCCGCGCGGATAAACGCATAAAGCAGCCCTGTGCACGGGAGTGTACCCCGCGCGCTGCGGCCGAAAACGCAAACCAAACGGAGGATCTTTCAATGAACTTCAGATTTGCCCACAACAACCTCAACGTGCTGGATCTCGAGCGCTCGCTCGCGTTTTACAAAAAAGCGCTCGGGCTCATCGAAATGCGCCGCAAGGAGGCGGCGGACGGCAGCTTTACCATCGTGTTTCTCGGGGACGGCGCGACGGCGCACAGTCTCGAGCTGACATGGCTGCGCGACCGACACGAGCCCTACGACCTCGGCGACAACGAAATCCATCTCGCGTTCAAGGTCGACGACTTTGACGGCGCGCACCGGCTCCACGGCGAGATGGGCTGCATCTGCTTTGAAAACAAAGCCATGGGCATCTATTTCATCGAGGACCCGGACGGCTACTGGATCGAGATCATCCCGGAGAGATAGCTGAGACCGCCCGCAGCGCGGGCCGAGGGATTGTTCCGTTGACCTCAATGCGGAAGGCTTCGGGCTGCGGTCCTTAAAGGCTCCCTTACCGCTCGTCGTTCTATTTACGCGCCGTAAGGGGGAGCTTAAGCTTACAGCAAGTTTTAAAGCTCACACACAACCTTTTGGGGTGCGCGCCCTTGCGGCTCCCTTACCGAACGCAAGCGGTGCGCCGTCCGGCCTTTTTGCCGTGCGCGGCGGCTCTTTTGGTGTGGGCCGGCACCGAGGCCCGACGCTCGCGCACTCGGCGCTTGAATCCCCTCCCGAGGCGGCCCACGATAAACGGCGTCCCGGCCCGTCAACAGCAAAAAAGCAGCGGCCTCACAGCTGCTGCTTTTTCTGTTCGTTCCTCTCCCCGCCCTCGCGCTTTTTTGCTCGGGTCTTCTTCTGCGGGGAGGCCTGCGGCGCTGCCCCTCCTGCTCGGCGAGCGGCGCTCAGCGCGGCTTTACCGCCCGTGTCGCAACAAAACAGGGGATGTTGAGGCTGTGCAGCCTGCCCTCGCCGTTCGTGTCCTCGTACAAATCGCACAGACGGAAGCCCGCCCTCAGCTGCCCGCCTATCTGCTCTTCAAGCGTGTGCGAAAACTGTATCCCGTCGTTCAGGCGGCGGCACTGTCTGAGCTGCTCTTCATTTTTAAGCGGGTTAAAGGGCAGCGAATTCACCACCTTGGTTTCATCGTCGTCGAACAGATAGTTTATGCCGTTGTCCATGCCCGCGAGCAGCGCCCCCGCGGGCCTCAGCACCCGAAAGCACTCGCGCCATATGGGCTCGACACGTTCGACATAGCAGTTTGAAACGGGGTGAAAGACAAGGTCGAAGCTCTCGTCCTCAAACGGCAGCCTCTCGGTCATGTCGCCCCTGACGATGTCGATGGCGTACCCCTCTCGCTCGGCGACGGCGCGCTCGCTTTCAAGCTGCGCTTTGGAATAGTCGAGCACGGTGCACACGGCGCCGAGCGCCGCGAAGATCGGCATCTGCTGCCCGCCGCCGCTCGCAAGGCCCAATATCCGTTTGCCCTTGAGCTCGCCGAACCACTCGTGCGGCACAAATCTTGCGGGCGTCAGCTTGACGTCCCACACGCCTCCGAGAGCCGCGCTGTATTCGGACGAACCGACGGGACGCCCCCACTCCCGGCCGTCGCGGACCCAGCCGTCGACGACGTCCGCGTTTATATCCTGATATCTCATCGCCGAAGTCTCCTTTTTTTCGCAAAAGGCGCCGATTTTCGCGCTCTCGGCCGCCGTCCCTTCGGACGGCAGGGCCCGCCCCTCAGCTCGGCGCGAACTGGCTGTTGTACAGCTCGCAGTAAAAGCCGCCCTGCGCCATCAGCTCCTCGTGCGAACCCTTTTCCACGATGTCCCCGTCCCGCATGACGAGGATGATGTCGGCGTCCTTGATCGTCGAGAGCCTGTGCGCGACGACAAAGCTCGTCCTGCCCTGCATCATCTCGGCAAACGCCTGCTGCACGCGGCGCTCGGTCACCGTGTCGATGGAGGAGGTCGCCTCGTCCAAAATCAGCATGGGCGGCAGGCACAGCATCACCCGCGCGATACACAGCAGCTGCTTTTGCCCGTGCGAGAGGCTGTCCTCGCTGACGGGTGTGTCATAGCCCTCTGCCATGCGCGAGATAAACCCGTCGGCGTGCGCGCGGCGGGCGGCGGCCCGCACCTCCTCGTCGGTCGCG
Source organism: uncultured Oscillospiraceae bacterium (assembly GCA_964433495.1). Lineage (GTDB taxonomy): Bacteria > Bacillota > Clostridia > Oscillospirales > Ruminococcaceae > CAYSRC01. The sequence continues at coordinate 18,403 of CAYSRC010000027.1, forward strand.
TCGGGGCGGCCGTAACGGATGTTGTCCCGCACGGTGCCCGCGCGCAGCCATGTGTCCTGAAGGACCATGCCGTAGTTTTGCCGCAGACTGTGCCGGGTGATGTCCCGTATATCCCGTCCGTCAACCGAGATCGACCCCGCGTCGACGTCGTAAAACCGCATCAGCAGGTTGATGAGGGTGGTCTTGCCGCAGCCGGTCGGGCCGACCACGGCAACCCGCTGCCCCGGCCTGACCTCGAGGTTGAGGCCCTTGATGAGCGGACGCTCGGGCAGATAGGCAAAGTGCACGTCCTTTATCTCGACGCTGCCCCCGGCCTCGCCGAGCTCCGCCGCCGACGGGTCGTCGGGCTCTTCGCACGGGGTCTTCATGAGGCCGAACACCCTCGATGCCGACGCCGCGGCGTTTTGAAGCTCGGTCACGACGCCCGATATCTCGTTGAACGGCTTTGCATACTGGTTGGCATAGCTCAAAAAGCTCGTCAGCCTGCCCACCGTCAGCAGCCCCGCCACCGCCGAGAGCGAGCCCGCCGTCGCCACCACCGCGTACACAAGCCCGTTGACAAAGCGCGAGGACGGGTTGGTCAGCGACGAAAAGAAGGTCGCCTTAAAGCTGTGATCCTTGAGCTCGCGGTTTATGTCGTCAAACCTGTCCGACGCCTCGTCCTCATAGCCGAACGCCTTGACGACGCGGATGCCTGTCAGCATCTCCTCGGTGAGGCCGGTGAGCCGCCCGCGTGTCTCCGACTGCTTTTGAAACATCGAATAGGTCCTCTTCGTCACAAATGAGGCGGTGAAGAGGGACACCGGCGTCAGCAGCACGACGACGAGGGTGATGACGGGGTTGATTGTCAGCATAAAGCCGAGCGTGCCGACCACCGTCAGCACCCCCGTGAACAGCTGGGTAAAGCCCATGAGCAGCCCCTCGGAAAACTGGTCGACGTCGGCCACCATGCGGCTGATGATGTCGCCCGACGGGTGGGTGTCGAGGTAGGAGAGGGGCAGCTTCATCAGCCGCCCGAACGTCCTCACCCGCACGTCCCGCACGACGCTGTAGGTTATCCTGTTGTTGAGGCAGCTCATCACCCACTGCGCGGCGGCCGTCACCGCGACCGACAGCACAATCGTCGCGGCGATGCGCGCGATCGCGTCAAAATCGACCTGCCCCGCGCCGACAATAACATCCACGGCCCGACCCGTGAGAATGGGGATGTAGAGGGTCAGCGCCACGCTCACCGCCGCGAGCGCGAGGGTGAGCGCCACCTTAAAGCCGTGCGGCTTGATAAACCGCAGGATGTCGCGCACCGTCTCCCTGTCGACGGAAGTGCGTTTTTCGGCAGCTTGCTTTTTATCCCCTTTCATCGCGCTCCACCTCCTGCTCCGTCATCTGGCTTCGGCACAGCTCACGGTATTCGGGACACCGCTTCAAAAGCTCCCGGTGGGTGCCGATTCCCGCAGGCCTGCCCTCGTCGAGCACCACTATCCTGTCGGCGTCCCGTATCGCCGACACCCGCTGGGACACGATAAACACCGTAAGACCCGCCGTGTCCCGCTTGATCGCCCTGCGAAGGCGCGCATCGGTGGCGTAGTCGAGCGCCGAGGCGCTGTCGTCCAAAATGAGGATGCGGGGCCCCTTCGCGAGCGCCCGCGCGACGGTGAGCCGCTGCCGCTGCCCGCCCGAGAGGTTGCGCCCGCCGGGCTCTATCTCGAGCTCGAGCCCCTCGCCCTTTGCTTTTACAAAGTCGTCCGCCTGCGCCGTCGCAAGCGCCGCCCACAGCTGCCCGTCGGCGGTGTCGCACCCGAGCCGCAGGTTGTCCCGCAGCGTGCCCGAAAACAGCGCCGCGCGCTGCGGCACGACCCCCACAAGCGCCCTGAGGCGCGCGACGTCCCAGCGCTTCACATCCGCGCCGCCGACGAGCACGCTGCCCTCGCTCGCGTCGTAAAAGCGGGGGATGAGGTTGACAAGGGTCGTCTTGCCCGAGCCCGTGCCCCCGATTATGCCGACCGTCTCACCCACGGCCACCGAGAGGGACACGCCGCGAACCGATGTCTTACCCGAGCCGCCGTACGCAAAGCCCGCGCCCTTAAACTCGACCGCGGGCGCGCCCTGCGCCATCTCGGTGACGGCGTCGGGGCCCGTCGACACCGAGGGCTTAAGCTTAAACACCGCGTCCACCCTGTGCATGCTCGCGGCCGAGCGCGAGATGAGGATGACGAGGTTCGCGAACTTGACGAGCTCCACGAGGATCTGCGACATATAGTTGAGCAGCGCGATGACGTCGCCCGTCGTTATCCTGCCCGTGTAAACCCCCGCCCCGCCCACTTTAAGCACCGCGACGACCGCAAGGTTGACCAGCACATAGGTCAGCGGGCCCAGCAGCGCCGATATCCTGCCGACCCCCGTCTGCGAGCGAAAGAGCAGGTCGTTGTCCCTTTTAAAGCCCCGCTCCTCGTCCGCCTCGCGGCCGAAGGCGCGCACGACGCGCACCCCCGAGAGGTTTTCGCGGGTCGCGAGGGTGACCCTGTCGAGGTTTTGCTGTACCTTTTTGTAGAGCGGCATGCTGACGAGCAGAATGACAAACACGACCGCGCACAGCACCGGCACCGCGGCGGCAAACACCCGCGCCGTCGTCGCGTCGACGGTGAAGGCCATCACGACAGCCCCCGCCACCACAAAGGGCGAGCGCAGCAGCAGCCGCAGCGCCATGTTGACGCCGCTCTGCACCCCGTTGATGTCGCTTGTCATGCGCGTTATCAGCGTCGCCTCGCCCGCGCCGTCGAACTCCGAGTAGGACAGCGACGCGATGTGCTTAAAGAGATCGCTTCGCATCGAGCTCGCACAGCCGATGGCGGCCTTGGCGGCAAAATACTGCGCCGTCACCGAGCTTGCAAACCCGACGACGCCGAGCAGCACCAGCACCCCGCCCCGCCCGAGGATGTAGCCCGTGTCGCCGCTCGCGATGCCCACGTCCACCATGTCGGCGACGATGAGCGGGACGATGAGCTCGAACACCGCCTCGAGCATCTTAAAGAGCGGACCCAGAATGCTCTCGGTTTTATACCGTCCGAGGTACCCGAACAGCCGTTTCATCCGTCAATCCTCCTTCAAAAGGCGGCCCCTTTCGCCCTGCGCTCTGCCGCCGGCACCGGGGGCCGCCGCAAAATAAGCCCGCAAACGGGCCGTCAGCGCCGCCCGCCGAAGCGCCTTATCACCTCGGCCGACAGCTTCATTATCTCGTCGTAGTTTTCGGGATCATGCGGGAACAGGCAGCGCGAGCAGTCCTTGATTCCGCCGGGGTTGTCATAGCGCTTTGCGCCGGGACAGTCCTCCCCCAGCGCGTAGAGCGGGCAAAAGCAAAACAGACAGTTGAACTCGTCCGGCCTGTCGGTTTCATGACAGGGAAAATATTCGCACGACCTGTTGCAAAAAAACCTGCTGCTCATTTTATCCGGCGCATCCTTTCCGCGGCCCGTCCGCGCATATATACAGTATACCCATTCGAAGTGAATACCCCGCCGCCCGTTCTGCGCGCATCCGCGGGGCCGCCCCGCGGCGCGCCTCTGAGGCGCTTATTCGTCAAACTTGAGCACCGCGGTGAACGCCTCGCTCGGCACCTCGACCGAGCCGAGCTGCCGCATCTTCTTTTTGCCTTCTTTCTGCTTTTCGAGCAGCTTCTTTTTGCGGGTGATGTCGCCGCCGTAGCACTTGGCAAGCACGTCCTTGCGCAACGCCTTGACCGTCTCGCGCGCGATAATCTTGCCGCCGATCGCCGCCTGGATAGGCACCTCGAACAGCTGACGCGGGATGTGCTCCTTGAGCTTTTCGGCTATGCGCCTGCCGCGGGCGTACGCCTTGTCGGCGTGGACGATGAAGGACAGCGCGTCGACCGGCTCGCCGTTTATCAAAAAGTCGAGCCGAACAAGCTTGCTCTCCTTAAAGCCCTTTATCTCGTAATCATAGCTCGCGTAGCCGCGGGTGCGGCTTTTGAGCGCGTCAAAAAAGTCGTACACCGTCTCGCCGAGCGGCAGCTCGTAGTGCATGTCCACCCTCGTGGGGTCGAGGTATTTCATGTCGACAAACGTCCCGCGCCTGTCCTGGCACAGCTCCATGATCGAGCCGACAAACTCGCCGGGGGTGTAGATGTGCGCGTTGACAACGGGCTCCGCCGCGCTCGCAATCAGCGACGGATCGGGGTAGTCGGCGGGGTTGTCGATGTCGACCACCTCTCCGCTTGTCTTGGTGATGCGGTAGACGACCGAGGGCGCGGTGGTGACGAGGTCGAGGTCAAACTCGCGCTCAAGCCGCTCGATGACGATCTCGAGGTGCAGCAGGCCCAAAAAGCCGCAGCGGAAGCCGAAGCCGAGCGCGGCGGACGTCTCGGGCTCGAAGGAGAGCGCCGCGTCGTTGAGCTCTAACTTTTCGAGCGCGTCCTTCAGCGCCCCGTACTTTGCGCCGTCGGCGGGATAGATGCCGCAAAACACCATCGGCGCCGCCTTGCGGTAGCCGGGCAGCGGCTCGGCGGCGGGGTTGTCCGCGAGGGTGACGGTGTCCCCCACCGCCGTGTCGCGCACGTTCTTGATGCTTGCCGTGATATAGCCGACCTCGCCCGCCGAGAGGACATCGCACGGCTCGAGGGAGGCGGGGCGCATGTGCCCCGTCTCGACCACCGTGAACTCGGCCCCCGTCTGCATCATGCGGATGGTGTCGCCCGCCCTGAGCGCGCCGTCCATCACCCGCACATAGGTGATGACCCCCCGATAGCTGTCGTACACGCTGTCAAAGATGAGCGCGCGAAGCGGGGCGGTCTCGTCCCCCGACGGCGCGGGAATGTCCCTTATCACCCGCTCGACCGCCTCCTCGATGTTGACGCCCGTCTTCGCGGAGATGCGCGGGGCGTCCTCGGCGGGGATGCCGATGACGTCCTCGATCTCGGCGGCGACCCTGTCGGGCTCGGCCGAGGGGAGGTCGATCTTGTTGAGCACCGGCACAATCTCGAGGTCATGCTCGACCGCAAGGTAGGCGTTCGCGAGGGTCTGCGCCTCGACCCCCTGCGTCGCGTCGACGACCAAGATCGCGCCCTCGCACGCCGCGAGCGAGCGGGACACCTCATAGCCGAAGTCGACGTGCCCCGGCGTGTCGATGAGGTTGAGCACATAGTCCTCGCCGTCGCGCGAGCGGTAGTTGAGGCTCACCGCCCGCGCCTTTATCGTGATGCCGCGCTCCTGCTCAAGCTCCATGTTGTCCAAAAACTGGCTCTGCATCACCCGCTTGTCGACGGCGCTCGTCAGCTCGAGGATCCGATCTGCAAGCGTCGACTTGCCGTGGTCGATGTGGGCGATGATGCAAAAATTTCGGATGTTCTTCTTCATGTGTAAACCTGCCGTATAGTTTTTTGCGCCCAAGCGGCGTCCGTATCCTGTTTTGAGCGGGGCGGCGGCAGGGCGTCCTTCGCCTAAAACCCGCGCCCCCGCTGCCCTTGTCCCGCCCGAGGGCGGCGTCCCCGGGGAGGCTTTGCCGCAATAAAATCGCCTTTTTCGATGTCAATCCGCCTGCACGAGCGCGGACGGCATCCCCGTTTTTTGTCCCCGTCAAACACCCGCGCGCTTTTGTCTGCCCTTGCGCGCGAGGCGGACGACAAACATAAGCCCCCGCACACACAGCTCGCAGCTCATTGCCGCCCACATGCCCGCGAGGCCGAAGCGGGGCGCGAGCAGCGCCGACGCCGGGATGCGGATAAGCCACATGCTCACAAGGTTCATGATGCTCGGCACAAGGGTGTCGCCCTCGCCCCGCAGCGCGCCCGAGATGACGATCGACGCGCCGAACAGCGGCTCGGCAAACGCCTCGATCCTGAGCGCGGAGGAGCCGAGCAGCCGTATCTCCTCGACGGGGGAGAGCATCCCGATCATCTCGTAGGAAAACGCGTACATCAGCACCCCTGTGAGCGCCATGACCCCCGCGCCTATCGCGGCCGATATCCATGCGAACTGCCGCCCGAGCTTTTTCCTGTCCGCGCCGAAGCTCTGCCCCACAAGGGTCGTCGCTGCGGCCGCGACGCCGTAGCCCGGCATGTAGCACAGGCTCTCGGCCGTCACCGCAAACGAGTTTGCCGCAATCGACACGCTGCCGAGCGGCGCGACGATCCTTGTCGACATCACCTGTGCGCCGCCCATCACGACGCGCTCAAACGCGACGGGCAGCGCCATGCGCACCGCAGTCTTGAGGTCGTCCCACGACAGGACAAACCGCTCGCCCCGCCGGTAGGCGAGCTCGCCCGAGCGCACCGCCATAAACCACAAAAGGGCCGCGCCCGCCGCCGCGTGTGCAAGCGCCGTGCCGAGCGCCGCGCCCCGCACCCCGAGCCCCGCGCCCGGCAGCACGAACCGCAGGCCCAAAAAGCTGCGCTCGCAGGTGGGGAAGATGAGCAGCGCGTTAAAGACCACGTCGAGCGCGCACATCACCACCTGCATGATGCCCGGCGTCTTCATGTTGCCGCTGCACTGAAGGACGCCCGCAGCGACGTTGTTGAGCTGCAAGAAGGGCAGCGAGAGTATGTAGATGAGAAAATAGCCCGAGGCGTCGGACAGCAGGGCCTCCTCCCCGCCGAGCCACCCCGGCAGACCCCCGCTTATCGCCGCGCCGAGCGCTGTCAGCGCAAGCGAAAAGGTGAGCGTGAAGAGGAGCGCGAGCTTGACGATGTTGCGCGCATCCCGCATCCTGCCTGCGCCGATTCGGTGGGACACGAGCACGGTAAAGCCGGTCGCCGCGGCCGAGCTGAGACCGCCGAACACCCATGTGCTCGTCGACACAAGGCCTATCGCCGCCGACTCGCTCGCGCCGAGCGAGCCCACCATCGACGCGTCGATGTACTGCATGACAATCGTCGAAAGCTGCGCCAGCATCGCGGGCAGGCTCAGCATGAGCGGAAGCAGCACGCGTTCCCGCAGTGAAAGCTCCCGCCCGTCTCTGAGCTTTTTTAAAAGCGACTGCGTGTTCAATTGATTCTCCCTTTTCCCTCGGGGCGCGGCCGGCCTGTCAAAACCGACGCCCCGCCTTCGAAAAGCCGTGTATATCTGTCCTGCCGCAGGCAGCCCTGTACGGCGGCCTTCCCTGCGCCGTTCCCGGCCGAAGAGCTCGGGCGCACCCGGCGGCCCGTATACGCCTTCATCCCCGCCTCACACCGCTCTTCCGCCGCCCCCTGTCCGCTGTCTCGGGCACCCCCAAAAAACAGGCGGGCGGCGGTCGCGTTACGGGGCGTTTGGCCGGGGCAGTGTCGGCGCACCTCTTTTAAATCCCGCCCCGTGCCGCTACTCGACCGTGCGGAAATAAAGCCCGGTCGTGCGCTTAAAAGCGGGCGGCCTGCCCGCCTTAAAGTCGGCGATCACCCGCGAGACGGTTTTTTCGTCCTCTGTCGTGAAAAACAGGGTGACAAAGTCGAGGCCCCGCAGCGGCTTGTCCGCGACGTACAGCGGCAGGGCGTTTAACAGCTCCTGATACCGCCTGTCCGCGCACAGCACGGTGAAGCGCTCTCCCCTGCGGTCGACAAGGCTCCTCTGTCCGCCGCACCCCGCGCAGCCCGACGCCGTCTGCGACGGGCACGCCCGCATGCGCATAAGGGGCAGGAAGCCGTACCCCACGATGCCCCGCGGCAGCGCGCCCCCGAGCGCCGCCGCCGCGTCGAGCCGCAGCTCAAACGACAGCGTCGCGTCCTCAAGCCCCATCGCCTCATATTCGCAGAGCGCCCGCGTGTTGTATATGTTGAGGCTGTGCCCGCCCGAGGCCTTAAGGCCCGCGTCCCCTGCAAGGCGTATCGCGCCGATGTTTTCGCAGACGCACCGCTCTACCCCGAGCGCCCTTGCCCGCTCGAGCATCCGGGCGGTTTTTTCCTCGTCACCCGGGAACACGAGCGCCGGGATCTCGACCGCGAGCCGCCCGCCGCACCGCTCGACCGTCTCGGGGCTTTCGAGCGCCCGCGCGAGCGGCAGGATGACCCGATCGACCCCGTCGAGGTCGGCGAGGGGCAGCTGCCGTGCGCTCCTCACGCGCACCCGCAGCCCGGGCGCGCCGCGCCCTTTTGTTCCGCGTGGCTCCCACGGGGTATATTTCCCGAAGGGGTGCGGCTCGACCTCGCTTCTAAGGCCGAGCAATCCCTCGAGTGCCTCGCGCCGAAGGCGGTTGAGCTCGCCGCCCTTCACCGCGACGCCGTCGCCGATTTCGCACGAAAGATTTTTGAGATAAAACGGGGTGCCGCCCGTCTTTTCGAGGCTCGCCCTTGCCCTCTGCGCGTCGAGCGCGACCGACCGCGCCGCCTCGGGCTCGCCGCCCTCGACCGACACCGTGCGCGCGCCGTCGCTGACCGCAAGCCGCACCGGCTCGCCCGCCTTCGCGGAAAAGCGCATGTCGACCGCTGTGCCGGGGTACTCGTTTTTGTACAGCTCCCCCATGCTCGCCGCCGCGGCGCTCGCCCGCACATCCTCGGGCGTCCTGCGCCCGAACATCGCGAGGGTCCGTTTGCCCGTGAGGTAGCCGTCGGTAAAGCCCCCGCGGGAAAAGACGTCCCTGAGGCCCTGCTTGTCATACGCCCTGCCCTCGCGCGCAAGCCTGCACGCGGTGACCGCCGCCGCGACATAGTCGGGGCCCTTCATCCTGCCCTCTATCTTGAGCGAGCGCACCCCTGCGTCCGCGAGGGCCGCCATGCCGTCAATGTGGCTCATGTCCTTGAGCGAGAGCGCGTACTCCCTTTCCCCGCACCTGAAGTTGAGACGGCAGGGCTGCGCGCACCGCCCGCGGTTGCCGCTGCGCCCGCCGATCATCGAGGAGAGCCAGCAGTTGCCCGACACGCTCATGCACAGCGCGCCGTGCACAAACACCTCGACCTCCGCCGAGCAGCCGCGGCAGACCGCCCTTATCTCGTCAAGGGAGAGCTCACGCGCGAGCACAACGCGCTTAAAGCCCAGCCGCTCGAGCTGTTTTACCCCCGCGAGGTTGTGCACCGCCGTCTGCGTGCTCGCGTGCAGACTCAGCGAGGGACAAAGCTCTTTTACAAGCGACGCGACCGCGAGGTCCTGCACAATCACCGCGTCGGCGCCGCTTGCGGCGATGCTCTCAAGCTCGCGCACGAGGTCGTCCGCTTCGTCGTCGCGCACAAGGGTGTTGAGCGTCACGTGCACCTTCACGCCGCGCGCGTGGGCATAGCGCACCGCCTGCCCCAGCTCCTCGGCGTCAAAGTTGTGCGCGCTCCCCCGCGCGTTAAACGCCTTGAGGCCGAGGTAGACGGCGTCCGCGCCCGCCCTGACCGCGGCGCTCAGCTGCTCGGGCCCGCCCGCGGGAGCCAATATCTCGGGAAACCTTCGCTCACAGCTCAGCATAACGCAACCTCTGACAAAAAAATGTAAAAACGCCGCACGCCGCAGCAAGGCGCGCAAAAAAGGCTCACGTGAAAAGCCCGCGCATCCCCGGCGAAAACGCGCTGCGGGGTACCGCATATGCCGTGCCCCGCGCGCATACAGTATATATTTTACCTTAAAGCGCGCCGCGGCACAATACTTTTTGGAGCTTTCGCGGCGGGATAAATTGCCGGGGGGAGGACAAAAGAAAGGTTTGAACGCTTCCCAAAGCCTGCGGAGGGTCCAAAAGCCTCCCTTGCCGTGTGAAAGCGGAAGGGGCATTTGACATTCGGCGCGATGTTATGCGCCTTCCGGGCTATCGTTCCTATTAAGCCCGACCGGCCGACTCTCCCTTTACACACACCCCGCATACTCTCGCGGGGCGTGGTCGCGCGTAAGCGGAACGGACGCGCGACAGAATTCCCGAGAATATGGGAACCCCCGAACGCCGTACCGATTGCGTTCGGTAAGGGAGCCTAAGGGCCCCGGAACGTAAAGCCCCCCTTGTGCAAAGGGGGGAGGGCCGCAGAGCGGCGGGGGGATTGCCGGCGGCGAGCCGAGATCGTAACAAAAAGTCTTTTCGAATGACAAGGCTTTTCTCGGGCAATCCCTCCGTCGGCAACCCGTTTTACAGCGAACCCAAAAGCCCCCTTCCCGCGTGTCGTACACTTTACAATCGGATGATTTCACGGGAGTATGTGAACCCCGCCGAGACGCCTTGCCGATGCTATCGGCAGGGCGGGCTTAAGGCCGGGTCTCAAGTTCAAGGGGCTCAAGTTCAAAGGTCTCTGTTTCAAGCGCTCGGAATTCAAGGCCGTAAGCTCAAGGGCCTGAGGGCAAAAGCTTGTCACAGGTTTGAAGCAGCAGGAAATGCCGCGCAGGTGCGAACGCAATTCAAAGCTTCACAGCAAACCGAAAAAGCCCCCCTTGTACAAAGAGAGGCTTTTTTGACCGCCGGCGGGCGCCCCGCCCGCCGCTATTTTTCCGCGCCGAACATCTTCTTTATCCTGTCGGTGAAGCTCTTGCGCCGGTCGTAGTTTTTGTCGACGCTGAGCTGCTTTTCGAGGTCCTTGAGCGCCTGCTTTTGGTCGCGTGACAGCTTTCTCGGCACCTCGATGGCGACCGTGACGTATTGGTCGCCCCTGTCCCTGCTGTTTATGTGCTGGATGCCCTTGCCCTTGAGCCTGAAAACGGTGTCGGGCTGCGTCCCCTCGGGGATGTTGAACTTTATCTTGCCGTCCACGGTGGGCACCAACACCTCGGCGCCGAGCGCGGCCTCGGTGAAGCTGACGGGGACGGTTACGTACACGTCAAAATCGCGCCGCTCAAACAGCACGTCGGGCCTTATCGACACCACGACGACAACGTCGCCCGAAGGGCCGCCGTTGATGCCCGCGTCGCCCCGTCCGCGCAGATTGAGGCTCTGCTCATCGTTTATCCCGGCGGGGACGGTGATCTCTATCTTGCGCTTGGCCTTGACCCTGCCGCTGCCGCCGCACTTGGGACAGGGCTTCTCGATCTTTTTACCCTTGCCCGCGCAGTCGGGGCAGGGCTTTGTCGAGCGCATGACGGTGCCGAACATGCTCTGCTGGACGGTGACGTACCCGGTGCCGCGGCAGGTCTCGCAGGTCACGGGGCTCGTGCCCTTAGCCGCGCCCGAGCCGCCGCACTCGTCGCAGGTCTCCATGACGCTGATGTTAATCGTCTTGACGCAGCCGTGGGCCGCCTCCATAAACGTAAGCGGCAGGCTTATGCGTATGTCCCCGCCGCGCTTGGGCGAGTTGGGCCCGCCGCGGCGCGCGCCCCCGCCGAAGCCGCCGAAGCCGCCGCCCCCGCCGAAGAACGAGCCGAACAGGTCGCCGAGATCCATCTCAAAGCCGCCGAAGCCCCCGCCGTATCCGCCTGCGCCCGCGCCCGCGCCGTAGCTCGGGTCGACGCCCGCGTGCCCGAACTGGTCGTACCGCGCGCGCTTCTCCTTGTCCGACAGCACCTCGTACGCCTCGCCCAGCTCTTTGAACTTGGCCTCGGCCGTCTTGTCGTCGGGGTTGAGGTCGGGGTGATACTTTTTGGCGAGCTTGCGGTAGGCGCTCTTTATCATGTCGTCCGTCGCGTTGCGGTCGACGCCCAACACCTCATAATAATCTCTTTTTTCTGCCATATATGCTAATATCCTTTTTGCGGTCGGGGCGTGCCGCCCCGTTCGGAATATGCCGCCCGCGCCGCGTCCCCCTTAAGGGACGCGGCGCAAAACGCCTCAAACGGAGCGGGAGGTTTTTGCACCGCCCCGCCCCGTCCTGTCAGCCCGCGCGGCGGCCCCCGATTTTAAAGGCCGCCGCGGTTTACTGCGTTGTTACTCGTCGACCTCTGTGTAGTCCGCGTCGACGACGTTGTCGTCCTTCGCGCCGCCCTCCTCGGGCTTTGCCTCGCCCGCCTCGGCCTCGGCCGCCTGCTGCGAGTAGACCTTGGAGCTCACCTCGTACAGCTTCTTCTCGAGCTCCTCGCGCTTCGCCTTTATCTCGTCCGCATTGTTGTCTTTGATGGCGCCGCGCAGCGCCTCGACCTTTGCGGTGATGTCGTCGGCGTCCGCCTTGTCGACCTTGTCGCCGAGGTCCTTGACCAGCTTCTCGGCCTGATAGGCCACGCTGTCGGCGGCGTTTTTGCTCTCGACCTCCTCGCGCTGCTTCTTGTCGGCCTCGGCGTACTGCTCGGCCTCCTGCACCGCCTTGTCGATGTCCTCCTTGGACATGTTGGTCGAGCTCGTTATCGTGATATCCTGCGCCTTGCCGGTGCCGAGGTCCTTTGCCGAGACGTGCACGATGCCGTTGGCGTCGATGTCAAAGGTGACCTCGATCTGCGGGATGCCGCGGGGCGCGGGGGGAATTCCGTCGAGCCTGAACATGCCGAGCGTCTTGTTGTCCTTTGCAAAGTCGCGCTCGCCCTGAAGGACGTGCACCTCGACCGAGGTCTGCCCGTCGGCCGCAGTGCTGAACACCTGGCTCTTTTTGGTCGGGATGGTGGTGTTGCGCTCGATGATGCGGGTGTTGATGCCGCCCTCGGTCTCGATGCCGAGCGACAGCGGCGTGACGTCGAGCAGCAGCAGTCCCTTGACGTCGCCGCCGAGAACGCCGCCCTGGATAGCCGCGCCGATTGCGACGCACTCGTCGGGGTTGATGCCCTTGAACGGATCCTTGCCGATGAACTTTTTGACCGCATCCTGCACCGCGATGATGCGGGACGAGCCGCCGACCATCAGCACCTTGTCGAGGTCTGCGGGCTTGAGGCCCGCGTCGGACAGCGCCTGACGGGTCGGGCCCATCGTCTTCTCGACGAGGTCGGCGGTCAGCTCGTCAAACTTTGCCCTCGTAAGGGTCATGTCGAGGTGCTTGGGGCCGGTCGCGTCGGAGGTGATGAACGGCAGGTTGATCGCGGTCGAGGTCACGCCCGACAGCTCGATCTTGGCCTTTTCGGCCGCCTCCTTGAGGCGCTGGAGCGCCATCTTGTCGTTTCTCAGGTCGATGCCGTTGTCCTTTTTGAACTCGTCGGCCATATAGTCGATGATCTTCTGGTCGAAGTCGTCGCCGCCGAGGCGGTTGTTGCCCGCCGTGGCGAGAACCTCCTGCACGCCGTCGCCCATCTCGATGATCGAAACATCGAAGGTGCCGCCGCCGAGATCGTAGACCATGATCTTCTGATCCTGCTCCTTGTCCACGCCGTAGGCGAGCGCCGCGGCGGTCGGCTCGTTGATGATCCTCTTGACGTCGAGGCCCGCTATCGTGCCCGCGTCCTTGGTCGCCTGGCGCTGCGCGTCGTTGAAGTAGGCGGGGACGGTGATGACGGCGTCGCTGACCTTCTCGCCGAGATACGCCTCGGCGTCCAGCTTGAGCTTTTGAAGGATCATCGCGGAGATCTCCTGCGGGGTGTACTTCTTGCCGTCGATGTCGACCTTGCGGTCGCTGCCCATGTCCCTCTTTATCGAGCTTATCGTCTTGTCGGGGTTGGTGATGGCCTGCCTCTTGGCGATCTGACCGACCATGCGCTCGCCCGTCTTGGAGAACGCCACCACCGACGGGGTCGTCCTCGCGCCCTCCGCGTTGGCGATGACGACGGGCTCGCCGCCCTCCATGACCGCGACGCA
>CAYSRC010000028.1:0-30160 GCA_964433495.1 uncultured Oscillospiraceae bacterium
ACCCTTTTGGGGCTGATAGAGCGTCTCGGCGGGCGATATAAGATCGGGGTCATCGAGGCCGACATCGACGGGGACATCGACGCCGTCAGGATAGCCGAGACCGCCGGCTGCCCGTCGGTACAGCTGTGCACCGGGGGCATGTGCCACGTCGACGCCGCGATGATGCGCGAGAGCCTCGAGGCGCTGGGCGGCTTCGAGCTTGACCTCGTGTTTTTGGAAAACGTCGGCAACCTCGTGTGCCCCGCCGAGTTTGATGCGGGCGCGTCGCTCGACATGGCGATTCTCTCGCTGCCCGAGGGGGACGACAAGCCGCTGAAATACCCGCTCGTGTTTCAAAAGAGCGGCATCGTGCTCATCAACAAGACGGACACGGCGGCGTACTTTGATTTTGATATCGAACGGTGCACGGAGCGGATCCTCGCGAGAAATCCCGCGGCGAGGGTCGTGCCCGTCTCGGCAAGGACGGGCGAGGGGCTCGACGCTGCGGCCGAGATGATCGCGGGATTTGTCGAAGACAGCAGGAAGGAGTGGAGACAGTGCCCGAACAGAACAAAAAGATCATCAGCAAGTATCAGGGCGAGAGCAACCCCGACAAGAGGTACCTCAAGCTCGGCAAAAAGGTGACCGACGTCGTCGCCCACAAGATAGGGGGCGTCACCGCCGACGACCCCGAGTATTGGGGCCTTAAAGAGGTGCTGACGCCCGAGATGTGCGACATCGCGAACAGGATGAAGCTGCGCAGGTTCTACACCTTTGAGGAGCTGCTCAAGATGAACGGCAGCTACGAGGCGATCGAGCTGCAAAAGCTGCTCGACGAGATGGCCTATATCGGGATCATCGAGTACGACTACGGCGACAACTACGACCACGACGGCGAGCTCAAGGACAGACCGCGCATCAAGCGCTACCGCGTGCCCTTCTTTGTGCCCGGCTCGGCCGAGCTGTTCAACTCGTCGGTCGACCGCATCGCCAAAAACCCCGCCGTCGCGTCCTTCTTTGAACGCATGACCTTTATCCCGCTCGCGGGCATCACGCAGATGGTTCCCCCGGGGGGCGACGGCATCGGGATGCACGTCATCCCGGTCGAAAAGGCCATCAACAGCGAGAGCAAATCGGTCGACCTCGAGCACATCTCCTACTGGCTCAAAAAATATGAGGGACACATCTCGGCGGGCATCTGCTCCTGCCGCGCGTCGCGCGCGGTGCTGGGCGACGGGTGCACCGACGACGTCAACGACTGGTGCATCCAGCTCGGCGACATGGCCGACTACACCGTCGAGACAGGCCGCGCGCACTACATAACCAAAGAGCGCGCGCTCGAGATCCTTGAGCTTGCCGAGAAGAACGGCTATGTCCACCAGATCACCAACATCGACGGCGAAAACAAGATCTTTGACATCTGCAACTGCAACGTCAAGATATGCAACGCGCTGCGCACCTCGCTGCTGTTCAACACCCCCTACCTCTCGCGCAGCTCGTTCACCGCGAGGGTCGAGCGGGACAGCTGTGTCGCGTGCGGCAAGTGCGTCGAGAGCTGCCCCGCGGGCGCCGTCAAGCTCGGGCAAAAGCTGTGCCGCTCAGACGGCAGCAGGGTGGAGTATCCGCACGCGCCGCTTCCCGACAACAACATCTGGGGCGAGTACGCGTGGGACGAGGACTATCGCGACACCGCGCGCATGTCCAACACCTATCCCGCGGGAAGCGCGCCCTGCAAGGCAGCCTGCCCCGCGCACGTGCCCGTCCAGGCCTATCTCAAGCTTGCGCACGAGGGCAAATATCAGGACGCGCTCGCAGTGATAAAGACCGAGAACCCGTTCCCCGCCGTGTGCGGCAGGGTGTGCAACAAGCGCTGTGAGGACGCCTGCACGAGAGGGCTTGTCGACAAGCCGGTCGCCATCGACGACGTCAAAAAGTTTGTCGCCGACCTCGACCTCAAGGCCGACAGCCGCTATATGCCGCAAAAGGTCGTGCAGTCGGTGTACGGTAAATTCGACGAAAAGATTGCGATCATCGGCGCGGGCCCTGCGGGCCTCACCGCGGCGTATTACCTCGCGCTCATGGGCTACGCCCCGACCGTGTTTGAGAAAAACCCGCTGCCCGGCGGGATGCTGACCTACGGCATACCGAGCTACAAGCTCGAAAAGGACGTCATCGCCGCCGAGATCGACATCATCAAACAGCTCGGCGTCGAGATAAAGTGCGGCGTCGAGGTCGGCAAAGACGTGACGATACAGCAGCTTAAGGACGAGGGCTACAAGGCGTTTTATGTCGCGATAGGCTGCCAGGGCGGCAGGCGTCCCGGCGTGCCGGGCGACACCGCCGAGGGCACCGACATCGCCGTCAACTATCTGCGCGCGTCGTTTGACAAAAAGGAGCGCTTTGAGGGCGACGTGATCGTGATAGGCGGCGGCAACGTCGCGATCGACTGCGCGCGCAACGCCCACAGGCTGGGCGCGAAGAGCGTGAAGATGTACTGCCTTGAGACCCGCGAGGAGATGCCCGCGAGCAGGGGCGAGATCGAGGAGGCGCTCGAGGAGGGCATCGAGCTCAACACCGCCTGGGGCCCGAAGGAGGTCACGGTGGGGAAGGACGGGCGCGTCAGCGGGCTTGTGCTTAAAAAGTGCGTGCGCACCATCGACCCCGAGACGGGCGCATTTTCGCCCGAGTACGACGAGAGCGTGACGACCGAGGTGAAGGCCGACAGGGTTGTCTTCGCCATCGGCCAGGCCATCGAGTGGGGCGGCCTGCTCGACGGCACGGGCGTGACCTATTGGCACGGCAACTATCCCGTCGCCGACAAGTTCACCTACGCCACCGAGGATCCCGACATCTTTGTCGGCGGCGACGTCTACACCGGCCCGCGCTTTGTCATCGATGCCATCGCGGCGGGGCACGAGGCCGCCGAGAGCCTGCACCGGCATGTGCGTCCCGACGCCTCGATGACCATCGGCAGGGACAGGCGCGTCTTCACCCCGCTCGACAAGGACGACATCACCTTCCCGTCCTACGACACGGCGGGCAGGCAGGAGGCAGGGCTTGACCCGTCGGTCGACAGGTGCTCGTTTAAGGACGCGCACCTGACCCTCAGCGAGGAGCAGGTCAAGATCGAGACCGGGCGCTGCCTCGGCTGCGGCGCGGCGTACGTCGACCCCAACAAGTGCATCGGCTGCGGCCTGTGCACCACAAGGTGCCGCTTTGACGCCATCAAGCTTGTGCGCGACCGGCCCGAGTGTACCGACATGCGCGCGGGCGAGCAGAAGGTCGGCGGGCTTGCGGGCTATGCCGTGAAGCGCGCGTTCAAGATCCTCGGACACCTCGGCTCGGACGAGGCGAAAGAGCTTGCGAAAAAGCGCCGCGCGTTCAAGGCGAAGAGAAGGGCAAACGGCGCGGAGAGCGGCCGAAATGCATGAGCTTGGCATAGTCATGCACGTCGTCGACGAGGTCGAGGAGGCGGCAAGGGAAAACAAGGTTGAAAAGGTGCTCAAGCTCAGCCTTGAGATCGGCGAGGTCTCGTCGGTGGTGCCCGAGCTCTTTGCCGACTGCTTTGAGTGGGCGAAAAAACGCACGCAGTACCTCAAGGAGGCCGAGCTCAACATGATTATCATCGAGGGCCGCTCCTATTGCAGAGACTGCAAAACCACCTACCGCACGACCGAGTTCGCCAAAAAGTGCCCCAACTGCGGCAGCGAGGACACCTATCTCGTGACGGGGAACGAGGTCATCATCAAGGACCTCGAGGTGGTCTGAACGGCAGGGCGAGACGGACGGCTCAAAATAAAACGCTTTGGGCGAAAAAAGAAAAGACGGCGGGCATTTATGCCCGCCGTTTTCTGTCGACTGAGCGCCGCGTGCTCATGGGCTCCCCCGACCGTGCTTGTGAAAAAACCGCTGCCCGGCGGCACGGCTTCCCCGCACATTGCAGCGTCGCTCATATGCCTCGGAAAACGCCCCGCCGTTCGGCCCGCCGGGTCTGCCCGAAGTTCGAAGTCCGAACGAGGGATCGAACGTCGGAACGAAAACGGTCATTCGTAGAGCGTGAGGGTGTTGTAGACGGCCATTATTCTGTTCCAGGTCTGCGGGCCTGTGATGCCGTCGACGCTGAGGCCGAACAGCTGCTGGAATATCCGCACCGCCGCCGCCGTGCCGCTGCCGTAGATGCCGTCTATCGTGAGCTTCGGTATGGCGGTGACGTAGCCCGAAATCACGTTGAGGGAGCGTTGGATGACCGAGACCGACGACCCCGTGGACCCCTCGCGCAGCAGGTATCCCGGGTACTGCGGGTCGGGATTTATCGCCTCCATCGCGGCGTAATAGACGTTGTACAGCGCGCCCCAGGTGTCCCGGCCGATCACCCCGTCCGCTGTCAGCCCGCGCAGGCGCTGGAACGACACGACCGAGCTTTGGGTACCCGCGCCGAAGATGCCGTCCATCGCAATCGGATAGATCTCGGGGTAAAACTCCGACGCGATGTTGAGCATGAACTGCGCGAGGGTGACAAAGCTTCCCGACGAGCCGCGCCTGAGCACCGCGGTGGGGAGGGACGCGGGGATATCCACCGATGTGATGCCCTCGCTGCCCAGCTCGGCGAGCTTGGTCACGGCGGTGAAGATGTAGGATATCTTGTACCAGGTGGCCTTGCCCACCACGCCGTCGACGTTCAGCGCGAAGATCGACTGGAAGTACCGCACCGCGGCCTCGGTGCCCGAGCCGAAGATGCCGTCGGCCCTGCCGAGGTTGGGAATGAGGGGATAGTCCTGCCTTATGCGCAGCAGCTGGCGTTGGATGGTGGCGACATAGTTGCCCGTCGAGCCCCGCCGCAGCGCCGCACCGGGGTAGGACTGCGGCACGCCCGACACCACCGGCGCGACATAGAGCGAGACGGTGTTGCCGTAGTAGTACCGCAGCATCCCGAGCGCGTTGTACCCCTCGTTGGCGAGCGTCACCGTGCCCCACTGCTTGAGACCGGGGCAGGTGGCGGTGGTCCCGTTGCAATATTCGGCGTAGTAGGGCTCAAAAAAGTTGCCCTTGCGGATGTAGACGTCGAACATCTCGTCGACGATTTTGCTTATGTTGTCAAAGATGTTGCGCCCGTACACAAAGTATTGATCGTAGCTCGTCGAGTTGGTTATGTCGTAGGCATACCCGCGGCTTCGGTACCACTCGGTGAAAATCCTGTTGAGAACAAGGGATATCTGACAGTAGATGTTTGCCCTTATCGCCTCGTCGGGCCAGGTGGGATAGATCTCCGAGCAGCAGACATTTTTGATGTAGTCCTGAAACCGCACCGTCACGTTTTGGGCGTTTGCCGTGGGCCTGCCGAGGTGTACGGTGACATACTCGGGGATGACGACGGTGTCGAGGATTTCGGGCATCAGTCCCTCCTCGGGCACGTCGAGATTGGGCTCGTCGCGGTCGTTTATCGTTTGGCAGGGGATGTTGTACTCGATCCACCCCGTCGCGTCGTCGCCGCGAAGCACCGCCTCGGGGGCCATGTCGACGGGCAGCTGTGCTGTCTCGTCCGCAAAGATCTGCACCCCCGTGACACGGGTGGGGCGGTATCGCGGGGCAAGCACCTCGACGTCGACGGTCGAAAACACCTCGCCCGTATAGTCCGGCATCAGCGAGCCCGAGCGGTCGGGCGCGTCGACTTCAATTGTCTCGGTGAGACCCGACGCGTTTGTCAAAAGCTCCCGCACGCCGCCGTCGGGCAGATAGACCTTCACATACGCGTTGACGGTGGGCATCGCCTCCCTGCCCGAAAACACCCTCGCATAAAAATATCCCTTCGCCATGCTGTTACCTCCCGTGATCGTTTCTTGCGCATTGTATGCGGCCGCCGAGGCACGGGGCACAGGTTTTTGAAAAGAGCGGTCAAAGCGGCAAAAGAGGGGAGGACGGGAGAAAATCGGCGCCGAAAAAAGGCGGCGGCTTTTACACGACACGCGGCCTCGGGGAAGCATTCTGCCCGTTCGGTGGGGATGCTGTCATCGATTGCCGCGGCGCGCCCGCCTGCCGCACTGGTTTTGCGTGAATATCTTCCCCGTGCAAATTCGGAATAAACACCCCGACGCACGTGGGAGGCGTTGGATATTATCGCCGGATGCCGCGGCTCTTCCCTTACCCGGCGGGGCCTCTGCGTGAATGCCCCGCCCGTCCGCGGGCCGGGGTTGTTTTAGGCGGATGCGGGCAGAGCTGTTGTTCGCCGTGAGGCCTCAATGCAACTGCCCTGCACGCCCGCGCGGGGCCGAACACCCGGGATCCCCGCACCCTCGCCCGAGGGGGATTGTGCCCGGGACAACAGGGCCCGCAGGCCGCCGTGCCCGATCCCCGCCGCGCCCCTTGTGCGGGGATGCTCAACAAAAAATGTGCGGGTTAAAGGTTTGTGAACATATTTTTTAAAATTGTAAACGCGCGGTTAATAATTGCATAACATTTTGGAAGTATACTTTTATGTAAGAATCCATAATTCTCGGACGGCGCTTCAAAAGGCGGCTTTTGCGGGCGGCGCGGAGGGTTCGGCGACAGGGCCGTCCCCCGCCTCGGGGCAGGGGCGGCCCGCGTTTTTTGCCGTCCTTTTTTCGGAGAGCACAGATGCGGACGAGACGGGTCGGGCGCTTTGTTGCGCCGGTGTTTTTTGCCGCTGCGGCGGTGTGCGCTGCGCCCATGCTCGCGGGGTACGCGGCGGAGGGGATCTTTATCCCGCTGTATCTTGCGGTGTGCGGCCTTTGGGTTTTGAAGCCGGGGGCGCTCAAAAGCTTTTTTGGGGGGCGGCGCGTTTTGAATATCGTTATTTCGTCGCTGCTGTGCGCGGCGGGGGCGGTCATCCTGGTCATCGTGTGCCTTATGGCGGGTGCGTGCTGCAAAAGCGCGGGCGCGCGGCAGACCGTCATTGTGCTGGGCTGTCAGGTGAACGGGGATGAGCCGTCGCCCATGCTCAGGCGGCGGTGCGAGGCCGCCGCGGGGTATCTTTTGCAGCACGGCGACGCGGTGGCGATCGCGTCGGGCGGCAGGGGGGACGGCGACAACCTGTCGGAGGCCGCGGTGATAAAAAACACCCTCGTCGCGCTCGGGGTGCCGCCCGGGCGAATCGTTGAGGAGAGCCGCTCGACCGACACGCGGGAGAACATGCTGTACAGCGCCGAGTTGATTGAGAGCCTCGGGCTGTCGCGCGAGGCCGCGACGGTGACCGACGCCTTTCACCAATACCGCGCGGGGGCGTTCGCGCGTGCGGCGGGCATCGATGCCGCGCCCGTCAACTGTGAAACGGGCTTTTTTTCGGCGCTCTGCTTTTGGTGCCGCGAGATTGTGGCGGTGCTTCACATGTGGATATTCGGGAGCTGAGGGAAGAGGATATGGAGTACATTGAGTTTAAGGACGTCTGCAAATACTACAAGATGGGCGAGAACACGATTGTCGCGGCGGATCATCTGAATTTTGAGATAAAAAAGGGGGAGTTCTGCGTCGTCGTCGGCCCGAGCGGCGCGGGGAAGACGACGCTGCTCAACATGCTCGGCGGTATGGACAGCTGCGACGAGGGGGAGATTTACCTCGACGGGCAGCTGATAAGCGGGTACAACAAACGGCAGCTGACCGACTACCGGCGGTACGACGTCGGCTTTGTGTTTCAGTTCTACAACCTTGTGCAAAACCTCACCGCGCTCGAGAACGTCGAGCTCGCGTCGGAGATCTGCCGCGAGCCGCTCGACCCCGCCGAGACGATCAGAGAGGTCGGCCTCGGCGAGCGCATGTTCAACTTCCCCGCGCAGCTCTCGGGCGGCGAGCAGCAGCGCGTCTCGATCGCGCGGGCGCTGGCCAAAAACCCCAAGATTGTGCTGTGCGACGAGCCGACGGGCGCGCTCGACTACAACACGGGCAAGGCGGTTTTGGCGCTGCTGCAAAGGACGAGCCACGAAAAGGGCAAGACGGTCATCGTCATAACCCACAACGGTGCGCTGACGGCGATGGCGGACAGGGTGATCAGGGTCAAAAACGGCAGGATCGACAGCTGCGAGACAAACGACCGCCCGACCCCCGTCGAACAAATCGAGTGGTGACGCGATGAAAAGAACCTATGTGAAACTCATGCTGCGCGACATGAAGGGGACGGTGTCCCGTTTTTTGTCGATCATGGGCATTGTGGCGCTGGGCGTCGGCTTTTTGACCGGGCTTACGGCGACGACGCCCGACATGCAGTTTTCGATGCAGACGTGGTACCGCGAGCACGCGCTGCACGACGTCAACATAAAAAGCACCCTCGGCATAACCGAGGAGGACGTTCGGCTTTTGGGTGAGCAGAGCTATATAAAATACGCGGTGGGCGGATACATGACCGACGTCATGCTCGAGGATGAATCGGGCAACGTCTACACCGCGCGGGTGTACGGCCTGCCGCTCGAGCGCAACGGCGAACAGGGCTTTGTCAACCGAATGGACCTGCTCGAGGGGGCGATGCCCGCAAGGGACAGCGAATGCGTCGTGGGCGAGGCCGCGGGCTTTTCACAGGCCGACTTTATCGGCGCGCACCTCAAGCTCTCGAGCGAAAACAAAGACCTCGACGAGCTGTACGACATGTACAGCTTCGGCTATCTCGACATTGTGGGCACGGTGCAGTCCCCTCTCTACTATTCGGTCGAGTCAGAGCCCACCAACGTCGGGTCGGGCGAGGTGGACATGGTGCTGTACGCCCCGCTCGGCTTTTACGACCTCGATGTCTACACCGACATCTTTGCGGTCGTGGAGGGCGCGGATGCCTACGAGATTTTCAGCGACGAGTACAAGGACTGCATCACATCCCTCACCGACGGCGCGCTCGGCGAGTTCGCGGACGTGCGCTCAAAGGCGCGGTACGACGAGCTGATTGACGACGCGAACGCCGAGCTTGCGGACGCCGAGCGCGAGTTTGAGGAGGGCAGGCAGGAGGCCGAGGACGAGCTCGAAAAGGCCCGCCGCGACCTTGTAAGCGCGCAGAACGAGGCGGACGAGGCCGAGGATTATCTGATAAACACGACCGCGAACCTGCTCACGGGCGCCGAGATCAAGCTGTACTCGACCCTGCAAAGCCGCGCGTCGGCGGTTATCGGCGAGTACATGCCGCGGATTGACGACGCGCACGACATGGGCGCGATCGACGACGCGTCCTATGAGGCGATAAAGCGCGCGGCGGACGGCTTTTCGTCCTCGAGCACCGCGGATGTCAAGGCCGCGGTGCGGACGCTGGCAAACTGGCTCAATACGGGCGGCAGAGCGCAGGTGGATGAGCTGCGCGCGCAGCTCGTCCGGGCGGGCGAGAGCGGCTTGATCGACCCGGACGAATATCAAGAGGCGCTTGCGGCGGCGGACGGGATACTCGCCGCTGTCGACGAGGTCACTTCGGCGCAGGCCGAGATAGACAGGGGCTGGGCGCAGTATGTCGACGGCCTGCGGCAGGTCGAGAGCGCGCGGCAGCGCATCGCCGCGGGCTGGGGCGACTGGTACGAGGCTCGGGACGAAGCGGAGCGCGAGCTCGCCGACGCCGAGAGCAAGATCGAGGACGCGCGGCGAGAGATAGCGAAGATCGAGCGCGCCGAATGGCTGCTCTTCACGCTCGAGGACAACATGAGCTTCACCAGCTTTTTGGGCAACTCGGAGAAGGTCGCCAACATCGCGAAGGTGTTCCCGGTCTTCTTTTTCCTCGTGGCGGCGCTTGTGGCGCTGACGACAATGACGAGGATGGTCGAGGAGCAGCGCACCCAGATAGGCACCCTCAAGGCGCTCGGGTACTCGGACGGCAGCCTGATCTTCTACTATCTCGTCTACAGCGCCCTCGCGAGCCTCGTGGGCAGCATCGTCGGCGCGGCAATCGGGCTGGTCGCGCTGCCGGCGGTCATCTACAACGCCTATTCGATGATGTACAACCTGCCGCCGCTGCTCGCGCAGCCGTGGTGGGGCAGCCTTGCGGTCATCATCCCTGTCGCCGTGGCCGGGACCTGCCTTGCGACGGCCTTCGCGTGCTTTGCGCAGCTGCGCGAAAAGCCGTCGTCGCTGATGATGCAAAAGGCGCCCGTCGCGGGCAAGCGGGTGCTGCTCGAGCGGGTGTCGTTTGTCTGGAAGCGGCTCAGCTTCACCCACAAGGTGACGGTGCGCAACCTGTTCCGATACAAAAAGCGGCTGTTCATGACGGTCATCGGGGTGGCGGGCTGCTGCGCGCTGCTGCTGACCGGCTTCGGGATAAGGGACTCGATAAGCGACATCGTCGGGCTGCAGTTCAACGAAATCTACAACTACAACGCGAACGTGATGCTCAAGGACGACATCTCCGCTGTCGCGGACGGCGCGCTCAAGCAGACGCTCGGCAACCCCGGCGAGGTGCTCTCCTATGTCGAGACCCATGCCGAGACGGGCTATCTTCGCGCGAACGGCGGCAGCAAGAGCATAAACATCTATGTGCCGGGCTCGACCGAGCAGCTTGCACAGCTGATAAACTTCAGGACTCGTTTGGGCCATGAGCCGATAGAGTTTGACGACAACACCCTGATCCTGACCGAAAAGATATGCGAACAGCTGGGCGTCGAGGCGGGCGACACGGTCGAGCTCGTCAACGGCGACAACATCTCGGCCGAGTTCACGGTGGGCGGGGTGTGCGAGTACTACGTCTATAACTACGCCTACATGAGCGCCGGGATGTATGAGGAGGCGTTCGGCTCAGAGCCCGACTACACCGTCCTGCTCGTCGACTTTGCCGACGACTCAAAGGAGGCGCGCGACGCTGCCGCCGAAAAGCTTTTGGGCGACGAGGGGGTATCGTACGTCAGCTTTCTCTCGACGATAGGCGAGAGCTTCACCAACATGCTCTCGAGCATCGACTACATCGTGATCGTCATCATCATCTGCGCCGGGATGCTCGCGGGCATCGTGCTGTACAACCTGACCAACATCAACGTGTGCGAGCGAAAAAAGGAGCTCGCGACGCTCAAGGTTTTGGGCTTCCACGAGCGCGAGACGGCGATGTACATCTACCGCGAGACGCTGCTCTTAACGCTGATGGGGGCGGCCGTGGGGCTGCTTATCGGCGTTTGGCTGCACGCCTTTGTCATCAAGACGGTCGAGGTGGACGTCGTCATGTTCGGCCGAAGCATCTATCCGCTCAGCTTTGTCTACGCGGCGGCGCTGACCATCGTCTTTTCGCTCATCGTCGACGCGGTGATGCTCAAAAAGCTGCGCGACATCGACATGGTCGAGTCGATGAAGGCGAACGAGTGAGCTTGCGAGGGACGCCGAAAAGCCGCAGGCCGCGGCGCGGGCGTGAGACCGGGGGCGGGCGGCGCGGTGCCGGGGCGGGAGACGAGACGGCGCGGCCCGACGGCCTCGGCCCGCGCCGCGGATTCGTGGCAACAAAATCATCGTCTGCGCCCGTCGGGAGGAGGGAATCCGCGTAAGGATGTCGCTTTAGCGCGGACGAAGTGTAAAAGCCTCGGCGGGGGCGGCTTTCGAGAGAAGGCCGGGCCGGTCGGGGTTTTGATTTATGGACGGTCAGGAAGGTTTTGCTGTCAAAGCAGCCCCCGATGCAGTCGAAGCGAAAACACCTCGCGGATGGGGCGAAAAGGGAAATTTGGGGCCGCGGACGGGTCTTCGGTCGCTGCCGGGACAAAAAAACCGGGCTGTTTGCCCGCAAAATCTGACAAACGGGCTCGTTTGTGGTAGAATAGTTAAAACCGGCCGAGGTGCGCCGCCCTGCCTGTGACAAAGGCGTCGCGGTGCGCGCGGTTTGGAGCGCAGGCCCTGCCGCCGTCGGCGGGCGGCGGCCCTTATGTATTCGAACAGACGCGGCGGCAGGTCAAATCTTTCGCGCTTTCGGCACGAGCGTCCTGCTTTTTATCCTGCAACACAAGACAACCCGGGGGTTTTTATGAAGAAAAAGGGCGGGCCTTTAAAGATAATCGGGACGGTTTTGACGGCGGCTGTTCTACTGTCGATCATGCCTGTCGTCAACTATACCGTCGACCCGGCGGGGCTGTACCGCAGCAGCACCGAGGGCACCCTTGAGCGCGAGGTCGCCGACATCATGCTCGCGGGGCACAGCGCCGAGGGGCTCGAAAACTACGACGAGAGGCTTGTCAAGCGCCTGTGCATCTACGACGTCGGGCAGGTCGACACCATCGTGCTCAGCAGCAGCAGGGGCGCGCTCATCACCAAAGAGATGGCGGGCGACGACAGCTTCTTCAACCTCGCGGTGACGGGCGCATCTCTCAGGGATATCATCGGCATGTACGGGGTCTACCGAGAGCGGGGGAACACCGCAAAACGGGTGATTTTGGCGATCGACCCGTGGATTCTCAACAGCAACTACGACAGCCTGCGGTTTGAGATGGTTTTAAACGACGGGTACTGCTACTGTCTTCGCGAGATAATGGGGTATCCGCCCGAGCAGATAGATGCAAACGATATAGTAAAGCCGCTGTATCTTGCCGAAGGGGAGCAGACAAGCGTGACGCAGTATCCGCTGAGCTACCTCAAGGAGCTGTTCTCGGTGCCCTATTTTCAGAGCTCGCTCAAGCTGCTTGTGCAGGGCAGGTCGAGAGAGGGGGTAGCCGTTGTCGACGAGCAGTACACGACCCTTGCCTCCCTGCGGCCCGACGGCAGCTACTGCTATCCCGAGAGCTACCGAAACGCGGGCTACGACGAGGTGAAGGCGCTTGCGGAGGATCAGATAAGGGGCGAAACGCCCACAATGGTGGGGTGCGCAAACATGTCGGAGGACGACCCCAACCGGCAGCTGTTCTTCGACTTTATCAAGGCGATGGCCGACGAGGGGGTGGACGTCGACATCGTGATGACCCCGCTCAACCCCATCCTGTACGACTACATGCGGCAGCACGAGGGGTACGCCGCGGCGCTCGGCGCAGCGGACTTTGTAAGGGAGTGTGCGGGCGAAGCGGGCTGCGACGTCGTCGGCGACTTTGACCCGCTCGCGCTCGACGCGTTTGTCGTCGATTTTTACGACGGTTATCATTACAGGGCGGAGCTTGTGGCGCGGCTGCTCGAGGAACTTGAGGGGTAAAACGGTATGACGCTCGGTTTCACATCCTACGGATACATCTTTTTTACGCTTGCCGTCGCGCTCGTCTACTACCTTGTGCCGCGGGGGCTGCAAAATATCGTGCTGTTCGCGGCGAGCGCCGCGTTTTACGCGATCTGCGACCTGCGGTATCTGCCGCTTATCGCGCTCACGGCGCTTCTCTGCTACGGCTGTGCGCTGGCTTTGCCGCACATAAAAGACAAAAGGGCAAAAAATGCGGCGCTTGCGCTTGCGATTATACTGTTTTTAGCGCCGCTCTTTGCGTGCAAGTATCTCGCCTTTTTCGGCGACATCGTCTCGTCGCTGTTCTCCCTCAACCTCACGCTCAAGGGCATTGCGATGCCGCTCGGCATAAGCTTTTACACCTTTTGCGCGATAGGCTACCTTGTCGACGTCGCAAGGGGCGCGCTCGAGCCCTGCAAAAACCCGCTGACCTTCGCGTGCTTTTTGTGCTTTTTCCCGCAGATGTCTGCGGGGCCCATCGGCAGGGCGGGCGCGCTCATCCCGCAGTATCAAAAGGCGAGGGTGTTCGACCGCGAAAACATGCGATACGGCTGTGTCCGATTCTTTGTCGGCCTGTTCAAAAAGGCGGTGGTCGCCGACAACATCGGGATGATTGTCGACACCTATTACAAAACGCCCGCAAACTATTCGTCCTTTTTGATCACCCTTGTCGTGATGCTGCTGTACGGGCTTCAAATATACTTTGATTTTGCGGGCTATTCCGACATGGCGGTGGGCTCGGCGCGCATCCTCGGTATAGAGCTCGGCGAAAACTTTGACACGCCCTATCTCGCGGGCAGCTTCGGCGGCTTTTGGCAGCGCTGGCACATGTCGCTCACCTCGTGGTTCAACGACTATGTGTTCACGGGGCTTGTGTGGTCGCGCTGGGCGAACAGGCTGTTTTTCGGCAAACGGTGGCAGGAGCACCGGCCGCACTTTGCGCTCAACATCCTCATTGTGTTTTTGCTCAGCGGCATCTGGCACGGCGCCGACTACACGTTTGTTGTGTGGGGATTGCTCAACGGTCTGTTCAGAGTTTCGGAGGACGCGGTCAACACGCTGCGCAAGCGGAGGAAAAAGAGCAGAAAGGGTAAAAAGGGCAAAAAGCCCGGCCCCGCGCTGCGGGTTCTCGGCATCCTGCTCGTCTTTGTCTGCTTCTCGTTCTCGCTCGTCTTTTTCAGATCGGGCAGCATGGGCGAGGCGGGCGAGGTGCTGCGGTATCTCGTTTCGTTTAAGGGTATCGGCTTCGAGCTGACGGGGCTGGCGAACCTGTGCCTCTCCTCCTTCTCGGGCGGCGACGTGTTTGCAAAGCTGACGTTCGCGCTCACGATGCTGGGCCTTGCCGCGACGGCGGCGCTCGACATCGTGCAGTACCGCACGGGCAGGGAGGTCGCCGAGCGATACAACCCCCTTGTGCTGCAAAGGCCGGTCGTGCGGTATGCCGCCTATGTGCTGATGTATCTCATGATTATAGCGGTCGGGGTCTTCGGCACATCCGGGTTTATCTACAATCAGTTTTAGCGGGCCGCCCGTCTGCGGTGTGCTCGACGGCGGGCAGGCTTCTTTAAACAAGGGCGCAGCGAGCCCCCTGTGCGGTTGTTTTGCGGCACGGCAAAATGGGCCCAAAGCTGCGGACGCGGCGGGAGTCTAGTTTCGGCGGGCGCTCGATTGCGCGAAAAAAGGGCGCGGTGCTTTTAAGCACCGCGCCCTCTTGATATAGAGATTTGGTTTTTCTCGAATCGACGGTTGTCCCCGCGGTTTCGCGCGGGCGGGGCGAGGGGCGCAAGCGCAGGCAACCCTCAGCGGACGGCCCGCATGAATTCATCCACGGCCTTCACGTCGATACGGTTGAAGACATTTTTGTCGATCTTGAGCGAGCTGCCGACGATCGCACCGTCGGCGACGGTGAAAAACTGTTTTGCGTTGTCCTTGTTGATGCCGCTGCCGAGAAGCACGGGCGTGTCGCCCGCGAGCTGTTTTACGCGGCTCACCTCGTCGAGGGTGGGGTTTTGGCCGGTCAAAAGACCCGTGACGATGAGGGCGTCGGCGCCGCTTTCAACCGCCTCGTGCACCGAGAAGTCGACGGGCTGGTCGACGAGCGGGAAGGTGTGCTTGGTGTTGATGTCGGCAAAGATCATCGCCTTTGCGGGATAGCGCGCCTTGAGGCGCATCAGCGCGGGCGCGCACGCCTGTGAAAAGCCGTGGATGCCCACACGGTTTTCGACAAACGCCTCTGCCCGCAGAAAGTCTGCGCCGACGGCGTTGCACAGCGCCCACTCCTGCTCGTATCGGTTGAACTGGATGTTTACGCCGAACGGGACGGTCGCCTTTTCGGCGACCGCGGCCGCGACCGCCGTCATGGCGGCGAAGTTCGCGTCGTCCGCCTCGCCGGCGTAGGGCACGTCTCCGAAGTTTTCGATGATAAACGCGTCCGCACCGCCGCGCGTGAGCGCGTCGAGGTCAAAAAGGGCCGCGTCGAGGATGTCTTTTACACTGCCGCCGTACCCGGGGGAGCCGGGCAGCGGCAGAAGGTGCACCATGCCGATCACCGGCTTGTTTTTAAAAAATGCTCTGTCCATCCGAATCTCCTTTGTCTTTGTATGCTTTGTCGTATTTATCCGCGGGGGAGAGGGCAGCGTTGTTGTACCCTGCGGGGGGGGGTATCCCGCGCGCCGCGCCCTCGAACAGCCGAAGCGGCCGACGGGGACACTCGGCGGCGCTGAACCGAGAGCAGGGGGCGCCGTTCGACAGAAGCGATGCCGATGTATATGTATCGGACAACCGGCCCGCCTATAGGGAGTCCCGATGCGGGTGCTTGCCCGAAAGAGGGTCAACCGATTGCCCTATACGGGGGAAACGCCATGTTGGCGCGTATTCCGAAGGGGCGTCGACCGCGAACACTGCGGGCGTGCAAAGCCCCTGCGGCACTTTTCGGAAAACCGACTTGTCCCCGACAAAAACCCCCGTAAAGATGTGTGCAATACCCCGAAAAGGGTATTGCACACATGCGCCGACGCGGTACAAAGCGCCGCTATTTCTTGAGCTTTTTCTCACCGATCGTCTGGTTGACCGTGAGGGCGAGGACGATGAAAACGATGCAGCCGATGAAGGAATAGAGCCGATAGGGGTCACCGACGATTGCGGAGACTGTCCCGGCCGCAAGAAACACGACCGCTGTCACAAGCTCGGTTATGCCGAGCCGCTTTGCGAAGCCCTCGTCGATCATCCCGGCCTTGAGGTCGTACTCATAGTTGCTGATGAGGTCGGTCCTGTTTTTAAATGTGAGCAGATAGCCCATGACCGCCAGCATCGCGCCCGCAAGGATAAGGGCAATTGAAAGCACCATTAATAGTCAAGGGCGCCCGCGCCCTCGAGCAGGGACACGGCGGAGCTTGTGCCGAGGCGGTCGGCGCCGAGCGCGACAAACTTCTCGATGTCCTCAAGCGTCTTCATGCCGCCCGCGGCCTTGACCTTGACGCCGGGGCCGACATGCTTTTTGAACAGCTCGACGTCGGCAAAGGTCGCGCCCGAGGTGCCGAAGCCGGTGGAGGTCTTTATAAAGTCCGCGCCCGCGTCGGTGACGCACCTGCACAGCGCGATCTTCTCGTCCTCAGAGAGATAGCAGGTCTCGATGATGACCTTGAGGACGCGGTCGCCCACGGCGTTTTTGAGGGTGCGGATCTCCTCGGTGATCTTGTCGAACCTGCCCTCCTTGGCGTCGCCGATGTTGATGACCATGTCGATCTCCTTTGCGCCCTCGCTGAGGGCCTGCGCGGTCTCGAGCAGCTTGACCTCGGTGGTGTGGTAGCCGAGGGGGAAGCCGATCACGGTGCATATTGTGAGCTTGTCGCCGTACTCCTCGTGGACCCTGCCCACAAACGTCGGCGGGATGCAGACCGAGGCGGTGCCGTACTTTACCGCCGTGTCGCAGAGCTTTTTGATGTCCTCGTAGGTCGCAAACGCCTTGAGGTAGGTGTGGTCGACGCGCTTGAGTATTTCTTTTGAATCCATTATAAGAGCCTCCCAATTCTGTTAACGCTGTGTTTTCCGTAGTAATATTGTATCACACAATACCGCCGAAAACAATCGCGAGAACGCTTAAAGCCGACGGCTTTTTCGAGGCCGGAAGAGGATAACGGTTGAATAAGCAGGGGTATCGAAAAAAAGAGATTGCGGCAAGGGGCTTGTCGTCTGAACACGCCTTTTGTTGCTGCTTTAACTCGCTGCTTGACAATCCCTTCGCCGCGCGGGGTCCTGCTCGCGCAGAGCCGTACATCCGTTAAAAAACAGCCGCCCGCCGACAGTCATCGGCGGGCGGTTTACAATTATACGATCAAACATATTCCCAAAAGGGCAGCCGAACGGCTACCTCTTGTCGCCCTCTGCCTTTTTCCTCGAGGCCGCAATCTTCTCGTACAGATCGCGCGGGATGAGAAACCGCTGGACCGCGTACAGGCCCGCGATGCAGACGACGCAGGCGATGTTGCTCACGGGGTCACTGTGGCTGATGACCACGTGGCGCGAGATCGCGAGGATGAGCATCTGGATGACATTGACCGAGCTGGGGTCGAGGATCGTTTTGACGAACTCGATGCCGACGACGATGGTCAGCATGCTGTGAAGAAATGTGCTGACGCTGTCAAAATACCCGTCGACGGTGAACATGCGGTACACCTCGAAACCGAGCATACCGACAAGCACCAGGATCGTAAGGGTCACGATCGCGAGCTCAAGCACGTGAAGCGTCTTGAGAATGATTTTGGGGATTTTATCGTGCATGGAAACAAGAACCTCCGAGAGAGTTGATGTGCGCGGGAGCTGCCCGCGCGGGCTGTGCAGAACGAACATGGCCTCAAAATCCGACCTTCCGCCGCCTTTTGCCCCGCCGCGCACACCCCGCGCCGACGCGGACGCAAAACACCGTCCCGCTCCTGTGTAAAAAGGGCCGGTGACAGCAGCGCGCGTCAAACAAGCGGCGGCCCTTTTGCGTGCTCTCGCTCGAAAAGGGCCGCTTGACAGCGTTAAAAAACGGACACGGGGTCAGTCGTCGAACCTGACGCGGCTCACCAGCAGCGCGGCGAGCAGCCCGATGCCCACGCCGCTGACGACGCCGCTGAGCGCCAAAAAGGGGAGATAATAGAGCACGGCGTCGGTGCCGAGCAGGATGCACGCCATGATGACCTGTCCGAGATTGTGCAGCACGCCGCCCGCGACGCTGACTGCGACCGACGAAAAGACGCCGGTCTTTTTGAGCAGCAGCATCCCCGCAAAGCTGAGCAGAGCGCCCGCGGCGCTGTACAGCAGGCTTGCTGCCGAGCCGAAGAGCAGCGAGACCAAAAACACGCGCAGCACCGACACCGCGGCCGCCTCCTTGGCGCCGACCTTGTAGAGGGTGAACACCACGGCGATGTTGGCGAGCCCGAGCTTGATGCCGGGGATCATGGTGAGCGGCGGGATCTGGCTTTCGACATAGGACAGGATCATCGCGAGCGCGACGGTCAGCGCCGTCATCGTGATCTTTTTCGGTTTCATGCGGCGCCTCACGCCCCCTTCAGCTGTAGAGATCGACCTGCCTTTCGCCGCCGCTCACCGTCACGGTGAGCCTGTTGGGCAGACAGGTTATGCATTGTCCCGTATACCGTATTTTGCCCTGAAGCACGCACAGCTTGTCGGGGCAGTCGGCGTCGGACAGATACGCCTCGCCGCCGCTGACAACAAGCGTATTGGTGCCGCCGTTGAGGGCGTATTCGCCGTCCCGGTCGAGCGGATAGCGGGCGACGACCTTGCCGTCCACCCGGACGATTAGCTGCGCGCCGTCGCTTTTGGTGAACTGCATGAACAGAAACAGCGCGGCGCACACGAGCAGCAGACCGCCGATAAGGGCGACATCCGCCCGGCGCAGGGTCTTTTTCACCGGCCCGCTATTTGAGTGCCATCATCGTCATCGAGATGATGCACGCCGCTAAAAGCTTGACGGGCAGGCCCTTGAACGCGTCGGGTACCGCGTCGTCCTCGAGCCTGTCGCGAAGCCCGCTCATCAGCACAAGGCCCAGCGTGAAGCCGAGCGCGATGCCGAGAGAGGAGACCACCGTCTCAAGATAGCTGCCCTGCGCGTCCGCGCCGACAACAAGGCCGAGCACGGCGCTGTTGAGCGCGATGACGGGGAAGTAGACCCCGAGGCCCTTTTTAAAGACAGCCCTGCACACAAGCCCGCACAGCCACACGACCGCGAGCACGACAAGGGGCATGAGGAGGCCCGAGAGATAGCCGAGACCGAACTTTTGAAGTACAAACTCGTCGATCGGGCGGCAGACGGCGGCGGAAACCACCATCACGACGCCGACGCACGCGCCGAGCGCCGCCGCCTTTGCGGGCTGCTTTTTGCAGCCGAGCAGCGGCGTCACGCCGAGAAAGCGCTCGAACGCGAAGTTGTTGGCAAGTATGCCTGCGACAAGAAGCGCAAACAGTGCACCGATATCCATGGGTTCAGTCCTCCTCCTTTATCGTTTCGCCCGAGACAGCCGCCGCAGACAGCGCGCCGATGCCCTCGCTGCCCCCCGCAATCTTGGAGACGACAGCCAGCGCAATCGCATACACAAGGAAGCCGCCGGGCGCCTTGGTGAGCAGAGAGACGGTGTAGTCCTTGAGGAAGGGGATCTCGATGCCCGCAAACGAGGCGCTGCCGAACACCTCGCGCACCGCCGCGACGCAGACCGTCGCCGCGGTGAGGACGACGCCCGTCATGAGGCTGTCCACGAGCGCCCCCGCGACCGATCTCTCGGACGCCGCGCGCTCGTCGTTGTTGAACACCACGAGCTCGACCGCAAGGATCGAGACATAGAGCCCCGCCATGGCGTAGACGCCGGGCAGCAGGGCGTTCATAAGCAGCTGCACCGCCGTGGCAAAAAAGGCGTTGACGAGCACATAGACGGGCAGCCTTGCGCCGCCCGAGACAAGGCCGCCGAGCAGGCGGATGACAAGGCCCGAGAGCAGCAGGACGACCGTCGCGGCCGCGCCCATGCCGAGCGCGCCGAGGACGTCATAGCTCACCGCCATTGCGGGGCACGCGCCCAAAAACAGCACGAGCACCGGGTTCTTTGCTATCGGCGCAGACAGGGAACCTGAGCTGTTTTTCATTGTTCATTCCCTCCGTTTAAATCGTTGGTGGCGACGAACGCGACAAGCTGCGAGTAGGCCTCGAACACGTCGGACGTCGCCGAGTCGACGGCCTGGGTGCTGACGGTGGCGCCCGTTATAATCGCCTGCTCGCCCGTGTAGGTGTCGGACGTCAGGCCCTCGAAGCCCGCTCTGTACGAATCCTCCTCGAGGGTGTAGTCGGTGAAGTACTCGGCGATGAGGATGAGGTCGTCGTCGTTTACCGCAACAACGGCGCCGTCCGCGTCGAGCAGATAGTAGAGCACCATGTTGTCGTTGCCGTAGCCGTAGGGGCGCGCGACAAAGGCGTAGTAGGTCTCGCCGCCGTCGACGACCCTAAACGCCGAGGTGACCGAGTTGAAGACGCCGGGGATGCCGATGCTCGTGAACTCGGCATTCTCCGAGAGGTTGTCCTTAAACTTTTTTGCGAGCTTCTTGAGGTCGCCCTCCTCGAACGATTCGAGGGAGCTCTCGCCGCACGCCGCGATGTCGCTGATGATGCCCGAGTCGACCGCGTCGGTAACGTCGTTGCCCTCGACGTCGTACACCCTGACGTCGCCGAGGATTCCGCATATGCCGAGATAGCTCGCGTCCCCGTCGCTCACCATGCACGCGACGCCCGAGCCGTTGTTCGCGACCATTGCCGCCGTGACCGAGCCGCTGCCTGAGGCATCGGTGTACTGGGGCACGCCCGAGGGGTTGGCGATGCCGGGGAAGACGTGGGGCATCAGCTCGACGAGCAGCTGGTCGTCGCCCTTGACGCCCTCGGCGACGAGGTTGTTGGCGATCAGCGCATTGAAGCCATCGCTCACCGCGTTTTTGAACGCCGACGACGAGTAGGTCACGCCCGCCACAAGACCGACCTCGGCGAGGGCCGAGTCCTGCCCGATGTAGGTGGAGGGATAGTCGCCGTTCTCGCTGAAGTCCCTCGACTCGGGGTAGTTTGTGAGCTCGACGCCCGAAATTTTGCCCTCGGCGTCCACGGCTATCGTGAACTCGATGGGCTCGTGGGTATAACCCTCGGTGGTTGAGAGCTTGAGGACATAGCCGAGGCCCGAGGTCTCGCGGTATATCTCGCTCACCGTGGGCGCGACCTCGCCCGTCAGATCTGAGCCCTCGGCGGTGTAAAGCGGCTCGAAGCCGGCGCCGTCGGGCATGACCGTGAGCAGCTGATCATACGCCGCGGCGCTGCCGTTGCTCTCGATGATGGGCGCGGTGAAGGCGTTTATGCCGGCAAGCGCCGCGACCGAGACGGCAAGCGCCGCGACAAACACAAGGACGCCCGAGAGCTTGTTATTCTTTGACATGTTTTCTCGACCCTCCCAGCGGTACGTTTTTTGTGAAGCTTTCGATAAACGGCGTGAGTATGTTCATCGCGAGGATCGAGATGGACACGCCCTCGGGGTAGGCGCAGAAGTGCCGGATGATAAAGGTGATTATCCCGCAGCCGACGGCGAACACGACCTTGCCCGAGACGGTGATGGGGGTGGTGACGTAGTCGGTTGCCATGAACACCGCGCCGAGGAACAGGCCGCCCGCGAGGATTTCGTACAGCGCGAGGGTGACGTCGCCCGTGAAGACGAGATAGAGGACGAACACCGTCGCGACAAACGCGGCGGGGACCTGCCACTTGATAACCCTGCGCCACACGAGGTAGACACCGCCGATGATGAGCGCGAGGACGCAGGTCTCGCCGACCGCGCCGCCGTGCAGGCCGAGGAACATATTGAGAAGGCTCGGCAGGCCCTCGGCTGCGACGCCCTCGGTGTGCAGCTGCTCAAGCGGCGTTGCCGACGCCGTCAGCTCGACAACGGTCGGGTTTGCGCCGCCCGCGACCGCAGAGAAGGTCAGCAGCATAAAGACGCGCGCCGCGATGGCGGGGTTTGCGAAGTTGTGCCCGAGGCCGCCGAAGAGCCCCTTGACGACCACGACCGCAAAGAGCGAGCCGACGATGCACTGCCACACGGGGACGTTGGTGCTGAGGTTGAGGCCGAGCAAAAGGCCGGTGACGACGGCGCTGAGGTCGCCGAGCGTCTGCTTTCTTTTTGCTGCGAGGTTAAAAAGGAACTCGCCCGCGACGGCGCTTGCCACACACACAAGGATGACCCTGAGCGCGTCAAGCCCGAATATCACGACAGCGGCGACCGCTGCGGGCACAAGGGCGATGATCACGTCGAGCATGACGCGCGTTGTTGTCGCGCCGCTGTGTATGTGAGGCGAGGGGGAAACGATAGGCTTGCCCATGGTTTACTTCACCTCTTCTTTCTTTTTTGCGCGCATGGCCCAAACGAACTGCTTGGCCCTGCGGTTGTTGTCGACAAGCGGACGGTGCGCCGGGCACACAAAGGCACAGCAGCCGCACTCCATACAGGTGCCGACGCGCTCTGCCGAGAGCACCGCGAACTTGCGCTCGTCGTCGTCTTTGATGTTGAGGGCGTGGGCGTAGGCAACCGGGTTGAGGTTGAGCGGACAGGCGTCGACGCAGCGCCCGCAGTGGATGCAGTTGGTGGGCTCGAGGCTCTTCGCGTCCTGCGAGTTAAACACAAGCACCGCGTTTGTCGCCTTGATCACGGGCTCGTTGAGGTTGCCCACGGCCCTGCCCATCATGGGCCCCCCGAGGATGATCTTGCCCGCGTCGCACTTGAGGCCACCCGCGCCCTCGACAAGGTATTTTATCGGGGTGCCGATGGGCACGAGCAGGTTACAGGGATTTTTGACCGCCGAGCCGTCGACGGTGACGATGCGCTCGACAAGGGGCATGCCGTCGTCCATATAGCCCGCCATCTTGGCGAGGGAGGTCACGTTGATGATGATGACGCCGAGGGAGGCGAGCCGCTGGCCCTCCTGCACGACCTTGCCGGTCGCGTTGTACAAAAGCACCTGCTTTGCGCCCTGCGGATAGCGCGCCTCGAGCACCTTCACCTCGACCGAGGGGTCGTCCTTGAAGACCCGGTTCATCTCCTCGATCGCCTTGGGCTTGTTGGCTTCAATGCCGATGACAAAACGCTTTGCCTTGAGATAGGTCCTCAAAAGCTCGACGCCCTTGACGATCATGTCGCTGTTTTCAAGCATCGTCCGATTGTCGCAGGTGGCGTAGGGCTCGCACTCGGCGCCGTTGACAAGGACGGTCTCGATGGTGTTTCTGCGCACGGCGTCGAGCTTGGCCCACAGGGGGAACGCCGCGCCGCCGAGCCCGACGATGCCGCTTCTGCGCACCGCCGCGAGGAAGCTGTCGAGGTCGTTCACCTCGGGGGCGACGACCGACGGATCCTTCTCCATAAGCCCGTCGCTCTTGATGCGCACGGCCTTGAGCGACCCGCCGTCGTCGTTTTTAAGCTCCTCGATTGCGGCAACCGTGCCGGAGACGGTGGCGTACACGGGGGAGGAGTTTCGCCCCTCCTCCTCGGCGATGAGCTGGCCGACGCGCACGTGGTCGCCCGGCTCGACGATGGGTTTCGCGGGCGAGCCGGAGTGCATCACCATGGGCAGCAGCACCTCGTCGGGCGTCGGGATACGCACCGACTGCATGAGCGCCGTACCCTTGTGATGAGGCACCTTAACGGTCGAAAGTTTCTTCATAAAGTTCCGTCATCCTCCTAACTGTATGGTTTATTTAAGGCCGGACAAATCGGGCCGGTTCAGGCCCCTTGTACAAGCCGTTTTTAACAAATGGTTCCGCGCCGTGCGGCCTGTCGACCCCGTCCCGCGTCGGATGCAGGGCTCCGGGCGCCGAAGGGTTTCGTCGTCGCGCCCCTGCCGGCGCTTTTTGCGCTTGCAAAGGCAGTGCGCGGCAGGGCTTTGACGGCCCCAAAAGCGGGCGGACAGGCTGCATTTCGGGGGATAAAAGCTCGCTTAAGCCTTGAAGCGCGCCGCTTCAGCGCTGCCCTTCGCTCTCTCGGAGGTCGACGCCGTCTGTGGCCGTGACCCCGCCGTCGGTGGTTATCCAGATGACCTCGCAGCCGAGCTTGTCCGCCAGCGCCACCCCCTCGTCGTAGGGAAGGCAGAAGAGCGCCGTCGACATGGCGTCGGCGAGGGCGCTGTCCTTCGCGATGACCGTGACCGACGCAAAGTAGTCGGCAGGGTACAGGGTGGACGGGTCGATGATGTGGTGATAGCGCACGCCGTCGACGGTGTAATATCGCTCGTAGTTGCCCGAGGTCACGCACGCCGTGTCGGCGATGCGGATCTCGGCCGCGATGCCCCCGTCGGGGTTTTGCGGGTCGCGGATGCCGGTGAGCCAATCGCCCCCGTCGCGCTTGCGGCCGACGATCCTGATGTTGCCCCCCACGTTGAGGACATATCCGTCGGCGCGTTGAGACTCGAGATACAGAGCGGCCTGCTCGGTGGCGTAGCCCTTGCCGAGCGCGCCGACGTCGATTGACGCATCGGGATCCGAGATCCTGACGGTGAGATTTTGCTCGTCGATCTCGAGCAGCGAGATATCGGTGTGTTCATCGGCGGCCGAAAGCTCGTCCCGGGACGGTACCCGTGCGGCCGAGGGGTTGCTTGAAGCGTCCTCCCGACAGTCGTGCCAAAGGGTCAGCACGCTGCCCATCATGACGTTCATGCGGCCGTCCGTCTGCTCACAGAGCTGCTTCGCAAGCAGCAGGAGATCGATAAGCTCGCGCTCGACGGGCACCGGCTCGCCGCCTGCGAGGCGGTTTATCGTGCAGAGGTTGTTGATGCCCTCGTACTCGTGATAGATGTCGAACAGGCGGTGGTATTGCTCTAATATATGGGAAACCTCGGCAGAGAGCGCGTCAAACCGCTCTGCCGAGTCACCTGCATAACTGTATACATATGAAACCGTGTCGAAGTAGGTAAAGTAGGCCTTTGCCATGGGCTCGACAGGCTCTGTAGACACTTTGTCGCAGCCGCCGAACAGTACGGCGGCTGCGAGCAAAATACATACTACCGAGCACGTCTTAAGCTTTTTTAAGACGTTCACAGGCATATTCGGTTATCTTGCGTATTCGGCGGCCTGCGCGAGAACAGCCTGCATGCCGGTCACCTGCATCGTGCAGGAGGCGTACAGCGCCTCGTCCGCGGTGACCTGATAGCCGTGGTCGTTCTCGGTGGTCTCGAGCGCGCGAACCTCAGCGGCGGTCTTGCCGACGGTGTAGTCCGCAAAGGCCTGCGCCTGGGCATCCCACTCGGCTATCGCGTTGCCGTAGTCGACCATGCCGTAGTCGGGGCCGAGCTCGCGCTTGGTGCCCTTGTACTCAAAGCCCGTGATCTCGCCGTCGGTGTTGATGTTGATCTTTGGCTGGGTGGCGTCGGTAATGGCGGCGACGATCTTGCCGTCCGCGCCGACGACCGTCGCGCCGAACTCGGTGTACATCTTGACGACGCCGTCCTCGTCGGCGGTGGCGGGGGTGGACTCGTCGGCGGTCGAAATGGCCGCAAGGCCGAGGGTGAAGCTGCCGTCCGAGGTGAAGCTGACGCCCTTGGCATCATTGCACGCCTTGGAGACCGCGCTTATGAACTCGGTGATGTCGATGGAGCAGGAGGCGTGCAGGGTCTCGTCGGCGGCCACGGTGTAGCCGTGATCGTTGGTCGTGGTCTCGGTGTTCTTGACCTCGTCGGCCGTCTTGCCCTCGCAGTAGGCCTCGAAGGCCTCGGCCTGCTGGTACCACTCGAGGGTGGCGTCGCTGTAGGCGACCATGCCGTAGTCCTCTTTGAGCTCGCGCTTGGTCTTGTAGGAGGCCTCAGTGTCGACCTCGCCGTCCTCGACGTTCATCTTGTTCTGCGCGCAGTCGATGCGGCAGGCGACAATCCTGCCCTCGCCGTCGAGCACGACCGTCGCAACGGTCGCGTCGATCTGGGCGTTGCCGTCGGACGACTGGTCGTTGTTGAGCTCCACGCCCATGCCGAGCTTGTACTCGCCGGCCGCGGCAGCGTCGTTGTTGTTGTTGTCTTCGCCGCCGTTGTTGTCAACGTTGGCGTTGTCGCCGTCGGCGGCGTTGTTGTCCCCGTTGTCGGCGGGCGCGCTGCACGCCGCGAGGGCGAACATCATGCACACCGCAAGGAGAAGTGCGATAAGTTTCTTCATAATTTACCTCTTACCTCTTGTAGATATTTTTGGGGTGGGCAAAGACCTTTTGCAAGACGCAGTGAAGCCGCCGCCCTGCCGCCGCGGGCACAAAGGAACGCGCCCGTCCTGTGCGGAACACCCGCCGAACGCCGCGCGTCGCACGCCCCCGGCACAGGGAGGACAAAGCCCCGCCGAAGTCCTGCTGCGGACCCCCTGCCTGCAACCCACACATATGCATTGTACTCGCATGACGGACACTTGTCAAGAAAATATCAAAAATATCTCTAAAGTTATCGGGTCGGGGCGTTTTTTGTCGGCAAAATGCGATTTATTTCCCCGGGAGAGGCGGTTTTAACGCCGCGAATGGGTGCGCCGAGGGGGTCCTTAAGCGGGGAAGCGTTCTGTTTTTTCGGGGTGTTTCGGGTCGGCCTTGGGTAGGGGCGGGCGGCGGCGAGCGGCACGGCGGCGGTTGAGCGGGCAGTCCCGATTGAACAATCGCCGCTTTTCGGATATAATGGGATTGCGGTCGCCCGGCGCGGCGCGTAATCGCGCGTTGATTCGCCGGGTCTTCCGTCTGAGACGGACAATAATCCGCCCGATGAAATCGCGTGCACGCGCCGGGTCGTTCGGGCTCTGTTTCGGCCCGTTTATTTTGCAGGTACAGTCTATATTAAGCTGAGTGAATGTTTTTCAAATCGCGGAATATAAAGATTCAAAATGTCGACGTTAAAAAAGATTCGATTAAACGGAGGAACGGAAGGATGAAGATCGTTTTGCTCGAGGGGCTGGGTGTTTCGGACGAGGTGATTGCGAAGCACGCGGACAGGCTGAGAGGGATGGGGCACGAGTTCGCCGCCTACCCGAAGGACGCCGACCCGGCGGTGCAGCTCGAGCGCAGCCGCGACGCCGATGTCGTGATGCTGGCAAACATGCCGCTTGACGTCTCGGTGGTTGAGGGTGCAAAAAAGCTCAAGTTCATCGACGTCGCGTTCACGGGGGTCGATCACATCCCGACGGGCGAGGCGAGAAAGCGGGGCATTGCCGTCAGCAACGCCTCGGGCTATGCGACCGACGCCGTCGCCGAGTTGTGCGTCGGGTTCATGATAGACCTTTTGAGAAATGTGGCCGCCGTCGAGAAGCGGTGCCGCGAGGGCGGCACAAAGGACGGCCTTGTCGGCAATCTGCTCAGGGGCAAGACGGTGGGCATTGTCGGCGCGGGTGAGATCGGCCGCCGTCTGGCGGCGCTGTGCAGGGCGTTCGGCTGCACCGTGATTGCGCACAGCCGCAGCGCGGTGCGCTGCCCCGATATCGATGAGCAGACGGGGCTCGAGGAGTTGTTGAAGCGCGCCGATATCGTCTCGCTGCACTGCCCGCTCACCGACGAGACGAGGGGCATGATAGGCCGAAACGAGCTTGCGCTGATGAAGAAGAGCGCGATTTTGATAAATACGGCGCGGGGCGCGGTCGTCGACTCCGAGGCGCTTGCCCGGGCGCTG
The DNA here is from genome assembly GCA_964433495.1 of uncultured Oscillospiraceae bacterium. Classification (GTDB taxonomy): domain Bacteria; phylum Bacillota; class Clostridia; order Oscillospirales; family Ruminococcaceae; genus CAYSRC01. The sequence goes on from CAYSRC010000028.1 coordinate 27,743, forward strand.
CGCGAGGGCGGGATAGCGGGGGCCGCGTGCGACGTCTTTGAGACCGAGCCGCCCCTCGCGGCGGATCACCCGCTGCTCGGCTGTCCCAACGTCATTGTCACGCCGCACATCGCCTTCGCGTCGCGCGAGTCGATGGAGCGCAGGGCCGAGATCGTGTTTGACAACCTGTATGCGTGGCTGGAGGGCGGGCAGAAAAACCGCGTCTGACGGGCGGGGGGCTTGGAAGCGGGTGGCCGGGATTGCGACAGGAAGCCTTTTCAAGAAGCAGGGTTTTGTGCGGTCAATCCCTCAGTCGACTGCGTCGACACGGCTCGCATATTCCCGCGAGTTGGTTGCATGGGCGAGCATAATCGGAACGATAGCTCGCCGCTTCGCGCGACAGATGCGCATCGTAAGCGGAGCGGACATTTGACATTCGGCGCGATATTATGCGATGTGCCTTTCGGCCATCGGTCCGTTTACGGCCGACCGTTCGGCAAGGAGTCTCGGGGCCTCTGCACAAGAACAAACCGCATGTTCGACGCGGGGAGCGCAATGTCCGCGCTGAGAACACGCTTTTTAAGAAGGAGTGCAGTGTATGAAAAAACAGCTTTGCTTTATCGGCGCGGGAAAACACGCGTCTGCCAATGTCTATCCGTCGGCCGTTTTGGCGGGCGCTGAGATATGCGCCGTCGCGACAAGAGACGCAGGGCGCTCGCAGGCGGCGCTCAGGCGGTTCGGCAGCACGGGACGGGCCTACGCCGACTACCGCGAGATGCTCTCGTCCGAGGCATGCCCCAACGTGGTCGTCGTGACCGGTGTGAACGACGCGCCGAAGATAGTTGAGGACTGCCTTGCCGCGGGCAAAAATGTGTTCTCGGAAAAACCGCTGGGTCTTTCGCTCGAAAGCGCGTCGCGCATAGCAAGGGCGGCCGAGATGTCAAAAAGCTGCGCCATGGTCGGCTTTATGAAGCGATATGCGCCGGTATATCTGCGGCTGAAGCGGCTTATCGAGCGGGGCGAGCTCGGCGCGGTGAAATCGTTCTGCGCGCGGTTTTACGTCGACGCGACCGGCTGGAACTCGACCGAAAGCGGGTTTGTTTTCGGCGCGGCGATCCATTATGTCGACCTAATCAGAAGTCTGTTCGGCGAGGTGTCCCGCGTGTCGGGCTTTCACAGTGTCGACGGCGGGCTCATCTCGCAGGCGCTTTCGGTGCGCTGCGACGGCGGCGCCGTCGGCATTGTCGGGTTCGAGAGCAGGCCCGCGTGGAGAACCGAGCCCGAAGCCCTCTGCGTAACGTTTGAGCGCGGCTTTGCCGAGACCGAAAATCTCTCGTCGCTGCGCGTACACAGGGCCGACGGCGTGCCTGTCGGCGAAGAGCTCTCGCCGCTCTATTTTGGGATATCCCCCGACGCACTGCCGTGGCGCGACCTGAGCGAATGCGACGAGGTATACCTGCCGAGCGAGACGCCCGCCTCGGGGACAGAGCGCGACCTCTGCCTGCGCGGCTTTGTCGGCGAGATGAACCACTTTCTCGACTGCTGCTACGGCGGCGGCGCGCCCTACTCGAGCGCCGGAGACAACGTGAAAACCACCGCGCTGTGCGAAAAAATCCTCGCGTCGCTGGCCTGAGCCGCGGCGTATCACGGCGGCGGGCGGACGAGCTTGCGGCGGGTCGTCCCCTTGCGGCTGCGTGCGGCGGAACGGGCCTTCGGGACGCTGTAATTCGGCCGACGCTTTTGTTTCATACGCATATTTTGATGGGGCCGAGGGTGTTTTTCAAGCAGTATGCCGCATTTTGCAGAGCCGAGCGGGCTTAGCAGGCCTCTTCGTACAGTCGTTCGGAATTGCCGTTTGCTTTAAAAGGGGACAATAAAAGAATTAAGAATTTATTGATTTGAGGGCGCAAGAGTGTCGGAAAAATCAGGGGATCTGCCTATTTCCCCATGTATGATGTATTAAAATTACTATTACATGTATATGGATATCGTGAAGTGAGAGGTGTTTAGTATAGAATAAAAAGTGTGGGAGTTCATGAAAAGAGGTGCAAAGCAAAATCCCAAAAACCCTGTAACGATCAGAGTATTCGGGATTTAATCTTTGGAAGGACTTTACGAAACAAATGCACGAATAAAAGTTCAAAGTACCGGCATCCGAAAAAGGTTGACAGCAAGCCGGAGCGCGTCGGGCGCGTTTGACTGAAGGCGCAGCGAGACCTTTTTCGGAAAAGGAGACGCAGCGGAATGTGCGCACCGGCGATTTTTGCAATGAACAATCGCCGCAAGCGATATGCAGCTTGCGGCGACGTGAAAGTAATTGACAAAATAGATGCCGTACAGGATGCATTGCCGCGTCTCTTTGCAAAAAAAGCCTGCACCGCGCGGGTCGGCTTGCAGACGCGGCCGTCCGCTGCCGCGTTCTGTTCCGCGAAAGGGCGG
>CAYSRC010000029.1:0-30105 GCA_964433495.1 uncultured Oscillospiraceae bacterium
CCCACCTGCGCTCCCTTTACACCCAGTAATTCCGGACAACGCTTGCCACCTACGTTTTACCGCGGCTGCTGGCACGTAGTTAGCCGTGACTTCCTCTCAGGGTACCGTCATCTTTCGTCCCCTAAGACAGAGCTTTACAATCCGAAAACCTTCTTCGCTCACGCGGCGTCGCTGCATCAGGGTTTCCCCCATTGTGCAATATTCCCCACTGCTGCCTCCCGTAGGAGTCTGGGCCGTGTCTCAGTCCCAATGTGGCCGATCAGCCTCTCAGCTCGGCTACCGATCGTCGACTAGGTGGGCCGTTACCCCGCCTACTATCTAATCGGTCGCGAGTCCATCCTCAAGCGGATTGCTCCTTTGACCCCTCTGCCATGCGGCAGTGTGGTCTTATGCGGTATTAGCACCTATTTCTAAGTGTTATCCCCCTCTTGAGGGCAGGTTCCTCACGTGTTACTCACCCGTTCGCCACTAAAGTATATCCCTTCCGCCCGAAAGCTTCCGAAATATACCTCCGTTCGACTTGCATGTGTTAGGCGCGCCGCCAGCGTTCGTCCTGAGCCAGGATCAAACTCTTTATTAAATCCTCATATATATTCCCCTCGCCCTCCGCCTCTCGGCTTCAAGCTTCGGGGTATACATGCTCTCGCTCAAGATCTCACCATCTCTGGCGTCTCTCTTGCTCAAAATTACTTCCGATCCGCTGCCTCTCGACAGCGAACCCTAAAGGTCCTTCAAGCTGCAATATTGTTTAATTTTCAAGGTCCGTACCGTTGCCGCGCTTGCGGAACGTGAGATTTATTATATCAGCGATTTCGGGGCTTGTCAACACCTTTTTTTCGTTTTTTTAAGTTTTTTGACAAAATATTTTGAGAGCGCCCTCCCGCCCCCGAAACAGTACCGTGTGCGCCCTTTTTCGCAATATCCCCGCGCGGGCTCTGCGCCGCGCACCGCCCCGCTGCGGCAGTGTATTTTTTTTGCGGTACGGCGGCATCCGAGCGACTCCCCGGCGGTCAGCCGATTACGCTCACGACCACCCGCCTTGTGCGTGGGCCGTCGAACTCGCACAGATAGATCCCCTGCCAGCGGCCGAGCATCAGCGCACCGCCGTCGACGGGAACCGACGCCGAGCTGCCGACCGCACTCGCCTTGAGGTGCGCGGTGGTGTTGCCCTCAAAGTGCCGGTAATCCGCCCGCTCGGGGTATGCCGCCCTGAGCCCGACGAGCATGTCGCGCACGACGTCGGGGTCGGCGTTCTCGTTGATGGTTATCCCCGCCGTGGTGTGCGGGCAGAACACGGTGCACAGCCCGTCGGACACCCCGCTCTGCCGCACGCACTCGGCGACCTTGTGCGTGATGTTTTTAAACTCTTCGTCTTTTGTCTCGATGCTCAAAACAAAGTTCATTTCGCTCTCCCCATCCTCCGCCGCAAACCGACAAATTATTATGTATTTATATTATAATACGGGATACCGCCGTCCCCCGCTGCGCTCTTTTGTGCAGCACCGCCCCCGCCGCGGACGGCGCTTGAACCGACGGGCACTTGCCGAGCCGATACGCGGCACTCGAAAAAACCGCAACAAGCCGCGCCCGCCGGCCGTGCGGCGCTTTGCGCGCCGTTTTGTCCGCGCCGCTCATTCGGGCGCCGACCTTCTCCGCGTTTTCACATAGTCCTCCCGCGTCAGCTCAAACGAGCGAAGGTCGCAGGCATTTCCGAGGTTGTCGAAAACTGCGCCGACGGCGACCTCCGTCTGCCTCATCCCGAGCTTTTTTGCAAGCCCCGCCGATCTGACGGGTTCCGCGGTTTCCGCCACGATTTTATCTGCGGACGCTTCGCCGAACGCACAGTCTATCACCGCGCGGCATCCCTCGAACGCGAACCCCATACCCCAAAACCTTCTGTTGAAAAACCAGCCGAGCTCGTAAACCCCCTCGCCGAGCGGGCTCCACAGGATATAGCCGATCACCTTTTCGCTGCTCTTTAATACCGCGGCGAGAGCGGCGTTTTCGGCAATGCAGAAGCTCCGCAGAAAGGCATCGGTCTTTTTAGCGGAATAGGGCGGTTCGCAAAACCGCATGGTCTCGGCGTCGCCCAATATCTCGAACAGATCGCCGCTGTCGCTCTCCTTAAACGGCCTTATCTCGAGCCGTTCCGTCCGTATCCGCACACAGCACCTCCAAAAATCCGCCCTGTCGAGCGTTCGCGCGCGTTCAATCGAGCCGCCGATTTTGCGCGGCGGACGCCAAAACCGAGAGCATCCCGCACCGCATCCGGCCCCCATTCGGCGGAGGACGGCGCGCCGTCACCCCCGCAGCGAAAAACAAGGCAGTATCATCACAAGCCCATTTTACCACAGCCGTGCGCGCACTTCAAATCCGACAGACACCGGCAATCTCCCGGCGCGCAGGCGACGCGGGGTTTACCCTATACTCAAAGACAGGACTTCCCTTCGCTGCGTCGGGACGTTTATCAGCGCCCGGCGGGGAAGCAGACGGCAAAGAGGGATGTCCCCGCCGCCGGGCGTGCGCTCCGCTCGCCCTTTTGCGGCCGGTCAATCCGCCCGGCACGACAGGCCCCTGCCCCTTATAAAACAAAACGGCGCCCCGCCGCGGGGCAGAGCCGTCAAGCAAGGCTCTCCCCCCGGCGGGGCGCGCTGTTCACCCGATGATCCTTCTCAGCTTCTCGATTATCTTGCGCTCCTGACGCGAGATCCGCACCTGCGTCGTCCCCAAAACCTCGGCCGTCGCCGCCTGGGTGCGCCCCCTGCAAAACCGCTCCTTCAAGATCATTCTCTCGTCGTCGTCGAGCAGCCGCAGCGCCGCTTGCAGCGAGATCTGCTCGGTTATCAGCTCCTCCTCCGAGTCGACGGGCAGGTCCCACTGCCCGCCCTCCCCCTCGTCGGCGGCGCAGGTGAGCGACACCGCGGGCTGCGCCGCGCACATCGCCTCGACAAGCAGCTCCTCCTCGCAGCCGAGGGCCTCGGCGAGCTCGGACATCACCGGCTCCGCGCCCGTCCGCTTGACGATCTCATCCGACATCCTCTTCGCCTTGAGCGAGAGCTCCTTGAGGCGGCGGGAGACCTTTAGGGTACCGCCGTCCCGGAAGAGCTTTTTTATCTCGCCGAGGATGACGGGCACGGCGTAGGTGGAAAACCGCAGCCCCCGCTCGCGCTCAAAGCCGTCGTACGCCTTTATCATGCCGAGGCAGCCCGCCTGAAAGAGGTCGTCGTACTCGATGCCCCTGCCCCTGAAGCGCGCGGCGCACGAGTGCACAAGCCCGAGGTTTTGGGCGATAAACTCGTCGCGCTCGGTTGTTTCGGGGCACTTGACATTCCCCGCGCTCATCTTCTGCGGGATATCCTCTTGCCCATCACGACGGTCGTGCCGCGGCCCACGGTCGAGCGCACGCGCAGCGTGTCGCAAAAGCTCTGCATGATCGAAAACCCAAGGCCCGAGCGCTCGCCCTGCGGCGCGGTGGTGAACTCGGGCGTCATGGCTTTCTCGATGTCCCCGATGCCGCACCCCCTGTCCCTGACCGTCACATAGACACTGTCGTCGATGATCCGCGCGGTTATGTAAACCGTGCCGATGCGGTCGGCGTAGGCGTGCACAATGCAGTTGGTGACCGCCTCACTCACCGCCGTCTTGATGTCGGACAGCTCGTCAAGCGTCGGGTCGAGCTGCGAGGCGAACGCCGAAACCGCCGTCCGCGCAAACGCCTCGTTGCACGACCTTGAGGGAAACTCGAGCCTCATGCTGTTTTTTACATCCTTCATCTTCTGTTCTCCCGTCGTTTATTTTGTGGTCAATGTTTTGCCGCAGGCGCCGCACATGCGCACCCTCAGCGCGCCGCGGCGCCGCTCAGGCGTTCTCAATCTTTACAATCCGCGTTATGCCCGACAGCTCGGCTATCTTGCGGCAGCGCGGCCGCATCGCCCGCACGACGAGCTCGCCGCCGTGCTCGGCCATCTTTTTGCAGCGCCCCATGATGAGACCGATGCCCGAGCTGTCCATAAAATCCACCGCGTCAAAGTCGAGCACAAGCCGCGCGGGGAGATATTCGCCGATCAGCCGGTCGATGTCGGCCCGCAGACCGCTTGCCGAGTGGTGGTCGATGTCGCACTGTATATAAACCGTGAGCACGTCGCCCTCGCATTTTGAGGTTATCTCTTTCATCCCCTGCACCTCCGTGTAATAAAAAAAAGTCCGCCGTCCTTTGTTAAGGATAGCGGACATGCCGTAAATTTTTTGCAAAACGCTGTCGAACCGAGCTTTGAGGCCGCCGTTTGTCCCGGGGCCCGGAAATAAGCGGGGAGGAAAGACAAACCCTGCCGAAACTGCCGAAACGACGAGATGCGCGGGGTACGCCCTCGAGCCGTCTCCCTCGGCGCGGCCTTTAACCGAAGGCCCCCTTCAGAAAAACCGCGGTTGAAAGACAAGCCCTGCCGAAACTGCCGAAACGACGAGATGCGCGGGGTACGCCCTCGAGCCGTCTCCCTCGGCGCGGCCTTTAACCGAAGGCCCCCTTCAGAAAAACCGGGGTTGAAAGACAAACCTTGCCAAAATCGCCAAAACGACGAGATGCGCGGGGTAAAAGACATAGAAAAAATATCTCGGATACCTTCCCCTCTCGCCGTTGTAAAGGCAGGCCGCCAACACAAGCGCCGGGATCGTCCCGAACTGAAACAGGCGGTGAGCCTCACCGCCCGGCAGCGCCATAAAGCACGCCGCGGCTGCGGCGAGCAGACAGTTTATCGATGTCGCAAGCGCGCGGCGCTCGTGCAGCAGGCCGAACACCAAAACCCACAAAACGCCGACGGCGGACCAGTCGCAGCAAAACGACAAAAAAACGCACAGGCCCGCAAACAGCGCCCTGCGCGCCGGGTGAACCGAGCCGTCGTCGCACACCGCGAGCGCCGCGACCCCCAAAAACAGGGTGGCTATCATGCTCGTCATCCCGCACCAAAACGTCGAAAAGTCGAGCGTCTCAAACCAGGTGAATGGCAGGTGCGACACCGCCGCAAACACCGCGAGCCGAAAGAGGTACCGTTTGACATCCCTTGTGCGGCGGTACCCCTCGGCCGCCAAAAAGCACATGATGGGCGCAGTAAAACGGCCGAAAAAGTGCATGACAAACCCCGCCGCCGTCACGCTCGGGAACCACAGCCAGGCGGCATGGTCGGCGACCATGCACACGACGGCGATGTACTTGAGAGCCGCGCCCGACAGCCCCGCTTTATAACTCTTCTCCATAGCTTCCTTTCCGCCCCGCAAAACAGCTCAAAGGGCCCACGCCGTGCAGGGGCCTCGGGACATATCTGTCCGAAACACGGGCGGGCCCGGCCGCGGTGGTGTGCAAAACCGTTCTTTCTTCATAAACAGGCCGCCCCGCATTTTGCCCGCCGCGCGCGCATATGGATTATATAAGCGCCGCAGTCGCCGCGAGGGCGGGTCAAACCGCATTTGCGGGCGGCGCGCCACAACTATGCAAAAGAGGGGGCATTTCATGCGCTGTCCCGTATGCGGCAGGGCCCTTGCAGTCGCCGCTGAGTTCATCGAAGCGCGCACCGAGGACGAGATCACCTCGGTGTATTCCGCGCTCGACCTCATGTGCACCAACCCGTCCTGCCCCAACGGTCGGCTCGGGCTGCCCGTGAAGAGGGTGCGCCGCCCGCTCCTTCCCGAGCGCGGACGCTTCGGCAGCGTGAGCTGCTGCGGCATCCCCCTGCTCTATCTAAACGACGAGGGCTACACCGTCCCGGGCGGGGTCGCCCACCGCCGCTCGGGGCGGCAGCTCGCCCTCACCTGCCCGCAGTGCGGCAAAAGGTATCTCGTCGACGTCGCGGGCAAGACCGACCGCACCCCTTCGGGGGCGCGATAGCGGCGCTGCCTCTGCAAACACCCGCCGAAAAGCGGGCCTCATCGCGGGGAACGGGTAACAAATGCACTTCCCCGCCGCACCTCGGCACGGCGGGGAAATCGATCTTTGCTCGGGCAGTTTAAGCACCGCGCTGCCGCGCGAAGGGCGGCGTAGCGACAGGCTGTTTGCATCAACCGTTGAACGGGCTCGCCTCTATCTCGGCGATCACGTGGCCGACGGCCTTTTCGACCGTGCCCTGCTCAAAGGGGTTGGAGAGGCCCGCAAACTCGAGCGTCTCAAAGTATCCGCGGCTGCCGCCCGAGCGGCAGAGGTTGAGGTACCCCTCCCACGCGGTCTTGAAGTCCTTTTTCATCATGCCGTAATACTCAAACGCGCCGATCTGCGCGAGCGCGTAGTCGATATAGTAGAACGGGTAGAGGAAGATGTGCTGCTTCTGCATCCAGAACCCGCCCGACGACATGTACTCTTCGCCGTCGTAGTCGCGCCAGGGCAGGTAGGTCTGCTCGATGTCCTTCCAAACGCCGCGGCGCTCGTCCGCCGACATCGACGGGTTTTCGAACACCCGGTGCTGGAACTCGTCGACCGACACGAGATAGGGGATCGTCATAAGGGCGTTCGCAAGGTGCGACCAGCGGTAGCGGTCGGCGTCGCCGCCGAAAAACTTCTCCATCCACGGATAGGTGAAGTGCTCCATCGACATCGAGTGGATCTCGTTTATCTCGCTCGTCGAAAACGCCATCGTCGCAAGGGGCAGGCTGCGCGCCGCGGTGTAGCCTTCAAACGCGTGCCCGGCCTCGTGGGTCAGGACGTCGACGTCGGCCGAGGTTCCGTTGAAGTTGCTGAAGATGAACGGCGCGCGGTAGTCGGCGAGCGCGGTGCAGTATCCGCCGGGGCGCTTGCCGGGGCGGGAGACGAGGTCGAACAGCTGATACCTGACCATGAAGTCGAAAAACTCACCCGTCTCGGGCGACAGCTCGCGGTACATCTGCTGCGCAGAGGCGACCAGCTCCTCTGGGGCGCCGTGGGGCGTGGGGTTGCCCTCGCTGAACATAAAGCTCTCGTCATAGTACCGCAGCTTGTCGACGCCGATGCGCTTTGCCTGCTTTTTGCGTATGCGCGCGCACGCGGGCACGATGACCTCCCGCACCGCGCGGCGGAAGCACTCGACCTCGGCGGGGCCGTAGTCAAACCTGTCCTTTCGCATGTACGCAAGGGTGATGAAGCTGTCAAGGCCGAGCTTTTCGGCCATCCGGCACCGCACCTTGATCATGCGGTCGTATATGTCGTCGAGCTGCGGCGCGACATCCCCGTATATCCCGGCCCATGCCGAAAAGGCATCCTTTCTCGTCTGCCTGTCGGGGTCCTCCATGTGCTTGAGCAGGCCGTAAAAGTTGCACTCCTCGCCCCTGAACACCGTCTTGCAGGCGGACGACACCCGCTGGTACTCGCGCTTGAGGCTGTCCTCCTCGATGAGGTCGGGGATGATCGCGACATCCTGCCGGCGCATCTCGTTCTCGGCGAGCCTGAACAGCTGCTTGCCGAACGCCTTTTCGAGCTCGCCTCTCCATCCGCTCTCGAGCAGGGCCCTGTTCCAGCGCAGATTTATCTCGGTGAGGCCGGGCAGAGCCTTGCCGAAAAACGCCATCTCGGCGTCGTAAAAGGCGTCGGTTGTGTCGACGGTGTTGCGCACGCTCGCTATCTGCATCGCCGTCATGAGGTGACACTGTATGTCGGTGAATTTCAAAAACAGCTCCTTCGCCTCGTCGGCGCTGCCGGCCTTTTCAAAGCTGTCGATGACGGTGGAAAACTCCTCCTTCACCCCGTCGATGTCGGGCCGTTTGTACTCGAGCTCACTGAACTTCTTCAAAATACGCTCACTCCTTTTTTGTTGTCCGCGCCTGTTCAGTGCGTCCGCCGCCCGCCAAAACGCGCCGCAGCGCCGCAAAACGTTGAGGACAAGCTCTTTTAAATCAGTATATCAAAAAAAACGCACGCGCACAACGGGGTTGCGCTGAGAGCTGAGGCCGCCCCGTGCGGCGTCCGAAAGCCCGCGCATCCGCCCGGCGTTTTGCGCGCGCGAAATTCCCCGTTTTTAAGGCCCCCTTGCCGTGCATAACAGATACGGCGCGCGGCAGGCGCATATTCCCGCGCCGCATGTCGAGCGTTGTTCCTTTTGCGCTCGACCGCGCCTCGCGGGAATATGCGGGGTGTGTGTAAAAAGGGGGGGACGGGCCGTGAAGCGGCGGGGGTATTGCAGGAGACAAGCCGAAACCGCAACAACAAGCCCCGTCAGACGACAAGACCTTGTGCGGGCAGCCTCTCCTTGCACAGGGGAGCCTTTGAGAAGGGCCTGCTGCTTCTTCATGACAGGGCGGCGCCTTAAAGTGCGCTGCCGCTTTGCGTTTTGCTGCGAACGGCATATCCGCGAAGCTAAGCAGCCCTTTTAATCGCCGCGCGCGAAGCCCCTCTCTCTCCGGCGCCCGCGCATTTCATCTTTTTTGCCGCATACTCTATCATTTTACCGCAAAAGGTGTTAAAATAACTGTATAGATTTCAAAAAAGAGAAAGGACTTTTGACAATGAGCAAGCGCGTTTTTCTTATTGTTCTCGACTCTTTCGGCATCGGCGAGCTGCCCGATTCCGAGGCGTTCGGCGACAAGGGCACAAACACCCTGCGCAGCGTGGCGACCTCCTCCAAGTTCAACACCCCCAACATGAAATCGCTGGGCTGGTTCAACATTGACGGCGTCGACTATCTCGACGGCGTCGACGCCCCCGTCGGGAGCTATTGCAGGATAGCCGAAAAGTCGATGGGCAAGGACACCACCATCGGCCACTGGGAGATAGCGGGCGTCATCTCGCCCAAGCCCCTGCCCACCTATCCCGACGGCTTCCCCCGCGACTTTATGGAGAAGTTTGAAAAGGCGGTGGGCCGCAAGACGGTCTGCAACAAGCCCTATTCGGGCACCGAGGTCATCGCCGACTACGGCGAGCACCACATGAAGACGGGCGACCTCATCGTCTACACCTCCGCCGACAGCGTCTTCCAGATAGCCGCCAACGAGGCGGTCATCCCCCTGTCCGAGCTGTATGACATCTGCGCCACCGCGCGCCGCATGCTCACCGAAAGCGGCGAGCACGCCGTCGGCCGCGTCATCGCGCGTCCCTTCGTCGGCACCGACAAGAGCAACTTCAAGCGCACCACCAACCGCCACGACTATTCGCTCAAGCCCCCCAAAAAGACGATGCTCGACTACATCAAGGCGGCGGGCCTCGATTCGATCGGCGTGGGCAAGATCTATGACATATTCGACGGCGAGGGCATCACCGAGAAGTTCAAGACAACCGGCAACAACAACGGCATGGAGATCACCCTCGAGCTCGCCGACCGCGACTTCGGCGGCCTGGCCTTTGTCAACCTCGTCGACTTCGACATGCTCTACGGCCACCGCCGCGACATCGACGGCTACGCCCAGGGCGCGACCGACTTTGACGGCTATCTCGGCAAGCTGATGGGCAAGCTGCGCGACGACGACATGATCATCATCACCGCCGACCACGGCTGCGACCCCGGCTACGCCAAGACGACCGACCACACCCGCGAGTATGTCCCCATGCTCGCCTACGGTCCCTCGATAAAGGGCGGCGTCAACCTCGGCACCCGCAGCACCTATGCCGACATGGCGGCCACCGTCTGCGAGTTCCTCGGCGTCAAGGCCGACATCGCAGGCACGAGCTTCCTCAAAGAGATATCGAAATAACCCCCCGCGGGCCCGGCTCTCGGTTCCGGGACAGACAAGGCCAAACCGGCCCGGCGCAAAGCGCCGGGCCGGTTTTTTACATCTTAACAAGGCGGATATCCGTCCGCCCGAAGACAGACGGCGCGCGATTGCCTATCCGCCGCCGCAAAGCCCCTTTTGCGCGGCCGTGCCGCGCGGGGCCGAATGCGTGCGGGAAGTTGTCCCGCAATATTAGGGCACTCTGTCCCGTCCGACAAAAGCGCGGCCGCGTCCCGCTCATTCACAAGCTTCTTTGACCGTTCAAATCAAAAAACGCGGCTTTTTCTGCGGCGGCGCTCAGGGCGGTGTGGGCGGGTCAGCCGCCGCGCGACATCCTCACGACAAACTGCGCGGTGCCGGGCTCCCGCTCGCGCTCGCCCGTGGGCGCGAAGCCGTGCGAGCGATAGAAACCCACAGCTCTCTCGTTCTTTTCAAGCACCCACAGGCGTTTAATCCCGAACCTGCGCACCGCAAAGGCGAGCAGGGACGTGCCGATGCCTGTGCCCTCAAAAAAGGGCTCGACATACAGCTCATTGAGCTCGTCGCCCTCGACGCTGCACATACCCTTGACAAAGCCGTCGTCGTAGACGCAGTAGATCCGCCCGCGCGACATCCCCTCTCGCACCTCGTCCGCCGCGCCGAAAACCGACATCTCTCCAAACGACACCGCGTCGTTGTCAAATATCCCGCGGTAGTGTACGCGCTTTGAAAAAATAAGTATCTCGGCTATGCGCGGTATGTCGCGCGGCTCCGCCGTCCTCACCGCCCCCATGGCGTCCCCCTCTGTCCTCAGGGCTGCGGCGTTCTGCCGCGGCCCCTCGCCCTGCTTTGTTCTCCGTCAAAAATGTCTTCGGGCCGTCGGCGCGCCGCCCGTCAGTTGTTGAGCGAGTGTATCGGCGCGGGGATCCGCCCGCCTCTTGCGACAAAGCGGTCGCTGCACCCGCCGCCGATGTCCATGATCGGCGCGCGGCCGAGAAGGCCGCCGAACTCGGCGGACTCGCCCACCCCCTTGCCGGGGACGGGGATCACCCGCACCGCCGTGGTCTTTTTGTTTATCATGCCGATCGCCGCCTCGTCCGCGATAATCGCCGACACCGTCTCGGCCGTGGTATCGCCCGGCACCGCGATCATGTCGAGCCCGACCGAGCACACGCAGGTCATCGCCTCGAGCTTGTCAAAGGTTATCGCGCCGAGCTCGGCCGCCTCGATCATCGCCGCGTCCTCGCTGACGGGGATAAACGCGCCGCTGAGGCCCCCGACGTGGGACGACGCCATCGCGCCCCCCTTTTTGACGGCGTCGTTGAGCATGGCGAGCGCCGCCGTCGTGCCGTGCGCGCCGCACCGCGAAAGGCCTACCGCCTCGAGGATCGCGGCGACGCTGTCGCCCACCGCGGGCGTCGGCGCAAGCGAGAGGTCGACGATGCCGAACGGCACGCCGAGCCGCTTTGCACACTCGCGCCCGACCAGTTCGCCGCACCGCGTGACCTTAAACGAGGTGCGCTTTATCATCTCGGCGACCTCCTCAAACGGGGCGTCGCCCAGGTTCCTGACAGCGTTGAGCACCACCCCGGGGCCGCTCACCCCGACGTTGAGCGCGACGTCGGGCTCGCCCACGCCGTGGAACGCGCCCGCCATGAACGGGTTGTCCTCGACGGCGTTGCAGAACACCACAAGCTTTGCCGCCGCGATGCCGTCCCTGTCCGTCGTCAGCTCGGCGCACCGCTTGACCGCCCTGCCCGCAAGGCGCACGGCGTCCATGTTGATACCCGCTTTGGACGAGCCGACGTTTATGCTTCCGCACACAAGCTCGGTGGCGGACAGCGCCTCGGGCAGGGCGGTAATGAGGCCCTCGTCCCCCCTTGTCATCCCCTTTTGCACAAGCGCCGAAAAGCCCCCGATAAAGTTCACCCCCGTGTCCTGCGCCGCCCGCTCGAGCGTCGAGGCGATCATCACAAAATCGGGGTCGTCGCACGCGTCGGCGACAATCGCAACCGGCGTCACCGAGATGCGCTTGTGGATGATGGGGATGCCGAGCTCGTCGGACAGCCGCTGCGCCGTCGCGACCAGGTCCCGCGCCTTCCCCGTTATCTTTTTGTATATCCGCTCACACATGACGGCACAGTCGCTGTGCGCGCAGTCCCGCAGCGAAATCCCCATCGTCACCGTTCTGATGTCGAGGTTTTCCGACTGGATCATGTGTATCGTCTCAATTATCTCGCTGTTTGAATATCCGAGTGCCGTAACGAAGCACCTCCCTTTAAACTGTTTTCCTCATACACGACGCGTCCTGCGCGCCGGTACGGCAAAGTTTTTTGCAGCAAAGCGGCGCAGGCCGCCCCTAAGGCCTACACCCGGTGCATGTATCGGAAGATGTCCTCGTGCTGACAGGTGATGACGACGCCGAGGGTCTCGCCGAGCTTTCCCAGCTCCTCCTGAAGCGCCGGCAGCTCGCACTTCGCGTCGGCGAGGTCGACAATCATAATCATGTTGAAGTATTCCCGCAGGATCGTCTGGCTTATGTCGAGGATGTTCACGTCTCTTTCGGACAGCGCCGTCGACACTGCGGCGATGATCCCCTTTTTGTCGCGGCCGACAACCGTCACGACCGCCCTGTCGGTGCTGATTTCCAAAACAATTCCTCCCTGTTTATTTAAGATTTTGTCTTAAGAATTCCGCCCTTCTCGGGGCGTCTTCGGCAGCAAGCTCCCGCCCCCGCCGTATTATCCGTCACGCGGCCCGCCGATTAACGGCGGGCCGAATGATAAGCTGCGCTCTCTTTTTCTCTGTGCTGCACACGCTCAAGGCGGCCCCGCGCCCTGCCCGGGGGCCGTTTTCTCCCTCAGGCGCGCGCCGCCGCAGGCCTCTTTTCGGCTCCCGAGCGCCCCACTGCGAACAACGGGGCCGTCGGTGCATCCGCCATGCCCCAAGCTCTTTTAAGTCTTTAACCGCGCACGGCCCCGCGCCCCGCAAAAGCGCGCCGAGCACCGCCCCTCGGTTAACCTTTGGCCTTTGCCGCCGCCTCGTCGCGCTTGCGGCAGATCTCCGCCCAGCTGGGCAGCTTGGAGAGCCTCTCCGTGAGGTCCTTCATGACCGAGGGGATGTCGATGCCCTGCGGGCAGATGCGCGCGCACCTGCCGCACGCGACACACGCTGCGGGCCGCTTGTCCTCGGGCAGCGACTCGACAAACATGCCGACGTTGAAGGAGGGTGAGAACCGCAGGTCGTCGTAGATCGAGAGCAGCGTCGGGATGTTGAGCCCCGCAGGGCAGCCGTCGCAGCAGTAGCGGCACGCGGTGCAGGGCAGACGCAGGGCGAGCCCGTCGGCAATCGCGTCGAGTATGGCCGCCTCGTCCGCTGTGAGGGGTCTCTCGGCCGAGAAGGTCTTTATGTTGTCCTCGACCTGCTCAAGAGACGACATGCCGCTCAAAATCACCTTCGCGTTGTCGAGCCCCTGAAGCCATCTGAACGCCCACGCCGCGGTGCTCTCGTCGGGGCGCGCTGCCCTGAGGCGGCCCGTGCTCTGCTCGTCGAGGGCGGCAAGCCTTCCGCCGTGGACGGGCTCCATCACCCAAACGGGGATCCCGCGCTCGCCGAGGATGCGGCACTTGCTCTCGGCATCCTGGAGCCTCCAATCGAGGTAGTTGAGCTGGATCTGACAGAACTCCATCTTTTTGCCGTGGGGCGAGTCCAAAAAGCGTTCGAGCGTCTCGGGGTGCGCGTGGCTCGAGAAGCCGAGGTGGCGGATCCTGCCCGCCTGCTTCTGCTTCACGAAGTAGTCGATTATCCCCCAGCGCTCGTCGGAATAGGTCGCAATCGAGTTCTCGTACACGTTGTGCAGAAGATAGAAGTCAAAGTAGCCCGCGCCCGTCTTTTTAAGCTGCTGCTCGAACACCTCGGCGGGGTTGTAGCTACTGCTGATCTGGTGGCCCGGGTACTTTGTCGCGAGGCGATAGCTGTCCCTCGGGTAGGCGGAAAGCAGCCTGCCCGTGACGACCTCGGACATGCCCCCGTGGTAGGGGAAGGCCGTGTCAAAGTAGTTGACCCCGCCCTTTATCGCGGCATCGAACATCTCGGCCGACAGCTTTTCGTCGATGTCGGCGTCGGCGCCGCCCTCGACGAGCGGAAGCCGCATCGTCCCGAACCCAAGCCGTGAAAGTCTTTCGCCGCACGCATCGTTGTAAAGCATCCTGTGTTCTCCTTTCATGCTATTTATTTTAAAGCCCTCATAAAAAACACCCGCGGTTTTTGGCGGGCCGCCGCCCTGCTCGCAATGCGCCCGGCGCACGCGGGCGCAGGGGGCTTCAGCGTCCCTGCTCTGCAAGCCCGTCTGCCGCTGAAACCAGCTTGCCGCAAAGCGTCTCGGCAAGGCCGCCGTCGTCCGTCCCGTTGCGGGAGATGAGCAGGTCGACATACAACCTCGGCGCGCCCCCGTACCCGACGCGGCGCAGCCCGAACGCCTCAAAAAACGCGTCGGGCGCGGGCTCGGCCCACACATACCCGTCGCTTCGCAACGCCGCCGCCTCAAGACAGAGCGCGCAGTCGCCCACAGAAAGCATCGCGCCCGCGTCCTCGTCCCATTCGGCCGCGCGGACCTCGGCGGGCGGAGCCCCCGGCGCAAACGTATCGAAATACTTGAACTCAACCATGTCCTTCAGGTCTTCGGGCGTCACGCGCCTCTTGCGTGAAAGGGGATTGTCGTTCGACAGCACAAGGGCGCTCTCGAACGTGAAGAGCCTTTTAAAGCACAGCTTTCGCTCCTCAAAGCAGCTGACAAAGTGCGAAACAAAATCCGCCGGGGCCCGCACGACGCCGAGCGTCGCCGAGCCGCTGCCGACGAGCTCGATGCATCTCTGCGTGTCCGCCCACTCGATGCGGACAAAAGAGCCCGCGACCTCCGGCGCGCCCGCAAGCTCGCGCACCGCGCGGGAGAGATAGACGCCGGGACAGAGCGCGGCGCGCAGAAACCTTTTGACATTTCTGCCGCAGCGGTAGAGCGCCTCGACCCGCTCGACATCGCTGACGATGCGCGCGGCATCACGCAAAAAAGCCTCGCCGTCCCGCGTCACCGTGATGCCCTTGGTGCTGCGCGTAAACAGCACAATCCCGAGCTCTGCCTCAAGCTCTTTGATCGCCCTGCTGAGGTTGGGCTGGCTCATGTACAGGTTTTCGGCCGCCCTGCTTATCGAAAGGGTTCTGCCGATTTCAACAGCATATTTTAAAGACATCAGGTTCATATGCCGCCTCCCGGCATTCCGGGTCTTTCGCCCCCGCCGTGCCCGGGACGCCGTTTGACCCCCTATGCCCCATATGATTATACCATGATGCCGCCCGCAAGGCGGCCACGACAACACAAGCGAACAAAGTGAGCGGTGTTGTATGGTTCAATGTTCTCAAGGCGAGCGCGAAGCGCTTAAGCGGCCGCACCGCGGCCGCGCAGCCGCGCAAGCGGCGCCTTGAGGTTATTATATCATATCACGCCGCCGCGCGCACCAAAATATTCTCGTTCCCTCGCATACCGCCTCATTTTATTCGATTGCCCCCTGCGGGGAACCCGCCGCTGCCCCCGCCGTGCCGCGGCGATTTTTCTTTATAATGCCGCAAAGCTGTGATAAAATAGTTGTGTCAGGGTATTCTTGAGGGCGGCGGGACAGCCACCGCGCCCTTTATCAGCGAGGTCAAACAAATATGAAAAACGGATTCATCAAGGTCGCGTGCATCTCGCCCGACCTTCGCGTCGCCGACTGCGCGTACAATCGCGCCGAGATATGCAGGGCGGCGGAGCGCGCGGTAAAGGACGGCGTCAAGCTGTTGGTGCTGCCCGAGCTGTGCATAACCGGCTACACCTGCGGGGACCTTTTTTTGCACCGCCCGCTGCTCGAGGAGGCGAAGCGCAGCCTTGAGATTATCGCCGAGAGCACAAAAAACAGCGACATCCTCGTCTGTGTCGGGCTGCCGCTTGAGGTCTCGGGCCGGCTGTACAACGCCGCCGCCGTCCTCTCGCGCGGTGAGGTCAGGGGCGTCGTCCCCAAATCCTACCTGCCGACCTATTCCGAGTTCTACGAGGGCAGGTACTTTTCCTCCCCCGACCCCGAGGTGACGTCGGTCGAGCTGTTCGGCAAGACCGTTCCGTTCGGTGCAAAGCTGCTCTTCCCCTGCCGCGAGATGCCCGAGTTTGTGCTGGCGCTCGAGGTGTGCGAGGATCTCTTTGTCACCGTCTCCCCCGGCGCGC
Source organism: uncultured Oscillospiraceae bacterium (assembly GCA_964433495.1). Lineage (GTDB taxonomy): Bacteria > Bacillota > Clostridia > Oscillospirales > Ruminococcaceae > CAYSRC01. The sequence goes on from CAYSRC010000029.1 coordinate 15,887, forward strand.
GCCACGCGCTCGCGGGCGCGACGGTCGTCGCGAACCTGTCGGCAAGCGACGAGGCGGTGTGTAAGCCCGCCTTCAGGCGCGACCTCGTCAAGATGCAGTCGGGCAAAAACACCTGCGCCTATCTCTATTGCAGCGCGGGCCCGGGCGAATCGACGGGGGACGTCGTGTTCTCCGCCCACAACATCGCCGCCGAAAACGGCGCCCTCGTCGCCGAGAGCGAGCCCTTTTCGGGCGGGTCGCTCGTGACCGAGCTCGACCTGCAAAAGATAGCCTACGAGCGGCGTCGCCTGACGAGCGTGCGGGCGGACAGAGAGAGCGGATACCGCGAGATCCCGATAAGCTTTGACGTTGTCGAGACCGCGCTCACCCGCCGCTTCTCGCCCCTGCCGTTCATACCGTCCGACGAGGGCGAGCGCGCCGACCGCTGCCGCGAGATCTTCGCAATCCAGTGCCACGGCCTCAAAAAGCGTCTTCAGCACACGGGCGGCAGCGCGCCCGTGGTGGGCGTCTCGGGCGGGCTCGACAGCACCCTCGCGCTGCTCGTGTGCTGCCGCACCATGCAGCTGCTCTCCCGCCCAACAAGCGACGTCGTCGGCATCTCGATGCCCTGCTTCGGCACCACCGCCCGCACAAAGACAAACGCCGAAAAGCTGTGCGAGCTTCTCGGCGTCACGACGCGCGTCATCGACATCAAGCGTACCGTCGGCTGCCACCTCGAGGACATCGGCCACGGCGGCGACACCGACGTCGCTTATGAAAACGCCCAGGCGCGCGAGCGCACACAGGTGCTGATGGACGTCGCCAACATGAAAAACGGCCTCGTCGTCGGCACGGGAGACCTGTCCGAGCAGGCACTCGGCTGGAGCACCTACAACGGCGACCACATGTCGATGTACGGCGTCAACTGCTCGGTGCCGAAGACGCTTGTGCGGCACCTCGTGCGGTACGTCGCCGACACGGCGGCGGACGACGAGCTCAGGCGGGTGCTGTACGACATACTCGCCACCCCCGTCAGCCCCGAGCTGCTGCCCGCGAAGGGCGGCGACATCGCCCAAAAGACCGAGGATCTCGTCGGCCCCTACGAGCTGCACGACTTCTTTTTGTACTACCTGCTGCGCTGGGGCTTCTCGCCCAAAAAGGTGTTCGCACTCGCGTGCCGCGCGTTCGAGGGCAGCTACGAGAGCGAGACCGTCCTCAGATGGCTGCGTGTGTTCACGCGCAGGTTTTTCTCGGCGCAGTTCAAGCGCAGCTGCGTCCCCGACGGCCCCAAGGTCGGCTCGGTCGCGCTGTCCCCCCGCGGCGACTGGCGCATGCCGAGCGACGCCTCAAGCGCGCTGTGGCTCAGCGAGATAGACGAAATCAGGGCGTAGGCGCACGGCTCGCCGCCTGCAATCCCCCCGCCGCTCCGCGGCCCTCCCCTCCTTTGCACAAGGGGGGACGTGGGCTGCATCGGCTTTACGGCATTCGTTAAAAATGTAAAGCTTACATTTATCCTTTGGGCCGAGCGTCCTTGAGGCTCCCTTGTGTAAAGGGAGCCGTCGACACAGTCGACTGAGGGATCGTTTTCACAAAGCCTCGTCGCTTGAACATGCACCTTGCCACGATTTGAGCCTCCCGCTCACAATCCCTCCGTCACGGCTCGCCGTGCCACCCCCCTTTACACAAGGGGGGCTTGGGTTCTCGGCTAATCCCAAAGCATACACCCGTCCCTCCGGCTTCGCGCCCTTAAGCTTCCCCCGTGGGGGGAAGCTGTCAGCATAGCTGACTGATGAGGGGTGAGTTTAGCCCATTGACTTAAGCCCTGCTCGGATGAGAACGTCCCCTCACCCCTCATCCACCGCAAGCGGCCCCCTTTTCCCCCCACGGGGGCGGGTTTCCGGGCCCTAAGGCTTACACCCCTCCCTCAGATCGAGGCCCTTAGCCTCCCCTACCGAACGGTCGGCCGTAATTTGTACGACGGCCGAAAGGCGCTTAATATCGTGCCGAATGCCAAACGTCCGTTCCGCTGCGAACATGGAGGAGATCCAATGCCTGTTCATCTCGACAAAGTCGTTTTTGCATTCGGGGCTGTATGACACGATCTTCATTTTCTATACCCTCTTTCTCAATATATCCATTGCTGTTTCAAGCGCCGCATACAGTTTTTGCCGCTCCTCGTCGGACAGGCAGGCAAGTATCCCGCCGATCTCCCTGTCAGAGTCCCTGATAAACCCCAACGTCCGTTCCCTTCCCTTTTCGGTCAAATACAGGTCATAGGCGCGCTTATCGGTTCTCGACGGTCTTTTGATGATATAGCCGTTTTTTTCGTGCGACGAAATGATCTTGCTCAGGTAGCTTTTGTCTATATTCATTTTTTCCGAGATATGGGCGGCATTGCATCCCTCATTTTCATATATCTCAAAGAACACCCTTGCTTCGGTCGCCGAATACTCCGAGCCGAGATAGCGATTGCCGAGCAGCTTCATCGACGACATATACAGTCTGTTGAATTCCCGCACCTTTGAAATCAATCTGTCGTTTTTCATTTCAGCCCCCATTTAGTGGAAAATGTCAACTGCATTATAAACCGAAAAGTGGACTTTGTCAACTATATTGTTAAAAAAACGGCGGCGAGGTTCGCTCCTCGCCGCCGTTCGGCATTTATCATAAACCACGGTTCCCACAGCCCTTCGGCCGTTGCATCATCGCCCGCAAGGCTGTGTTCGATTTTTAAAAACCGTCTCCCTACCCGGCGCCGGCAGCGCCGTCGCAGAGGGGCGCTTTCACGAAGATCACGCCCTATTGCAAAGCCCCCCGACGCTTTCGCTTCGAGGGGCACGGTTTTTTGTCAAGACGTGAGCGGGGCCCGCAGACCCTTCCCTATCCTACACAGCCGATGCCCCGCACCGCTTCGCAAGCCCCTCGCCGCGCAGCCTGCCGGTGAGCAACCTTATCTTGACAAGATAGAGCGGGATGAGCAGTATGTCCGCCGCAATCCACGCGGCGGGGTTCGCAAAGCACGCCGCCGTGAAGCCGAAGACGGGTATCAGGCCGAACGCGACGATCGAGCGGGCGATCATCTCAAAGAGCCCCGCGAACATGGCGGAGTTGGAGAAGCCCAAACCCTGCAGCGAGTTGCGAAGCACAAAGATGAGCAGCAGCGACGGATAGAACAGCCCGTTGAGGAACAAAAACCTGTGGATGTCCGAGAAAATCTGCTCCCCTGTCTCGGCGGGGTCGAGGAACATCAGCGCGATGTCGGAGCTCGCGAACCACGTGATGCAGACGGCGGCGGCGCACCACACAAGACCCACCGCGAGTACGCGGCTGACCCCCGTCCGTATCCTGTCGATCTTGCCCGCGCCGAGGTTCTGCCCGCAGTAGGTTGCCATCGTTATCCCGAGGGATTCGAGCGGGGCGGTGACGATGAGCTGTATCTTGCCGCCCGCCGCGACGACCGTCACGACGGCCGAGCCGAGGCTGTTGACCGCGGCCTGCATGAGGATGGAGCCCACGGCGGTTATCGAGAACTGAAGGCCCATGGGCACGCCCGCCGACAGCAGGCGCTTCATCCCGTCCCGCGAAGCCGCAAAATCCTCCTTTTTAAGGCGAAGCGCGGGCACCCTGCGCGCGATGTACACAAGGCACGCCAGGGCGGACACCCCCTGCGCGATGACGGTGGCAAATGCCGCGCCCGACACGCCCATCCCGAAGTCGATGACGAACAAAAGGTCGAGCCCGATGTTGACGGCGCACGCGAGAATCAAAAACAGCAGCGGGGTGCGGCTGTCGCCGAGCGCCCTGAGCATCCCCGCGAGCAGGTTGTAAAAGATGGTCACCGTGACCCCCATAAAGACGATGAAGATGTAGCTGTAGGCGTCGTCGAGTATCTCGGCGGGGGTCTTGAGGAGAATCAGAACGGGGCGGGTCAAAAACAGCATCAGCAGCGTTATCGCCGCCGAAAAGCCCGCGGCGAGATAGACCGACTGCGCCGCATAGCGCCGCATGGTCTTATGATCCCCCGCGCCGAAGGCCTGCGCCACGGGGATGGCGAAGCCCGAGCAGATGCCCAGCGCAAAGCCGATCACCAAAAAGTTGAGAGAGCCCGTCGAGCCCACCGCCGCAAAGGCGTCGGCGCCGACAAATCTGCCGACGATAATACTGTCGGCGAGGTTGTAAAACTGCTGGAACAGGTTGCCGACCAGCAGCGGAAAACAAAATGAAAGGATTCTTTTGACGGGACTTCCCGTCGTCATGTCGCGTGTCATACACAAAACCTCCTAACTCTGAGCGTATGTATAAGCGTCGTGCCGAAGCGTCCCAAACGGAGGGGAGCATCGGATATGTCTGCTGTCCTGTGCGCACCGCCGCGAGCGGACGGGCAGGGGTTCGGCTCCGCCGCACGGTGCGGCGGCTTAAGGCGGCTGCGCCGGTTTCCGCCCTTCGGAAGCCGCGCGGGCCTGCCGTTTTTTCGTCCCTGCAGCGCAACGGTCAGTGGGTAAAACCGCCTTTGCTTTTTGCGCTTCTGCCTATTTTAATCGCTTTTTTCCGTTCGTCAAGAGGTTTGCGAAACAATCTGTGTTTTGTAGAAATTGCATAAATAGAGGGGATTACTTTTTTATAATCTGCACAAATTATTTTGTGTCGAACACAGACAGGGTGTGTCCGACACGCGGGGCACGCCGCTCCGCCGCGCCGCACGATCTCCCCCGCCGCGCAACACCCCCCTGTTTTTGCCCGCATCGGCATCCTCAGCACTTGCAGTATATTGTATAATATATACAAAGCCGAACAAATCGGATGCAAACTTAACCGAATCAGGAGTAAAAATGAACATCAAGGTTGACACCCACACCCACACAAACGCGTGCGCGCACGCCTATTCCACCCTGCTCGAAAACCTCGCCGCCGCCAAAAAGGCGGGGCTTGAGGCCATGGGCTGGAGCGAGCACATCGCGCCGATGCCCGACGCGCCCAAAACCTCGCTTTTTGCAAACCTGCTCGTCCTCGACCGAGAAATCGAGGGGGTCAGGCTGCTGCGCTCGGTCGAGCTGAACATATGCGGCCTCGACGGCTCGCTCGGCGTGCCGGAAGAAAAACTCCGCTTTACCGACTACTGCATCGCAAGTATGCATTCTGCGGTGCTCGAGAGCGGGACCGCCGCCGAGAACACCGACGCGTGCATCAAGGTCATGCACAACCCCAAGGTGCGGATTCTCGGGCACCCCGACGACAGCCGCTTCCCCCTCGACTACAAGCGGCTGGTCGCCGCCGCCCGCAAGACGGGGACGCTGCTCGAGGTCAACAACTCCTCGCTGCGCCCGACCTCCTACCGCGTGGGCGCGAGGGAAAACCTCGTCGAGATGCTGACGCTCTGTAAGGAGCAGGGCGTTTTCGTCTCGGTCGGCTCGGACGCCCACTTTGCCGCCGCCGTCGGCCGCTTTGCCGAGGCGAGCGCGCTCTTTGATGAACTCGACTTCCCCGAGGAGCTGGTCGTGTGCACCTCGTACGACAAATTCCGGGGCTTTATCGGCGACGAGAAAAAGCCCTATTGAGACGGGAATTACAAAGAAAGCGCCGCACGGACACCCGAGCGGCTTAAGGTCTGCTGCGAGCCGTCTTGTAAAGCCCCCGCTCCCGCGCGCAGGATGAACAACGCGCGGCAGGGTTCACACACCCTCGTGAAGCCTGCCGCATGTCCGTTCCGCCGACATGCGGCCGCCCTGCGGGAATATGCGGGGTTTAAGGAAGGGCGCAAAGCGGCGGGGGATTGCAGGCAAGCTTTGGCCGCGGCAGCCGGCAAAGCCGTCAAGGGGGGGGGCGCCACTATGCGCTTTATCACCCCCCTTCGGGGACAGCCGCTGATTGTTTTGTCTCGATGGTGTGTGCGAAAAAAGCGAACGAACCGACAAATCAAACTCCGCGGGAGGAAGAGCCCTATGCATTTCGGTTGGATAAACCTGATAAACCTTTCGGCGGCGGCATGCCTTGTCATCATCAACATCGTTGCGTCCCGAAAAGGGGTATCCGACAGTTTTAGCAGCAGGTATCCGCTTGTCAACATCCTTGAGCAGGCAGGGCGATACGGCTGTATGGCGCTGATGGTTCTCCCGATTTTTACAAAAGATCTTAAGTTTGGGTTTTCCTCGGCGCCGGAGATGTGCATTTGGATATGCGCGACGGCGCTGCTTTTGGTCATCTACGGCGTCCTGTGGGTGAAAAAGCCCAAGGGCGGCGCGGGCATTCCCTACGCGTTGGCAATCGTCCCCGTCGTCCTGTTTTTGCTGAACGGCATCCTGCTTCGCCACCCCGCCCTGATTGTTGTCTCGCTGCTCTTCGGCGTCTGTCATCTGATGATTGTCAAGGAAAATGTTTGACGGGCAGGCCGTTTTGCTTCAATCCTCCGCCCCCCCGGGGAGAGGCCCCGCAGAATGATTAAGGGCAGGACAGACCGCAAGGATCTGTCCTGCCCTTTTTTGTTGCCCGATCCGCCGGCGCTTTCGGCAAAAGCGTCGGAACCGTCAAAGGAAGCGCTTGACCGGCAGGCTGTTTCGCCGCAAGCTATGGGACACAATCGCGTTCGCTTGGGCGTTTGCCGTGAATTCAACCCTATCACAAGGCCCTGCCTTTAAGACTCCCTTGTGTAAGGGCGCCGCCGAACGCAATTGATACGACGTTCGGCACGGCCCGCCGGAACATGCAGGGTGTGTCACGAAGCGACTGAGGGATTCTCTGCACAAAGCCTCGTCGGCTAAACGTGCCTTTTTTGCGTTTAAGCACACGGCTCACAATCCCTCCGTCGCAGCTTCGCCGCGCCGCCTCCCTTTACACAAGGAAGGCTTTAAACGGCTCGCAGCAATCGGCGAAGTATTTGCCCGTTTACTTTTTTACGCCGTTCTCTCCCCCGCTGCGCGCAAATTCAAACACAACGGCCGCTGTCGGAAAACCCTCCCAAACAGCCGAAAGCCCTTACGAACCCCTACTCCCCTTTTTTCGCACGATATCCCGCCAAAGCGCGACGCCCTTCAACAGACCGCCCGCAAAAAACAGCGCCGCCGAGACGACCGCCGTAATAAAAACGTCGGGGACAAATGCCCTCGCCACCCACAGCGGCGTCCCAAAAAAGATCGGCACAAGCAGCACAATAAACGACGCAAAGAGCCAGTCGAGCAGGACGGGAAGGAGCGCCGACACCCGCCCTTTCCCCTGCTTTATCCCTCGGGCATATTTGGGGAGCAGACACAGGGACAAAACCGAAGCCGCCGTTACCGCCGCCATGATCAGATCAATTCGGGCATGGCTTGCAGGATACGCGCCCGCCGCAATCTCGTTCGGCACACCGTCCGACAGCATCAGCACCACGCCCCAGCCCAGGCTGTCCATCATGTTGTTCGTCACAAAATAGTCGTTTACATTTGAAGCGACGGCGACCGCCGTCCCCCTTTCCGGGAGGATAAAGACGCAGGAGGTCCCCGTTTCGACCAGGCCGCTGTGGCGCAGCACCGGCTCGGAGAGCGGCTCGCCTATGCAGGCCCAGCCGTACCCGTACCGAAAGGGGATGTCGCCGTCGACATACACCGTGTCCCCGTAAAACATCGTGTCGATGCTCTGCTGCGAAATCACCCCGTCTCCGCCGCCGAGATACATCTGCAAATACCTTCCCAAATCATTTGTCGAAGATGAGATATATCCCGCAGGGACGGTGATCCATGCGTCCTCCGACTCGGGATATCTGTGCGCGCTCTTGAGGTGAAGCCCCCAATAGTTTATACAGCCGTCGATCAGGCCGTTGTGCTCGCTCTCCGCAAGGGTCGCGGCGGTGCGGGAAAGCCCGAGCGGGGTGAACACATTTTCGGTCACATAGTCGCTGTACGACTGCCCGCTGACCGCTTCGATGATTTTGCCGAGCAGGGAGTAGTTCACATTCGCATAGACATGAACGCCCTGCTCGTTGACGATCTCATAATCCGCAAGGGTTTGATGCTCGCCCAGGCCGCTTGTATGGTTCAGCAGCTGCCCGACGGTGATGCGTTCTCCGTCGGTCGCGTCGGGCAGATAGGTCGATATATCGGCGGTCAAGTCGACCTCTCCCCGCTCGACCAGCTGCATGATGCAGACGGCCGTAAACGACTTGCTGACCGAGCCGAGAAGGAACGGCGTGTCGGGGCTTTCGCAGTCGCCGTAGCTCTCGGAAAACAACACGCTGTCTTTATCCACAATCGTCACCGACAGCGCCGGGATGCGGGCGTTTTGCGCGCAGGCTTGCAGATAGGCGTCTATGACGCCGAAGATATCCGCCCCCTCCCGCGCTTCCGAGGCGGCATAAGCTCGCCGCGGATTAAACAAGACCGTCAGCAGGCATGCGGCGGACAATATCGCAGCACCCACAAGCGCTGTCTTTCTGTTCATCGTCTCTTTTCCCCTTACTTGAAATCATTGCTTTGGGGCCCGGGGTTTATCGCGAAGGCCGGTGCAGCGCAGCGCACGGCCGCGACGGTTTTGCCGCCCTACGGGCGCCCGCCGCCCGGCAAAAACATCGCCTCGAGCGCCTCGACAAACCGCCGGCAGCCCTCGCGGGAAACGCTGTTGATTATCCTGTTCCCGCTGTCGTTCATCTCGATAAGCCCCTCGCCGAGCAGCTCGGACATGTGGTGCGACACCGTCGCCGCCGTCAGGCCCGTCAGCTTGATGATGTCAGAGGTGTACATCGGGTGCTCGAGCAACGCGCTCATAATCTTGAACCGCTGCTTGTCGCCGAGCACCCGCAGCGTGCCCGCCAGCCGCTGCCCGGCGTCCTTGCGCGCCGCGAATTCCCGCAACAGGTCTACATATATGCCGTAGGCGAGCATCCCGCTTCGGATGCTTGCCCGCCTAAGGCTGCTGATGTCGTCGTGCATCAGGGTGAGCGTGATGCTCATAAAGTTCTCGACAGAGGGGATCAGGAGCATCTCGCGGCCGAGACCCAGCTTGATGCCGCAGCTCTCGCTCAAAAACGCCCCGTGGCCCGTTTCCTCCAGCCTGCGGACGGTATCTTCGTACCAAACGTCGACTAAAGGCTGCACCGTCTGCTCCTTTTGCCGCACGAGGTCCGCCGCGCGCCGCAGGACATCGTCGATCTCGCGCCGCCTGTCGTCCCAGCTTGCGAGGGTCTCGCACATCAGCCAGCGATAGCTGTCGGGCAGCTCCGACTCCCCCGTCTCCCGCACAAATTCGTCGAGCGTCATGCGCTTGTTGCACCTTGCGGGCTCAAACTCGTCGTCATCCGAATTGAACGCGAAAAAGAAGGCCGCTGCCTCCTCGCGCGACACCGGCCTGTCGCGCAGCTCGCTCACCATCCCGCCGACCGAAAACAGCCCCTCCTGCGGGACGCCGAAGTACCGCCTGACAAACCCGTCCTCGACCTCGAGGTTGTCGAGCACATACTCCGCAAGCGCGGCGATCGGCCGAAGCGCCTGCGCGAGCATCCCGTCGCATCCCTCGGGCTCTTCGTGCCCCGCCGCGTCGGAATATCGCTTTGCCGTGCGATAAAGCTGCTCGTCGCACTCGACGCCGCGGTATTTTGACAGATAGTGCGCCGCCGCTGCCGCGCCCCCGCAGAGATATTCCTCGCTGTCGCCCCGGAGCGCGCACGCCCTCCCCTCGAGGATGTTTTTCGCCTCGAGCAGCGGGTCAATTCTCCTCTGCGGGATCAGCGTCACCCTGCCTCTCTGTTCCCCCGTCATCGATATCCTCTCCAACCTTGTCACCGCCCAACGATTTAAACAGGGGCACAAACCACACCGCCGCGAACATCGCAAGCGACATCACGCCCGCCGCAAGCAGCGTCTCGGGCACCGTCAGCAGCCGCACAAGCCCTGACATGAGCAGCGAGCACAGCGGCATCGTGCAGGTCAGCAGCGAGTTTGTGATGCCGGCGATGCGCCCCCTGTACTCGTCGTCCACCGCGCGCATAAAGCCCACGCCGAACTGCACATTGAGCACGCCGCCTGCAACCCCCATAAGAATGATTATACCAAGCAAAAACCCGCACCGCAACAGCAGACTGCCGCCGAACGGGACAAAGTACATCGCAATGTACACCCCGCCGTTCACGATCCCCGCCGCAAAGATCTGCGCCCTCGTGCTCACCGCGCCGAGCTTTGGGGTCAAAAATGCGCCGAGCCCCGTGCCCGCGACCATGGCAAGCTGCACCGCCGACAGCATCCACGCCCCGCCCCCGACGTCGTCGGTGATGTAGGGGGTGAAAAAGGTGTTGAGCGGCACCGCAGAAAAGTTGAGGATCACCCCGAACAGGATGAGCGCGGCAAGCGACCTGTTGCCCCTAACGTACCGAAAGCCGTCCGCAAGGCTCGCGAGGGTGCCCCGAAGATTTATGCCGCCCTGCGCCGCGTGAAGACGTATCTTCTCGTTTTTGATCCACGCGATTGCAAGCGCCGAGATAAGAAAGGTCGACGCGTCGATGAGCAGCGCGCCCTCGACCCCGAGCAGGGCGACTGTGCCGCCCGCGAGCGCAAGTCCCGCTATCTCGCACACCCGCGACACCGTGCCGCCCAGCGCCAGCCCCACAAGATATTTGTCCTCGTCGAGCAGCGCGGGCTGCACCGCGACCCCCGCAGGCACCCGCAGCGCCTCGAGCGTCGAGTTGAGCACGACCGAGAGCATGATGACCGCCGTGCCTATCGTGCCCGTCACATATGCCGCCGCCGTCAGCGCCACCACCGCACCCCTGCCGATGTCGCACAGAACCATCACCCGCTGCTTGTTCATGCGGTCGACCATCGCGCCCGCAATCGGCTGCAACAGCACGGTAGGCAGATAGTTGACGGCGAGCACCAGCGCCATCAGCGACGCGCTGCCCGTCACCGCGTACATCATCAGGCTGTAGGCGACACTGTCTATCGAGTCGCCGAAGCGGTTGACCGCGTTGGCAAACAGCAGCTTGAGATACTGCTTTTGCGTTTTCAGCACGCCGTAGCTGTTTTTATTATTCTTAGATGTCAATCAAATCACCTTCTTTAATTTCTGTCTAAGAGTATGATAATACTATCTTAGATGCATGTCAAGATATATTATTAGATATTTATCAAAGAAAGTGTGTGCGCCCGCGCCCTGCCGTCGGGACGGCAGGGCGCGGGCGGGGGCGTGCAGCGAGCTAAAACAAGACGGTTCATGCCGCAGAGCTTTGAAAAAACGTCCCCGCGTATCCCTGCGGGATGCGCCGGCTGCGGCGGATAAAACGGCCTTCAAAGGCGATGTCAACCTTGTGAGAACGGGCCCGCAAAAGACACCGCACGGATGCGGAGATATCCGGCGGTCTTGCCTCGAGCCCATCCCGTCCCCTGTGCAAAGGGAGGGCGGCCTTTCGGCGTCGCCGCGGACAAATATCGCCGCAGCACAAAAGGCGCGTCCCTGCGGGAGGGACGCGCCTTTTCTTTCAAAAAACTCCACGCGTGAAGCGCGGGCGGGGCTCACTCAGCCGAAAAGGAATCCTTGCCGAGGCCGCAGACGGGACAGACCCAATCCTCGGGGACCTGCTCCCAGGGGGTCCCGGGCGCGATACCGCCGTCGGGATCACCCACCGCCGGGTCGTAGACATAGCCGCAGGGGCAAACATACTTTGTCATTTTTTAACCTCTCCAAGCGCTGCGGCGGATTAGCCGAAATACCGCTCGAGCAGGCCCTTGAGCGCCTTGCCGTGGCGGGCCTCGTCGCGGGCCATCTCGTGGACGGTGTCGTGGATGGCGTCAAGGCCGTTCTTCTTCGCGCAGGACGCGAGGTCAAACTTGCCCTGGGTCGCGCCGAACTCACAGTCGACGCGCCACGCGAGGTTGGCCTTGGTCGAGCTCTTCATGTTGGGCTCGAGCTCGGCGCCCAGCAGTTCGGCAAACTTGGCCGCGTGCTCGGCCTCCTCATACGCCGCCTTCTCCCAGTAAAGGCCTATCTCGGGATAGCCCTCGCGGTGGGCGATCCTCGCCATGCACAAGTACATGCCGACCTCGGAGCACTCGCCGTTAAAGTTGGCCTTGAGCTGCTCGAGGATGTACTTCTTGTCCTCGTCGCTGACCGACTCGTTGTTCTTGACAGTCTCGTCATAGACGCCGTACACGTGCTCGGCGGCGAGCTTGACGTCGCCCTTCATCTCCTCAAACATCGAGGCGGGCGCGCCGCACTGGGGGCACTTGGCGGGGGCGCTGTCGCCCTCGTAGACGTATCCGCAAACCTTGCAAACAAACTTCATTGTAAAAAAACCTCCGTAATTTAAGTATTCTTTAATAATAACGGCTTCGCACCGTTTATTACCCTATTCTGCGCGCGTCGACCTCCCCGGCCCGCGCGGGCGCCCGGTTGCAGGCGGCCGCCCCAAAAAACGCGTCGCCCCGCTAAGCCCTCTCGGGCTCATCCCCGGCCTCTTCTCGCTTTGCGAGACAGTCGGCGCAAAGGCCCCTGTACACGACCGAGCAGTCGGTCACCGCTGCGCCGAGAAGCGCCTCGACCTCGGCGCAGCCGCCCGCGGCGGGGCCGTCGACGTCGACGATACACCCGCACCCCATGCACACAAAATGCACGTGGGGCTCGGTGATAAAATCAAAGCGCTCTTCGCCCTCGACAAAGCCGACCGAGCTTATCACGCCCTCGTCCTTAAAGCCCGCGAGGTTTCGGTACACCGTGCCGAGCGACAGCTCGGGCTCGAGCTTTTTGGCCTCGTCATATATCTGCCGCGCCGAGGGATGCGCCCTGCTTCGGCGCAGCACCTCGATGACAGCGTCCCTCTTTCTGCTTCTGCGTATCGGCACCGTTTGCTCCGTAATGATAACTATTCTTGTTATTATTATACACCGAGTTCGGCGGATGTCAAGCAAAATCTCGGCAAATTCCTGCCGACGGCGTTTTTTCGGGGAGGCCCTGCTGCAAGCGCAATGCCGCGCCGCCCGCAGGGCAAAGGCAGGCTGTCCCCTGCGGCTTCTCTCAAAGCCCTTGCGCGCTGCCGAAGACCGTCCCCTTTCACCCGATAAAGGCCCGGCGCAGGGGCCGCCCTGTTTCGCCGCGCCGCCGCATGAGCGCCCCGTTTATCACAAAAGGCCTCCTTTTTAGCTGCGCGGTCGCAGCTCGCTGTTCAGCCCTGCGCTTCGGGCTCTTCAAGCTTCATGACCATCTTGATTTCACTCAGCTTTTCTCCGTCAAGGCTCCAACTTGTGTTCTCGACCTCTTCCACGGTGCGCAATCCCAACCGTTCATAGCGGCCGATTGCGGATTTCAGCGGGCTCGCCGTCCAAAGGACGAGCTTTTCATGTCCGGCCGCCCTTGCCCTGCCGATCAGCTCCTCCGTCAGCGCCGACCCCACCCCGCAGCGGCGGCAATCCTTTTCCACCAAAAAAAGCCTCAGCCGGCCTGTCGACGGCTCCTGCGCTCGGCAAAGCATAATACACCCGATCAGCCTGCCGTCCGCCTGCGCGACCCACAGCTCCTCATCGTCGCCTTTGGGACGTTCGGCAAAATCCAGCGCTATCTTTGCCGCATAATCGGTAAAAGCCGGTCCCCAATGATACTCCTGCGAATAAACCCTTTTGTGTGCTTGCGCCGCTTATCTTTCCTCGCCGGGTTTGTACGGTCTCACCGCAAACTCCATCTCCCGCCCTCCTTTTGTGCAGCCATCGATTCATCGCCCTCATTATAGCACGGGCCCTGTGCCGTTTTCCACCGCGCCGCGCAAAACGGGACGGATTTCTCCGTCCCGTCCTCCTAAACCTTTTCGCCTGCGGGTACTCTGCCGGGCAAATCTCAACCGGCTCTTTGAGGTTCTTTGCGGTGATGTCCTGCACATCGCCGCATTTCGACGCGGTCGCCGCCGGGAGCCCAAAAGCATTCTCCCGTACCGATCTCCAAGCTCCCGCATGCGTCTGTTGCGACGGCTCTTTCCCGCAAGCTCAAAACGACGGCGGTTAAACCGCGCGGCGGCATCCCTCGCGGTATCGAAAAAGCGCGCCCCGGCGGTGCCGCACTTCACGGAAGCCGCCCCATTTCGGGGCGGCGCTCCTTCCGGCTCGATGTCATCGTCTTCCTTTGTTCTTTATCCGGCAAATTGACCCTTCTTCCTCTGCAATGAGCGCGCAAGCCGCGGCATGGTCCGAAGGCCTCCGCGGTCTCGGTCGCCTGCGACACCCCGTCGCCGTCTTCTCGGGGTCGTTTTTCATGCCGATTTGTTGAGAAAGCGCCTCAATCCAGCGGCCGCATGGTCGGGA
>CAYSRC010000030.1:0-28499 GCA_964433495.1 uncultured Oscillospiraceae bacterium
AACTCACGGGATTATGTGAGCCGTGTGTAAAGAGAGAGTCGGCCGGTCGGGCTGCGGGGCTTAATAGGAACGATAGCCCGAAAGGCGCATAATATCGCGCCGAATGTCAAATACCCGTTCCTCTACCGTTTGACCACTCCGCGCGACTACACCCTGCGGGAGTATGCAGAGCGTGTGTAAAGGGAGCCTTAAGAAAAATCGATACTCGTACTCTGTCGTAAAGTCGCCGAGGTCGTCGGGCTTGAAGCGTAAAAGCCCGTTGTTCATGCCGAACCATTGCGGGAGCAAGCCTTCGAGGTTTACCCTGCCCTGTGTTTCAAGTTAGTCCTCGGACCTCCCCGTCTATTCTAAAAAGACTTCACCGTTGTCTTTTCCGGTCCTCAATATTTCATCGTTTTCGCCTATATAAGCTGCTATGAAAGCCAACCTTTTTTCTCTGTTGCAGGTTACAATCCATATCGGGCCTTGAGAGAAAAAAGAGCAAAGAAGAAAAAGGTTGAAGGATGAGGCCGAATCGGTTAAAGTTGAGTTGTCACACTTAAAGTAGCCGAGAGCAGACCGCATCCTTCATGAGCAAAAGTACGGCACGGGACGCGGCGTGCAGGCAATGCCTGTCACAAAGGCAGGGCGGCGCGCAGTCACCGCGAAGGCCAAAAGCGCTTTTATTCCCCCACGGTTTTCATCGGATGACTTTGCAAAGCGGCTCGCCCGCCGCAAACGTCGCTCCGACAGCTTATCGATGAGGCCTCTCAGTTTTTCCTCTCCCCCGCTTCCTTGTCCGATATGTTTGACAGGCCTGCAAGTTCATTTTTGAGATTCTCCTTGATTATAGTTGCTTTTTGTGATTAGATAGTTATTATAGAGGGGTTTTTGCGCTTCATTCTATGGGAACAATGTAATTCAGGCAAAAAAGCATCGAGGGATGAGCGGACATGTCTAATGTTAATGCGCTGAAAATATTTATTGCCGACGACAATACCGCTGAGGCAGAATCTTTAAAAACATCCTCATAACATGGTCGATCAGGACGGACGTTGAAGTCGACATCGAGGTGCGAAACACGCTTTCATTCGATGAAGAATGTATTGCGTCGGCGTGCTCCTCTTCGATACTTTTTCTCGATATCGAATTGCCTGAAATCAACGGCATTGAGTTTGCCAAAAAGATACGCAGCAGATCGTCCGAGCCGACAATCGTCTACACCACGAACTATTCAAAGTACTCGTTGGATGGCTATGAGGCGCTTGCAAGGGCTTACCTTATAAAACCGATCTCCCGGCAAAGGATGGACTCTTTGCTGAACTCCGTCAGGTTCGAGCTGATGCGCAGGGATGACAGCCCGATATGTTTCTCTTACCGAAGGGAAAACTACATATTCCCTCTGAGAAAGATAATTTACATAGAATCGCAGAATCACGCCTGTAAGCTGGTATCAATTGACGCAGAGCAGAGATTTCCCGTGCAATTAAAGCAAATCATTTCCGACACGACTCCGGCCCGGCGTGCCCTTGTGCGCTGTCATAAAAGCTTTGTTGTAAATATCGCGCATATCGTTAAATTCAGTGCCGAGCAGTTGACGATGTCAAACGGCGCTACCGTTCCGATAGGGCGGGCATATTGCTCTGCCGTAAAAGAAGCGATTGCAAAACATCTCAACGAGGCCGCAGAAACATGACAAAACCATTATGGCCGATAATTGAAGCGTCCGTCACTGTGCTGGATTGCAGTCTGATTACCTATTTTCTCGACACATATCTTCATTTTAAAAAGCGGACAAAGCTTTCTTATTTTCTGTCCGTTATCTCTCTTTTCGTCATTTGCTCTCTTGCAAACCGATACTGCAATCTGGTACAAATGCTTGTCGTGCTTTCGACAGCGCTTTTTATTGACGCCGTTATCTTTTGCGACGGCACGGTTTTGACCAAGCTGTTCTGGTCATTGTTCTGCCAAATCATCTTTTTCGGTATAGATATAACGGAGAATGCTGTTGTCGGCGCGATCCTCGGCGATGTTACACCGAGCGATTTCGCTTCTGCCGGCGAACTTCGTTTGTTTAATATGATCTTTTCGAGATTCCTTGTTGTCCTGACAATCTATGCGCTGTGCAGAAAGCGCTTTTTCCCCGAAGATCTTACCCCGCAGCAGGTTGTCATGCTGTGCCTTTGCCCCGTCCTGAGCTGCATTGCCGTTCTGATATCCCTTCAATTGTTTTACATCAACGGCGTGGACGGAAGGTTTATCGTCCTGAACTGCCTTATGGTCTGCGCCGTCAATTTGATCGTGTTTTTTCTCTTTCGCTCGCTGTCGCAGCAGCATATGAAATTGCGTATAAAGGAAGCTGAGGAGGAAAAAGCGCGCCTTGAAAATATGCAGTATAAAGCGTTGCAGGAATCAAACAATCGGTTGCAGGGCTGGCGGCACGATATGAGCAACCAGCTCGCGGCCATCGCCTACTTTGCAAAAAAAGAAGGGGCGGACAGGGTAGTCGAGTTTGTGTCCTCTCTCAAGGGCGAAATACTGAAAGATTCTTTTGTTTTAGACACCGATTCTAATGTAATTAACGTTATCCTTAATGCAAAGATATCCAAGGCGTTGTCCGAGGAGATTGAGGTTGGGCTTGATTTGGATGTGCCTGTTTTTTCAGGTATAAGCGATCCCGAGCTGTGCTCCCTTATCGGGAATATTCTCGACAATGCAATAGAGGCTAATTTGGAGCTGCCGCGCGATAAAAGGTGTGTGTATTTGACCATATCACACCGGGGCTTTTTAGGATTTATAAAGTGCACAAACCCCACCGCAAAAGACGTTGCGGATCTTCAGACGACAAAAAGCGGGGAAGGTCACGGGATAGGAATAAAGCGCTGCTGCCAAATAGCAGAGAAGCACGGCGGCTTCTGTAATTTCAGTTCATCGGACCACATATTCACAGCTCAAGTAATGCTTCCCAAAGAAGCAGACCCAACCATGCCGCGTCTGCTGTGGGGCAGCGGCGCAGCAACAAATAAAAATGCTTGAAAAATATCGCCGCGGTGTGCCCGGCTTTTATCCGACCGCCGGGTCATAAGCCGGAAGATGCAGAGATTCAGGCTTGCGGCGTTCCTGCTCTGCTCTTTTACGTTGTCAATGGCGGCGTTTTATTCACTGCGGCAGCAGCAACCCAAAATGCCGTTGCGGCGTTTGTTCTTTGCATTTTTATGTTTTTGAAAAAGCCCGGTTTAGTATGCGTTGCGCATAGGGGCTCAGAGAATCATATTGATATGTTTTCTTAAGTTGTAAAACAGAGGTTCTCCAAAGTCGCGGAGAACCTCTGTTTTTTCGGGGCGGGTTCCGTCGGTGTACAGGAAAAGGACATCGGCGAAAGTAAAAGAAAATGATTCTTCTTGTTGCCCGCGGCAAGGAGCTCTGCTTCGTTTACGGCCTGCCGCAGCTTTAACCTGTAAAAAGTTTTATCCGTGCTTATTTTTTCTCGTGTTCTCAAAACACAATCCGTCGGCGTTTTAAGTATATATCCGCTTTTTACGCGTGCAAAGCTGTTGTTTGCGCATAAAAGACTGTTTTGCATTGCGGGTGTGGTACTATTGTTGTCGATAGAATGTGAAATTTGCGGCAGACCGTACAGCTTTCTCAAAACTGTTTATTCGTTGCGCAACGGATAAAAATTCAGCGAAAAAACAGCTTCGTCGTTTGCATAAGGGGACGAGACGGCCGAATTTCAGCGAGAGCATTGCGCTCATTTGTTTGACTTAGAGCGAGAATCTGAGGAATGCCCGCATGTCTGCAACATCTGACACGCGTGCGAGCGGAGCCGAGAAATCTGCCCCGCTCAACAATGGGAGGGAACCAATGTGAAAAAGCTTTTTTGCCTGTGTCTTCTGCCGGTTTTGTGTTTCGCGCTTGTTGCGTGCGCATCCCCGGCCCGGACATCCGACGGTTCGGCGGAGGTCGGCTCGGACAGCGCTTCCGATATCAATTCGGAAAATGCCTCCGAATCCGAGCTTGTAATCGCGAAAAACTATCTGACACGATCTGTTTTACAGTACGGAACCGGTACAGATCAGGGCTTTTATGATCTGATGTTTTGGCCCGATGAAATAAATGACGAAGAATCAATTTGGATGCATTCCTGTAATATCCTTTATACCGATTACGCGACAAGAACGAAAGCTTTTTTATGCAGCGTTCCCGGGTGTTTGCACAATGATGAAAGCTGCACGAGTTATGTTCGCTTTCCGGCGGGCCTACTATTGTTCACCAATGCAAGTCGGGATAGACTGTTCTGTTTGGCTTCGGGAAATGCCGATGCAACGGTATCGTCCGAGGAAGAGCTGGGCAGGATTTACGAGATGAATATGGACGGCTCCGACAGAAGGGAAGCGCTTCGACTTAAGGCGAGCGAGAGCTTTTCTTTAGAAGATCAAATAGTAGTAAGCGACAATCAAATCTTTTTTATTGTCAGAACACTGTCCGATATCAACGGTGAGCCCAAAAAAGAGCTGCGGGTTTTTTCAATCGATTCGGGAAGCTGCGAAACCCTTCGCGAATTTGATTACACAAACATGATTGCAGCGGCGTTTGACCGTACGATTGTTATCAACGACTATGGTCAGACAGAAGCAGTCTACAGCGCTTTTGACGTCGACAGCGGTGAGCTGCGCGAGCTCTACCGCGGGATGGGCTCTTTGTTCCCGTACGAAAACTATCTGTTCTTTGTGGACGACAAAATCGACAGTGCGGATCTGCGGCGCGTTGATCTTCTCACGGGTGATGAGGAGACGGTCGTCAAGGATGTCCCGCTTATACCCGACTCGTATGTGGCGCTTTACGATTATTTTGACGAATACATAACATGGTTTTCGATGGGCTCGCCGGATGTCGCGGATGAACCCCGGCAAAAGCAATACCTCGTCAACCCAGACACCGGGGAGATGTCCGAATTCGGCTTGTTTTTTGATAATCCGTCATCCGGCCCCGGCCCGATTATGCTGATTGCGGACGCGGGAGACCGTTTTCTTGTTGCCATGGATGCGGAAGATGACACACTGACACTGTATGATGCAAGCGGTGCCCCGCATGTATACGATGTACCCGGGAATTTGGTCTTCGCGATGATATCAAAGGACGATTATTACAACAGTGTCGCGAATTACAACACTATTTCGGATTTAGTTTGCAACTGAAACTCTTCTGATACATTTTTTCGGTTCTGATTACATTTTGTCCATGTAAAAAGCGGCGCCGAGCAGATCAACACCCCGTCCTTTGCGCGTGATACCTGATTATGCCCCGGCGTCAAAAACGGATGGCCCCCGCGGAGGCCATCCGTTTTTTTGGACGCGCGCGGCGGCGGAACGCACGGCGCGCCGGCCCCGCAGTGCAGGCTTTTTGCAAAGAGACGCGGTAATGCATCCTATACGGCATCCGATTTGTCAACTGCTTTTAAAATCCCGACGCGTATATCATTGCGTCGGGATTTTCCCTGCTCTTTGAGCCCCCTTGTGCAAAGGGGGACTCGGATTACAGCAAGTCCCGAAGCCTGCACTCATCCCTCGGGTTTCGGGGCCTTAAGGCTCCCTTCCCGCGCGTAAGTGGAACGACGCGCGGTACAACTCACGGGATTATGTGAGCCGTGTGTAAAGAGAGAGTCGGCCGGTCGGGCTGCCGGGCTTGATAGGAACGATAGCCCGAAAGGCGCATAACATCGCGCCGAATGTCAAATGGCCGTTCCTCTACCGTTTGACCACTCCGCGCACTTTGGGGGCCTTTGGCTCGCCGTAAGTCCTTCGCCCTTTTCGATTTTATCCGGGCGTTTGATATGACTTCAGATCTCCCCCGCAGACCTTTTAACGCACAAAAAACAGATAAAAGCCGAGCGTCGGGCCCACGTTGCTCAGTCGCAAGTGCCCTTCTCAGCGTCGTCCTCGTCGTCATCGGGGGAGGAAATAAACATCTCCTCCGTGGTCTGCTGTGCCCGCTTCAGCTTTTCGGTGATGTCGACCAGCGCGTTGGTAGTCGCCTCCAACGCATCTATGGCGGTTGCCATCCGCCCCGCCAGGTGATAATACATCGCTTTGTAATCCGGCATACAAAATCCCCCAATAAAAAGTGTTTCTTTCAGAAGTTCATTAAACTATATCATTATGCTATAGCACGTCGCCAAAGACGGAACGCACGGCGCGCCGCACGCTTATTTCAGAAAATCCCGCAGCGCGTCGATGAGCTTGCTTATCTCGATGGGCTTGCCGAGGTGCCCCACCATGCCCGCGTTGAGCGAGCGCTGTTTGTCCTCCTCAAACGCGTTTGCCGTGACGGCGATGATGGGTATATTCGCGAGTGCGGGGCTGCTGAGCGCCTTTATCTGCCGGGTGGCCTCGTAGCCGTCGAGCACCGGCATCTGTATGTCCATGAGGATGAGATCATAGTATCCCGGCGCCGATGACCGCACCATCTCCACCGCCGCCGCGCCGTTGTCGGCCGTCTCCACCGTGAAGCCTGCCTCCTCAAGGATGGTGGACGCGATCTCCTGGTTGAGCGCATTGTCCTCCGCGAGAAGGATGCGCTTTCCCTTAAAGGCGTCCTCGGGCCCGCGTGTCTCGAGCGCACGGGCGCCCGCCTGCCGCCCCTCGGCAAGGCGGAAGGTGAAGGAGATGGTAATGCAGGTTCCCCTGCCCTTCTCGCTTTCCACCGAAATGGCGCCGTTCATCATGTTGACAATGCTCTTGGTAATGGACAGCCCGAGCCCCGCGCCCTGAATCCCGCTGACGGTGGACGACTGCTCGCGCTCAAAGGGCTCGAAGACACGGGGCAAAAAATCCTTGTCTATCCCGATGCCGGTATCCTTGATGCACAGATCATAAAAGGCGTACCCCTCGGGCGCGCCGGGCTTCTCGGTGATCGAGACGGCGATAGTTCCCCCGGGCGGAGTGAACTTCACCGAGTTGCCCGCCACGTTCAGCAGCACCTGCGCAAGGCGCAGCTTGTCGCATATCACGCCGTCGTGCTCGATGTCGGTGTCGAGCTCGAGCTTGAGGTTTTTGACCTCGATGTCATTTTGCAGGATTATCCGCAGGCTCTTCACGACCTCCGCGAGGCTGCACGCCTTCTCCTGCATGTGCAGCTTGCCGCTCTCGATGCTGCTCATGTCGAGCACATCGTTGAGCAGGGTCAGCAGATGGTCGCTTGAATCCAAAATTTTGGACAGATAGTCCCGCACGAGCTCGGTGTCGTCAAGATGGGTCGACGCCAGGGTGGTGAAGCCGATTATCGCGTTCATCGGGGTGCGGAGATCGTGGGACATGTTGTTGAGAAAGGTGGTCTTTGCCTCGTTGGATCGCCGGGCCTGCTGCAGCGCCTCCTCCAAAAGGCCGCGCTGCTCCCGCAGCGCCCGATCGAGCTCCTTGCGCTTGGTGATGTCCACAAAGATTCCGACGTACGAGACGGGCCGCCCGTCCGGCTGCCGCGACAGCTTGCCCGAGCTGCGGTACCAGCGGTACGTCCCCGACTTGGTCAGCAAACGGCACTCGACGTTGTACTCCTTGCTGCCCGTGTAATCGTTGATGGTGTCATAGTACTCGGCCAGCACCCGTTCCTTGTCCTCGGGGTGGATGAGATTTGACCACGACTCCAGCACGTTGGGAAAGTCGTTTTCGTCGGTAAACCCCAGCATATGTCGGAAGGTGTCGCTCCACGCCACGTTTATCATCTTGCCGTGTTCGTCAAAATCCATCGCCCACATCCCCGAGCGGATGATCTCGTGGACAATGCGCAGGGCGGTGGTCTCATGCTCAAGCTTCTCAAGGGTCTGCAGCCGCTCCTGCATCAGCTGCTCCTTTTGGTGGCGCTCGGTGGCGTCGTCCACAAAGACATAAAAAACGTCCCCGAAGGTGTCGGTGTGCACAAAGTGCCCGAAATCCTCTATCCAGCGGACGGCGCCGTCGCGGCGGACGATCTGATACTCCACATAGTCAAAGCCGTCCCGCTCCTCCACCTGGTTCTTGATGCTCTCGTCCACGCGCTCCCAGTCGTCGGGGTGCACGAGCCCGCGGAAGGTGTACCCCGTGTGTGCCTTGAACTCCTCGAGATCCGCGCAGCAGTACATCTGCAGCAGCGACCGGTTGACATAAATGATCTCCCCGTCCCCGTCCGCGCGGTAGATAAAAAAGCCGCCCGGCATCTGGGCCGTTATCTGCTCGATGATGGGGAAGGTCTGCTCGTTCAAAGTAAGCAGGGGCGTTTTCCCTTTCCGTTTTGCCATTAGGTCCTTCACATCGCTTTCTGAGAATCTGTGCTCTGCAAAAACGCATCCGTTATGCAACAAATTTTATCACAAAACGTGCCGCGATACCATAAAAAAATTGAAACTTCTGCCAAAAATTTTGGGTTTTTGCGGCTGCTCGGGACAAAACGAACATGAGAAAACGGCGGCGGTCGGGCGGCGTTTTTTCAGCGCGCCGGGCGGGCAATCGCCGTCCCGGTTGTCGGAAAT
Source organism: uncultured Oscillospiraceae bacterium (assembly GCA_964433495.1). Taxonomy (GTDB): domain Bacteria; phylum Bacillota; class Clostridia; order Oscillospirales; family Ruminococcaceae; genus CAYSRC01. Next base: position 8,483 of record CAYSRC010000030.1, read on the forward strand.
TGCGGGGATCCTGCCGTTTTTTACAAGTTTTGTTCTTTATAACAAATCAATCGCATAAAATTTGTGGCAGAGGATATATCCTTTTTGCAGCAAAGAATATATAATTTATTTCGATACATAATATTTTTTCGTATATTATGTACAGCAAATTTGAGGAGGTACATACAATGACAGGCATTCCCCTTATTATTGCGTTTGTTGTAGCGGTTGTGCTGATGATTCTGTGCATTTCCAAGCTCAAGATCCATCCCTTCCTGTCTATAATGGGCGTATCGCTGCTGCTGGCACTCGTCTCCGACGTCCCGCTGACCGATATCCCCGGCGTTATCGGCGCGGGCTTCTCGGGCACCTTCACCAGCATCGGCATCGTCATCATCCTCGGCGCGCTCATCGGCACGCTGCTTGAGTCGACGGGCGCCGCGCTCAAGATGTCCGACTGCGTCGTCAAGCTGGTCGGCAAGAAGAACCCCGAGCTCGCGATGCTGATTATGGGCTGGGTCGTCTCGATCCCCGTTTTCTGCGACAGCGGCTTTGTCGTTCTCAACCCCATCCGCAAGTCGCTCGTCAAGCGCACGGGCAAGTCGTCCGTCGCGTGCACCGTGGCGCTCTCGATGGGCCTTTACATCTCCCACTGCTTCATTCCCCCGACGCCCGGCCCCATCGCCGCCGCCAACACCCTCGGCATAGGTGAAAACCTTCTCATGCTCATGGGCGTCGGCGCGCTGCTGTCCATCCCGCCGATGGTCGCGGCGTACTTCTTCGCCAAGTTCATCGGCAAAAAGGTCAAGGCCGCGGACGAGGCCGACGCGGGCGACGAGACCGTCAAGAGCTATGAAGAGCTCGTCAAGAGCTACGGCAAGCTGCCCAACGGCTTTATGGCGTTCGCGCCCATTGTCGTGCCGATAATCCTCATGGCCATCTCCTCCGCGATCGGCATGGCCGGCGCCGAGGGCGCGGCGGTCAACGTGTTCAAGTTCCTCGGCACGCCGATCATAGCGCTTGCCGTCGGCGTCGTTTTCGGCGTCATCCTGCTCGCGCAGCAGAAGCTCATGGGCAGGTTCTATGAGCTCACCAACGACACCCTCAAGACGGTCGGCCCGATCCTCTTCATCACCGCGTCGGGCGGCGTGCTCGGCAAGGTCATCTCCTCGTCCGACATGGTCAACTACATCACTGCGCACGCGGAGGCGCTTGCCGCCATCGGCATCTTCTTCCCGTTCATCCTCGCGGCGATCCTCAAGTCGGCGCAGGGCTCGTCGACGGTTGCCATCACCACCACGGCCGGCATCATGGCCCCCCTCATGGGCGCGCTCGGTCTCGGTACGCCGCTTCTCGCCGTGCTGACGGTCATCGCCATCGGCGCGGGCGCCATGACGGTCTCCCACGCGAACGACTCCTACTTCTGGGTCGTCACCAATTTCGGCGAGATGACCACGGAGGACGGCTACAAGACCCAAACGCTCGGCACCCTTGTCATCGGCCTTGCGTCGATGATCGGCGTGTTCGTGATGTACCTGTTTGTCCGCTGAACAGGGCCCTGCGGCATGTCGCCGCACAGGCCGGCGACGGAGGTCTTGTCCAATACCCGTGAGCGCGCCGTAAAGGCGCCGTGCCGCGCTTGAAATCTCTCTGCGGCATCGTTTCGGCCCTTGCGGCCTCGGGCACGACTTAAAGCTTTAAACCCCAAAAAGCGGGGCGGGGCGGGCTGTTCGGGTTCGCGCCGCCCCCTTGCTGCGGTTGCGGCTTTACAAATTCGGTTTCGTTAAAATGTCCGGCGTTTCCCACCCCACCCCGCCGCGCCGGCGGCAACAGGCGGGCCCTGTGCGCCGGACAAAAAACCACATAAAAGGGAGTGAACGGTGTTGCAGCTGTACGAAGACGCAAAGCGGATATGGCAGGCGGCGATCAAATCCGCGCTGCCCGACGCGGCGGTGCGGCGGGCGCTCGAAAGGGCCGACCTTTCGGGCGGCAGGCTCGTGCTCGTCGCGGCCGGCAAGGCCGCGTGGCAGATGGCGAAGGTCGCGTCCGACATCCTCGGCGACCGGCTTGAGCGCGGCGTCGCGGTGACCAAATACGACCACTCGGGCGGGGACATCCCCCGCGTCGAGGTGTATGAGGCGGGGCACCCCGTGCCCGACGAAAACTCCTTTAAGGCGACGGCGCGCGCGGTGGAGGTCGTAAGCGGTCTTTCCGCCGGCGACCGCGTGCTGTTTTTGCTGTCGGGCGGCGGCTCCGCCCTGTTCGAGCAGCCGCTGTGCACCCCGGGGCAGCTTAAGGACATCACCTCGCAGCTGCTCAGGTGCGGCGCGGACATCGTCGAGATCAACACGATAAGAAAGCGCCTTTCGGCGGTCAAGGGCGGCCGCTTTGCGAAGCTGTGCGCGCCCGCAAGGGTCTTCTCGGTGGTGCTGTCCGACATCCTCGGCGACCCGCTCGACATGATCGCGTCGGGCCCCGCCTATCCCGACACGAGCACCTGCGAGCAGGCGCTCGAGATCGTCGAGCGGTACGGGCTTAAAATCGACGACGAGGTCAGAAAGCTGCTGTCGGTCGAGACGCCGAAAGCCCTTGACAACGTCACGACCGAGATAACGGGCAGCGTGCGCCAGCTGTGCGCCTCGGCCGAGCAGACCTGCCGCGAACTCGGCTACCGCCCGTTTGTCCTCACCGACCGTCTCGCGTGCATCGCGCGCGACGCGGGCGAAACGCTCGCACGCCTCACCGAGGCGAGGAAGCTGTCGGACGGCCCGCTTGCGTTTATCGCGGGCGGCGAGACGGTCGTGCGCCTGACCGGCAAGGGCCTCGGCGGCCGCAACCAGGAGCTCGCGCTCGCCGCGGCAAAGGGCCTCGACGGCGTCGAGGGCGCGGCGCTGTTCTCGGTCGGCTCGGACGGCACCGACGGCCCCACCGACGCCGCGGGCGGCTATGTCGATTTCACCACGGCAAAAACCCTGCGCGGCATGGGCGTCGACATCGACGCGGTGCTCGCCGACAACGACTCGTATCACGCGCTCGAAAGGTCGGGCGGCCTCATCAAAACGGGCGCGACGGGCACCAACGTCAACGACCTCACCGTCCTGCTCGTGCGATAAAAAAGGGCGGCTTTCGGGGCGCGGCGGGGCGCAGTCGTCGGTATGATCTGCTTTTCGCCGCCCGCCGGCCGCGGGAACGCGAAAAGCTAAAGCACAAATAAAACAACATACGGTCATCAAACAGGGAGAGCTCCGAGCATGTGCTCAGGGCCCTCCCTCTTTTTTTGCCGCCCGATCGGCCCGAAAAATTTTAAAAGGGCAGAAATCTTTCGGGCGGCCGACGGCAGCCCCTCACACGGCATTTTATTGCACGCAGTAAGGTTCTCATATTCTTGTGATGCCTATGTAAAGAGGGACACGGCGGAGTTGCGGGCGACGCGCTGAAGCCGTGATAAAAGGTCTTGTTTGGATGACGAGACCTTGTACAGTCAAGCCCTCAGTCGCACAAGCGCGACACGGCTCGCATATTCCCGCGAGTTGGTTGAATGGCAGTGGAACGGACATCCGACAGCGTTCACAAGAATATGTGAACCCTTTCGGCCGTCGCGTCGATTGCGGCCGACCGTTCGGTAAGGGAACATTTTAGAACCCGCGACCTGATGGAGGGGCATAGACTTTAGGTCTCGGAAACCTTCCCCCCTCGGGGGAAGGGGGACCGCCCCGCGGTGGATGAGGGGTAACGGATGTTCTCATCCGAGAAGGGCTTAAGCCAACGGACTAAGCTCACCCCCTTATCGCCCGTCATTGCCCAAAGCACAGAGGGGCGCTTCGCGGCGCGGACGGTCCCTCTTCGCACCGCCGCGCTCGGCGAGAGAAATCGGGTTTCTCAGGGTAAGAAAACCGCGCGCTTCACCCCCGAGCCGCGGGCAAAACAGACAGTGAACAGCCGCTTCAATGCGGCTTTTTGTGCTTTTGCATAAAGAAACTAAACGAAGTTTTTGCATTTTTGACTGTTTACGCAACAATGTTACTCAAATATACTGAGGTTATCAAGGGGCACTGCCCCGACAAGCAGGACGCGGCGCGAGGACGTAATCCCCGTAGGGAGGGGGTCGGATCGCCCTTCCCCGCGGCAGCCGCTTTCGGGGCCTCGGCGGGGCAAAAAAGCGCGGGCGGCCGTTTCGGCCCCCTGCCGCCCGTACGCCCGGCGCACCCCGACTCTGTTTGTACCGTTTATCGGCGCCCCGCTCCCTGCGGGGCCGAACAATAAAAACCACGGAGGGAACGACAACATGAAGATTGGTTACACCGGCTGGACGTGGGACACCGACGAATACCGCGACTGGGCGCCGTTCAACGAGTTCCACAAGGAGAATTTTGAGCAGTTTCTGCGGGAGATCTCAAGCCTCGGCTATCAGACCGCGGAAAACTTCAGCTTCATCGCCGACTATTACGAGGACGACGTCGAGGGCTTCAAAGCCGTCACCGCCAAGTACGGCATCGAGTTCGAGAACCTTTACTTCTACTTCACCGACGACGAGCGGGCCGACTGCGAAAACGCCAAAAAGTACATAGAGTTCGCCAAAAAGGTCGGCGCACACCACATGAACATGCAGGGCGTCATGTGGAAGGACGAGCCCTTCACCCGTCCCGACAACATCGAGACGATCCTGAGCTATGCGCGCCGAAGCAACGTCATCGGCAAGATGTGCGCCGAGGCGGGCATAAAGGCGTGCATGCATCCGCATGCCAACACCGCGGTCTTCACCGAGGGGCAGATCGACCGCTTTGCCGCCGAGACCGACCCGCAGTATGTTTGGCTGTGCCTCGACACCGCGCATGTCACCCTCGCGGGCATGGACGCTCCCGCTGCCGCCAAAAAGTACGGCAGGCGCGTGGGCTACATGCACCTCAAGGACATCGACCCCGACAAGACCGCCCACCCCGAATGGCCCATGCGCCGCTTCCTGCCGCTCGGCTACGGCTGCGTCGACTTCAAGGGCGTCGTCCGCAACCTCAAGGAGGAGGGGTACGACGGGATCCTGTGCGTCGAGCTCGACTATCAGCCGGTGTGCAACTACAAATCCGCCATGGACAGCAGAAACTATCTGCGCAGCGTCCTCGGGATGTAAAGCAGCTTTTAAAGGCGTCCCCGCAGGGCGCGTCAGAACGAGCGGTAAACCGCTTTATGGGGCGCCGGCGGTGGAGGCTTCGACCCTTTAAAGTGACAGACGACACCCCGGCGCCCCGCGCGGGTGCGACAAATGCGAATTACCATCGAAGAGATCGCGCGCATGGCGGGCGTGTCAAAGGCCACGGTGTCGCGCGTCCTCAACAACTCGCCCACGGGCGTCGGCAGCGAGACGAGAAAGCGCGTGCTCAAGCTGGCAGAGCGCCTCAACTACTCCTTAAACAGCACCGAGATAAAGGGAGAAAAGTCACAGACAAAGAGCATCGCGCTCATCCTTCCCGACATCACCAACCCGTTTTTTGCCGAGATAGCAAAGTCTGTCGAGGTGCGGGCCGAGCAGGACGGGTACCTCGTGATCATCGCCAACACCGATTTTTCGGAGGAGCGCGAGAGCGAGTGCATCCGAAACATCATCGCGCGCAAGATCGACGGCGTGCTGCTCATCCCGTCCGGCTCAACCGCGCAGCCCGAGCATCTGCTGCTTCAAAAGTACGGCATCCCGCTCGTGCTGCTCGACCGCAGGCTCAAGGGGCTCAGGCAAAACTACGGGATATATTCCGACAACGAGTACGCGTCGTTCCAGTGCTGCGAGAAGTTTATAAAAAACGGCTCGGACCGAATCGCGTTCGTGTCGGGCGGGTTTGATATCTCGACCTCGGAAGAGCGCCTCAAGGGCTACCGTGTGGCGCTCGAGCAGTACCGCATCCGATACGACCCGTCGCTGCTTGTGCGCGGCAGCTACACCGTCGAAAGCGGCTACAACGCGGTGCTCCACCTCGAGCGAAGCGGGATAAAGTACTCGGCGGTGCTCGCCGCGAACGACCTGACGGCGCTCGGCGCGCTCAAGGCGCTCAAGGAGCTTCGATACAGGGTGCCGGGCGAGGTCGAGCTGATCGGCTTTGACAACATCGAGTTCTCGCAGTACTGCGAGCCCCCGCTGTCCACCGTGCAGCAGCCCACCCTCGAGATGGGTGTCAAGGCGTCCGAGCTGCTCTTTAAGCTCATCGCGGGGCGCACCGACGTCAGCTCGGAGCGGCTTGTGCCGCGGCTTCTGATGAGAAAAACAACCAGATGAACGGAGAAAACGTGAAAAAGATACTTGCAGCAGGCAGCGTCAACGTCGACCTCGTCGTCGGCGTGCCGTCGATACCGCAGCGCGGCGAGACGGTGATGTCGCAGAGCTTTAAAAAGGCGCCGGGCGGAAAGGGCGCAAACCAGGCGTGCGCGTGCGGAAAACTCGGCGGGGACTGCACCTTTCTCGGCAGGGTCGGCGACGACGGCGCGGGCGCTCTTGTCACCGACAGCCTCGCCGCCGCGGGCGTCGACGTGTCGCGCGTCGACACCGCCCGGGGCGTGCCGACCGGCTCGGCATTTATCACCGTCGGCCGCGACGGCGAGAACAGCATCGTCGTCATCCCGGGCGCAAACGCCCTGTGCGGCGGCGAATACTTTACAAAAAACGGCGACGCACTCGACAGGGCCGACATCGTCCTCGCCCAGCTCGAGACGCCGCTTGACGGCGTCGCGCTGCTGCTTCGGCGCGCCAAAAGCGCGGGCAAAACCACCATCCTGAACCCCGCGCCCGCACCCGATGACCTCCCCGACGACATGCTCTCGGGGCTTGACTGGCTCACCCCCAACGAGACCGAGCTCGGCAGGCTCACCCGTATGCCCGTCGGCACGGTACAGGCAATCGGGCTCGCCGCAGGCAAGCTCTTGAGCAAGGGTGTCAACAACGTGCTCGTAACGCTCGGCGAAAGGGGCGCGCTGCTGTGCACGGCGGACGGCTGCACCCTCTTCCCCGCCTTTAAGGCGCGCGCGGTCGACACCACCGCCGCGGGCGACACCTTTAACGCGGGCCTCGCGGTCGCGCTCGCGCAGGGAAAGGACGTCGCGGACGCGATTATGTTCGCGAACGCTGCGGCCTCCCTCTCGATAACGCGCGAGGGGGCGCAGACCTCCATCCCCGCGCGAGACGAGGTCGAACGGCTCTTGAAATCATCGCGCCCCTGAAAAAGGGCGCTTTGAGATAAACCGCTTTTGAAGGGAGGTGAACTGTTGAAGTGTGATAAACTGCTGAACCCGGACATCCTCTTTGAGGTCGCATCGCTCGGCCACACCGAGTACATGTGTATCGCGGACTGCGGTCTGCCGGCGCCCAAGGGCGTCAAGGTCATCGACGTCTCGCTGACGGCGGGCAAGCCCTCTTTTCTCGACGTGCTCGACGCGGTGACGCCCGAGCTGGTGGTCGAGTCGACCATCCTCGCGTCCGAGATCGACGAGCGCAACCCGTCGCTCAGCGCAGAGATGAACAAAAGGTTCGGCGACAGGCCCATTGCCAAGGTTCCCCATGAAGAGTTTAAAAAACTCACCGAAAGGGCAAAGTGCATCATCCGAACGGGTGAAAACAGCTCTTATGCCAACGTAATCCTTGTCGGAGGCGTCAACTTCTGACAACCGAAACAACATTAAACGGAGGACAAAAATGAAAAAGTTACTGAGCGTTCTGCTTGTTCTTGCCATGGTCTTCACGCTGTGCGCCTGCTCGGGCGGCGGCGGCGCGCAGACCACCCCCGACGACAACGGCGGCTCGGATGTCGCCGACAACAACAGCGACGGCAAGGTGAAGATCGGCCTGAGCATCGCGGGCCTGACGATGCCCTACTATGTGCGCATGTACGACGGCTTCATGGAGGCCGCCGAGGCCAAGGGCTATGAGGTCGTGTTCGCCGACGGCGGCTCGGACGCCGAGTCGACGGTCAAGGCGGTCGAGGACCTCATCACGAGCGACATCGACGCGCTCGCCGTCAGCACCAACTACAGCGAGGCGCTCATCGACACCTTTGCGCGCTGCAAGGAGAACGGCATCCCCATATTCTACATAGGCAACCTCAACCTCATCCCCGAGGCGAAGGAGCTCATGACCTTCTGGGAGGGCACCCGCAACGACTCGGCCGGTTACCTCGGCGGCGTGTGGATGGCCGACTACCTCAAGAGCATCAACTATAAAACCGAGCTCAACATCGTCGAGGTCTCGCTCGTCAGCGACCCGCTCCACCAGCGCTACACCGGCTTTGTGCAGGGCCTCGAGGACAACGGTTTCACGGTGAACTACATCAACACCGTCGGCGACCTCACGCGTGAGAACTCGCTCGCCGGCTGCGAGGACATGCTGACCGCACACGACGACATCGACATCTTCTACGGCACCGCCGGGACGTCGGCCCTCGGCGCCTACGACGCCACGCAGAACGCCGGCCGCACCGAGGTCATGGTCGTCGGCTACGACGGCGAGGACGAGGAGATCCAGCACATCGACGAGGGCGGCAACTACATCGCCACCATCTGCCAGGATCCCGCGGGCGAGTCGGCCGTCACCGTCGACGCGATAGAGAAGGTTCTCTCGGGCGAATCGGTCGAGGGCGGCTACGAGACCCCCGCCAAGGTATACGGCAAGGATGTCGGCTACGTCACCTCGGACGAAATTCTCGGATAAGCAACGGTTTTTTCAAGAGGGCCGGGTGTAGTTTAAAGCGCCCGGCCCTCAGACCCTAATTAAAGGAGGATCTTTGATGGAGGATATCCTTAGACTGACGAAGATCTGCAAGACATTCCCCGGCGTCAACGCGCTGACCGACGTCAACCTCACGATAAAGAAGGGGGAGGTTCACGCGCTTGTCGGCGAAAACGGGGCGGGCAAGTCAACCCTCATGAAAACCATCTCGGGCGCGTACAAAAAGGACGGCGGCGCCATCTGGTTCGACGGACAAGAGGTCGAAATTCACTCCCCGAAGCAATCGGAGCTGATGGGGATTTCAATCATATATCAGGAGCTCAATCTCATCGAGAGGATATCGGTCGCCGAAAACGTCTTTATCGGAAGATATCCCCGCAAGAACGGTTTTGTCCGGTGGGGAAAGATGTACGCCGACGCGCAGGCGCTGTTTGACGAGTACGACCTCAAGATCGACGCCAAAAAGCTTGTGCGCTCGCTGACGATGGCGCAAAAACAGATGGTCGAGATCATCAAGGCGGTCAGCATCAACGCCAAGATTATCATCATGGACGAGCCCACCTCGTCGCTCTCGACCAAGGAGACCGAGTCGCTGTTCAGGATAATCCGCAAGCTCAAAGCTCGGGGCGTCGCGGTCGTCTTCATCACCCACAGACTCGACGAGATATTCGAGATATGCGACCGCATGACGGTGCTGCGCGACGGGCACTACATCGGCGAGCGGGACATCAAGGACATCACCAAGGCCGAGATGATCTCGATGATGATCGGCCGCGAGCTGACCCAGCAGTACCCCCGGCGGGACAACCCCATCGGCGAGACGGTGCTCGAGGTCAAAAACATCACCGACGGCGGCAAGCACGTCAAGGACGTGTCCTTCAGCGCGCACAGGGGCGAGGTGCTCGGGTTCTACGGGCTCGTCGGCGCGGGCAGAACCGAGACGATGCGCATGGTCTTCGGCATCGACAAAAAGGCGGGCGGCAGCGTGCTGCTGGGCGGCCGCGAGGTGACGATCAAATCCCCGCGCGACGCCATCAAACACGGCATCGGGTTTATCACCGAGAACCGGCGCGACGAGGGGCTGTTCTTGCGCTCGACTGTTCGCGTCAACACCGTCATGGTGGCGCTCAAAAAGATCCTGAAGCACGGGTTCATAAGCTATAAGACCGAAAAAGAGGTCGCCGAGGACTACGTGAAAAAGCTCAAGACCGCCACCCCGTCGGTCAACCAAAAGGCGATGTTCCTCAGCGGCGGCAACCAGCAAAAGGTGGTTCTCGCAAAGTGGCTGTTTTCGGACTCCGAGATCATCCTTTTCGACGAGCCGACCCGCGGCATCGACGTCGGCGCCCGGCGCGAGATATACTCGCTCATCAACGACCTTGTGGCCGACGGGCGCTCGGTCGTGGTGGTGTCCTCGGACATGGAGGAGATCATGGGCATCAGCGACCGCATCCTCGTCATGTACGAGGGCAGCGTCGCGGGCGAGATCGAAAAGAAGGACTTCTCTCAAAACCTAATCACAGCGTACGCTGTCGGAGAAAGGGACGTATATGAAAACTAAAAACTTCGGCAATACCGCGGCAAAGGTCGCCGACAGGATGGGCGCGTGGATGCTGCTTATCGTCATTGCGGTGTTCATGGCGTTTGCAAGCGACAAGTTTTTGACGGTTGACAACCTGCTCAACGTCTTCAGGCAGGTCGCCGTCGTCTCGATCGGCGCGATAGGCGTCTCGTTCATCATCCTCGGCGGCGGCTTCGACCTGAGCACCGGCATGATTGCGACCTTCGCCGGCTGCAACACGGCCATCTTTATGAAGACCTTCGGCTGGAACATGTTCCTCGCGATGTTTGTCGCGATTCTCATCGGCATGGTCATCGGCACGATGAACGGCCTGCTCATCACCTACCTCAAGATCCCGCCCTTTATCTGCACACTCGGCATGCAGTACATCGTCAACGGGCTCATCTTTGTCACGACCAAGAGCGTGCCGATAACCGGCCTGCCCGACGCGTTTTTGACGATCGGCCGCGGGTACATCGCCGACTTCTTCCCGGTGCCCGTGCTCATCATGCTGGTGTTTGTGCTCGCGGGGCACATCGTGCTCAAGTACACCGTGTTCGGCCGCTCGATCGTCGCCGTGGGCGAAAATGAGACGGCGGCAAAGCTGTCGGGCCTCAACGTCAACCTCGTCAAGGTCGCGATGTACACCCTATCGGGCTTCTGCGTCTCGTGCGCGGGCATCGTGCTCGCCTCGCGCCTGTCGTCGGGGCAGCCCAACTCGGGCGCCGACCTCTCGCTTCAGGCCATCGCGGCGGTCTACATCGGCGGCACCTTCAAGGGCAGCATCATCAACACCCTCGCGGGCACCCTCGTCTGGGGCTTTATGAACAACGCGCTCAACCTGCTCAACGTCAACGCCTATTGGCAGAAGGTCGCCCTCGGCATCGTCATCATCTGCGCGGTTCTGTTCGACACCTTCAGGGCGAGGCTCGCGACCAAAAACATCGACTGAGTTTTTACGCTATCTTTATCCCGGGCCCGTCCCTCGGGACGGGCCCCGCAGAGCAAAAAAAGGAGACGCCATGGACAGAAAAAAAGCATTTATCTTTTACGGAGGCTGGGAGGGCCACGAGCCCGAGCTCGAGAGCGTGCGGTTCAAGCGGTGGCTCGAGGAGGAAAACTTCGACGTCACCCGCATCGACAGCTTTGAGCGGTGCGACGACATCGAGTACATGAGCTCGTTCGACCTCATCGTGCCCTGCTGGACGCAGGGGGAGATGGGTGATCGGTACTGCTTCGGCATCTCGACCGCCGTGGCCGAGAGCGGCACGGGTCTTGCGGGTGTGCACGGCGGCATGTGCGACTCGTTCCGTTGGAGCGTCGAGTGGCAGTTCATGACGGGCAGTCAGTGGGTGTCGCACCCGGGCGACGTCTATCTGCACCACATGTCCAAGCTGTCGGAGGAGAATCTCGCCTATGTGCGCGAAAACTTCCCGCAGAACAGCGAGCCCGACGCGTTTCAGCGCACCTATACCGTCGAGTTTAAGAAAAACCACACCTCGCCCATCATCGCGGGCTGCGAGGACTTTGAGGTGCACACCGAGCAGTATTATCTGCACGTCGACCCGAGTATCGACGTGCTCGCGACGACGCGGGTCGACTCGCGGGGCTGGCACGCGTCCAACGGGCTCGTCGACATGCCCGTGGTCTACACCAAGCACTGGGGCAAGGGCCGCGTGTTCTACTCGTCGCTCGGCCACAAGGACGCCATCCTCGCGATGCCCGAAGTCGAGCGCTTCACCCGCCGCGGGCTGCTGTGGGCGGCGCGGTAGCTTGAAAAACAGCGCTGCGGAGGCGGGACGGAGGGGTTGCTTACTGTAAGCTTAAGCCGACACGGGGGGGCTTGTTCAGACGCCAAGATTTTTTCGGACAACCCCTCTGTCAGCTGCGCTGACACGGCTCGCATATTCCCGCGAGTTGGTCGAATGTAAGCGGAACGGACATTCGACAGAGTTCACGAGTGTATGTGAACCCTGTCGGCCGTCGTACCGATTACGATGCGCATCTGCCGCGCGGAGCGGTCAAACGTAAGAGGAACGGACATTTGACATTCGGCGCGGTATTATGCGCCTTTCGGGCTATCGTTCCTATTAAGCCCGACCGGCCGACTCTCCCTTTACACACGGCTCACATAATCCCGTGAGTTGTACCGCGCGTCGTTCCACTTACGCGCGGGAAGGGAGCCTCAAGGATGCGCAACCCGATGGATAGGTGGAAGCTTTAGGCCCCGGAAACCTTCCCCCTCGGGGGAAGGGGGACCGCTCCGCGGTGGATGAGGGGTCAAGGTGCTTTCTATTCATAGCAGGGATAAAGCAAAAAACTTGCCCACCCTCATCTCGTCCTCGCGGGCTGTGTTAAGCTCCGTTTGCACAGCCCACGAGGTTAGGCGAGAAAGCTCGGCTCACCCCTCATCAGTCAGCTGCGCTGACACCTCCCCTTGCACAGGGGAGGCTTTAAGGGCGAGCCGCCCGAGAGATAGGTGAAAGCTTAAGGACTTGCTGTTTTTCAAGCCCCCCTTTCCGCGCATTATGGGGGCGGCGTTCGGTTGACCCTTTTTTCAAGCAATTGACGATTTGAGAAAGGACACCACATGAACAAAAAGGCATTTATCTTCTACGGCGGCTGGGACGGGCACGAGCCCGAAAAGGTCAGCGCGCGGTTCAAAAAGATGCTCGAGAACGAGAACTTTGACGTCGTGCGCGAGGACACCCTCGACCGCCTTGAGGACGCGGAGTTTTTGAAGAGCATGGATCTGATCGTCCCGTGCTGGACGCAGGGCGACCTCGACGACCGGAAGTGCTTCCCCGTGACCGAGGCCGTCATGACGGGCACGGGGATTGCGGGCTGCCACGGCGGCATGTGCGACTCGTTCCGCTGGAGCGTCGAGTGGCAGTTCATGACGGGCAGCCAGTGGGTGTCGCACCCCGGCGAGCCGTGGCTGCACCACTGCTCCAAGCTCACCGAGCAAAACCTTGACTATCTCAACAAGAACTATCCCGAGACGTCGGCGGACGGCGCGTTTTGGACCGAGTACGAGGTCAACTTCAAAAGGCAGTCGTCCTCCCCGCTCGTCGAGGGCCTCGAGGATTTCAGGGTCTATACCGAGCAGTACTATCTGCACGTCGACCCGTGCATCGACGTTCTCGCGACCACGCCCGTGCGCACGAGCGGTCCCCACCGCCCGAACGGCGTCGTCGAGATGCCGGTTGTGTACACCAAGCTGTGGGGCGAGGGCAGGGTGTTCTACAACGCGCTCGGGCACCACGACGACATATTTGACATCCCCCAGGTCGCCGAGGTGCAGCGCCGCGGGTTTTTGTGGGCGGCGAGATAAGCGGCTTTTCGTCCCGATTTCTCACCCCCTCGGCGGGGTGAGGCGACAAAGCAACAGTCGTTAAAGCCCGCGCGTCCCCGCGGTCGTGTGCGGACGGCTGCCGTTCGGACGGGGAAACGGCCCAACGCTCCCCCGCTCGATCGGACAGCCGCGGGTTCAACCGCGTCCGTCCGCCCGCGGCCCGTGTCGGCGCGCTCGCTTTGACGGTTAAATAATTAAAAAATACGGAGGTATTCTAACATGCTGGCAAAAGGTGTATTTGTTGAGGACTACATGAAGCTGTCGATCAGGGAATACGACGTCCCCGAACCCAAGGCGGACGAGGTCATGATCAAGACCACCGCGTGCGGCCTGTGCTGCTGGGATTCGTGGCTCTACCGCGGCGTCAACGCGCCCGGGCCCTATCCCTATATCATCGGGCACGAGGGCGTCGGCATCGTCGAAAAGGTGGGCAGCGAGGTCAAGGGCCTCAAGCCCGGCGACAAGGTGTTCTGCGGCAGCGGCAACAACGAGATGATGTGCGAGTACTCGACCATCCCCGAGGCGGGGCTTGTGCGCATCCCCGACGACGTGACCGACTATGAGCACTATGTCATCGAGCCCACCTGCTGCGTCACCAACCTGCTCAACATCACCGACATCCACATGGGCGACCATGTCGTGCTCGTCGGCGCGGGCTATATGGGTCTGCTGACCCTTCAGGCGCTCACCCGCGCGTCGCAGGCGGGGCGCATAACCGTCTTTGAGCTGCGCGAGGACCGCAGAAAGATGGCCGAGGCGTACGGCCCCACCGAGGTCCTCGACCCCGAGAGCGAGCAGGGCAAAAAGGTCATCGCCGACATCATCGCCAAGGGCGGCGCGGACGTCTGCATCGACTTCGGCGCGTCCGACTCGGGCTTCCACCTCGCCGACTCGATGACAAAGCAGGCGGGCAAGCTCACGATCGGCTCGTTCCACAGAAGCGACGTGACCTTCAACGGCACCAAGTGGCACCTCGGCGGGCTGTATGTCTACAACCTCGCCCCCATGAGCAACCCGCACTTCAAGGAGATCGTCCCCCGCACCTGGTCGATGATCAAGCGCGGCGTGTTCGAGCCGGGCAAGCTCGTCACCCACACCGCCTACTTTGAGGACATGGACGCCATGGAGAACATGTTCCAACGGGCGTGCGACAAGAAGGACGGCTATATGAAGGGCGTCGTCATGTTCACGAAATAACGGGATCGTTTGTGCGCCGAATAATAAAAACGGGGGTGCGCCTTGCTGTGCGCACCCCCCTTCGGCGGTTTTTTGAGCGGGGTCGGAGCCCCGCCGTCCGGCGCTTTTTGCGCCGCCGGACATCCCGTGTTTGGTTTTTTATCTGACAAGCGATATTGAAGCAATATTGGAGAAAAGAATGGACAATCAATTTCCGCGCACAACGGTGGGCGGCGTGTCCCTGCCGCGGCTTGTGATCGGCTGCAACTGGATTTCGGGCTGGAGCCATCAGGGCCCGGCGAAGGACAAATACATCCTTGACACACACTCGTCCCCCGAGAGCAAAAGCGAGATATTTGCGACCTTTATGAGGGGCGGCGTCGACGCGTGCCTCGGCCTGTTCGGCGTCGACCGCAACCTCGAGCGCGCCGTCAGGCTCGCCGAGCAGAAGACCGGCAAAAAGATGATCATCATGGACGAGCCGGTGCTCAACATGGACGACACCCCCTTTGCGCGTCAGGAGGCGCGCGCCGAGATCAAACGCTGCGCCGAGCGCGGGGCGACCTTCTGCCTGCCGCTGCACTCGTGCGTCGAGCAGCTGCTCAACAAGAACAAAAAGACGATGGACCGTCTGCCCGACTACCTCGAGATGATACGGGACGCGGGGATGATCCCGGGGCTTTCGGCCCACATGCCCGAGGTCATCCAGTACAGCGATCTCAACGGCTACGACGTCGAGACCTACATCCAGCTGTACAACTGCATGGGATTTTTGATGCAGGTCGAGATCGAGAGCGTCATAAAGATAATCCACGCGGCAAAAAAGCCGGTGCTGACGATAAAGCCGTGCGCCGCGGGCCGCACCACGCCCTTTGTGGGGCTCAACTTCGCCTACAACACGATACGGGAAAGGGACATGGTGTGCATCGGCTGCTTTAACCCAGACGAAGCCGAGGAGGACATCGAGTACGCCCGCGCCGCCGTCGAGCGCAGGCTGCCCGACATCCGTCCGCGCAGCAGCCCCTTTAAGACGTCGGTCATCGAGGGCGAGCTTAAACAATAACCGCCGGCGCGGCATCGCGGTTTTAAAAGGGGCGCATCGCCCCGAGGGCCGCGAGCGCGGCGCGCAGCGAAAGGAGCAACATGAAGACTCAACACAAAAAGCTGCACTACGCGTGGGTCATCTTCGCGGCGTGCATCCTGTTAAAGATCGGCCTCGGCGGTGCGGTCATGGTCATTGCGGGCAACTTTGTCACCCCCGTCGTCACCGAGATGGGCTGCAGGGTCAGCGAGTTCACCATGGTCGTCAGCGTCGAGGCCGCCGCGATGGCGCTGATGTACACGACGGCGGCAAAGGTTTTGACGACAAAGCGCATCGGCGTCGTCATGGGCGTCGCCGCCCTCGCCGAGGTGGCGGGGATCGCGCTGATGTCGACCTATCGGTCGGTTTACATGTTCTACATCTCGGGCGCGATCATCGGCGTCGGCGTCGCCTTCACGGGCTATGTCGCGGTGCCCATCGTCATCAACATGTGGTTTCGCAAAAAGGCGGGGACGGTGCTCGGCGTCATTATCGCCGCAGAGGGATTGTCGGCGGTCGCCTACAACCTGCTGAGCGCGCAGTGGATCGTTGCGCTCGGCTGGCGCGCCGCGTACCTTATCCTCGCCGCCGTCTGCCTTGTGCTCTCGGTGCCCATGCTGTTTATCTGCCTCAAGAGCCCCGAGGAAGCGGGCTGCAAGCCCTACGGCGCGGAGGAGGGCGAGGGGACGAGCGCCGCGTCCGAGGCGCCCGTCAGCGGCCTTACCCGCAGACAGGCCGTCAGGACGGCGGTGTTCTACATTGCGTGGCTCACCTGCATGTTCTACAGCGTGGGCTGCGGCGTGCAGCAGTACATAACCAACTTCGCCACAATGGAGCTCGGGCAGAGCATCCCCTTCGGGGCGATGGCGGGCATGTGCATGAGCCTCGGCTGCGTGGTGAGCAGCATCGTCCTCGGCTATGTCAACGACAGGTTCGGCGTAAAGGCGGGGCTCGCGTGGGGCGCGCTGTTCATGATCCTCGGCTACGGCGGCATGATGTACAGCATCGCCCGCACCGGGTTCGTCATCCCCTCGGCGCTGCTCGTCGGCCTCGGCGGCAGCATGTACACGGTACAGTGCCCGCTGCTCGTCAGGACGGCGCTCGGCAGCCGCGACTACTCGTCCGTCTGGTCGCTGATGATGATGGGCAACAGCATGGTCGGCGCGTTGTCCTTCTCGTCCATCGGGCTGTTTTACGACGTGGGCGGCAGCTATAAAGGCGCGTTTATCATGGCGATCGCCCTGTACATTGCGGCGTTCGTCACGGGCAGCGTCGCGATAAACAAGGGCAAACGGATTTTGAACCGAAAGGCCGATTGAAGCGCTTGTTTTTAAGACAAAAGCAGGGACAAGGCCCGCGGGCTTTGTCCCTGCTTTTGTTTTGTTCGCTTTGACGCAAAAAGAACTCCCGGTCCTTTTCGGGGAGAGTAAAAAAGCTTTTGCTTCAAGGATCGGGCAAAGCACGAACCGAATGGGCGCTTTACAGGCTAAAAAGCTGTCGGCGCAAAAAACTGCCCGTTTGCGAGCCGCCGTGCAGGTGATGCAAAAGGCGGAATACGCAGCGTCTCTTGAGGGGCTTGCCGGTATGAAGCCCTTATAGAGCCGACTCAATTCCCCGGGCTGCGCCGGGGGGCAAGGCTTGGCAGTCAACGCATGAAAGCGCCGTCAAGCCGCGTCGCACGACATCGGCTTTAACGCCCGAGGTATAGACGAGAAGCGAAGAAAACGCCATGACCCGTCACAGCAAAACTGCCGCGCCTTACTCCCGCCTTTCGGTCGGCGGCGAGGACAGGGGCGGCGGGTGGTTTGCCCCGGCGCCTCAGGCCGTCCCCTCCGCCGCGTTCCGGCCCTTCGCGCCCGCGCGGGCGAGGATCTCGCACAGCGCGCTGCGCCGAAGGTCGCAGTCCTGCCCCTCTCGGCCGCCCCGCACGAGGGCGCCGCCGTCCGAGAGGAAGGTGATGCCGAACGGGTCGTCCGAAATGATGCGGTCGATGTCCATCGCGTCCGAGACGCTGTCGGCCATGAGGAACCGATGACGCCCGTCCAGCCGAAAGCGGATGACGCCCTCCCGCAGGCGGGCGAGCTCGTCCGCGTCCGAGAAGGTCGGTATGATGATCTCGGCGGCTGCGCCCGTCCCCTCAAGCCAAAGGGCCGCCTCGTCGGACAGCTCGCCGTCGATGCGGGCGGGGTCGTCCAGCGTCATGTGCGCGCAAAACAGCTTTTTCGCGCGTTTCAGCTCGGCGGCGGCACGCTCAAAGCTTCGCCTGTCCGAGCAGTCGGCCGACACGCACAGGTTGTAAAAGCGCGCCGACTCCCCCGCCGACGCGGCGGCCCGCTCGGCCGGCGCAAGCGCCAAAAAGGCGCACTCGGGGAACTCGGAATAGATTTCAAATGCGCCCTCGTCGAGTGAGCAGTCCCCCGCGAGGGCAAAAACCGAGACGCCGAGCTCGTGCGCCTCGCCGACCGCGCACCGCACCCGCCTGAGCCACTCGCCGTCGCCGTCCCCGAAGGACAGCACCCACGGGATGTTGAAGCCGAGCTTTCCCTCGTTGCTTCTTATCTTGCGCGCGCCCGCCGTGCACCCCTCAAAAAAGAGGTTGAAACCGAAGGCCTTGAGATTTTGGCGGTCGACCGCGGCCGTTATCTCCCTCGCCATGCCGTAGTAAGCACTGTCGGGGTTTTGCAGCAACAGCTGCGCGATGCCGAGCATCTGAAGCTTAAACCTGCCCCGCGCAAGCCTGAGCCCGAGGTCGACCAGGTTGCGCACCGTGCGCTCGGGGTCGTCCTCAAGCCCCCGTATCGCCCTGTTGAGCATGATGTTGAACATCGCCCGTGAAACTCTTTCAATCGCCACGTTTGAGCCCTCCGAATGATTACAAGGCACGGTCCCGTGCCGTCGATGCCGCCATGAGCGATTTGTCCGCGCAGGCGGACGACGCCCGAGCCGCAGGCGCGTGCAACGCGGCTGCGGCCTTTTCTACCGTAGAAAAGCAAAAAACAAACGGTCAAAACGGCCTTCGAGGCATATCGCCCCTCTGCTGCGGCCGCCGCCCAAAGCCCAAACGGCGGAAGCGAAGCCAAAGGCCGCAGCCGGTCAGATGCACAGGCCGCCCGACTGCATGATCACCTCGCCCGATGTATAGGGCGAGCTTGCAAGGTACAACACGGTTTTTGCAATCTCGTCGGGGTCTGCAAAGCGCCCCGTGGGGATCTCCTGCGCGAGCTGTGCCCGCTCACCCTGCGAAAGACGCCCGTTCATGGCGGTGTCGACCACGCCCGGCGCGACGCACGAGACGCTTATCCCCGCGGGCCCCAGCTCCTTTGCGAGCGCCTTTGTGAAGCCGATGACGGCGGCCTTGGACGCCGAATAAACGCTCTCGCACGAGGCGCCGCACACCCCCCAGATCGAGCTCACATTCACGATGCGCCCGCCGCCCGCCCGCAGCATGTGCGGCACGGCCGCGCGCGACATGTTGAACACGCCCCGCATGTTGGTGTCAAAAACAGCGTCGTATTCTTCGTCGGTGCAGTCGGTCATCAGACCGCTGAGCGAGACACCCGCGTTGTTCACGACGAGGTCGAGCCTGCCGTACCGCTCGACGGCAAACTCGACAAGCCCGCGCGCCTGCGCCGCCTTTGAAACGTCGGCGCAGAAACAGCACGCCTCGCCACCGGCCGAGACGATCCCGTGCGCCTCCGCCTCGGCGCCCCGCGCGTCTGTTCGATAGTTCAAAACCACCGCATAGCCCGCCGCGGCAAGCTCCCTCGCGGCCGACGCGCCGATGCCGCGCGACGCGCCCGTCACAACAGCTGTCAAGGGCATTTTGTCCATCCTCCCCGCACAATGATGATGCTCGCCGGCCGCCGCCGCGCGTGCACACGGCAGTCTTTCACCGCAAAAGCGGCGCCGCCCTCACGGCGGTCTGTTTTTTTAAGTATACTACCCGATCCGGCGGTCGGCAAACCCACGATTGCCGAAATGTGTGGCATTTTTGAGCCGAAAAGCCGGAAAATCGCTGTTTTTTCGCCGCGCAAAACTTTGTATTGACTTTAAAACAAAGCAATGCTATAATTCTAAAGTACGAAATGTACGGGCTCGTAGCTCAGCTGGGAGAGCGCCGCGTTCGCAACGCGGAGGTCGAGGGTTCGATCCCCTTCGGGTCCACCA
>CAYSRC010000031.1:0-27713 GCA_964433495.1 uncultured Oscillospiraceae bacterium
ATTACCGCGTCTGTCGCGTGCACCGAAAGGGGTATGCCTCAGCTTTGCAATCCCTCCGTCACGGCTTCGCCGTGACACCCCTTTGCGCAGGGGGGCGTGGACTCGCAGCAAGCCGGTCAGACAGTCTGCACATCCTTCCTATTATGCCCGGTAAGGTGGGCTCAAGTTTTCAGCAAGCCCGCAAGCTCTCCGCAATCCCTCAAGGCCGTGCCTGCCCCTCGGGCGGCGCGGCCCCGGTCTCTCCCCGCTCGTCCTCCAGCTCGCGCACCCGCTTTTCGAGCAGGGCGACCGACTGGGTGAGGCTGCGGGCACGGTTGTTGAGCTGCGAGACGATGGAGGTCAGCGACAGCAGCAGCATCAGCACGACGCCCGCAAACAGCAGATATACCGCGTTGACGGGGTTGGAAACCCCGATAAAATCGGATATCTTGAGCACGACCTCGGGGAACAGCAGAAACACCGCCAGCACGAGGCCGCCCAACATCCACACGAGAGTGTATTTCAGGATAAGCGAATGCTTGGCGAGCATGTACACGAGCAGCGCGTAAAAGACCACAAGACCCACGGCCAGGGCGACCGTAAGCGCCGAGTCGAGCCTGTACGGCTCTGCCCCGGCTGTAAGCGCACAAATCATCTTCTCTTCCTCCTGTGCGTTATGCGGCACAACACCACCGAGAGCGAAACCTTTATCATGTAGTAGGCCGATTTAAACGCCCTTATCGACGACGAGCCCCCCGTGCGCCCGCGCATGACGACGGGCGCCTCCTTAACGGTATAACCCGCCGTCACCGCAGTGACGATCGCCTCGGGCTCGGGGTAGTCCTGCGCGTAGTTGCGGGAGTAAAACTCGGTCAGCTCACGCCCGCAGGCGCGAAAGCCGCTTGTCACGTCCCGCACCCGCACGCCGCAGCAAAGCCTTATGAGCGCACTCAAAAAGGCGATGCCGAAGCGGCGCAGCGGCGACGTCTGAAAGCCCTCTTTTTCGATAAAGCGCGAGCCGACGCACATGTCGCACTCCCCACTCGCCACGGGCGCGATGATTCTTTTGAGATAGGCGGGGTCGTGCTGGCCGTCGCCGTCCATCTGCACGGTGATGTCGTAGTCCCGCTCCACCGCATAGCGGTAGCCCGTCTGCACGCCGCCGCCGATGCCGAGGTTTACCGGCACGTTGATGTAGTTTGCGCCCATGCATGCAAGCTTGCTCTCGGTGTCGTCGGTCGAGCAGTCGTTCACCACGACATAGTCGTATTCGGGCGCCGTCCGCTTGAACTCGTCTATGACGCCCTCGATGCTCTCGCTCTCGTTGTAGGCGGGAATGATTACCAAAACCCTCATCTGCGCCTCCCGTAGTCTTCGACCGCCTTTTTTAGATATCCGTCCAGGCGGTCGAGCAGCGCTTCGCGCTCAAAATTTTCAAGACAAAACGCGCGCGCGGCCGCGCCCATGCGCGCAAGCTCCTCGCGCGGGGCGTCGCACACCTCTTCAATCGCCCGCGCGAGCGCCGCTGAGTCCCCCGCGGCGGCGGTAAAGCCGCAGCCCGCCCTCTTGACAAGCTCGGCGCCCGCGCCGTTCAAAAAGGCGACGACGGGCTTGCCCGCGTACATGTAGGTTTGCAGCTTGGCGGGCACTGTCAGGTTGAGCACGCCGCTGTCTTTGAGCGGCACAAGCGCCGCGTCGCACAGCGCGATATACTCGGGCACCTCGCGCGGCTCGACCCTGCCGACAAACACAAACCTGCCCGCAAGGCCCTTTCTTTCGACCTCGGCCTTGAGGGCGGGAAGCTCGGGCCCGTCGCCCACGATAAGATAGCTTACATCGCGCCCGCGCACCAGGCCCGCCGCCTCGACAAGACCCGAGAGCCCCTGTGCGGGGCCGACGTTGCCCGCAAAGCCGATGAGCCTCGTGCCCTCGCCGACGCCGAGGCTCTCCCTCGTGACAAGCCCCTTTGCGGGCTCGAAGGGCTCGGCGAAGTTGGGCAGATACGCCACCGGCATTTTAAGCCCCATCTCGCGAAGCCTGCCCTCAAACCCCTCGCTGCTTATGAGCATGAGGTCGGCGCCGCGGTAAAGGCGTCTGCACACCCCTCGCACCGCGCGCCGAAACAGCCCTTCGCGCCCCGCCGCCTCCTTCATGCCGAGCAGCAGGAACATCGAGTCGGGCCAGATGTCCAAAAGATACACGACGTTGGGGATGCGGTTGTGCCGCGCAAAGGCGTTTGCGGGCAGCAGCTTGGTTATCGGCGAGTTGTTGAACACAAACACCGCGTCGTAGCCGTTTTTGTTGAGGTGCGGCAGGTGAAAGAGGCTGTTCACCGCAAAGGACGCGCAGTTGAACGCCCAGCGCACGGGGTTGCGCTTGCCGCGCTGTATGACGCCCACCCGCTCGACGCCGACGCCCTCGTGCCGCCGCTCGCCCCGTTTGAACCAGCCGTAGCCGTCATAAAACCTGCCCTCGGGCACGTTGGGCAGCGAGGTCAGCACGTCGATGTCCCACCCGCGCGCCTTGAGCCCCGCGCAGATGTCGTTGATGCGAAACGGCTCGGGCCAAAAGTACTGCGAAACGACCAGCAGCTTCATCTCTTGTGCCACACCGTGCTGTTGATTATCTTGACAAAGCTCTCGATGATCTTGACGACCTTGACCGACACGTTTTCATCGGTATAGTCGGGCACCGGCGCGACGGGCTCGCTGTTTTCGGCCATCGCCACGGCGAGGTCGAGCGCGCTCTGTATGCTGCCGCCGTCGATGCCGCCGATCACCACCGTGCCCTTGTCGAGCACCTCGGGGCGCTCGGTCGAGGTCCTGATGAGCACGCCGGGGAAGCCGAGCATCGCGCTCTCCTCCGAGAGCGTGCCCGAGTCGGACAGCACACAGTAGGCGTTTTTTTGAAGCTTGTTGTAGTCAAAAAAGCCGAACGGCTTGAGGTTTTTGACCCGCTCGTCAAAGGTGAAGCCGCGCGACTCGATGCGCTTGAGGCTTCGGGGGTGGGTCGAGTAGATGACCGGCATCCCGTACCGTTCGGCGACCGAATTCAGGGCGTTCATCAGCGAATAGAAGTTTTCTTCGATGTCGACGTTCTCCTCGCGGTGGGCCGAGACAAGGATGTACCCCTTTCTCTCAAGGCCCAGCTGCTCGAGCACCGTGCTGCCCTCGATTTTGTCGAGGTTTTTGCTCAGCACCTCGCGCATGGGCGAGCCGGTGACATAGATGTGCTCTTTTCTGACGCCCTCGGACAAAAGATACCGCCTGCTGTGCTCGGTATAGGGCAGGTTGACGTCGCTTATGTGGTCGACGATGCGCCGGTTGGTCTCCTCGGGCACGTTCTGGTCAAAGCAGCGGTTGCCCGCCTCCATGTGAAAGATGGGGATCTTGAGGCGCTTTGCCGAGATGGCCGCAAGCGCCGAGTTGGTGTCCCCCAATATGAGCACGGCGTCGGGTTTTTCCTTTATCATCACGTCATAGCTCTTCGCGATGATGTTCCCCATCGTCTCGCCGAGGTTGTCCCCCACCGCGTCGAGGTAGCAGTCGGGCGCGCGCAGGCCGAGATCCTTAAAAAAGATATCGTTGAGGGTGTAGTCGTAGTTTTGGCCCGTGTGCACCAAAATGTGCTCAAAATATCGGTCGCAGCACTTGATGACCTCGGACAGCCGGATGATCTCGGGCCTCGTGCCGATGATCGTCATGACCTTGAGGCTTGAAACCGCCATGCCGCTTATACCTCCTCGTAATATGTGTCGGGGCGCTCGGGGTCGAAGATCTCGTTGGCCCAGATGAGGGTGATCATCGTCCCGTCGCCGATGTTGGTCAGCGAGTGGGTGTATCCGACGGGGATGTCCACCGCCTCGGGCTCGTCGCCGCTCACGATGTACTCGACGACCTCCCCGCCCCGTATGTCGCGAAGCGCTATGCGCGCCCTGCCCGCGACGACCAAAAATTTCTCGACCTTGGTGTGGTGCCAGTGGTTGCCGCGCGTCACGCCGGGCGCGGTGGTCGAGACCGAAAACTGCCCCGCCTGCCCCGACTTGAAGAACTCGAAAAACGAGCCGCGCGCGTCCGCGTGGCCCTCAAGCCTGTGCGAAAAGCCGTCCCGCGGCAGATAGCTCAGATAGGTCGAATAGAGGTTGCGGTCCACCCTGCGCTCAAGCGAGGGCATCACACCGCTTTTTCGCCCCTCGTGAAAGGCGTACAGCCTGTCCGCGATCTCGCCGAGCTTTATCTCGTCGGTCGCGTCCACGCGGCAAAAGCCGTCCTCGCCGGGGGTGAGCGCCCCCGCGATCGCCGCCTTTAAAAGGGCGACGACGTCGTCGATGTACACAAGGGTCATCACCCGCTCGCGGTCGCTTATCGTTATGGGCAGACCGTTCGCTATGTTGTGACAAAAGGTGGCCACGGCGCTGTTGTAGTTGGGCCTGCACCACTTGCCGTAGACGTTAGGCAGGCGCAAGACATAGACGGGCGCCGACGTCCGCCCGCTGTAGGCGAACAGCTCGTTCTCGGCGTCCAGCTTGCTTTTGCCGTAGGGGTTGTCAAGCACCGCCTGGACGGACGAGGTCATCGCCACGGGGCAGGGGTTGCCGCACCCCTCGAGCATTGCGGCGAGCGAGCCGGTGAAGCCGCTGTTGCCGCTCGCGAACTCGCCGGGGTCGAGCGGGCGGTTGACCCCCGCGAGGTGCACGACAAAGTCGCACTCGGCGGCATAGGCCCTCAGCCGCTCGACGGGCGTCTCAACGTCCGCCTTAAAAACGGCGTATTCGTCGGGCGTGCGCGCGAGCTCGGCGCAGAGGTTTTGGCCGATAAACCCGGCGGCGCCCGTCACAAGGATCTTTTTCATCACACAAGCCCCTCTTCGCTGTCTTCCCGCCCCGCGAGCATGGCCTTGACATAGGGCAGCTCGAGCAACAGCTTTTTGACGCCCTCGACGTCGAGCAGCTCGTCGTTGGAGGTATAGTCGCGGTATTTCGTCATGTCCTCGCTGCCCGCGCTGACGTATTTGTCATAGTTGAGATCGCGCGTGTCGTTGAGGATGCGGTAAAAGTTGCCGACGCGCTCTGCGTGCACGAGCTCCTCGCGGTTTATCAGTGTCTCGTGCTTTTTTTCGCCGTGCCGCGTGCCGATTATCCGAACCTTGCACCGGCGCTCGGGGTCGAACAGCTCGATGATCGCCTCGCCCAGGTCCTTTATCGTGGACGCGGGGGCGGTGGGGATAAACGTCTCGCCCTGGCGGCCGTTCAAAAACGCGAACAGCACGAGGTCGACCGCCTCGTCGAGCGACATCAAAAACCGCGTCATCTCGGGATCGGTGACGGTGATGTCGCGGCCCGCCTTTATCTGCTCGACAAACAGGGGGATGACCGAGCCGCGCGACGCCATGACGTTGCCGTAGCGGGTGATGTTGTAGACGGTGCCGCCCTCGCCGACGTTGCGCGAGTAGGCGCGCACCGCCTTTTCGGCGACCGCCTTGGTCATGCCCATCGTGTTGATGGGATAGACCGCCTTGTCGGTCGAGAGCAGCACAAAGCGCTTGACCCCGTTGGCGTGGGCCGCGCGCACGGCGTTGTCGGTGCCGACGACGTTGGTGCGCACCGCCTCCATGGGGTAGAACTCGCAGGACGGCACCTGCTTGAGCGCCGCCGCGTGGAAGACATAGTCGACCCCAGCCATCGCCTCGCTTATGCTGTTGTAGTCGCGCACGTCGCCGATGTAAAACTTCACCTTGTCGTTTTGCAGCCGGTGGCGCATCTCGTCCTGCTTTTTCTCGTCGCGGCTGAAGATGCGGATCTCCCGAAGCCCGCTGTCCAAAAAGCGGTTCAGCACCGCGTTGCCGAACGATCCCGTGCCGCCCGTGATGAGCAGCACCTTGCCGTCAAATTCCGGCCCGACCTTTTTGTCTATTCCCTGTACGAGCATATTGTCACCTCAACCTTTTCTTTGTTGCCGTTGTTTGGTTGTCTGTCGCGGCGCGTCGTTTTGCTCCCGCCGCCGTTTGTCCCCCCGTCCTTCGGCCGGGCCAGGCGGCGCGCCCGAAGCGAAGCGCGGGGGGACGTCCGCCGCACCTTGCGGCACGCCGCAAAAGGCCCCCGTCTTTCGCCCGGCGGCGCCTGCGCAAAACTCGGCGAAGCCCCGTCGGCCCTCCGCGCGAAGCGGAATGTTCCGCCATGCCGCACACGGGCCCGCGAGCCCGGGGGCAGAGGGTACAGCCCGCCCGTCCGCTCCAACCCCGCGGGCCCCGCCGCAGGGCCGCCGCGTCTAAAGCCCCAGCCTCGCGCACGCCTCTTTAAAGGAGGGCTGCGCCCTGTCCTTGTCGGACAGCGTGAGCGGGGCGCCGCAGTCGGGCCAGACGACGCCGATGTCGGGGTCGTCGTATTTCACGCCCAGCTCGTCGCCGCCGTCGTACAGCGCCGTGCATTTATAGACGAACTCGGCCCTGTCGGACAGCACCAAAAAGCCGTGCGCGAACCCCTCGGGTATGTACAGCTGTTTTTTGTTCTCGGCGCTCAGCACCAGGCCGTACCAGCGTCCGAAGGTGGCGCTTCCCTTTCGCATGTCGACGCCGACGTCGAACACCTCGCCGCTTATCACCCGCACAAGCTTGCCCTGCGGGTGCTTCACCTGCATGTGAAGACCGCGCAGCACGCCCTTTTTGGACATCGACTGGTTGTCCTGCACAAAGCGGAGCCGGTGCCCCGCCTCGTCAAACTCGCGCTCGTTGTACGTCTCGATAAAATAACCGCGTTCGTCGCCGAACACCGTCGGCTCGACGACAAACATCCCCGCAAGCCCCGTGTCGGTAAAGGTAAATTTCGCCATCCCCTCAAGCCCTCCGAATACTCTTGGTAAAACCGCGCGGCCCGCGCCGCGCAAACCGATGTTTTGTCAAAAAAGATAAGCCGCGCGCGGGCATCCCTGCCTCCGAGGGCAACCCTCAAGGGCCGTCCCGCGCCGCGGCAGCGGCCTAACCCGAAAAAAACGCTCTACCGCACGACCGCGGCGACGGTCGCGAGCATGACCGAAAGATCCTCCTTCACCGACGCTCGGTCGATATACTCGAGGTTGACCTTCATCTTGCGCGGCAGGATGTCCCGCACATACACCTCGTCGGGGTCGTCCGCGCCGTCTAACAGCTCGGCCTCGTCCCTGAAGGCGATGCTCGCGCGCGAGGTGACGCCCGCGGGCAGCAGCAGCGTCGGCAGCATGTCGTCGGTGTACCGCTCGACATACTTCGGCACCTCGGGCCGCGTGCCCACAAAGCTCATGTCCCCCGCCAAAACGTTGAACAGCTGGGGCAGCTCGTCGAGCCTTGCGCTGCGCATAAACCGGCCCACGGGGGTGATGCGCTCGTCCCCCTCGACGGTGACGAGCGGGCCCTTCAGGTCGGCCCTGTCCACCATCGAGCGGAACTTGAAGATGCGAAACCGTTTCATGTTTTTGGTGACGCGCTCCTGCCGGTAGAACACCGGCCCCGGGCTGCACGCCTTGACCGCCGCCGCAAGCCCTGCGAGCAGCGGGCTTGCGAGCACAATCAGAACGGCGCTCGCCGCGATGTCAAACGCGCGCTTTATAAACAGAAAGCCCCGCTTTTTGCGGAGAACCGCAGCGGCCCGCTCGACCTGCTCGACCCGCATCCTCTCGGGCAGCGCGTCCCGGCCGTTTTTCATAAAAGCCCCTCTTTTGCGAGTGCGCGTTTTAAGCTTTCTGCGACATACGCTATCTCGCCGTCGGTGAGGCGGGTGTGCAGCGGCAGGGTCACCTCTCGCTCAAACAGCGCCCGCGCGTTGGGGAAGTCCTTTATATCAAAGCCCATGGCCCTGTACGCCGTCATCATGGGCAGCGGCTTGTAGTGGACGTTGGCGCTCACGCCCTCCTCGGCGAGGCGCTCGATCACCGCGTCGCGCTGCCCTCTTGTCGCGCCCTCGAGCGAGGTGATACAGAGGTGGTGGGAGCCGACGAAGCCCTCGCCCGCGTGCGGCATCGGCCGGACGGGAAGGTCTTTTAACAGCTCGCCGTACAGCCGCACCATCTCGCGCCGCCGCTCGAGCATCCCCGCATAGCGCGAGAGCTGCACAAGCCCTATCGACGCCATGATGTCGGTCATGTTGCATTTGTAGCCGGGGAACACGATGTCATATTCCCACGCGCCCAGCTTTGTCTTGGCGAGCGCGTCCTTGTTTTGCCCGTGCAGCGACCACAGCATAAACAGGTCGTACAGCTCGTCGGCGGTTTTGCCGCCCACGTCGGAAAACGCGACCGCGCCGCCCTCGGCCGTCGTGAAGTTTTTGACGGCGTGGAACGAATAGCAGGTGAAGTCGCACAGCGCGGCGGGGCTCTTGCCGCGGTAAACGGCCCCCAGCGAGTGCGCGGCGTCGCTTACAATCGCCGCCCTGCCGAGCGCGCGCTGCATGACGTTTGTCGGACAAAAAATATCTTTCTTTTCATCGAGCGCCGCCCGCAGCGCCGTGTAGTCGGCGGGAACGCCGCCGATGTCCACCGGGATGACCGCCTTTGTCGCGGGGGTTATCGCCCGCCTCACCGCCTCGGGGTCGATAAGCGGCGAGCCGTCGAGGCAGTCGACAAGCACCACCCGCGCGCCGACGTGCCGTATCACGCTCGCCGACGCCGTATAGGTGTACGCGCTCGTGATGACCTCGTCGCCCTCGCCGACGCCGAACACCCGCAGCGCGAGCTCCATCGCCGACGTCGCCGACGCGAGACAGGCGACCCGCTTTGTTCCCACATAGTCGGCAAGCCTTCTCTCGAGCTCCTTGGTCTTGGGCCCCGTCGTTATCCAGCCCGACAAAACCGCCTCGGCCGCGGCGTTTGCCTCCGCCTGTGTCATGTCCGGGGGAGAAAAGGGGATCTTCATCGCTTGTCACCTCGTTTAAAAAGGTTTAAAAAGTCTTTTTGCCGCCGCTCTTTTGGCCTTTTTCCGAAAAACGGCGCATACGAAGGGGCTGACACGGGACTCAGCGATCCCTGTCCTCCTCCTTGATGTAGGTCGGCACCATGTCGATAATCATCTCGACCGTCCTGTCGCGGTCGTTGGAAAACGCCGTCGCTTTGAGCTCGGCGAGCCGCTCAAAGAAGGTGTCCCCCTCGATTTCGCCGGGGTTGCCGACAAATATCTTTTTGTTGTCGGTGTCGGTTATGCCCTCCTCCGACAGCAGCAGCTCCTCATACAGTTTTTCGCCGGGTCTTAGGCCCGTGAACACGATGGGGATGTCCTTGTAGGGCAAAAAGCCCGCGAGGCGGATGAGGTTCTCGGCGAGGTCGAGGATCTTCACCGGCTCGCCCATGTCGAGCACAAAGATCTCGCCGCCCTCCGCAATCTCGCCCGCGCTGATCACGAGGCTCACCGCCTCGGAGATCGTCATAAAATACCGCACGATGTCGGGGTGGGTGACCGTGACGGGGCCGCCCGCGGCGATCTGCTCTTTAAACAGCGGGATGACCGAGCCGTTGGAGCCCAGCACGTTGCCGAAGCGCACCGCCACAAAGCGGGTCTTGCTCTTTTGGGCCATCGCCTGGATGATCATCTCGCAGATGCGCTTGGTCGCGCCCATGATGCTCGTGGGGTTGACCGCCTTGTCGGTCGAGATGAGCACCATGCTCTCGACCCCGCAGGCGTCGGCGGCGCGCGCGACGTTCCAGGTGCCGCACACGTTGTTCTTCACCGCCTCCTCGGGGCTCACCTCCATGAGCGGGACGTGCTTGTGCGCCGCCGCGTGGAAGATGATGTCGGGCCGCGTCTCCTTCACAAGCGCCATCATCTTTTTGCTGTCGCGCACCGAGCATATTCTGACGTCGAGGTCGAGGTTGTCGCCGTACTGCATGATGAGGTTCTGCTGGACGTCGTAGGCGCTGTTCTCGTACACGTCGACGAGGATGAGCTTTTCGGGCTCGCTCGCCGCGATCTGACGGCACAATTCACTGCCTATCGAGCCGCCGCCGCCCGTGACCATTACCCGCTTGCCCTTGAGGTGGGGCTTTTTAGCGGCGTCGAGCTCGACCTCGTCCCTACCCAAAAGATCTTCGACCTTGACCTCGCGCACCCGCGTCAACAGATCCTTGCCGTCCGAGATGAGCTTGCAGATGTCGGGCAGCATCCGCATGTTGCACGCGGTCTTTGAGCATATGCCGAGAATTCGGCGCTTGTCCTCGTCGCCCGCTGCGGGCAGCGCGATGAGGATGGTGTCGATGTCGCACTGCGCGACGAGCTCGGGGATCTCCTCCGACGTGCCGAGGATCTTTATACCCATGATCGAGCGGCCGACCTTCCTGCGGTCGTCGTCCACCGCGCACACGATGTTGTAGTCGGTGTACGGGTCGCGGAAGATCTCGTGCAGCAGCGTGGACGCCGCGTCGCCCGCGCCGACGACCATGACGCGCTTGCGCTGCCTGCCCGCGTTGGTTATCCTGGTGTTGCGGATCATCCGATAGGTCAGGCGGGTGTAGAGGGTCAGCGACACCGCGAAGAGCGAAGACATGAGATAGACCGAGATCGGTATCCTGCGGTCGGTATAGATGATGAGCGTGATCGCCACAAAGGACGCGACCGCGAGCAGCGCCGCAAGCGCGCAACGGAAAAACTCGTATATCTCGGCGTACCGCCAAAGGCTGTCGTACATGCCCATCATGACAAAGACAACGACAAAGCAGAGTACAAAAAGAATACAGCTTGAAAAGAGCAGGCTGTAGTATTCGACGATCGACGAGCGGCCCGAGATGAGCACCCAGGTCACGAGATAGGCGGCCGTGATGCACACGATGTCCATCAGCAGCAAAAGCGAACGCCTGTTTCTCTGCCAAAAGTTTTGTTTGTTGTTGCCCATATAAAAATCCGCCGAAAATCCGCCGCGGAGCTCAAAAGCGGCGGTTATTTTTACGCCGAAGCAGCCGCCGGGGCGAAAACGCGCCCGCACGACAGCCGCCGAAAAACCGGCCCACACGATAAATATTGACCGCACTGCGCGCACCCAACGCCGCCGCGCGCTTTTTGCCGAGAATTTTGGGGTGCGGCGGCCGAGGCCTCCGCGGCGTTGTTTTTGGGGCTCACACCGAGGGGGTCTCCCCCTGCCCCTTGGGCGCCCTTGTGCAAAGGGAGAGTCGGCCGGTCGGGCTGCCGGGCTTAATCGGAACGATAGCCCGGAAGGCGCATAATACTGCGCCGAATGTCAAATGTTCGTTCCGCTTACGTTTGACCGCTCCGCGCGGCAGATGCGCGTCGCAATCGGTACGGCGTTCGGCAGGGTTCACATATTCCCGCGAATTCTGCCGAGTGTAAAAAATGTACGACACTCGGCACGCCCCGCGGGAGTATGCAGGGCGTGTGCAGGGGGAGGGTGTCGGTGCAGCCGGCCGGGGAACCTGCCGGGCAAAGCCCCGCCGTCGGCGGGGCGTCCTTCGCCGAATCTGTCCGCGGCAATGCTCCCCGCGGTTTGGGGCGCGGCCGCGAGGTCGACTTCTGTCGACCCGTCAACAACATTATACCTTTTTCCCCCTCAATAATCAACCGAAAGCCGCCCGCAAAAGCCGCCTGCCCCCGTCGTTTTCAGGCGTCGTAGCTCCGCGAATACCGCCCGAAATTGGGGTTGTAATAGGGGTCGAAGCCCGGCGGTTCAAAATACTGCGGCCAGGTGCTGCGCAGCAGCGCTTTTTCCCGCTCCATGCGCTTCTTTTTCTCCCCCCTCGTATCGTACCCGCGCGAGCGCGATTCGTAGTGATAGGCCTCGCACTCGGGGTTGAACACGACAAGATACCCCCTGTCGCGCAGCTTGAGGCAGAGGTCGACGTCGTTGAAGGACACCGCGAAGCTCTCGGAAAACCCGCCGACCTCGTCAAACGCGCTCGCCTTCACCATGAGGCAGGCGGCGGTACACGCCGACATGTCGGACGCGACCGCGAGGCGGCACATATAGCCGTCGTTTTCCCGCGGGAACCCCGGGCAGATGTTTGCCGCGCACCCAAAGACACCCACGACGATGCCGCCGTGTTGAACCGTGTCGTCGGGGTACAGCAGCTTCGCGCCGCACGCCGCGACGTCGGGCCGCTGGGTGAACATGAGCATCTCCTCGATAAACCGCTCGGTGATGACCTCGGTGTCGTTGTTGAGGAACAGCAGGTGCTCGCCCGAGGCCGCGCGCCGCGCGTAGTTATTTATCGCGGAGTAGTTGAACGCGCCGTCCCACGTGACGAGCTTTATCCGGGGGTCCTTTTCGGTGAGCTCTTTGTAGTTTTTAAACGTCCGCTCCTCCCTGCTGTTGTTTTCGCACAGGATGATCTCGAGGTTTTTGTAGCTGCACCGCTCGAGCAGCGAGTTTACGCACTTGGAAAGGTCGTCCGCATGGTCGCAGGTCGGTATAATCACCGACACAAGCGGCTCGCCCTCGATTTTATAAATCGGCCGCACCATGGGCACGGCGCGCGAGAACACCACCTCGCCCCCCGGCCCCACGCGGTCGAGGTGGGCCTGCACGGCGCGGCGGGCGGCGTCGTAGGCGTACGACTTCGCGCCTATCCCGCTTGCGACCGACCCCTCGTGGATCCGCCACAGATAGAGCGGCTTCGCGATGTGGACTATTTTTTTTGCCCGCTCGCACACGCGCAGGGTAAAGTCGTAGTCCTGGCTGCCGTCGTAGGCGCTGTCGTACAGCCCCACCTCGAGCGCGAGCGACCGCTTGATGACCGACAGGTGGCAGATGTAGTTGCACCCGCGCAGAAAGTCGGGCGAAAAGTCGGGCTTCAAGAGCATCGACAGACAGTCGGACGGTTTTTTGTTGAACAGCGCCTCGTCGGAATAGATAAAATCGGCCCCCTGCTCCACCGCCGCCTTTGCCGACTCGTACAGCGCCGACCAGACGAGCAGGTCGTCGTGGTCGAGCAGTGCGATGTAGTCGCCGTCCGCAAGCGCAATCGCCGCGTTGGTGTTGCCCGAGATCCCGAGGTTCTTTTCGAGCTTTTTATACACGATCGTCGGGTCGTCCCGCATGTACTCGGCGCAGATTTTCCCCACCTCGGGGTGGTCGGCATCGCTGCCGTCCGCAAAACACAGCTGCCGGTTTTTGTAGCTCTGCCCCCGATAGGACGCGATGAGCTCGCGCAGAAAGCCCTCGGGTGTGTTGTACAGCGGCACAATCACCGATATCTTGGGCGCGTCCTTGAGGTCCGCCCCCGTCAGGCTCATGTCGGGGGTCATCATCGCGCGCTTGATCGGGCGCAGGTTGATCGTCCTCTTTATGACGTATTTCGTCGCGAACAGCGTCTGCCTGAGCCCCTCGTTTTTGAGCATCCTGAAGGTCTTGTAGACGAGGCCCAGCACCGCGTTGCCGCTCGCCCAGCCGGGGATGCTGTTTTGCGTATTGTTCTTCAAATGACTTCCTCTTTTCTAAAACGTCGGCCCGCGCCGCAGCTCAGTAGAGCAGCCATACAATCTCGGCGCGCCCCTCGTTCAGGTTATAGCCGTCGGTCATCAGCTCGCAGGTCGACAGCTCGGTCTCGCGGATATAGCTGCCGTAGCCCGAGTTGACAAAGCCGGCCTGCTGTATCTGCGCGAGGTAGTCGCTCATGCCGATCTGCTCGGGCGAGCCGAGGATCACCATGCGGAGCTGCCCCTCCGCCTCGAGGTCGGCTCTGTACAGCCAGCCGTCGCCCGTGTAGGGCACGACAAAGTCGTTTTCCGGCATGACGGCGGGCGTAAAGTGCGAGATGACGCCGTTCACCGTCCGGCCGTCCTTTTCGAGCGACACGAGATAGACGCCGTTTGTGCACAGCTCGCCCGGGCCGAAGCCCGCGGCGGCGAGGCCCTCTGCCCGCCACTGCTCGTACAGCGTCTCGCCCATCGTCACAAGGACGGTGTCGCTCGCGCCGTCATAGTCGCCCGCGGCGCCGTGGGGCAGCGCCGGGAAGCTCGCGGCATCCCAGCCCTCGGGCAGCACAAAATCCTCCTCGACGGGGTCGGGCTCGGCGGGCTCGGGCTCGGGGTCGGGCTCGGGTTCCTTTACCTCCTCGACGGCCGGCGGGCTGTCCGGCTCCTGCGGGGGCTCCGCGGGTCTCGCGGCACAGCCGACAAACAAAAGCGCCGTGAGCGCACACAGCAAAAGCGCAGCTAACTTTTTCATAATGATCTCCTTGTCTTCTATGACTTAATCTCTTCGCGCCGTGGCCAAACGCAAAACGGGCGGGTTGCGCCCGCGACTCGGGGCGGCGGTGCAGTCCGTTCCCCAAAGCGTCACATGGGGGCGCTTTACCGTTTATCGATTGCAGCCGCCCGGCGCTTTGCATCACCGAAAGGGCGCGCCCCGCCCGCTCTCGGACAAAAACAGGCCGCCCCCGCCGAAACTGTTCCGCGACGGCGCGCCGCCGCAAGCAGACGGACGCCCGCCCCGGGTTGACAGACCCCTGTCCGAATATGACAAGGCGTCCGCCCGAAAGGGATTTGCAGGGGGGCGCCCGACGGGGTCGACCCCGTTTCGCCGCGTCAAAAGCGTCGGGGGCCGTCCTGTCAGGTCACCCGGCCCGTGCGGGTCGCGCCCTTTATGCGCTCCGAGACGGCAATGGCCTCGCCGAGCGCCGCTTGGGTGCGTTTTTCCGCATCGAGCGCAAACTCCTCGTCCTTGATATACCTGAGGTTGACCCTGACGTTTTCCGCCGCGGTCTCGCCGCACGCCGCAAGGCAGCACGCGGCCGAGAACAGGTCGCTTGCGAGCCCGCGGTTGCTTTTGCCCACAAGACCCTCGCACAGCAGCAGCCCGTCGAGCGCGGCCCCGAGCGTCATGAGCGGGGCCTCGGCGCACATCCGCAGGGCGTTTGCCCGCTCCCTGTCCCGATAGCTCCTTTGCGCCTCGGTCTCGCGGGGCAGCTTTGCCGCGAGCGAATAGCCGTAAAACACCTCGGCGTCCAGCCTCGCGAGCTCCAAAAACCTCTCGGACAGCGCCCTTGCGCGCCGCCCCGCCTCGCGGCAGATGTCAAAAAACTCCGCATACCTGCCGTTGCCGAGCGTCAGCTCGCACACCATCGACACAAGCGCCGCGCCCTGCGCGCCGCACAGCGCCGCCGCAGCGCCGCCGCCGGGCGCGGGGGCGTCCGACGCGAGCGCGTCCACAAAGCCGCCCACCGTCTCGGCGGCAAAATCGAACCGCCGCGTTATGTCGTCGGCGTCGGGGACGATGCGCTTTTCCATCCAAACATGGGGGCAGCCCTCGTCGAGCTCCTCCCCGCCCGTCACCGCGTAGCCGAGCTTTTTATAAAAGCCCGCCGCCGACACCTGCGCGTGCAGACGGGTGCGGACGCCGCCGCGCAGCAGGATCTCCCGCTCGATGAGCCCGACCGTCTCGGCCCCGAGGCCTTTGCCCCGAAAGGGCTTGTCCACCGCGACCCTGCCGATGACGTACTCGCCCGCGCGCTCGCCCGCAAAAAACCTGCCGACGGCGACGGGCGCGCCGCCCTCAAACAGTACCGCGTGGACGGCGGTGCCGTCGGTCTCGTCAAACTCGTTTTTAAAGC
This sequence comes from uncultured Oscillospiraceae bacterium, assembly GCA_964433495.1. Taxonomy (GTDB): domain Bacteria; phylum Bacillota; class Clostridia; order Oscillospirales; family Ruminococcaceae; genus CAYSRC01. The sequence continues at coordinate 15,495 of CAYSRC010000031.1, forward strand.
CCTGCTCGTCGACAAAGACCCGCGTGCGCAGCTCCCTGCCCTCGGGCGGCAGCGCGTCATAAAACCTTATCTCCATCCGGAATCCTCCCCGCCCGGCGCTTTTGCGGGGCGTCATGTCTATTTCGCCGGCCGTCTGCGGCAAAGGACGGCCCGCGCAGGCTTCAGACTTCAGCCCTCGCCGCCGTTGTTCCGAGCCTCATCCTCGGGTGTCCGAGCAGGGCTGTCATATTCCCTGCGGGGCAGGTCGCGGCCGTCCCGCTCCTCGTCCCCATCGGACATCCGCGCGCCGCGCCCGACCTCGCTTTTAAACAGCTCCTCGTTGAGGCGTGCCCGCTCTCTCACGCGTCTTCGCCACTCGAGCAGCAGCCAAACGGGGACGAGAAGCGCCGATATGCCGAAAACCGCAAGCACAAGTATGTCGTCCATCCGAGCAGCCCTCCGTCCGCAATTATCCGCGCGCTCGCCCCCGCGCCGTTTTTAATCCCCAAGCGCCGCAAGGGCGCTGTAAATCCTATAAATTTTACCACAAAACGGCCGTTCTCTTCAAGTCGAGGGGGCGCCTTGTTTTACTGTCCTTATTTCGGTACTGTCGGTTTTCTATAATAGGGTTGTAAGCACAAAACGACCCCGAAAGGAGAGGCAGCTATGGTTCGCATAAAATACGTTTACAACCACTATGAGGTTTTTGACAAGAGCGGCGCGTTTTTGTTTTCGGCCGACAACGCGAGCGAGGTGGCGGAGGGCCTTGACCTGCTGGGGCTGTGAGAGACGGCGAGGGCGCGCAGGGATTGCGTGCGGCGAGCTAAAGCCGCGACATAAAGGCACACGCAGGCAGGAAAGTCTTGTGCAGTCAACCCCTCCGTCAGCTCAGCTGACACCTCCCCTTACACAGGGGAGGCTCAAGGGCCCTAAGCCCGTGAGACGAACACAAGGTCTAAGGTTTGCTGATAACCCAAGCCCCCCCTTACCGCGCGGTAGTCCGTTCGGTAAAGGAGCCTTAAGGACGCCGTCCCGTCTTTCGCCTCTGCACACAAAAGCCGGCCCGCGGAACCCCGCAGGCCGGTTTTATCGTATTCTCAAAACATCCGCCCAAAGGCGCATCCTTTGTCATGCGGACGTCGCAGCCCTCGGGCATAAAACACCAAATCCCTCAGCTCTCCCCGTCCTCAAACGGGTTCCAGCGGCAGGCGGCAAGGTCGACCCTGCCGTCGGGCAGAAAGCGCGCGCCGTCCGCCCGCAGAAGCCGCTGCTGGGCGTCGAGGCCGCCGAACGCGAACGAGCCCGAGCAGCACCCGTTGCGGTCGACCACCCTGAAGCAGGGCGTCCTCTCGGGGTCGGGGTTGACGTGCAGCGCATAGCCCACCACGCGCGACCAGCGGGGGTTGCCCGCGAGCGCCGCCACCTGACCGTAGGTCGCCACCCTGCCCTTCGGTATCTCTCTGACAACGCGGTAGATCCGCTCAAAGGCGCTGCCGCCGCGCCCGCTTTCAACTGCCTTGTGCTCGCTCAATTGTACACCTCGTTATAGCGGTTCGCGTGCTCGCTCGCCGTCATCGACCAGTAGAACGTCTCCTTGTCGGGGCCCGTGAAGAAGAAGTAGTAGGGCCAGTCGGGCTCGGGCGACAGCGTCCCCTCGATGGCGGTGATGCCGGGGTTGCAGATGGCGCCCACGATGATCCCCTCGTGCGAGAAGGTGTCATAGCCGTCCCGTATCCCCTCGGGGATGTTGTAGTACCCGTCGTAGTAGTATTGCAGCACCCCTGGGTAGTATCCGCCGCCGTACAGGTCGCCGTACTCGGCGAGGTCGCGGCGGTACCAGTCGCATGAGGTGTCCGACTCGAGGCAGGGGAAGTCGTCGCTCGCGAGGCGGTTGAAGAACACAGCCGCCACCTTCGGATAGCTGTCCTCGCCCACCGACTCCTTTTCGACGATCGACGCCATCGTGATAATCTGCTCGAGCGTGTAGCCGCTCGCCGCCACGGCGTCGGCATAGGGCTTTGCGACCCGCTCGTCAAAGTTGTCGAGCATGATCTGGATCATGTCGCGGGGCGTCGACCCCACGGGGAACGCGTAGGTGTCGGGGAACAGGAAGCCCTCGAGGCGGATGAACTTGTCTTCGGACGACACCTCGTCGATAAAGCTCGCCTCGTATATCCCGTTGTTGCACGCGTCCACAAACTCGTCGACGGTGCACACCCCCATGTCGGACAGGATGAGCGCCATCTTGAGCGCCGTCGTGCCCTCGGGGAAGGTCACCGAAAAGGTCTCGACGTTCACAACCGTCTCGCGCCCCAGCTCCTCGGCGATCTCCGCATAGCTCATCGAGGGGCTGAGGAGGTGGTCGCCGAAGTGGAACGTCCCGTCAAACCCCGCAAGACGGCAGTAGACCCTGAACGCCAGCTCGCTGCCGATGATCCCGCCCTCTTTGAGCACCCCGGCCACCTGCGCCGTGGACGCGCTTTCGGGCACGCTCACCGTCACCTCGGCCGCGGCGCCCCTCGGGCCGTTTATCTCGCGCACGACAAAGAACGCCAAAGCCGCGGCAATCACCGCGAGCGCCGCCAAAACGATGAGCACCGTCCTGCCCGCGCCGCCCTTTTTTGCGCGCCCGGGGCCGCGCTCAACGCCGTCCGCGCCGCCCGAGGCCGCGGCGCCCTTAGCCCTGAAGGTCGTCCCGCCCGTCTTTTGCGTTGTTTTAAACTTCATCTGTCACATTACCTCTTTGTATGGCATATCGCCTTTGCTATCTCGGCGCTCTTTTCGCCGCCGCAGATGATCTCGGCGAGCTTGAGCGCAAAGTCGACCGCGCAGCCCGCCGCGCGCGCCGTCAAAAAGGGCGCGTCGTAGACGATGTCGCGGTCTTTAAAGCTGTCGCCGAGGTCTCCCTCAAAGCTCGGGAAGACCGTCGCCTTTTTGGTCTGAAGCAGGCCCTCGTGCGCAAGCACCGTCGGCGCGGCGCAGATGGCCGCCACCGTGATGTCGCGGGCGCTCGCGAGCCGCACCGCCCGTTTCACCGTCTCGCTCGCCTCGAGGTTGAGCGTGCCCGGCATCCCGCCCGGCAGCACGATCGCCTGGGTGTTGTCGTCGGGCAGAAAGATCTCCTCCGAGATGTCCGCCATCACCGTGACCCCGTGCGAGCTCGTGGGGGTCGAGCTGCCCACCCCGACGGTGGTCACCTTGACGCCCGCCCTGCGCAGGATGTCGACGGGCGCCAGCGCCTCGACCTCCTCAAATCCGTCGGCCAAAAAAACATAAACCATCTTCATTCCCCTTTCAGTCGAACATCAAGTTCATATAGGGCTCCATGTCCCTTATGCCCGACGAGGCAAGCAGCTGCTTTGCCATGCCGAACGGGACGACTTCACCCTCGTACCCGAAAACCGTCGACCCCGTCTCGAGCCTTGCCGTCGCGCCCGCGGGGTCTGTCTCGCGGATGAGGCGCTTTATGACCTCGGCCGCCGCCCCGACCGTCGTGCCGAGGCACTCTTTGATGTACATGCGTCTTCCGTTCATGCCGAACACGGCGTACGCCCGCTCGTCCCCGCGCTCGCACACCGCCGTGCGCTCGCCGTACTCGCGGCAGTCGCGCAGCACCGCGGCAATCCCCTTTTCGTCCCACATGACGTGGGGCGTGTCCGCAAGCGCCGCCTCGCGGATCCCATACACCGTCTCGGGCGACGCGCCGCCTATCGAAAAACGGTATCCCTTCTCGGGGGGCGCGGTGAGCATCCCGGGCCTTATGTTGACGAGCTTTAGAGAAAAGTCGGCGCGGTAGCCCCGTTTTTTATAAAAGTCAAAGAGGTGTCTGCCGCCCGGGACCAGCACGCTCATCGCGCAGCCCTGCTCCTTCGCGAGCTTTTCGCAGTGGCGCAGCAGCACCGACATAAAGCCCCGCCCGCGGTATTTTTTGTCGGTCGCCGCGCCGTAGACATAGCTTACGTCGACCGACCTGTCTTTATACACAAACTTCGCGGGCAGCATGGTGAGCATCGCAATCACCCCCGGCCCCTCGTCGCACAGGTAGGTATCGGACACCTTCGCCGCGTTTTTGTAAAAAAAGTCGACGTAGTTTATGGGGTCGTCAAACCCCTGCTGCCACAGCTCTTTTATCCTCGGGATGTCACGTTCGGTCGCTATCCTTATCATACCAGTGTCACCACATGCTTTTCAAGCAGTTTCGCGGGGTTGTACGACAGCTTTGCCTTGCGCAGCCCCTCGTCGCCCACGTCGTCCTCGCGGTTGATGTACCTGTATCCCTGACAGAAAAAGCGCGAAAAATCCCTGTTGATCACGGTGTACGCGCCGTTGACGTCGTAGCGCGCCTTTTCAAAGTGGACGCAGAAGGTCTCGCCGTTTATCTCCTCGCCCATCGAGAACGCGACGACGCCCGCCCCGGTGCGGATCATGCCGCCCTTGAAGCCGAGCTCATCAAAGTGTTTAAAGGCGAGGTGGGACGCGTTCTTCTCGTGCTCGAGCCCCTCGGGGTCATAGCCGATGTTCTGCTTGTACCACTCGTCGTTCATGCGCTCTGCGAGCCCGATGTTGTCCCCGTTTATCTCGACGAACTCGTACCCCGGGTTGTCCGCCTCAAAGCGGCTGATGTGGTTGCGCTTTGCGTGGAATTTTTTGCCCCGCAGGTTTATCAGGTCGTCGCTGTTGTAGACGTACTCGGCAAAGTCGCGCGACGCGTGGCTCTTGAACCTGCCCGGAAACAGCTGTCCGAGCAGCTCGACATCTTCTGCGCGCGCGGCGATTATCCTGAAATGCCCGCCGAGCGCCGCGCTCTGCTCGAGCATGTCCGCGACGGCGCGCGCAACGTCCCCCTCGCCCACGGGGAAGAGATAGGCGTGCGGCTCCTCGGTAAAGCGGACCACCGCGAGCCCGTCGTCCGAATAGGCCACCTGCGTGTCATAGGTGTCCTTCCAGATGAACAGGTTGCCGAAGGTGTATTCGCACCCGCGGTCGGGCGCATTTTTCAAAAGCCCCCCGAGGCGTTCCCCGTCCTCGAGGGAGATGGAGTGAAATTCGAGCATATAAACCCTACAGTCCTTTCCTAACCGTCTGCAAAATCTCCGCCGCGATGTCGTCCGCGGGGCGCATCTGCCCGCCGCGGTCGCAGCGTATCACCTGCCAGCCGCCCGTCTCGGCGCAAAACATGGCGGCCTCGCGGCAGTGCCGCTGAAACTCGATGTCCCGTTCGTGGATGTCCATCCTGCCGCTGTCGCCGCCGTAGCGCCCGAGCATGAGCCGCCTGCTCGTCTCGCACGTCACGTCGAGGTAGACGACGACGTCGGGCCGCGGGATGCCCATCTTGTCGTACTCGAGGTCGTACAGCCACTCGAGATAGGGCGCCCACTGCCCGCGCTCCAACTTGCACGCCTGATAGACGCCGTTGGACGTCGTATACCGGTCTGCTATGAAAAGGCCGCCCTTTTCATACTCCTCGCGCCACTCGGTTCTATAGCTCGAAAAGCGGTCGACCGCGTACAGCACCGACGCCGCGTGGCATCCGACGTCGCCGGGGCGGCTGCCGTAGCTGCCCGCGAGGTACATCTCGACGGGCGCGCAGGCGGGCGTGCCGTACCGCGGGAAGCTGAGCCGCCGGGGCGAGAGCCCGAGCCCTGAGAGCCCCCGCTCGAGCAGGCCTGCCTGCGTCGCCTTGCCGCTGCCGTCAAGCCCCTCGATGACGACAAGCTTACCCATTTTGACCCGCGCCCCCCTCGCCCTTGAGGCGGGCGTATTTTTCGCGCATCTCGGCCTGCCTGCCGCAGCTCATCTTGCCCTCGGGACAGGCGCCCGAGACGCACCCCGGCCCCGCCGACCTGAACAGCGAGGGCGCGACGCCGCACACAAGGCGCAGCATCTCGTCCGCAAGCGCCCGTATCTCCCACTGCGCCCTGCTGCAGCAGCGGTGCTTGAAGAAGTTGAGCAGCGAGCGGGCGTTCATCGTCATGATGAGCTTGGTCTCGCACGCGTTGGGCAGCACAAAGCGCGCGTCCTCGATCGCCTGCTTCTCGGCCTTTTTCGCGGCCGCCTTCTCGCTCATGCCGTCCGCTTTGTACCGCTCGGCGTACCGCGCCTTTAACAGCTCGCTCAGCTTTTTATAGTCCTCTGCGTCCCGCTTCATCGCGCGCTCGTATATCTCGAGCGCCTCGGGGACCTCGGCCACCGCGGGCGGGGTGACATAGTTAAAATCGTCCAGCCGCACGTACCGCTGGCTCTGCACGCTGTAGGACGCTATCCTGTGGCGCGTCAGCTGCGCCAAAAGCGAGCGCGAGACCCCCTCGACCGCAAAGGTGAAGGACGCGTGCTCGACGGGGCTCTCGTGCCCCATCGACGCGAGCATCTCGACAAATTCGCGCGACTTCTCCTCGCTCAAGCCGTCGGTGAGGCTCTCGACGTCCGAGCCCCAATAGCACAGCTTGGCCGCGCTTGCGACGATTTTTTCGGGCGGCGCCGTGTGCGCCAAAAGCAAAACCTTCATGCGTAATATCCCTTTCCCCGCGGGCGGCGTCCCTCCCGCAGCCGTCATGTAAACAATCTCAGAGCTTCTCCATCGGCGCGTAGTTGGCCATCGCCTTTTTGACGCCCGCCGTGTCAAAGGCTATCTCGAGCAGCGTGTCGCCGCCGAGCGCCTTTGCGGACAGCACCGTGCCCTCGCCGAACACCCTGTGCGCGACCCTGTCGCCCTTTTTATAGTCCTTCTTCCCCGCGGCGGCCGCCCCCGGGCGGGCCCCGCCGACCGATATGCCCTCAAACGGCTTTGCCCGCCCGTATGAGGGCCCGGGCGCGGGGCGGCGGCCGTCTATCAGGTCGTTTGCCATCCCGTTTGCGCGCCTGTACTCGTTCTGCGCGGGAGACCCCCACGCGGGCGCGCCCGTGCGCCAGGACGGCTTGCGCTCGACGCCCTGCTCCTCGCGCAGCTCGGGCGAAAACTCGTCGACAAACCGCGAGCGCATGTTGCGGGAGGTCCTGCCGAACAGCATCCTCGTCTCGGCGTGGGTGAGGTACAGCTTGCGTTTTGCCCGCGTGATGCCGACGTAGGCGAGCCGCCTCTCCTCCTCGACGTCGTCCCTGTTGTAGCGGGACTGCTCGCCGGGGAATATCCCCTCCTCCATGCCGATCATATAGACGCAGTCAAACTCGAGCCCCTTGGCGCTGTGCAGCGTCATCAGGACGACCGCGTCGGCGTTCTCGTCATAGCTGTCGATGCCCGCGACGAGCGATATCTCCTCTAAAAAGCCCGCGAGGTCTCCGTCGGGGTTCTCGCTTTGGTACGCGCGCACGGCGGACACCAGCTCGTCGACGTTTTGCAGGCGCGTCGCGCCCTCGTCCCCCTGCGCGACGAGCATGTCGCGGTAGCCGGTGAGCTCGATGACTCTTTGCACAAAGTCGCCGAGACCGCAGCTCTCGCTCTCTTCGCACAGCCTGTCGTACATCTGCGCGAAGTCGGCAAGCGGCTTTTTCGCCCTCGAGAGGTCGGGGTAGTGTTCGGCCTCCCGTATCACCTCGAGCATGGGCACACCGAGACCCGCCGCGATGTCCGCGATCGCCGTCACCGTCGCGCCGCCTATCTTGCGCGCGGGGCGGTTGAGGATGCGCATCAGCCGCAGGTCGTCGGCGGGGTTCTCGACGATCGAGAGGTACGAGATGATGTCCTTGACCTCGGCGCGGTCGTAAAACCGCAGCCCGCCGATTACCCTGTAGGGCAGCCCCGAGCGAGCGAAGAGGTTTTCGACGCTGTTGGACTGCGCGTTCATGCGGTAGAGCACCGCCTGGGAGGAGAGGGGGATCCCCGCCTCGCGGTTCCCCAGCACCTCGCGCAGCACAAACCTCGCCTCGTCCGTCTCGTCGTCGGCGCGGTAGACGGTGATGCGCTCGCCGTCGCCCACGTCGGTCCACAGCTTTTTGCCCTTGCGCCCCGTGTTGTGCGAGATGACCTCGTTTGCGGCGTCGAGGATGCGCGAGGTCGAGCGGTAGTTCTGCTCGAGCCGTATGACCCCGGCGCCGGGGAAGGCGTTTTCAAAGCCGAGGATGTTTTCGACCGTCGCCCCGCGGAACCTGTATATGCTCTGGTCGTCGTCGCCCACGACGCAGAGGTTGCGGTGCGCGCCCGTCAGCAGCGAGACGAGCCTGTACTGCGCGTAGCTTGTGTCCTGATACTCGTCGACCATGACGTACCGAAAGCGCCTGTGATACCGCTCGCGGACCTCGGGGTTGTCGCTGAGCAGCCTGACGGTGTAAAAGATGAGGTCGTCAAAGTCGAACGCCCCCGCCTTTTTAAGGCGGCTCTGGTATATCTTATACACCCGCGCGACGACGCCCGCCCGCAGGTCACCCTGCGCGGGGGTGTTTTCGTCGGGGGAGACGAGCTCGTCCTTGAGCCTGCTTATCCTGCCCGCAAGCCAGCGCGGCGGGAACATCCGATCGTCGATGCCCTCCTGCTTGCAGATCTCCTTGAGGACGCGCCCCGTGTCGTCCGAATCATAGATGGTGAAGGATTTGGGGAAGCCCAGCAGGTCGGCGTGACTTCTCAGGATGCGCACGCAGGCCGAATGAAAGGTGGACGCGAACACCTCGCGCCCCGCGTCCCCCACCGCGGCGCATATCCTGCTCTTGAGCTCGCCCGCCGCCTTGTTGGTGAAGGTTATCGCGAGTATGTTCCACGGCTCGACGCCGCCCGCCCGCATCAGGGGCAAAAGCTCGTCCGGCAGAGGGCCGCCCGTCTGCGCCGCGCTCTTGAGCGCGGCCAGCTCCCCGTCCGACGGCTCGCGCGCCAAAAAGTCGGACGAATAGGCGTTGCCGAAGCGGATGAGGCAGTTTATGCGGTTGACGACCACCGTCGTCTTGCCGCTGCCCGCCCCCGCCAAAATCAAAAGCGGGCCCTCGGTGGACAGCGCCGCGCGGCGCTGCTGCTCGTTGAGATGTGAGAAGCAGCGCTCGATGTACCGCCGCCGAAGCTCTAAAAATTCCCCTTTGTCTGCCATCAGTCTTCCTTACTGTTACCCGAAAAATATATACCGAAAACGGCCGGGCGTCCGCGCGCCTCTTGCAGCGCTGCGCCCGCCCAAACTGCTTTGTTTTAATTGTACCACAAAAGCGCCCGAATGAAAAGCAAGCAAAGCGCCCGACCGAGCCGCGCCGTGCCGGCCGCAGAGCGCGGCTGACGGGACAGGACAGCAGGGGGACTCGGGCGGCAAAGCGGCGGCGCCCTGAATTCAGGGCATTTGTAAAGGGCAACCCCTCCGCAGAGGGATCGCCCTTCGGCGGACATCGAAAGACGGGCCCGTCGCCGCGGCCGTATTCTGTTTTTTCGTATCGGACTATGACGGCCGCGCAAACTCCCTTTTGCGGAACGGGGGACGACGTCGCTTCCCCGTCCGCCGCCGTGCGTCGTCCTTCACACCCCGTCGGGGGCGCGTCTAAAAGCGTTCTCCCTTCGTGACATCGGGCATTTCGGGTGAGGGTCCTCCCGCGGCCCGCCGTCCTCCGCGGATTTTCGGTTGCAAAAGCCCCTTATCGCGGGGCGCACGGGCCCCGACGTTCATTTCCGCTCGATGCAGCTGCAAATCAGATCCGCGGCGGGGACGTCACGGGACAGCTCCCTTCGGGCGCGCGCCGTCACGACACCCGTCACGGCAAGCGCCGGTATATCGGCGGCAGGCGCGGCCCAAAATATCCCGGCCACACCGAAAAGGACGGGAGCTGTCAGCGAAAAGACGACGAGCAGCAGGTCGCGCAAAACGGACAGCGGCGCGGCGGCCCTCGCCCTGCCGATCGACTGCAAAAAGACGGCGCAGACCTTTTGGACACAGGTGAACAGGATGAGGGAAAGATAGATCCGCAAACACCTCACGGCAAACTCATAGTAAACCGGGTCGTCCGCCGAGCCGAACAGCCTGATGAACACACCGGGGACGGCCTCAAAGAGAACGGTGCAGACCGCGCCGACAACTGCCGTCCACCCGATCATCAGCTTGAGCAGCTCGCGCACCCTGCCGTAATTTCCCGCGCCGTAGTTGTAGCCGACGATCGGTTGTGCTCCGGCGGCGATCCCGATCGCGATGTTCAACACGATCTGAAAGAGCTTCATGATAACGACGAACGCGGCCAAAGGGATGTCCGCGCCGTAAACCGATGCCGCGCCGTACTTTACCAGCAGGATATTGTTCACGACCGTTACAATGACGACGGAGAGCTGGGTGAACAGGCTGGACATCCCCAGGACCATCATCGGTTTGAGCAGGCAAAGGCTGAGCCGGAAGCTGCCGAGGCTGACCCTGAATGTTTTAGACCGACGCAAATAGGCGGCACAGAGGAGGAAGCTGACAAACTGACCCAAAACGGTCGCCCATGCGGCGCCCTTTATCCCCATATCCAGCACGAATATCGCCACGGGGTCGCCTGCGATGTTGACAAGGGCTCCTGTCAGCATCGCCGCCATGGCGTATTTCGGGCTGCCGTCCGCGCGGATGACGGACGCCAGTGTGTTTTGTGTCATGGCCGGGGGCATCATGGCGAAGATGATAACGCCGTAGTCGCGCGCCATCTCAAGATTGGCGTCCGTCGCCCCGATCAGTCGAAGCAGACCGTCCCCCCAAAAGGTAGGCGATCGCAACCACGACAACGCCCGACAAATAAGAACTCAAAATCGCGTTCCTGACGCTTCTGTGGATATCCTTTGTCTCTCCGCGTCCCAAAGAAACACTCAGCGCGGCAGCGGCTCCGTCGCCGAAGAACAGGCTCAAGCCCCAGCCGACAACCGTGATAGGGAAGATGACGCCGGTGGCGGCATTGCCAAGATAGCCCACACCGTTGCCGACGAAGATTTGATCCACGATGTTGTAGAGACAGGAGATTATCAGCGAACAAACGCAGGGGACGGCGAACTTTCGCAGCAGCGTCCCCACCCTTTCCTCTCCGAGATAATTTGAGCTTTCCATAATGACCTCCTTGTTCAGGGCAACAAAAAAGCACATGCGAGCGCATGTGCCGAAAAAATGACCGACAACACATGTCGCGCATCCGTACCGTGATCAGCCTTACGCGCAAACGCGCCGCATGTGTCGTTGATTGCTGTATTCAATTTGCCTTTCCATTATACTTTCTTGAACTTCAAAAGGCAAAGGCATTTTTGCACAAAAAAGCCCGCCGAAAAGCGCCGGTAAAAATGTGCGCCCCTGCCATACCGGCCGAAAGCGACGGGCGCCGTCCCCTGTCTTCAACCGCGTGAAAGCCCGTTCAAAGCGGGTTTTCGGGCCCCTGCGCTTTGCCTGCGCCCGCCCGGCGGCGCTTTTTGTACACGGCGAGGCCGAAGTGCGCGGTGACGGCAAGCCCCGAGACGCCGTCCAGCTTTTTTATGTCGCTCTCGCCCGTCTTGTGCGCATAGGGCGTCATCATAAACAGATTGCGCACGTCCTGCTGCCGCTCGAGCGAAAAGGGATACTCGAGCTCCTTTGTCTCGGCGATCTCGAGGCCCGGCTCCGCCATGTCGGCGTCGGGGTTGGGGACGGGATCGTCGTACACGAGCCGCTTGAGCTCGATGAGGTGATTTTTGAGCGGATACGCCCGCAGGACGACCCCGTCCTGCGCGAGCACCCGGCAAAACTCGGCGGCAAAAAACGGCGCGAACATGCTCAGCACGATGTCGGCGCACCCGTCCGCAAAGGGCAGGGCCGACGCGCTCGCCACCGCGACCGGCACATCCCCGAGCCGCCTTGCCGCATACGCCGCCGCCCGCTTGGAGATGTCCGCCGCACCCGCGTCGCACCGAACGCCCGCGCCCTCAAAAAAGCGCAGCACCCGATCAAGCCAGCTGCCCTCGCCGCAGCCGCAGTCGATGATGCCGCGCGGACGCGGACGGTATTTTGCGGCGAGCATGCACACCTCGCGCGACAGCGGATCGTAAAACCCCAGCGACAAAAAGTCCCTGCGGGCCCGCACCATCTCGCCGTCGTCGCCGTGGCTTTTGGCGGTCTGGCGGCGTATGAGCAGGTTCACGTATCCCTCTTTTGAGATGTCAAAGCTGTGTCCCGACGGGCACCTGAACACCGTTTTTAAGTTTTGCAGCACACCGCCGCACACGGGACAGACGAGCGCAAGCATCAATCGGTTCCCTCCGAATAATAAGTTGTTCGGCCTTGCTTGTTGACGGAGCCTTAAAGTCCCTTGACCCCTCATCCACCGCAAGCGGTCCCCCTTCCCCCACAGGGGGAAGGT
>CAYSRC010000032.1:0-27173 GCA_964433495.1 uncultured Oscillospiraceae bacterium
CCGTGGGGGAAGGATTCCGGGACTTAAAGCTTACACCTATCCCTTGGGTTACGGGCCCTAATGCTCCCTTTCACAAGGAAACTGCCGGCTGCGTCGGCAGCTCCAATCGGCGGTAAGGCGGCAATCATCCTCTGACGTCGAACGAAAAACGCGTCCAGCTCTCAAACCGCTCGCCCGCCCTGATGACCGCCGAGGGGAACTCGGGGCGGTTGGGCGCGTCGGGAAAAAACTGCGTCTCGAGGCAAAAGCCGTCCCGCGGCCGGTAGACGGCGCCGTCCTTTCCCGCGCGCTCGGTGAGGTAGTTTGCGGTATAGAACTGCACCGCGGGCAGGGTCGTCTCGACCCGCATAACGATGCCCGTTCTGTCACTGTATGCCTCCGCCGCCGGGCGCAGCGCGCCGCGTTCACCCTCCACAATATAGTTGTGGTCGTACCCCCTCGCCCATTTGAGCTGGTCATAGTCGGCGTCGATGTTTTCGCCGATTGCCGTCGGGGACAAAAAGCTCATCGGCGTCCCCTCGCACGCCCTTATCTCGCCCGTGGGGATGCTCACGCTGTTGTTCGGAGTAAACGTCGGCGCAAAGATCCGCATGGTCTGCGCCAGCACATCGCCCGAGCCGTGGCCCGCAAGGTTAAAATAGGTGTGGTTTGTCAGGTTGAACACGGTGTCGTGTTCGCTGCACGCGGCGCTGTAGCGCAGCTCAAGCGCGCCGCCCCCCACCGTGTACCTCACCCGCACGTCAAGCGCGCCGGGATATCCCGCGTCCCCGTCGGGGCTTACGAGGCCGAGGGTCACGCTCGTGCCGTCGTGCTCCAAAATCTCCCACGCCCTGCGCGCAAAGCCGTTGCTGCCGCCGTGCAGGTGGTTGGGCGGGTCGTTGCACTCGAGGCGGTACTCCCTGCCGCCGAGCGTGAAGCGCCCGTTCGCTATCCTGTTGCCGTACCTGCCGATGACCGCGCCGAGGCTGCCGTCCCCTTTGACGTACCCCTCGAGGTCGTCATAGCCCAAAACGACGTCGTACACCCCGTCACGCCCGCCCACCCTGAGCGAGCGTATCGCCGCGCCGAGGGTGATGATCTCGCACTCGACGGCGCCGTCCGATATCACGGCACTTTTTATCTCTTCGCCCGAGGGCAAAAAACCAAAGCGTTCAATCTGTGCCGATGTTTTCATAGCACGCCCTCCCGTTTATGTTGCTGTGCACCTAAAACCTTCGCACCGTGCGGCGGCCCGCCCGTGCGGGGAATGTGTGTTCAAACCCCCGTTTTGCCGCCGTGCCGGGGCAAGCATCATCCCGCTCACCCTGTTTTTTGGGGGAGAGGGAGGTACATGCGGCACGCAATTCACTCTGCCCCCTCGGGGATAGGCGGCATACCGCGCGCCCGCCGTGCACGCCGCCGCCCGGCTCCCTGCCGCACGGCAGGGCCGAAGCACCGGGTCAAAACACCCTTCCCATAATCCGACACTCGAGCCCCGCGCGGCCCGTTTAAACAAGCGGCAGCTGCGCGGATTGTGCGCAGCTGCCGCAAAAAGCCTACAGCAAATTTCCGAGGCCGCCGCGCGGTCAGCCGACAAGGCCCCTCGAGTGCTTTTCGAGCCGGTCGAGCATCGCGAGCGACCCCGCTTTGCTGCTCTCGCAGGCGGTGAGGTAGATCTTCATCTTGGGCTCGGTTCCCGACGGGCGGATGATGACCGACGCGCCGCCCTCAAGCCCCAGCTCGAGAACCTCCGAGCTCGGCAGCCCCGTCGGGGTGACGCTTCCGTCGGGGTTCACCCGCTCGCCCTTTTTGTAGTCGCACACCGACACCGCTTTGATGCCGTCGATGTCCTTCGGCGGCGCGGAGAACAGCCGCTGCATGACGTCCTTCATGCGCTGCGTGCCGTCGAGGCCCCCGAACTCGATGCTGATGACCCTGTGCAGATAGAAACCGTACTTTTTGTAGATGCCGTCGAGCATCTCGGCGGGCGTCGTCCCGTTCTTTTTGCACCACGCGGTGAGCTCGCACAGCATCATCGAGGCAAAAACGGCGTCCTTGTCGCGGACGTACGAGCCCGCGAGATAGCCGCAGCTCTCCTCAAAGCCGAAGATGAACCGGCCCTGCTCACCCCTGTTTTCAAGCATCAGAATCTGCTCGCCGATGAACTTAAAGCCCGTCAGCACCACCCGCATCTCGACGCCGCCGTCCTCGGCTATCCTGTCGGTTAGGGCGGACGAGACGATGCTGCGAACCGCCACGGGGTTCTTTGGCATGCTGCCGTTTTGGTTCCTCGCCGCCACGATGTAGCTCAATATAAGCGCGCCCACCTCGTTGCCGGTCAGCCTGCGGTACCCCTCGCCGTCCCGTATCGCCACGCCCACGCGGTCGGCGTCGGGGTCGGTCGCAATAAACAGGTCGGGCTTTTCGCTCTCGCACAGCGCGAGCCCCAGCTTGAGCGCGCCCTCGGTCTCGGGGTTGGGGTAGGTGCAGGTCGGGAAATCGCCGTCGGGCAGCTCCTGCTCCTTTACGATCGAGATGTCCCTGACCCCGATATCGCAGAGCACCTTGCGCACCGGCTCGTTGCCCGTCCCGTTGAGGGGCGAGTAGACGAGCTTGACGGGGTACTCTTCGCACACACCGGCGTTGAGCTGCTGTTCCTCCACCGCCCTGTAGTAGTCGCCCACCACCTCCTCGGTGATGTACTGTATCTGCCCCGAGGCGAGCGCCGCGTCAAAGTCACACAGCTTCACGCCGTCAAAGGTATCGACGGACTGTATGTTGGCGTAGACCTCGGCCGCGGCCTCGATGGTCATCTGGCAGCCGTCCGGGCCGTACGCCTTGTAGCCGTTGTACTGCGCCGGGTTGTGGCTCGCAGTGATCATGATGCCCGCGGCACACCCGAGACGCCTTACGGCGTAGGACAGCATCGGCGTCGGCATGAGTCGATCGTACAGCCACGCCTTGACGCCGTTGGCCGCCAGCACCCGCGCACTCTCCCGCGCAAACTCCTCGCTGTGACGGCGCGAGTCGTACGACACCGCGACGCACCCGCCGCCGTTCTTGAGCACATACTCGGCAAGGCCCTGCGTCGCCCTGCGCACGGTGTATATGTTCATGCGGTTGCAGCCCGCGCCCAGTACGCCCCGAAGACCCGCCGTGCCAAACTCAAGCTCGGCGCCGAAGCGCCCCTTCTTTTCGTCCTCGCTGTCCTTGACGGCCTTGAGCTCGGCCGCGAGCTCGCTGTCCTCCACGCGCTCTACCCAGCGCAGATATTCCGCGTTGTAATCCATTTGTCCCCACCTCCGAAAGCTTTAAAAACGGCGCGCCGCACCCCGCACCGCACCCGTAAGGCGAGGGCCGCGGCGCGTGCGCTGTTTGTATTTATACATATAATAAGATATCCGGCGCCCCAAAGTCAATTGACACACGGTATAAAAAACGCCCCGCAATTTCGGCACATTATATAAAATAATCAATCGGTTCCGCGCAACACCGTGTAAACTGCGCGAAGGGCCGCAGAGGTTTTCCGAAGCTCCGTTGAACACTATATCGTCTATACAATCAGTTGTTTTGCGTTCGGCGGCCGCGGGACGAGGGGTTAAATTTTTCCCCAAAAGATGATATAGTATACTTAATGCCGCACAGCACGGCAAAACGGGGCAGCTGCCCCCCGCTGCGGCGGCACGGCAGGATTAAGCATTGGTTTAAAGGAGATGCGCGGCGCTTGGGGCCGCGCAAAAACACGGCATGGAACTGACCGAACAGCTCAAAAACTATTTGCCCTGCAACGAGCAGGAGCGCGCCGACCGCGCAACGATGCTGGCGCTTTTGGGGACGGGGGCCGACCTCTTCACCCGCGGCAACACCGTCTGCCACTTCACCGCCTCGGCGTGGACGGTCGACCCCGAGCGCGCGCTCGTGCTGATGGCCTACCACAACCTGTACGACTCGTGGGCGTGGCTGGGCGGCCACGCGGACGGCGGGCGCGACCTATTGTCGGTCGCGCTGCGCGAGGTCGCCGAGGAGAGCGGTCTTTCCCGCGTGCGCCCTGTCACGGACGGGATCTTTTCGCTCGAGACGCTCGTCGTCGACGGCCACGAAAAGTGCGGGGCCTATGTCCCCAGCCACCTGCACCTCAACGTCACCTATCTCGTCGCCGCCGATTCCTCCCTGCCCGTGCGCTGCAAGCCCGACGAAAACAGCGGCGTGCGGTGGTTTTCGCCGCGCGACGCCGTCGCCGCGTCCAAAGAGCCGTGGTTTCGGGAGCGGATATACAAAAAGCTCAACGCCAAAATCCCAAAGTACCTCAGCGGCTTCGACGCCGCGATATAACCGCGCGGGCGATCTTAACGTCGGGGGAAGGCGCGGCGCGGGCCTTCCCCCACCCTCAAACACGAAAAAGCGGCTTGAGACGCCCTCCTATCCTCGAACGACGGTCGGGCAGCCGTTAAAAAGACAGAACGCGGGCTTTTGGGGACGGCGTCCTCAAACATCCCAAAAGAGGACGGACAGGAAAAAGGCCTAAAGACCGCAGGCGCAGTCAACGCGCCGCGGCTGCGGCTTTTGGGGGCGTCCGGCCGCGGCCCGCATCCGGAGCCCTCTTTAAGGGCGTCCCCCGCCCGCCGCACGGGGGCACGGCTAAAGCCTCTCAAAAACCTCGCCGATGTCGCCGCCGATGACGATGTCCGCAAACCTGTCCGCGGGCGTCGGCGTCCTGTTGACGACCGCGAGCACCGCACTCTTGGGCATGTACTCGATAAGCCCCGCCGCGGGGTAGACGACGAGCGATGTGCCCCCGACAATCAGCAGCGGGCAGCTCGCGATCGCCCGCACCGCGCGCCCGAGGTCGTTTTGGTCGAGCGGCTCCTCGTACAGCACCACGTCGGGCTTGATTATCCCGCCGCACGCACACCGCGGCACCCCCTCGCACCCTGTCACCGCCTCGAGGCCGTAGGGCCTGCCGCACTTCATACAGTGGTTGCGGTGGATGCTTCCGTGGAGCTCGACGACGTTTTTGCTGCCCGCCGCCGTGTGGAGGCCGTCGATGTTTTGGGTGATGACACAGCCGATGTGTCCCTCGCGCTCAAGCTCGGCGAGCTTGAGGTGCACCGCATTGGGCTTTGCGTCGGGGAAGATCATCCTGTCCCTGTAAAAGCGATAGAACTCCTCGGTGTTGCGCTCAAAAAAGCTGCGCGAGATGATTGTCTCGGGCGGGAACCTATAGCTCTGCGCATAAAGCCCGTCCGGGCTTCTGAAATCGGGTATCCCGCTCGGCGCGGAGACGCCCGCCCCGCCGAAAAACACCGCCCCCTTGACGTCCCTTATCAGCTCGCCGAGCCTCGTTATCTCATCCGTGATGTCCGACCCCCTATGATTTGATAGAACCTTTCGTCCCGTCGGCCGCAAGCGCTGACAAGCGTGTGCAGCCCGCCCGCGCCCCGGCGGCTTTTTCCGCAGGATGTCCCGAGACGCGCGCCGACACGCAATACTCTTCCGCGGCGGCGGGACGGAAAATTTGACAAAACCCCTTGCGCCCCGCTGTAAAATGCGGGCGCGATGTGCTATACTGTTTACAGCAACCGAATGGCGTCCGCACGTTTATTATATCAAAACGCGCGGCGGCTTTAAAGCCCCGCCCATCCTGTATCCGCGGCGTCCCGCACGCCAAAAAATAAAGCCGGAAACGAGGTCAAAAAATGTCCAAGCAAATCGTCTCAACCGCGTCCGCCCCCTCCGCAATCGGGCCGTACTCCCAGGCAGTGAAGGCAAACGGCTTTGTCTTTGTCTCGGGGCAGCTTCCGCTCGACCCCAAAACGGGCAAGTTCAGCTCGATGGAGGTCTCGGCGCAGACCGAGCGCTCGATCCTAAACCTCGAGGCGGTGCTCGCCGCCGCGGGCTCGGGCCTTGACAGGGTCGTCAAGACAACGGTGTTTTTGAAGAACATGTACGATTTTAACGCGATGAACGAGGTCTATTCGCGCTATTTCAAGTCCGACTGTCCCGCCCGCGCCGCCGTCGAGGTCGCCCGCCTGCCCAAGGACGCCCTCGTCGAAATCGAGTGCGTCGCCCTCGCCGACTGACCCCTGCGCGCCGCGCCGTCCGTCCTCCCCGCCCCCTGCCGCGTCCCCCGAGGCTGCGGCAGGGGGAACGCTTTTACGGGCCGCTTCTCACACCCCGCCCTCGTGCGAAACCCGTCGATCGATTTTGGGGATAAATCTGTCCCCCGGCTATTGACACCCGCGCCGCTTTGCTGTATAATACTAAATGCGGAGTGGAGCAGTTGGTAGCTCGTCGGGCTCATAACCCGAAGGTCGTAGGTTCAAGTCCTTCCTCCGCAACCAACAAAAGCCCGGGTGCACAGCGCGCCCGGGCCTGTTTTTTGCAGGTTTTTGAAATTGAAGCGCTCTTTCCCCTATCGCCGGGATTTGCAGAGAACAGAAAACAGAGAACACCTCAGCCGCGCGTCGACCGAGGTGTTCTCTGTTTCTTTTTTTCTTTACGGCATTACGCCGTCCTGTGCCGCGGGCTTTTACACGGGCTTTGTCAAAGGCCCGCTCCGCCGTGAAAAAACACAATGCAGACGGGCGACGGAAAATCGGTCGTTTCTCTCAGCACAATGTTTCCGTCCTCCTCAATCGAGAACAACGCGATGGTGTCGCTCTCCTGATTCCCCACAAGAAGCATCCTCCCCGTCGGGTCAACGCAAAAGCCGCGCGGCGTTCTGCCCCCGCACGGGACGCGGTTTATAAGCTCCGGGGCGCCGTCCGCGAGGATTTTATAGCAGCAGATGCTGTCGTGCCCGCGGTTGGACGCGTACAGATATCTGCCGTCGGGCGTTATGTGCAGGTCGGAGCAGATGTTCGCGTCGGGGTCAAAGCCCTCGGGAAGGGTGCTTACCGTGCCGCGCAGGGTCATCCCTCCTTCCGAGCAGCCAAAGTGCATCACCTGACTGCTTATCTCGTTGATGAGATAGAAGTTTTTGCCGTCCCGGCTGAACTCCCCGTACCTCGGGCCGCTGCGCGGCGGCAGACAGATATCGCGTTCACTCTGCGGCGCGATTTCGTCCCCGTCAAAGCGGTATGCCTTGACCGTGTCCGTTCCGAGGTCGGGCACAAGCATCATGTCCTCGTTCGGCACAAAAACCGTGCTGTGGGCATGTGGGCCCTTCTGCCGCACGGGGTGCGCGCCGCAGCCGCGGTGCTCGTGGATTACCCGACGGCCTGTCAAGTGCCCTTGGCGGTCAAGCGGGAAAACGCTCACCGAACCGCTTGCAAAGTTGGCGACGGACAGAAACCGGCCGTTCGGCGCGGCGGCGACGTGACACGGGTCGGCCCCGCCGGCGCCCACCGAGCGCACCGTTTTCATCACACCGCCCGAGACATCGATCTCGGTAAGCCCTCCGCCGAGCTCCCCCTCAAACTCCTTGAGCTCGTTTACGGCGTATATCTTCGCCCTTTCCTCATCAATGCAGAGATACGACGGGTTGCGCAGATCCAGCTGCTGCAACACGCTTATCCGCCCATCCTCCAGCGCGCACAGATAAATCCCTTTTCCCTTGCCTTCAAATATCTGTCCCGTGCCGAAGAGGATCGGCTCTGTATATGTCCCCACGCACAACAACTGTCTCATAACGCTTCCCCTATTTCTCGTTCAGCTTTTCGAGCGCCTTGCACGTCTCGATGATAAACGCGTCGCGTTTTGCCGTGTCGCTGTCTATGCTCCGCTCGCTCCAGTCGTAAAAGCCCTTGCCGGTCTTCACGCCGAGATCGCCGCGCGCGACCATATCGCGGATGTATGTATTTGCGTGTTTTTCGGCGCAGATGTTCGGCAGAACCGTCTCCTGAACGGACAGCCCGAGGTCCGTGCCGATGGCGTCCAGATGCTTCAGCGGGCCCCACACGGGGAAGCGCATCGCCATCCCGGCGGCGATCGCGGTATCCACGTCCTCCGCCGTGGCAAGTCCGCTTGACACGATGTCGACGGCCTCGCGGATGATCGCCTGAAACACGCGGTTCGCAAGCTGCCCCGGCAGATCCCTGCGGACAAGCACCGGCGACTTTTTCCACCTTCTCAGTTCATCCCTCACGCGGACGGCCACCGCCTCGTCGGTTCTGTCGCCGACAACGACCTCCACGAGCGGCACAAGGTGCGCCGGCAACCAAAAGTGCGTCGTAACCGTGCGCTCGGGGTGCGCCGAACAGAGCGCGCTTATCTCGGTGATCCGCAGCCCGCTCGTGTTTGAGCAGATCGGCACCTCGGCCGGCAGCAGCCCGTCAAGCTGTTTGAACAGCTTCTGCTTTGCCTCCAGGTTCTCGACAATCGCCTCAATGACGATAAACGCGTTGTCCAAAGCCCTCTCGGTGTCGGTGCACACGCCGAGATTCTTTATCGCGGCGTCCGCCTCCGCCGCCGTCGCAAGACCGTTCTCCTCGCGAAGGCGGATGCAGCCTTCCGCCCGCGCGCGCCCCGCCAGGGCGCGCGCTTCGTCAACGTCCGCAAGCGTCACGGGATGCCCGGCCAGCGCGGCCATCGCCCCGATGCCGCTGCCCATCATGCCGGAACCTATGACAACCGCATGGTCTCTAATCATACAATAGCCCCCTTTCGGAATACTCCGCCGTTGTTACGGATTGATGACGACCTTTATCGAGCCGTCCCTCTTGTGCTCGAACACGTCCACCGCTTTTTCATACTCCTCGAGCGGGAAGGTGTGTGTCACCAGCTTTTCGCCGTCGATTGCGCCGCTGGCAAAAAAGTGCAGAACCTTGTCGGACACATTCGGGTTGGCCTTTGAGTCCACGAGGTGTATCTCGTTAAAATTGACGGTGTTGAGCGGCAGCTCCGCATTCGGGTTTTTGTAGGTGGCGATTATCGCGACCGACCCGGCCTTTCTGACCATGTTGCAGGCCTTCATGGGCGAATCGGAAGCGCCCGAGCACTCCATCACCTCGTCCGCGCCCACCCCGTTCGTCAGCTCTAACACGCGCTTGACGGGATCCTCTTTTTCAAAGTCGATACACACATCGGCGCCCAGCTCGCGCGCTTTTTCAAGCTTTGCCCCGCGCCCGACAACGATCACGCGGCCCGAGCCCATCGCCTTGCACTCCATCATCGCGCACAGCCCTATGGGGCCGGGGCCGATGACGACGCTCGTCCCGCCCGGGGTGACGCCCGCGAGCTCAACGCCGTGCAGCGCAACCCCCGCGCAGTCGCACATGGAGGCCACGTTATAGCTCACGCCGTCCGGGATGCGGTGAAGCGCGCCGGTCTTGTATACGTTGTACTCTGCGTTGGCCCCCTGCCAATAAAAGCCGTAATGGCGGTGCCCGACGTCGAGCCTGCCGTCATGGCCGTCCCGGCCGTAGTTGAGGCACACCGTATAATGGCCCCGCTTGCAGTTGTCGCATTTGCCGCAGCCGACGTGCGCCTCACCCGCGACCCTGTCGCCGACGGCGAAGTCCTCCACCCCGGGGCCCAGCGCGACAATCTGTCCCGCCCACTCGTGGCCCATGATAAAGGGATAGTACGGGGGCCAGTTTGCAAAGGCGTAGTGGCCGTGTATCATCTTCGGGTCGGAGCCGCAGACGGCGACCGCCTTGATGCGGCACAGCACCTCGCCCGGGCCCGGCTTCGGCACCGGCACCTCGGCCAGTTGAAGGTGATCGTATGCTGTCAGGGTCATCGCTTTCATTTTTTCGGGAATTGTGAACTCGGTCATATTTCTCATCTCTCCTGTAATTTAATCGCGCCGCCGCGGCATTTCGGGGCATTATCGGTCGGTTGTTTGTCCGGGTCGTTGCACTGCTTTGCTAAACCGTGCTATAATGATTAACGGTATATCGGATAAGCATTCGGCTATACACCAAAAAGGAGTATACACGGTATGACGTTGCGCAGGCTCAAAATCTTTGTCGAGGTCGCCAAAAGCGGCAGCATGAGCGCCACGGCGAGAAAGCTGTATATCACCCAGGCCTCGGTAAGCCAAAGTATCGCCGAAATTGAGAAAAACTACAACATCCGCCTGTTTGAGCGCCTGTCCAAAAAGCTCTATCTCACCCAGGCCGGGCAGGAGCTTTTGATCTATGCCCAGCAGATCCTCAACCAGGAAAAGAGCATTGAGGATTTTCTTCTCCAGTCCTCAAAGGAGCGCATCCTGCACGTGGGCTCGTCGCTGTCGGTCGGCGGCTCCATCCTGAGCGAGCTGCTTTTGATGATGAAGCGTCAAAACCCCGACGTGCAGAACATCGTCACCGTGAACAGCAACACCATCATCCAGGAAAAGCTGATGAACAACTCCCTCGACATCGCAATCGGCGACTCAAACCCCAAGAACCCCGACCTCGTCTGCATCCCGATCATGAAGGACACCCTCATGCTCGTGTGCAGCCGCGACCATCCGTTTTGGGGCAGACAGTGCGTCTGTCTCAAGGATCTCAGCGGCGAGAAGCTCATCGTGCGCGACAGCACCACGTCGTCGGTCACCCGGCTCGAAAAGCTGCTCACAGAGCAGGGCATCCCCTATCAGGTCACCTGGCACTGCGCCGACAATGAGGCCAGCAAAAAAGCCGTTCAAAACGGCCACGGTATCTCGACAATTTCCAACCGCCTCATCAAGGACGAGGTCAGGCGCGGCAGCATCTGGGCGCTTGAGATTCTGGACGCGGACATGAGCCGCACCTTTAATCTGATGTACCACAAGGACAAGTATCTGCCCGACTACATGTGCAGCTTTATTGAGCTCGCCAAAAACTTCGAGACCTTAAACTCGCTGTAGTTTTTTAATATGCGTCTGCCGGGGCGGCCTCCTAAAGGGCCGTCCCGGTTTTTTGCGGCTTATCCGTCACTCGAACGTGAACGCCGTCCTCGCAAGGTTTTTGTAGCCGCGCAGGGCGTCAATCGCCTCGTTTACCTCGTCGATGGTCCACAGACGGCACACATACGGATCGATTATCTTTTTCTCCACAAGCTCTATCGCCTCTTTGAGCGCCTGCGGCGACGCGCCGCGGATGCCGATAATCTCCTTTTCCTTGATGACGATCTCCTGATAGTTCACCGTGAACGTGTCGGACGCGTAGGCCGCGGCGATTATCTTTCCGCCCGGGCGCAGACACCTGAGCAGCTCGTCGATGCTGCTGCTTGTGCCGATGAGATCCACGATGACGTCGCACATATCGCCGTCGGTCAGCCTCGCAATCTCCTCGCGCAGGTCGGCCTCCCTCGTGTTTATCGTGCCGTCCGCGCCGAACCTGCGGGCGAGCTCAAGCTTTGCCTCCGTCCTCCCCGACGCGAAAACCGTGGCGCCGAGATACTTCGCGATCTGCACGCCCTGAATCCCGAGCGCGCCCATCCCCGCGAGCAGGATCCTGTCCCCCGCCTTCACCTTGCCCTGCACCTTAATCGCGTTGTACATGCAGGCCACGGCGTCCGGGATCACGGCCGCGTCGGGCCACGGGATGTCGTCGGACAGCGGCATCACGTTCTCCGCCGGGATCACCGCATACTCCGCATGGGAGCCGTCCCGCTCAAAGCCGATGCGCACGCGGTTGAGGCAGAGGTTCTCGCGCCCCATTTTGCACATGATGCACTCATGGCACACCACGTCAATCCAGCCGCACATGTGCTGGCCGACCTTCACGTCGGTGACCCCCTCGCCGAGCTCTGCGACAATCCCCGCGAGCTCATGTCCCGGCGTATAGGGCGGCTTGACCGTCTTTAAAACCCCGTCCTGTATGTGGACGTCGGTAAGGCACAGCCCGCTCGCCATCACCTTCACCAAGACCTCGCCCGGGCCGGGCTTCGGGATCGGAAGCTCACGCACCTCAAAGGGTTCATGAAAGGCGGGCAAAACAACTGCTTTCATGGTTTTCTTTTCCAACTTCATGCGCCCCCTTACTTCTTTTTAACATTTTTCTGGATGTCGACGGCAATGGCGAAGAGCATGATAAGACCTCTCGCGATATTGCTGTAGTAGGTGTTTACGCCGAGATAGACAAGGCCGTAGTTGATCACCTGCAACAGCGTGACGCCGACGAGCACGCCGCGGATGGTGCCTATGCCGCCGCGCAGCGATATTCCGCCGATTACGCAGCCGGCAATTGCGTCGAGCTCGTAGCCGTTGCCCATCTCATTGGTGACCGACGCCGTGCGCCCCGCCTCGAGGAAGCCCGCGAACGCATAGGTGCAGCCGGCGAGCAGATAGACAATCAGGGAGGTTTTGACCACGTTGACGCCCGAAACCTTGGCGGCCTCGGGGTTTCCGCCGCAGGCAAACATGTTGCGTCCGAGCTTTGTGCGGTTCCAGATAAACCAGTACACGACGGCCAAAATCAACGCGTAGCAGACGATATACGGGATGCGGACCTCGCCGATGTAGAAGCTGCCCTGGCAGAAGTTCGTGTACTTCTTGCTCAGCCCCGCGACCGGGGTGCCGCCGGTGAGGTCGTCATAGTAGACCGACAGCACGCCGTAGATCACCATCTGCATACCCAAGGACGCGATCATGGGCACCATGCGCAGCTTGGAGACGAGCAGCGAGTTTATCATCGAAAATACCGCGCAGATCAGCATCGCCAGCGCAAGCGGCACAATGAGCGGCAGCTCGCCGAGGGCCGGGTACAGCTTGATCGAATAGTCCACCGCCTGAAGCATCACCGAGCAGATGACCGCCGCCATGCCGATCTGACGGCCGGTGGACAGGTCGCGCCCGCCGATAATGCATATACTTGCGCTTGCGAGCGCGAGAACAATTCTCGGCGCGACCTGCTGCAAAATATATGTAAAGTTGGTCAGCGACAGAAAGTTCGGCTCAATCAGAATGATGACCGTCAAAAACAGCAGCAGGACGATGTAGATAGTCGAATTCATCAGCCGACGCTTAATCTGACTGCCGTCAAGTTTCTTTGTCAAGTTGAAACATCTCCTTAGCATTAGTGTGTTCGTGCGAAAGCGTCAAGGCCCCTTTTCGCTGCGCCGGCACGGCGGGCGCTCCGAAGCCGGGCCCCATAGGATAAATCAGAGATACATGGCCGACAGCCTGAATATCTCCTCCTGCGTCAGCTCCTTCGCCGGCTTCACCGCGGCAACGCGCCCGTTGCTCATGACCATGACGCGGTCGGCGACGCCGAGCAGCTCGGGCATTTCGGAGGAGACGAATATAACCGCTTTCCCCTGCTTCGCGATGTCAATCATAAGCTGATATATCTCGTACTTCGCCCCGACATCGATGCCGCGCGTCGGCTCGTCCATAAGAAGAATCTCGGGCTCGCAGAGCAGGCACCGCCCTATAATCACCTTCTGTTGGTTGCCGCCCGAAAGATCGGAAATCGGCGTCTTTTGGCTCGGCGTCTTCACCGACATCGCGTCGACGACCCACTGCGCGTTCTCGGCGATCTTCTTCGGCGAAATCGCCCCGCCCCTGCCGGTGCAGCGCCCGAGGCTCGACAGCACCGCGTTGTCGGCGACGCTCAGCATCGGCACAATCCCCGACGTGCGGCGCTCCTCGGGCACCATGGCGAGACGGTGCTTAAGGCTGCGGACGGTGTCGCGCGGACGATACTCCTTCCCGAACAGGGTTATCCTGCCCGACGCAATGCGGCGCATCCCGAAGAGCGCCTCGAGCAGCTCGGTGCGCCGCGCGCCGACCAACCCGCCTATGCCGAGAATCTCCCCGGCGTGCGCCTCAAACGACACGTCGGTCACACGCGGCTCATAGTAGGTCGTCAGGTGCTCAACCTTCAAAATCACGTCCCCGCGCACGGCGTCGTTTGTCGGGAACCTGTTGCTCAAATCCCGGTTGACCATATATTTCACGAGCAGATCCTGGTTGAGCTCGCTCGTCGGCTCGGTGCAGACATATTTGCCGTCGCGCAAAACCGTCACGCGGTCCGAGATGTGCAGAACCTCGTCGATCTTGTGCGAGATAAAGATTATCCCGCAGCCCTGCTTTTTCAGCCGGGCGATAATCTCAAACAGCTTTTCCGTCTCTTTTTCCGTCAGGGACGATGTCGGCTCGTCCATGACGATGATCTTTGCGTTCCACGACGCCGCCTTGACAATCTCGACCATCTGGCGCATTGACACCGACAGGTCACTTATCTTCGTTTTGGGATTAAGGGAGATATCAAAGCTCTTCAGCAGCTCTGCGGTGTCCTTAATCATCTTTTTGTCGTCTATTTGGCCGTATTTCGTCGGATACCTGCCCAGCCATACGTTATCGGCGATGCTGCGCATCGAAACCTGCTCCAGCTCCTGATGAATCATCGAAACCCCGTGATTCAGCGCGTCGGCAGGGTTTTTAAAGTCTATCTCGCGTCCCTCGAGTGAAATCGTCCCGGAATCCTTGTGATAAATCCCGAACAGGCACTTCATCAGCGTCGACTTCCCGGCGCCGTTTTCACCCATGAGCGCCAGCACCTCACCGGGCCGCACGGACAGATTAACATTGTCCAACGCCTTCACACCGGGAAATGATTTGCAGATATCCTTCATTTCCAGCAAGTATTCTGTGTTCATGAAAAAAACTCCCGACCTCTAAGCATGTGCTTCAATCCTGCTTCGGCCCGCCGGGCAGGGGCGGCGGTTTAAGCGTCCCGCCGCCCCTTTGCGCCGAAAGAGTGCGCGCATTCGCAGCGCGTCGATGCCCGACGGTCCCACATAACAGTATCAGAGCGGTATCCGCGATATCATGGAACCGCTCTGATGCTGCTTTCTGTCAATACAGGTTACGAATCTGTACGGGTCGACCTGTCATACGCATCCTTCGCGATGTCGACGTTGTCCTTGGTAATGCCGGTGAGAACGATGTAGACGATCTTCGGGTTCTTTTCGCTGAAGTGAACGTCCTCGTCAAAGCCGTAGAGCAGATCGCCGTATGTGATGTCGTTGCCCATCGCCGCGGACAGCGCCATCTTGATGCAGTTCGTCGCCTGCCACCACGGGTCGGTCAGAACAGAGGCGTACTGTATGCCGTCATTTATGAACACCTGGGCGTCGGGCAGGCAGTTGGAGGCGAGGACATACACGCCGCCCTCTTCGCTCAAAAGATCCGCCGCCTGAAATGCCGCAATGGCGCCCGCGGCCTGCGCATCGGTGTGGCAGAGGCAGAGCTCGATGTCACTGCCGTATTTGCCGACCCACGTCTCGGCAATCTCCTTGCAGTCCGCGGTCGAGTTGTCGCTGTTCTGCTGCTCGAGAAGGTTGATGACGTCCTTGTACTCAGACCCCGCAATGCGGTCCTGAACAGTTTGGTAGCAGATGGCCATGTCCTCATTCGGCGGGCCCTGAATGTAGAACATGTTTATCTTGCCGTCGCCGTTCTTGTCGACATCGGCAAACGACTCTTCGTCGCCCAGCAGTTCAAAAATCATATCCATCTGGAGATGGGCCTTGCTCTCGTTGTCGGCGCCTATGAACCATGTGCGCTCATAGTTCTCAAGGGACTCGGCGTCAACCTTTGTGTTCAGGAACACAACCGGGATATTGGCCTGTGCGCACTTCTCGGCAATGGCGGACGCGCCGCTCGACTGCACGACATAGCAGATGAGGACGTCGATGCCGCGCGCAATCATCGTGTCGACCGCGTCGTTCTGCTTCGCCTGGTCGTTCTGCGCGTCGGAGATGATGTACTCGATGTTGTCGTTCTCGCACCGGTCAAACCAGTTGAGCATCGCGTTGCGCTGCCAGCTGCACCAGTTGTTGGAGTAGTTGAAAAGGCTGATGCCTATCGTGACTTTCTCGTCGATCCCGGCAATCATCTCGTCGATTGTCCGATCTCCGGCGTCGTCCGGCTTGTCCGCACCGGGGTTTGTGTCGTCGGCCGGTGTGCTCACATTGTCGTTCCCGTCATCGGCGGGCGTCCCGTTGCCTGCACACGCCGCCAGCGAAAACGCCAGCGCCAGCACAAGCAAAAGCGAAATTAACTTTTTCATGTGTATCCTCCCAACACTAATTTGATCCTATATTTTCCCGATTTTTCGGGCAGATCACACATCTATTCCGCACAGTGCAGCGAGAGCAGGTTCTCCGCATATTCGCGGCTCATCCTGAGCTCGTGATAATCGTCCCCGCAGTACGAGCCGTCGTGATCCGTCGTGATCCATTCGGGGTCGCACGCGAGTATCTCATTCATCATCGCGGGGAAGTTCACAATCCCGTAGCCGGTCGGGCGGAACTCAAAGTTAAAGTACTCGGGCCCGCCGCGCCGCCCGCCGAGCTCGTGCGCCGTCCTAAGCCTCACCGGGCCCTCGGCGTAGTAGTCCTTCATGTGGATAATCTTGCAGCGGTCGGCGTACTTTTTCAGCATGTAGAGCGGGTCGCCGCCCCCCAGCATGCACCAGCCGATGTCCGGCATGTGCTGCAGCAGCTCTGCCGGCACGCCGTCGAGGATGTGCTCGATGGGATATCTGCCGTCGATGCGGGTCATAAAATCAAACCCGTGGTTGTGGTACTGAAGCGTCATGCCGGCCTTTTTGGCTTTTTCGGCGACCCTGTTGATAAAGGCAAGGCCCTCTTTGAAATTCACTCCGCCGGGATATTTGTCGTCCGGGATTTTGCAGATCGAGATGTATTTGCTCCCGAGCGCGGCTCTCGTTGCGATGATCTCGTCGGCCTTTTCCTCAAACTCCGCATACGGCACGTGGTCGACCAATATCTCGAGCCCCGCGTCCTGCGCGGCGCGCCGCACCCTGTCGGGGTCGTTGCCGTACAGGCCCCCCATCTCGAACGCGTCGAAGCCGAGCTTTCCGAGCTCCCTGATTACCGAAAACAAATCCTGCTCCGCCTGCTTGCGAACCAAAAAAATCGGCGTTGCCAAACGTATCTTTTTCATTGCAGTCCTGTCCAAAAGTTTTTCTTTATCGTCTATGCTATTTATGAGTATATTACACAAGTTTCGTTATTTCAATCTTTTATTTTTTATCAAAAAAATAGGTAAACAATTATGAATGTTACTTTTGCACATAATTTACGGATGTTTTTTGTCTGTTTTGCCGATTCTCGGGCGTAATTTCACCGAAAGTGAGCGTTGTTTGGGGATTTGCCTATTTTTTTATGTTATATTTTGTCGAAAAATGTCGAGATAACGCTTTATTCTTCCCGATTGCATTTTTCCGTTTCGGTCGCCGTTTGGGACAGGCCGGCGATATCGGCGAATATAAGAAAGGTTGTTTCTTTTTTCGTAACTTTAAGGTCTTTATTACGCTTTATCCCGTCGGGTTTTATATAAGTTATATCTTATCATATTATAAATATATATAATAATTGACTTTATCATTTTGGGTCGTTTATAATGGTTGTGTCACCATTACCGCTGAAAGGGGTTTACCGCTTATGTTCTGCACAAAAGAAAAGTTTTTGATCCGCACCATGGAAGACGCGTCCAGCTACGTCTGCCTCAACAAGCACGACGACCGCCCCGGCGAGGCCGGCACCTACCCCAACATGACCATCCTCGGCGACGAGCCCGCCCAGCCCGGCGGCTGCGACCCCAACGATTCCCGCAACTTCCACTATGTGCACATCACTACGCTGCCCGTCGGCTCCGCCGTCGGCGAGCACTATCACCGCGACAACGAGCAGTTCTATCTCGTGATCGACGGCAAGGCCGAGATCACCCTGTGCGGCGAGAAGTTTCGGGTCGAGCCCTACACCATCGCGGTCATCCGCCCGGGCGGCTCCCACGGCATTCGCAACATCGGCGACGGCGTTCTCACCTATGTCTGCTGCGAGATCGAGCCCGCCCGCAAATACGACTACGAGCTCGAGGCCGAGAAGAACGAATCCGAAAAATAAGCATAACACCGCAAATGGGCTCCGATCTCGCGATTGGAGTTCATTTTGCTGTAACGACGGCTTTCGGGGTCGTTTCTGCGTCCCGTTCTTCATCGGGCCGAAGCCGGGGGCGGGAGCTGCCCTGTCCGCCGCCCGGCCCTGCCCGGTATAAAAGAACGCTATAGAGAGGAGAAATCACAATGAAGGTAAAGACAGACGCGCGCTACGCGATAGGGTGCCCGACGAGCATGGGGGTGCGGATAACGCCGGAAAACCGGATGTCGGCACACAACAGCGACCGGTTTATCATGCAGGCCACAAGCGCCGAGACAAACGTGCTCAATGTGGCGTCCTCACTCGGGCGCGAGTGCCTTGCCCTGACAAAGTTTGTCGAGGGCAGCCCCGTGGCGGTGTTTATAAAAAGCCAGCTTCGCGCCCGCAACATAAGGTTCGAGGGGGCGAGCGTCCCGCAGGGCGGCCCGTGGGGGTATCGCCACCAGTTCAATATATCCGACTCGGGCTTCGGCATGCGCGCGCCCAGGGTGTGGAACGACCGCGCGGGAGAGGTCGGCAGAACCCTTTGCATCGACGATTTCGATACGGAGCGCATCTTCGGCCGCGAGGGCGTGGGGATTCTCCACATCTCCGGCCTTATCGCCGCGATGAGCCCCGAGACAACCGAGTGCTGCCTTGCTCTGGCAAGGCAGGCAAAGAAGCACGGCGCCCTCGTGTCGTTTGACCTAAACTACCGCGCCACATTTTGGAAGGGGCGCGAGGACGAGCTTGCGTCCGCCTTCGGCGAGATTGCATCGTGCGCCGATATCCTTGTGGGCAACGAGGAGGATTTTCAGCTCTGCCTCGGCTTCAAGGGGCCGGAGGCCGGGGGCAGGGACCTGCGGGCAAAAATCGAGAGCTTTAAGGCGATGATCATGCAGGTCGGGGAAAGGTATCCGAACGCCGGGATGTTCGCAACCACGCTGCGGCAGGTGCTCTCGGCAAACGAGCACCTTTGGGGCGCAATCGTGCTGTCGGGCGACAGGTGGTATGTGGAAGAGCCGCGCGCGATCCAGGTGATGGACCGCATCGGCGGCGGGGACGGCTTTACGGGCGGTCTGCTGTACGGCGTGTTGAACGGCTGGGACGCGGGCAGGTGTATGCAGTTCGGCTGGGCGTGCGGGGCGCTGGCGGCCTCGAGCCTCAACGACTATGCGGAGCCCGCCGACGAAAAGCAGGTATGGGACATCTACGCGGGCAACGCAAGGGTGCAGAGATAAGGGGGAAACATGATGAAAAAAGCTGATATAGGGCTCATCGGGCTTGCCGTGATGGGCGAAAACCTCGTGATGAACATCGAGTCAAAGGGCTTCACCGCGGCGGTGTACAACAGAACCGTCTCAAAGGTGGACAACTTTGTGAACGGCAGGGCGGCGGGTCTCAACATCATCGGCTGCAAAAGCCTGCGGGAGCTTGCGGACAGCCTCGAAAAGCCGCGCAAGGTCATGATGATGGTCAAGGCAGGCCGGGCGGTGGACGACCTGATCAACGCGCTCCTCCCCTATCTCGAGCCGGGCGATATCATCATCGACGGCGGCAACAGCCACTTCCCCGACACGATAAGGCGGGCGGAATATGTCGAGTCAAAGGGACTGCTCTATGTGGGCGTCGGCGTATCCGGCGGAGAAGAGGGCGCGCTCAACGGGCCAAGCATGATGCCGGGCGGGTCGGCGGCGGCGTGGCCGCATGTCAAGCCGATCTTTCAGGCAATCTGCGCCGGGGTCGAGGACGGCGCCCCCTGCTGCGACTGGGTCGGCGGCGGCGGCGCAGGCCACTTTGTAAAGATGGTACACAACGGCATCGAGTACGGCGACATGCAGCTTATCTGCGAGGCGTACCAGCTGATGCGCGACGGCCTCGGGATGAGCGCCGACGAGCTGCACGACGTCTTTGCCGAATGGAACAAGACGGAGCTCGACAGCTATCTCATCGGGATAACGCGCGACATCCTGGGCTATCGGGATGAAAACGGGGAGACAACCGTCGACCGCATCCTCGACACGGCGGGTCAGAAGGGCACCGGCAAGTGGACGGGGATCGCCGCCCTTGACGAGGGCGTCCCGCTGACGCTCATCGGCGAGGCGGTGTTCGCAAGATGCCTGTCGGCGCAGAAGGAGGAGCGGGTGCGGGCGGCGGCGCTCTACCCGAGGGAGATCCCCGCGTTCAAGGGGGACAGGGACGCCTTTATCGAGAGCATCCGCAGGGCGCTGTACGCCGGGAAGATAATCTCCTACGCGCAGGGGTTCGCGCTGATGCGCACGGCGGCAAAAACCTACGGCTGGGAGCTCAACTACGGCGGCATCGCGCTCATGTGGCGCGGCGGCTGCATCATCCGCAGCGCCTTTCTCGGGAAAATCAAGGAGGCGTTCGACAAGGATCCCGAGCTCGAGAACCTCCTCATGGACGGGTACTTCAGCGGCGTGATCGGGCAGCTTGTCCCCGCGTGGCGGGAGGTCGCGGCCTACGCCGCCTCGGCCGGCATCCCGATGCCGGCGATCTCCTCGGCGCTGAGCTATTTTGACGGCTATACGACAGAGCGTCTGCCGGCCAACCTTCTTCAGGCCCAGCGGGACTATTTCGGCGCGCACACCTACGAGAGGATCGACTCGCCCCGCGGCCGGTTTTTCCACACCGACTGGACGGGCCGCGGCGGCAGCACCTCCGCCGGCACCTACAATGCTTGACATAAGGCTCATTGCCGTTGACCTCGACGGAACCCTTTTGAATTCGGACAAGCAGCTCGGCCCGGCCGATGAGGCGGCTCTTCAAAGAGCCGCCGAACGCGGCATCGAAATCGTGCCGGCGACGGGGCGGTTCTACGGCGGTATGCCGCAGGTCATCCGAAACCTCCCGTATATCCGCTACGCCGTCACCGTAAACGGGGCGCAGGTGTACGATGTGAAGCACGGCCTTTCCCTCGCGAAGGCCGAAATCCCGCTCGAACGGGCGGCCGCGATCATGGAATACCTCGATACCCTGCCGGTGATCTACGACTGCTATATGGACGACCGGGGCTGGATGACCGGCAGTATGCAGCGGCAGGCCGAGCGCTATACATCCGACCCGCACTACGTCAGGATGATCCGTGAGCTTCGGCAGCCCGTGCACAACCTGCGGGACTATATCTTGGGCGTCGGGCACGACGTTCAGAAGATACAGCTGTTCACGACCGACCGCGAGCTTCGCGCCCGGCTGCTCAAAACCCTCGAAGAGAGGTTTTCGGGCCTCGCCGTCTCGTCCTCGCTTGCCGACAACGTCGAGATAAACAGCCGCGACGCAAACAAGGGCGACGCGCTGCTGCGGCTGGCGGACGCGCTCGGGATACCCGCCGCGGCGACGATGGCCTTCGGCGACGGGTTGAACGACCTCAGCATGATAAAAAAGGCCGGCGTCGGCGTCGCCGTGCAAAACGCGCACGAGGCTGTAAAGGCGGCGGCGGATTACATCACCGCCTCGTGCGACGACAACGGCGTCGCCGCCGCGATCGAACGGTTGTGTCTGTGACAAAACAACGGGGAGACAACATGGATATATTCAAAATTTCGGATAGAGAAGAGGGTCTCGGCAGGGACGAGATAAAGGAGGCCCTCGCGGCTTCCCTCGAGGGCCGCGAGCTCAAAAAGGCGCTCATCATCCCGCCCGACTTCACAAGGCTTCACTCAAACGCCGGGTATATCACCAATGTGTATTACCACCTGCTGCGCGACGCCGGCGTGCAGACGGACATCCTGCCGGCGCTCGGCACGCACGAGCCGGTTTCCGAAGAGCAGGCGCGGGTGATGTTCGGCGACATCCCCTACGACAGGTTTATCCCGCACAACTGGAGAACCGATGTGGTAAAGCTCGGCGAGGTTCCGGCGGGATATCTCGAGGAGATAACGGAAAACCTTTGGCACGACGCGGTGGACGTCGAGATAAACAGGCGCGTCACGGACGAGAGCTATGACCTCATCATCTCCGCCGGTCAGGTCGTCCCGCACGAGGTGATCGGGATGTCGAACCACGCGAAGAACCTGTTTGTGGGCGTCGGCGGCAGCGACATGATCAACAAAAGCCACATGGTCGGCGCCGTCTACGGTCTTGAGCGCATGATGGGCAGGGATCACACCCCCGTGCGCAAGCTGCTCGACTACAGCATGGAGCATTTTCTCGGCGCGCGTCCCGTACTCTTTGCCCTCACGGTGACGACGGCCCCCGGCGGCCGTATCCGCACGCACGGCCTCTTCATCGGCGAGGGGCGGGAGTGCCTGACCGAGGCCGTCAAGCTCGCGCAGAAAAAGAACATCGACTTTGTGGAGCACGGCCTCAAAAAATGTGTGGTGTACCTCGACCCCGGCGAGTTCAAAAGCACCTGGCTCGGGAACAAGGCGGTATACCGCACGCGCATGGCGATGGCCGACGGCGGCGAGCTCGTCGTGCTCGCCCCGGGGGTAAAGCGCTTCGGCGAGGACATGCAGATCGACAAACTCATCCGCAAATACGGCTACCGCGGCCGGCTGCACACGCTGGAGGCGTTCAACAGGCCGGAAAACCGGGACCTTCGCGACAACATGAGCGCGGCCGCCCACCTTATACACGGCTCGTCCGACGGCCGGTTTACCGTCACCTACGCGGTAAAAGAGATAACGCAGGACGAGATCGCCGGGGTCGGCTACAACCCGGCGGATTACGACGGGACGGCGGCAAAATACGACCCCGACAAGCTGCAATACGGCTATAACACCGTCGGCGGCGAGGAGGTCTATTTTATCCCCAACCCCGCCCTCGGCCTTTGGATCGACAAGGAGCGGTTCTGAGAGAGGGGCCTCGGCAAACGGGCGGGGCCGTTCGGCGGGACGGGCGGATTCCGTTTTTGACGAAAGGTCCCGAGCGCACGGTGCGCTCGGGACCTTTCTTTATTTCATGTTGCAGCCGGGGGCAGCGCTTTTTAACCCCCGTCCGTGTGGATATTGAAAAAGGGGTCGAATATAGTATATACTTTATCTTGAGAGGATAGCTTCTCGGCGGGCTTAAACGGCGGGGCCGCGGCCTCTTGCGAAAAAAAAGGAGCGGCCGCCCCGTGCCGCGTTGCGTCCCCTGCCCCGGGGAGCGGAACGGGTGCGAACAAAGCGGGGCGACGGCCCGGGTGCGAACCTGCGGCCGCGAAAAAGCCCCCTGCCCCGGCGCGGGGCGGATTGCGCCGCCTTTGCCCGTCTGCTCGGGCGGCGGCTTGAGGAGGAGAGCGTGAGATGAAAAAATTCTGTTCCTTTGTTGCGGCGTTTGTGCTGCTGCTCACGATGTCGGCGACGGTATTCGCCGCGCCGGGCGGGGCATCTGTGCGGTCGGTGCGGGCCGGCAGCGGGCCGCCCGCGTCGCACGCCCCCTGGGGCACGGGCAGCTCCGGGAACACGGGCGGCTCCGGGAACACGGGCGGCTCCGGGAACACGGGCGTTATTCTGTACGTCGACGACAACAGCGGGGTCGAGTTCGCGGTGCCCGCGCGCTGGTCTTTGAAGACCAAAGCTCCGGAGGACGGCTCTAACTTCGTATATATCATTTCGGACGACGACCCCAATCTGTACATGGAATTCTGCAGTATTGACGTATGGACAAACATGTCCCGTGACGCACGCGCGGGCAAGACGAGGTCTCAGATCGACAACTCCACCATCACCCCGGGGTATGTTGCCGAATCGTTCTCGGTCGATGTGAACGAGATTTCGACGGTGTCCTACGGCGGCAAAGAGTATTATCGGTTTGTGCAAGAACTTCCCGCCCAGTCAAGCGAGGACGGCCGCCTTGACAAATTGATAACGCTCTTTCGAGTTGAAAACGGATATTTCTTTATTTTTGATTTTTCCGGGGACAGCAGCAGCAAATACTATGACGATTTTGAAGCGGTGATAAAGAGCGTCTATTACCCCGCGCCCGGGGGCGCCGCGCCCTCGGGCGGCGCCTCTTCGGGCAGCCCGTCCTCGGGGGGCTTTTTCTCGGGGAGTGAATCCTCGGGGAGCGAATCCTCGGGGAGCTCGGCTTCCGACTTTTTATCGGGCTTCAGCTGGGTCGTCCTGATTTTAATCCTGCTTGCCGTCGCGATCTGCGCGCTTGTTCCTTTTCTCGTCTCCCGACGCAAGAAAGACAAGCCGGCCGAGGCCGGGATAAAGGCGGCCGCGGCCGAGATGCGGACGCCGGCCGACGGGGAAACGCCCGCCGCCGCGCCTGCGCCCGACAGGGCCCCCGCGGAAAAGGCGGGCCCCGCGCCGCCCGGGCTTCCGGCACAAACGCCCATGCGAAAGGTTCTTTATTGCAGGCGGTGCGGCGCACGGCTTGTCGACGGAAGCGAGTTTTGCCATAAATGCGGCACAAGCGTCCGAAGGGGGGATGAGCGATGAACTGCCCCAACTGCGGCATGCGGCTGCCGGACGACAGCGACTTCTGCCAATACTGCGGGTTCAACCTGGCGGACGCCGCCGAGCAGACCGCCTCGGTTGAGGGGGCGACGGTCTGTCCCGACTGCGGTATGCGGCTGCCGGACGACAGTGTTTTTTGCCAATACTGCGGGTTTAACCTGGCGGACGCCGCCGAGCACGCCGCCTCGGTTGAGGGTGCGGCGGTCTGCCCCAACTGCGGTATGCGGCTGCCGGACGACAGCGACTTCTGCCAATACTGCGGGTTTAAGATGTCGGACGCCGCGGGGCAGCCCCTCTCAATTCAAGAACCCCCCGCGCAGACGCCGAGCGCAGACGAACGGATTCCTTCGATCGATGAGTTTATCGCGCAGGTGTATAACATCGCGCGGCAGGTTGCTTGGGATGATAAACGCGCAGGGCAGGAGACGGTCGACGTCGAGCATCTCCCTGCGGTTGAGACGTTTACCTCAATGGTGTTGGATGACGTTGAGCGGTTCGCTTCGGGTAAGGAGCGTGCCGCGCGGGCGTCGGAGGCCGCCGAGCCGATCCCTTCGATTGAAGAGCTTCTCTCGCACAAACTGGATGACGCCGAGCTGACCGCTTTGATCGAAAAGAGCGCCGAAAAAGATGAGACACTCTCCCTCTGAGCCGCGGCGGGGCCGAGCCTGCAAAAGGCGCGATTGACGCACTTTTTCGGCGCCCCCTTTAGGGGGCGCCGCAGGAGATAGGCCCTATAAGGACCTGTTCAAACCACGCGTTGAACGCGTGGTTTTGATTTTCATTCTTTATCCGCGCAACCGCCGAATCTTTCAAAAAACATGTCGTCGGTCAAAAAAAGAATGTGCTCGTCGACGACCCGCCCGAGCGCCTCGCAGCGGGTTTTCTTTACGTACGCCTCGCGAAAGCCCAGCTTTTCGGCGACGCGGGCGCTTCGGCGGTTGCCCTCAAAGCAGCCGCACCACAGCACCCCGACGCCCCTCTCGCAAAAGGCGTGCCGCGCGACCTCGAGCGCGGCCTCGCTCATCAGCCCCCTGCCCCAGCAGCGCTCGCCCAGCACATAGCCGATCTCGAGCCCTTTGATGCTTCTCAGCAGCCTCGAGACCGACGTGTCGTGAAGACCGACACTCCCCACGACGCGGCCCGTGCTTTTAAGTACGATCGCCGTCGTCCCGTCTTTAATAAACTCGTCCACTGCCGCTGCCGTCTCCTCTATGCTTTTGTGCGGGGCCCACCCCGCAGCGGGCCCCACCCGCTCGCTTTTGGCGTACCCAAACACATCGGGCACATCGTCCCGAGAAAAATCCCTCAAAATAAGCCGCTCTGTCTCGACAAACATCCCTCTACAAAATCCTCTCAAGCGCTCCCCCGCAGGTACAGCGGTACCGCTCGGGGTTGGTGATCAGTTTGGATTTTTTAAGCCTTTCATATCGTTTGCCGCACGTCGTGCACCGCACGGCGTATCGGTACTCCCGCCGCGGCTCGAGCCCCATGCTCTCGCTCGTGCACACCCGCGAGATGCTGTAGCCGTACGCGGCGTTCATCCGCTCGGCGTACTCCCGCCAGCGCTGTCGGTGGTCGGCGCACCCGCGGCAGGTGTGCAGCACCTCGTGCGCAAGGGTCTGCATGCACGCCGTGCGCCCCGCGTCCGCGAGCCTGTCCGACACCTCGACGGTGTACACGCCGCCCCGCCTTTTGCAGCAGCCGAACCGCGTCTTGGCCCTTGCGTTGACGACGACGTGCGGCTCGATCCTTCGGGACACGGGTATGCCGCACGCCCGCGCCTGTGCGATGACCTGCGCGAGCATCAAGTCAAAATCCTGCATCTTTCCCCCTCCGTACACCCAATTTTACTAAACGGCGCGGCCAAAAGCAACCGCCCTGCGCGCCGCAATTGCGAACGCGCCCGCTTTGTAGTATAATTATCGTGCATTGCGCCGCTTTTTCGACAAAGAGTATGCGGGGCAAAAAGGGGGTGCCGCGTGTGGATGTGCGCGTCGGGGACATAATAACGGTAAAAAAGCAGCACCCCTGCGGCAGCCGCGAGTTTTTGGTGACCCGCATCGGCGCCGACTTCAAGATAAAATGCGCACGCTGCGGGCACGAGGTCATGGTGCCGCGGCACAAGATCGAAAAAAACATCAAAAAAATCACGCGGGCCGAGGGCGCCCCCGGGCGGTAGATTCTTCGCACCGGGCGCTCTCTTCGGGGCACCCGGCCCCGGCGCGGCGAATTAAACCTGTAACCATTGACGAGGAGACGGAAATTGTTTGAAAAACTGTCGGCGGTCGAAAACCGCTTCCAAGAGATAAACGAGCTGCTGTCCGACCCCGAGGTCGTCTCGGACAACGAGCGTTTTCGCACCCTGATGAAGGAGCACAAGCGCCTCTTGCCCGTTGCGGAAAAGTTCCGCGAGTACAAAAAGGCCAGGGCCGACGCGGACGAAGCGCGCGAGCTGCTGGGCGAGGGCGGCCTTGACGCCGACTTTAAAGAGATGGTTCGCGTCCAGCTTGAGGAGGGCCGCGCCGCGATGGAGCGGTGCGAGGAGGAGCTCAAGATCCTCCTTCTGCCGCGGGACGAAAACGACGACAAAAACGTCATCGTCGAGATTCGCGGCGGCGCGGGGGGCGAGGAGGCGGCGCTCTTTGCAAACTCGCTCTGCCGCATGTATTCGATGTATGCCGACGCGCGGCGCTGGCGCGTCGAGGTGCTGAACGCCAACGAGACCGAGCTCGGCGGCTTTAAGGAGATAAGCTTTTTGATCTCGGGCGACGGCGCGTACAGCAGGCTCAAGTTTGAAAGCGGCGTCCACCGGGTCCAGCGGGTGCCCGAGACCGAGACGCAGGGGCGCATACACACCTCCACCGTCACGGTGGCGGTGCTGCCCGAGGCCGAGGAGGTCGAGCTCGAGATAAACCAAAAGGATCTTCAGATCGACACCTACCGTTCGGGCGGCGCGGGCGGACAGCACGTCAACAAGACCGAGTC
>CAYSRC010000033.1:0-8755 GCA_964433495.1 uncultured Oscillospiraceae bacterium
CACTCCGCGCGGCAGATGCGCATCGCAATCGGTACGGCGTTCGGGGGTTCCCATACTCTCGGGAATTCTGTCGCGCGTCGTTCCGCTTACGCGCGACCACGCCCCGCGAGAGTATGCGGGGTGTGTGGTAAGGGGAGGTGTCGGGCTTCGCCCGACGGAGGGGTTGTCAAAGACTTGCTTCGGGAACCGAGCTTACCCGAGATTTCGGTCTCTTCCCGTCAATCCCCCCCGCCGCTCTGCGGCCCTCCCCCCTTTGCACAAGGGGGGTTTTAAGTTCCGGGCCCTTGAGTTTCCCCCGTGGGGGGAAGCTGTCGACGAAGTCGACTGATGAGGCGTAAGCAAAGCTCACTTTCTTGACTTCATCCCCGCACCAAACGAACAAGTTTCCCTAACCCCTCATCCACCGCAAGCGGTCCCCCTTCCCCCTCGGGGGAAGGTTTCCTTTCCCTAAAGCCTACGCTGACCCGTGGGTCACGGACCTTTAAGGCTCCCTTGTGTAAAGGGAGCTGCCGACGCAGTCGGCTGAGGGATTGACTGCGCAAAGCCTTGTCCTTAAAATATGCTTTATGTTGCAACTTTAGCTCGCCGCTTACAATCCCCCCGCCGCTTTGCGGCCCTCCCCCCCCCTTTACACACGCCCTGCATACTCCCGCAGGGTGTACCGCGCGTCGTTCCGTTTACGCGCGGTAAGGGGGGCTTTTGCAGGGCTCGCAGAAGCTTTGAGGTGTTTTCCTCAAGGGGAGAGTTTTCAAAGACAAAACACATGGGTTTAAAACGGGATGCCTGTGACGTAGTAGCCGCCGACCCGCTCCTCTTTCGCGACGGTCATATTCGCCGTCTCGGAGGGTATTTGGCCTTTGTCCTGTATCCAGCCAGACAGGGCGGAGATGGTTTCTTTTTGATAGTAATATGTCACATTTAGATAACTCGTTCTATAGTAATCAACTTGTTCTGTCATTTGCTTCTCACTCATAATAAATGCAATTATTATGGCACCATTAGCGTTTTTCCCCATGCAGTACCCTGTCTGTGATGACCCGTTAACTGATAGGATATCCCCGCCTGATACAGGTGCTGTTGTATATCCACCTCCTCCGATTGCCGTTCCTCCAATAGCATATCTTGTTGTTGTTCTTATTTTTTTTGGCCATCCTGGC
Source organism: uncultured Oscillospiraceae bacterium (assembly GCA_964433495.1). Lineage (GTDB taxonomy): Bacteria > Bacillota > Clostridia > Oscillospirales > Ruminococcaceae > CAYSRC01. The sequence continues at coordinate 1,158 of CAYSRC010000033.1, forward strand.
CCACCACCGTTTCCCGGAGTAAAAGTAACCCATCTATTCCACCAGCCATAGCTTAATGGAATACCCAACTCCTTTTCGCTATCATGTTCCTCACCCCAAGGGATAGTAACTGAACTGTAATTCATTGTGTATTCATATCCAACTACTTCTTCTTTTTTGAACGTTTCAACTCTGCAAATTGAAGCATCATAACTGCCTGGTGTTCCTCTTTGCTCGCTCCCAAACTCACTCCATTCATCGGTATGAGTACCTGTATATACCCATCCATCCCCCAGCACAGGCGCCGTCAAAGAATTAACGGTCTGAGTCGTCGTCTCCCTCGTCGTGGTCGTATACTGATACTCCATGACCGGCGACTGTGTATACAGATCAGGATGATAGTAGCCTATCTCACTCGGCGTCACGTATTTGCCCGCCGTGCCGCAGCTGACGACGAGCTGTATCGCCGCGCCCTGCTCGACGAGGGTGCCGGGCGCCACCGACTGACTGATGACCGCGCCGTAAGCCACACTCTCGTCATGCTGTGAGGTTATGCTGACCGACATGCCTATCGAGGCGAGCGAGTTCTGCGCCGAGGTATACGCCGTGCCCACGACGTTGGGCACCGGCCGAGGCTGCCTGCCGAGGCTCGGCGTCACCACGATTGTCGCGCCGAGCGTCTGCGTCCCCGACGGCGTGCAGTAGAGCACGCTGCCCTTCGGCACCGTCTCGCTGTACTCGCCTCCGTCGGCCGCAAACCCAAAGCCCGCTGAGGTTATTCTGAACTCGGCCTCCGACACCGAAAGGCCCGCGACGCTCGGCACCGCGGCCGTCTTGGTCGTCTTGCCCGCGCTCACCGACAGCGTCACCACCCTGCCCTTCGCAAGCTGACCCACCGCCGACTGACGCACCACAAGGCCCTTCTCGACCGTGTCGCTGTAGATCACTTCCTCCGAGATGCGCGCCGTGAACCCCGCCTGCTCGATGAGCGCGGCCGCCTCCGCCTGCGTCCTGCCCGTCACGTCCGGCACATTGCCGTAGTCGGGCCGCGACAGCGTCAGCGTGACCTCGTCGCCCTCGGCGAGCTTTGTCCCAACAGGCACGCTCTGCTCGAGCACAAGATCCTCGGCATAGTCGTTGGTCTGCTTGTATTCGTACTTCACAACAAGGCCCAGACCCTCAAGGATCGCCTCGGCCTCGCTCTTGCTCTTGAGGCTCAGCGACGGCATCCGCACATACTCGTGCCCGAGGCTCACGCGCAGCGGCACCACCGCGTTTTTGTTGAGGCTCTTTGCCTCAAGCTCGCTGCCGAGCACGGTGCCGAACTCCTCCGCGCCGTACTCCTCGGCGGTTATCACGCCGTAAAGCCCCGCCTCGCGCAGCGCCGCCAGCGCCTGCTCGACGGTCATGCCCGTCACGTCGGGGATGTCCACCGTCTCCCCCGTGTCCTCGGCGGGCGAGCCCACCGCCGCCTTTATCCCGACGAGCTGGTTCTTGTTTAACCCCTCGCCCTCGGGGTACTCCTGCCAAAACACCGTGTCCTCGGCATAGTCTGTCGTGTCGACATACTCGATCTTCGCGTTGAGCCCCGCCTGCTCGATCAGCGCCGTCGCGCTGTCGATGTCCCTGTACTCGACGTACGGCATGAACACCGTCTCGTTCACCGCGAGCCCGACGTCCACCGTCTCATACTTTCTGATGTATGTCCCGCTCGCGGGGCTCAGCTCCTGCACCACGCCGCTGTCCCCGAAGTCGACCTCCACCGTGCCGCCCACCTGCATGTACAGCTCGCTCTCCTCGAGCATGCTGCGCGCGCTGACCTCGTCCATCGTCAGCACGTTGGGCACCGTCGTGAAGTCGTCGTTCTTCACCGTCTCGCCCCGGTTGAGGCTCAGCAGCAGAACCACGCCCGCAACCGCCAGCGGCACGCACGCCGCAAGCGCCTTGAGCCACCACGGCCATCTGCCCTCGTCGACATTGTGATTTTCCCCCTTGATGCGCTCGACGTCGGCGCCGCCCACAAGGTTCTCCAAAAACTGTCCCGCAGACTGCGTGCGCACCGAGATATCCACGTTCAACGCATTCATCAGCGCGTTTTCCTTGTTGGGGTCGATCTTCACGCCCAGCTTGCTCGGCTCCTTGAGCTCGTCGCGGCTCATGCGCTCGATCGACTCCTGCGGCGTCTTTCCCGTTATCATGCGGTACATCGTCGCCGCGGTCGAGTACACGTCGGTCCACGGCCCCTGGTTGCCGCGGCTGCGGTACTGCTCCTCGGGCGCATAGCCCGGCTTGAGAATCACCGACAGGCTCTTGGTGTGGTAGGCCGACGCGTACCGCGCCGCCCCGAAGTCGAGCAGCTTCACCTTGCCGTCCGACGTCAGAAAGATGTTCGCGGGGCTTAAGTCCCTGTGGATGATCCCCGATCGGTGGACGGCGCTGAGCGTCGCGAGCACCGCCGTGATGATCTCCTCGGCGTCGTCGTAGGGGATCCTGCCCTCCCGCTCGAGCCTCTGCTTGACCGTCTCGCCCTCGAGATACTCCATGACGATGTACGCCGTCTTGTTCTCGGAGAAGGTGTCGACGATCTCGACCACCCCCGGCACGTCCTTGAACTTCGCGAGCCGCTTTGCCTCGTCCGAAAAGCTCTTGAGCCCCGCGTCAAACTGCATGGCCGCCTCGCCCGTGTACACCGACAGCGTCTGCTGCCCCTGCACCCGCGTCGCGAACTCGCTCGGCAGATACTCCTTGATCGCCACGACGCTGTCGAGCACGAGGTCGCGCCCGATGTAGGTCACGCCGAACCCGCCGAACCCCAGCACCCGCCCGACATAGTACCGCGCGTGCAGGATGGTCCCCGGGGCAAAGTGATATACCTCCCTCGGCGGCGTGTTCTGCACATACCCGCAGTGCGGGCAGACCTCAGTCCCTTTTTCTATCGGCCGCATACAGCCGAGGCAATAGTTTTTCATAGCTCTTCTCCGAATCCCTGTTGCTTCTCAGGTCTCAGCCGCTAAAATTCGCCTTGAGGCAAACTCGCGCGGCCCGACCTTTTTTTAACGAAACGTCCTCTTTTTGAATGTCTGTGTGATACCGGCTGCTTACCGCGTCCCCGCGAAGGCCGGCAGTTTTTGCGCGCAAAGCTAACTCAAAGCATCATCAAAATGGGATGCCTGTGACGTAGTAGCCTGCCGGGCGCTCTTCGACGGAGACGGTTTTTCTTTCTTTCGGATAATAAGGATATCCTCCGACCGAAACCCAATCTGTGCTTGTGGGAAAACCGTCTTTATTCGACGTCCATTCCGATGTCGTCGTACTCGCGGTTCTCTCAAAATAAAAGGAAGTGTAACAATATCTTATTCTGTACATTGTTGTAGTTGTTCCCGTCATGACCTTGAACCAAATCGATTCACTGCCAAATTCTCGATATCCTTGTTGAGACGAGGCATTTACATGTACACCGTCATATGACACACCCGGAGGTACTTCTGTAAACACAAAACCCTGGCCCGCCTTGAACCCTGTATTTTTTTCATAAACAGCGCCTTCAACTTCGTGGTTATAGTATTCCGTTTGACCGTTCACTTCTCTGTACCAATGCTGAAAGTAATAATCCTCTGTCTCGTATACCTCAATCTCCAAGTCGACATTTGCTTCGGGGGGCGTGCCCGTGTACTCAACCCACGGAGTCCAAGAAGCTTCCGACTGACCGACAAGCTGCCAGCCGCTCAGATTAGGAGGCTGATGCGTCCAAGCGTCATGTGTCTCTCTCTCATATGTCGTCACGGTATACCTGTACTCCACTGCGGGCGTCTGCGTGTACTGAGACGCGGGATAGTTCCCTATCTCAGCCGCCGACACGGTTTTGCCCGCCGTGCCGCAGCTGACGACCAGCTGAACCGGCGCGCCCTGCTCGACCAGCGTGCCGGGCGACGGCGACTGACTGATGACCGCGCCGTAGGGCACCGACTCGCTGTGCTGCGAGGTGACGCTCACCGACAGGCCCATTGCCGACAGCGCGCCCTGTGCCGCCGCCTGACCCTGCCCCGCGACGTTGGGGATCGGTTTGGGATTCGGCCCCTTGCTCAGGGTGACCGAAACGGTGGTTCCCAGCCTTTGGCTGCCCGTGGGTGTGCAGCGGATGACATTGCCCTTCGCGACGGTGTCGCTGTACTCTTCACCGCCATGGGCAAACCCAAAGCCCGCCGCGGTTATCCTGAACTCGGCCTCCGACACCGAAAGGTCCGCGACGCTCGGCACCGCGGCCGTCTTGGTCGTCTTGCCCGCGCTCACCGACAGCGTCACCACCCTGCCCTTCGCAAGCTGACCCACCGCCGACTGACGCACCACAAGGCCCTTCTCGACCGTGTCGCTGTAGATCACTTCCTCCGAGATGCGCGCCGTGAACCCCGCCTGCTCGATGAGCGCGGCCGCCTCCGCCTGCGTCCTGCCCGTCACGTCCGGCACATTGCCGTAGTCGGGCCGCGACAGCGTCAGCGTGACCTCGTCGCCCTCGGCGAGCTTTGTCCCAACAGGCACGCTCTGCTCGAGCACAAGATCCTCGGCATAGTCGTTGGTCTGCTTGTATTCGTACTTCACAACAAGGCCCAGACCCTCAAGGATCGCCTCGGCCTCGCTCTTGCTCTTGAGGCTCAGCGACGGCATCCGCACATACTCGTGCCCGAGGCTCACGCGCAGCGGCACCACCGCGTTTTTGTTGAGGCTCTTTGCCTCAAGCTCGCTGCCGAGCACGGTGCCGAACTCCTCCGCGCCGTACTCCTCGGCGGTTATCACGCCGTAAAGCCCCGCCTCGCGCAGCGCCGCCAGCGCCTGCTCGACGGTCATGCCCGTCACGTCGGGGATGTCCACCGTCTCCCCCGTGTCCTCGGCGGGCGAGCCCACCGCCGCCTTTATCCCGACGAGCTGGTTCTTGTTTAACCCCTCGCCCTCGGGGTACTCCTGCCAAAACACCGTGTCCTCGGCATAGTCTGTCGTGTCGACATACTCGATCTTCGCGTTGAGCCCCGCCTGCTCGATCAGCGCCGTCGCGCTGTCGATGTCCCTGTACTCGACGTACGGCATGAACACCGTCTCGTTCACCGCGAGCCCGACGTCCACCGTCTCATACTTTCTGATGTATGTCCCGCTCGCGGGGCTCAGCTCCTGCACCACGCCGCTGTCCCCGAAGTCGACCTCCACCGTGCCGCCCACCTGCATGTACAGCTCGCTCTCCTCGAGCATGCTGCGCGCGCTGACCTCGTCCATCGTCAGCACGTTGGGCACCGTCGTGAAGTCGTCGTTCTTCACCGTCTCGCCCCGGTTGAGGCTCAGCAGCAGAACCACGCCCGCAACCGCCAGCGGCACGCACGCCGCAAGCGCCTTGAGCCACCACGGCCATCTGCCCTCGTCGACATTGTGATTTTCCCCCTTGATGCGCTCGACGTCGGCGCCGCCCACAAGGTTCTCCAAAAACTGTCCCGCAGACTGCGTGCGCACCGAGATATCCACGTTCAACGCATTCATCAGCGCGTTTTCCTTGTTGGGGTCGATCTTCACGCCCAGCTTGCTCGGCTCCTTGAGCTCGTCGCGGCTCATGCGCTCGATCGACTCCTGCGGCGTCTTTCCCGTTATCATGCGGTACATCGTCGCCGCGGTCGAGTACACGTCGGTCCACGGCCCCTGGTTGCCGCGGCTGCGGTACTGCTCCTCGGGCGCATAGCCCGGCTTGAGAATCACCGACAGGCTCTTGGTGTGGTAGGCCGACGCGTACCGCGCCGCCCCGAAGTCGAGCAGCTTCACCTTGCCGTCCGACGTCAGAAAGATGTTCGCGGGGCTTAAGTCCCTGTGGATGATCCCCGATCGGTGGACGGCGCTGAGCGTCGCGAGCACCGCCGTGATGATCTCCTCGGCGTCGTCGTAGGGGATCCTGCCCTCCCGCTCGAGCCTCTGCTTGACCGTCTCGCCCTCGAGATACTCCATGACGATGTACGCCGTCTTGTTCTCGGAGAAGGTGTCGACGATCTCGACCACCCCCGGCACGTCCTTGAACTTCGCGAGCCGCTTTGCCTCGTCCGAAAAGCTCTTGAGCCCCGCGTCAAACTGCATGGCCGCCTCGCCCGTGTACACCGACAGCGTCTGCTGCCCCTGCACCCGCGTCGCGAACTCGCTCGGCAGATACTCCTTGATCGCCACGACGCTGTCGAGCACGAGGTCGCGCCCGATGTAGGTCACGCCGAACCCGCCGAACCCCAGCACCCGCCCGACATAGTACCGCGCGTGCAGGATGGTCCCCGGGGCAAAGTGATATACCTCCCTCGGCGGCGTGTTCTGCACATACCCGCAGTGCGGGCAGACCTCGGTTCCTTTTTCTATCGGCTGCATACAGCCGAGGCAATAGTTGTTCATTTCCGTTCCCCGAATTGTGTATTTTAGTCTGTTCGTTCGGATACCGACGCGCGTCCGTCAGACCGACCCGCGTCGGCTTCAACCTTCTTAAAGCCGTCCCCAACATGATGCCGCTGTCCGTGCCAAAAGGAGGATTTCGTCTCTTTGCCGTCAAACGCCCGGCGCATCTCCCTAACATGCCGAAAGCGCAGGCGGGGCTTGAGCGCCATCGCCTTCATGATTGCCTTTTCCGCGTTGAGCGGAATTTCGACCCCCAGCTCGGACGGGCGCTTGAGGCTGTCCTTCTGCTGGCGGTCGATTGACTCCTCGGGCCTTTCCCCCGTGAGCACGCGGTACGCCAGCGCCCCGAGGGCGTAGATGTCGGTGTATTCCCCCGTCTTGGCGCGCGTCATATACTGCTCGGGCGGGGCATAGCCAATATTGAACCACGAGCCGGAGAAGGTCTCGTTCTCCCCGTGCGACAGCCGTGCCCCCTCGAACTCGATGAACTTTGCCCTGCCGTCGGCGGTGAGAAAAATGATGTCGGGCCTTATGTCCAGGTGGAGAATCCCTTTGGCGTGGATGGTCTCTGTCGCGCGCATGACCCGGTCGAGAACCTTGACAGCGTCGCCGTACTCCATCCTCCCCCCGATTCTTCTTAGATAGCTGCTCAGGCGAAGGCCCTCAAGGTACTCCGCCACGATGTACGCGGTGTTGTTCTCAAAAAAGAAGTCAAGCATTTCGACGGCGCCCTGCACATCCCTGAACTTCGCAAGCCTCCTCGCCCCGTCGCAGAACGTCTTCAGCCCGGCCTCAAACTCCTCGCCCATGCGCACCGACAGCATCTGTTGTCCCTGCGCGCGGGCGGCATACATTGCCGGAAGATACTCCGAAACTGTGACGATGTTGTCAAGTTTCAAATCGCGCCCGATGTACGTTGCACAGACGGCGCTCAACCGCACCACCTGCCCGACATAGTACCGCGCGTGCAGGATCGTCCCCGGAGTGAAGTGACAGACCTCCCCCGGCGGCGTGCTCTGCACGTATCCGCAGTGCGGGCAGACCTCGATCCCTTTCTCTATCGGCTTCATACAGCCAAAGCAGTAGTCGTTCATTTTCATGTCCCCGGTTCGTGCTTTTAAGGGTTCAGTTTAGGTATCGCCGCGCGAGCTCTATTCATCGGCGCCGGCAGCGTCCCCGTCGGACGGCGCGGAACTGTCGGGCGTCTGCTCTTGCCC
>CAYSRC010000033.1:8855-26999 GCA_964433495.1 uncultured Oscillospiraceae bacterium
CGCCGGCAGCGTCCCCGTCGGACGGCGCGGAACTGTCGGGCGTCTGCTCTTGCCCGTCGGCGGGAACTGAATCGTCGGGCGTCTGCCCACCCGTCTCGGCAAGCGCGGGATCCTCGATGACCAGCCTGTCCGAATAGGTCACGCCCTCGTCGTCCGCCTCGGACAAAAACCCGAGAAAGCTCGCGTTTGATGCGACATAATCGTCGAACGCCGCGCGCTCAACGGGAAGCTGCGAGCTCACGCCCACGCCCGACAGATACGAAAGATACAGCATCGCAAGCTTTTGGCGGTTGTTCGTCGCAGAGGCGCTTATGCTGTACTGCGCGCCCCACTGTGCATAGACCTTCTCCCCCTCGAGCGGCACAACGGTATAGGTGCTGCGAAGGCTGTCGGTGTTCTGCATCCTCGTCAGCTCGCCCGTCGAGCCGAGATAGATGAGCGCGTCCTTGCTCGCGAACGCCTCATACCCGCCCGCGTAGTTTGTTCCGCCGAGGTCGGCCGGGCAGAGCGCCGCCTCGTCGGCGCCGAGCGTCGCCGCAAGGTACGGCAGCTCGTCCGAATCGGCGACAACACAAAAGTGTGCGGTATCCCTGTCGACAAGGCGCGTGATGTCATATTGCAGCGCCTGCGCCGACGCAAACGACGCGGGCGGCTCCTGCCCTATCTTCGCGAGCAGCCCGAGGTTCACATACGCGACGGGGAACGAGACGCTCACCGGGATGAGCTGCTGATCCTTGAGCTCCTTTTTGCTCTCCCCCAGCAGGATATAATCGTCCATGTCAAAAAACTGATAGTACAGCCAAACATCGGCGGCGTACTGCCTGCGGAATTCCTCGTCGACAAGGTCGCCCCTGAACACATCGGGGAACTCCTCGGTCCCCGCCGCCTCGGCGAGCCTGTCCGCGTATTCGCTTCTGTCGACGCCGACAACCTCGACGCCGAAGTCCCGGTTGTCCTCTATACTCAAAAAGCCGAGCGTCGCGCTGTCGAGCTCGGTCGTCAACGCCTCGCCCTCGGTGGGCGCCCAGACGACAATGCTGTCCTCGTCTATCTTTGACGCCTCCACCGTGAAGTTCATGTAGTAGTAAAGCCCACCCGCAACGACCGCGACGAGGGCCGCCAAAACGGACACGGCGGATATCACCCTGCGCCTGCGCCGTTTTTTGAGCTCGACCTCGGGGAAGTCGATCTCCTTTTGATCGTTGAACGCCCGGCGCATCTCCCTGACATGCTGAAAGCGCAGACCGGGCTTGAGCGCCATCGCCTTCATGACCGCCTTTTCCGCGTTGAGCGGCATCTCGGCCCCCAGCTCGGACGGACGTTTGAGCTCGTCCTTCTGCTGGCGGTCGACCGACTCCTCGGGCTTTTCCCCCGTGAGCACGCGGTATATCGTCGCCCCGAGGGCGTAGATGTCGGTGTACTCCCCCTGCCTGCCGCGCGTCTGATACTGCTCGGGCGGGGCATAGCCAGGCTTGAGCACCGCGGTGAGGGTGCTCTCATCCTCCCCGCGCGACAGCCTCGCCGCGCCGAAATCGATGACCTTGACCCTGTTGTCCACCGTGAGCATGATGTTGTCGGGGCTTATGTCGCGGTGAAGGATCCGCTTTGAGTGGATGGCCTCTATCGCGCGCATGACGGGGTCAAAAATCTTGACCGCGTCGTCGTATTTCATCTTGCCCCCGACCTTGGCGAGGTACTTGTTGAGGGGGATCCCGTCGAGAAACTCCATGACGATGTACGCGGTGTTGTTCGCGGGGAAAAAGCTGTAAACATCCACGATATCGGGATGCTCGCGGAATTTCGCCATGTTGCGCGCTTCGTCCAAAAAGCGGTTGTAGAGCTTTTTATACTGATCCTCGCGGTCCTCTCCCTGCGAAAAAACGATCACGTCGCACGCTCCCGGCTGGCGCGAAACAAGCCCCGCGGGATAAAACTCCTTGACGGCCACGGGCACGCTCAGGTTTGTGTCCCACGCCTTGTATATGACGCCGAAGCCGCCGAAGCCGATCACCCGCCCGATGATATACCGCTTTTCGAGCACCGTCCCGAGGGAGAGGTGATAGATCTCCCGCTTGTCATGCTCGAGGACAAAGCCGCATTTCGGACAGACGTCAAAGTCCCCCATCTCATGAAAACAGTCGGGGCATATTCTTTTGCTTGCCATTCTTTTTTCTCCAGATAGTGTTGTTGAATGCTCCCGCCGCCCCGTGCCATACGAGGCGTCCGCTTTTGTGCGTGTCCCGTCCGTCCGGCGCGTTTAGTTCAGAACAAACTTGTTTTCGGCACTTCCGAGCGAGATAGTGGTCCCCCTCGGCAGTTTTTTTGTCTCATTTTCCGCCACAATCTTGTTGTTGTCATACAGAACGCCGTTTTTTGTATAGCAGGTGACGATGTACGGCGTGATCGGATCGTTTTTGTCAAACCGTATCGCGCAGTGGCGTCTGCCGACATGGACCTGATACTGGTCGAACACGAGGTTGTTCATCGCAGGATTTCTGCCGAGCGTGATCTCTTGCCCGTCGGGGACGGGGAAGCTTTGGCCGCGGTAGGGGCCCGCCACGCAGGTTATGTTTGCAACCGGGCGGTCTTGCCCGGTCGCCGGGCTGCCGCTCTTGCCGTCGTCCGACCTGCCGCCGTCGGCCGAAACCCTGCTGTCGACGGCGACAATAACATCAATCACAAACACCGCGGCGTTGGCAATCGGCAGATAGCGCATGAGCGCGACCGACTTTCGATAGCCGAACTTCTCATAGATCTTCCCGAAGTGCTTTATCCTTATCACGAGGGAAGCGACGGTATACACCGCCAAAAAGACAAAAATGACATATCTCCACCCGCCGGGCACCGCAAGCGTAACGACCGCGAGCAGCAGGGAGATGACCGTTTGGGTCGAGCCGAAGAAGAACATCTTCCACACCCGCTCGCCCGTCATGCGCGTCCTGTAGTAATCGGTGACGAAAGGTACATAGGCCTGCCAGTCCCGTCTCTTGTCGACACCCAACTTGCGCCCGGTGAGCATCTTGAGGTATAAATCCATTGCTATAGCGGCGACGAGCAACAGGATGCCGACCGCCTTTATAATGACGTCCATCGCCAAAAAGAATTCGCCGAAGTCGTACCAATAGTACGCGTACTCAAAAATATCCGTAAGTGTCATTTTGCTTATCCTCCGTTGTCGGGCTCACACTTTCAGTTTTTAGACCCGCCCCGCGCCGCAAACGGTTTCGGCGGGAAGGTCCGTTCGCCCCCGCCGTAAAGCGGGCAAAATCGCCCGTGTCGGCGGCAGGGCGTTTAATGCCGATTATTCTGCCGGGGCATCCCAGCGGAAATCCTCATCGCACAGCGGGATGAACACGAGCGTGACATCCCCCACCTCCAGCCTGTCGCCGCGCTTCATGCCGCAGGCGCTGACGACAAGCTCTCCGTTGAGGTAGAACAGCTCTCGCGACTCACCCGGCTGCGCGAGGAAGCAGTTCTGCTTGGGGTCGTAGATCACCGCCGCATGGCGCTTGCGCGAGACCTTCATCTCGCCATCAAGACACACGTCGTTCGTTCCGTCCCGCCCGATGAAATTCTTGCCGCTTTTCAGGCGGAAATCGCACCCCTTCAGCTTGCCGCTCGCGCATATGAGCCACCCCACCACGGGGTCGTAATGGGTTCTTTTCGACACGGGGACGGTCTCGCCGATGACGATGTTTTGCGGGGCGGGGACGGTTTCGGGCACCTCAAAGTATCCAACCGTTTCAATGTCGTCATCGCCGTCGTCGGCGGGATAGCCGCCCGCCGACGCGGGGCTGCTTACGGTGGGAAAATCGACATCCAAAGCGCCGCCGTTGCCTATCGGCACCGTCTCGTCAATGATGTCTCCTGCGCCGCCGAATTCAAAGCGCGGCATGGAGACCGTCGGGTTTTGATCCATCCCCGCGTTCGCGCAATGGGGACAGGTCGAGTATCTCTCGCTGTCATAAAAGTGTCCGTTCGGACATTGTACCGGTGTAGGCATAATTTTTCTCCTTTATATCTGCTTTTCTATCGGCAACCACGGCCGATTTTTTGATTTTGTCCGCGCGTCGGGTTCGGCTTAAGCTTCCAAACAAACGATTGCGACGGTGTAATCGGGCGCGGCGAGGTAAAACCGCTCGCCGAACGAAATTCGCACCCCCGTCTGCTTCGGGAGCCGTCTGCCGTCGGCCATAAAGGTCCCCGTGCTCGAGCAGTCGGTCAGCGTCAGCGACAGGTCGCGCGGGTCATACCGAATGACGCAGTGCAGGTGACTGATGTACTTTGCCTTAAAAACGGCGTCACATTTTTCGCCGTCTCTGCCCATACTCAAAACGCCGTTTTGAGGGAACGGAAAGATCCATCCGCCCATCGGGCCGACGACGACCTGTGCCGCGACGAGCGCACCGCTCGACGGCCTGACGTATTTGATCGTGCCCACCGCCCTCCACGGCTTTGGGGGCGGGGGCGGCGGAGGGGTCGGCCGGGGAGGCGCGGGAATCGCGGGCTTATCCGCCGTTCTATTTCCCGAGAAAAAGAGTTTTTTGAACGCTTCGGACATTTTCTTGAGAATATCCGTTCCGGGCTGCGGGCTGCCGCCCGTTTTGCCCCGCGCCCACTCGGGCGCCCACCTCTCCAGCGCGGCCAAAAGCTCGTCGACGCTTTGATATCTGTCCTCCGCCCTGAACGACATCGACCGTTCGAGCACCCTCGCATATGCCGGAGGGATGTCGCGCCGTATGCGGTGCAGCGGGACGACGGGATCTTTTTCTCTGCGCATTACGGCCTCTGCCGGCTTTTCACCCGAGAGGTAGTAGTACATCGTGCACGCGAGCGCATAGATGTCGGTCCACGGCCCCTGTTTGCCCTTTGACGAGTACTGCTCGACCGGCGCAAACCCGTTTTTGACGATAACGGTGAGGGTGTTCGTCTCCTGTCCCGTGACGTATCTCGCCGCCCCGAAGTCGATGAGGGTTGTCCTGCCGTCGGGGCTCACCATGATGTTGTCGGGGCCCAGATCGCGGTGTAAAACATCTTTTGCATGTATGACCTTGAGCGCCCCGCATATCCTCCACAACTGGTCGTTTGCGACCCAAAAGGGCGTCGTGCCCTGCGAAGTCTTGCAGATCTCCTTGAGGGTCTTGCCGTCGATATACTCCATCACCATGTACGCGGTGCCGTTTTCTCTGAAATATCCCTCCACCGTGACAATAGTGTCGTTGCTGCGCAGTGAATAGAGTATCTTTGCCTCTTTTTCATACTTTTCGAGGCCGACGGAGAAGACCGCCCTTTGATGCGCGTCTGTCGGCACGACCCCGTATCCGTCCGGGCCGCGAAGGACGCTGGCCCTCATAAAGCACTCCTTGACGGCCTTTCGCTCGCCCGTCGTCAGATCGAGCGCGAGATAGGTGATACCGAACCCCCCCGAACCGAGCACCCTGCCCAAAAGATACTGCCCGTGAAGGACGGCAAAGCTGGGCAGGGCCTGCGGGTTTCTCGGCTTTGCCGTCGCGTCGTACCCGCACGCCGTGCACCTTGTGCCCGACATCGTCTCCCGAAAGCAGTTAGGGCACATTTTTTCGGTGTTCATCTTCTAACCACTCACCCTCAAAACTCAATCTGCCGGCCGTCCCGACCGCTCACCTTCTTCGCACGCGAATGCGCGTGTTTGCGGCCTCGATGACGTCGGCGTCCGAGATGCTTCTCGGATTTGAAACAGGTATCCCGTTCAGGCGCGTCCCGTTGGTGCTTCCGAGATCCTGTATTTTGAGTATCCCATTCTCATACATGAGCGCGCAGTGCTGTCGCGAAAGGCGCTTATCCTCTATACACAGGTCGCACAGGTTCGGATCCCTGCCGATAAAATAGGCGCCCGCGACAGCGGCAAAGACCTTTCGTTTGAGCCCGTTGCGGTCAATTATCGTTATCTCTACGGCGAGGCTGTTCACATCGGGAAGCACGACCGAGCCGCCGGGGATGGGATTTGCCCCCGAAGAGGGGGCCGTGCCGCCCTCGTCCCGACCGCCGCCGGTCTTTTTTCTTTTCGACCGAATGAGGATTGTCGCCGCGGCAACCGCAGCCAAAACGACGACCGCGAGGGGGATGTACCAAAAGGTTTTAAAAAAGTATCCGGCGCCCTTTACCGGTATGTCGGACGCGTCGACGGCGTACTGCCCGCTCAACGGGTTTTGCTCGCGCGAAACGTCCTTTATCCCGATGCATTCGAGCGTATAGTCGCCCCTGTACAGGGTGTCGCGCGTCCTCAGCAGCGCCGTGTGCGAGAGCTCGTTGTAGACGACCGACTCGACGGCAACATCCCTGCCCTGCTCGTCCTTGAGCAGATATGCGGACGCCCTGTCGGCGCCCGACACGTTTTCCGAAAACTCCACGGCAACCGTTGACCGATCCTGCGCCCGCGCGGACGATATGTCGGGGGGCGTCTCGTCCTTTATCCAGCCCGCAAACACCGCCTCGCCGCTCGCCCTGTAGACGTCGCCCTCGCAGTTTACCTGCAGTTCTACCGTGCCGGCGCTGCCTTCGAGAACATTTGTCTTCGCACTGAACTCGGCGCGGTAGGTGTATGCGTGCTCGGCGACGGTATCCAGGATAACCGAAGCCCCGTCGGACGCACCGACCGTTCTCAGGCTGCCGCCCGACGCCCGCGCAAGCTCGCCCAGCGCGTCAACAAACGATGCCCTGCCCCCGCTGTACGCAAAGGCATATAAGGGCAGCCCGTTGTCCTTTAGCGCCGACAGCGCCTCGTCCCTTGTCTCGACGCCGGTGCTTTCGTCATATCCGTCGGTAACAAGCATTACCACCGGCCTTGAGCCCGCCCTGTCGTCCACAGCCTTTGCGAGCTCGACAGCCTTGGCAAGGGCGTTGTACAGCCGCGTCTGCCCCTCGTTCGGGCGAAGGCCGCCCAAAATCTCCCGCGCCTCTTCGGTGCTCTCGCTCCCGTCCAGAACCACCCTGACCTGCTCGCCGAAGGCGATCACCAAGACCCTGTCCCTGCTGCCCTTAGAAGAGATGTGCTGCAATATCCCCTCCTTGACCGACGCAAAGGCCGCCTGCGGCGAAGAGGAGGACACATCAAGAAGGTAGTAGTAGTTTATTCCGTATTCGCTGTCTGCCTGCCGCTCGACCGACACCGTTTCAAGCGCCGCGCCGTCCAGCGAGGCCGACACGTTCTTTATGTCCAAATCCGTCCACACGCGGTCGTTGCCCTCGACGTCGACAAGGCGAAAATAGACGACCGTCTTGGGGGCCTGTACCACGGTCTGCGCAATCTCAAGCTTGTACGGCTCGGCGGCCCGCACGCCCTGCATAAACAGCAGCGGGGCACACAGCATCAAGAGGACGGCCGCCGCCTTTGCCGCAAGGGCGGACAGGCGCCGCCCGGTCATTGTCCCTGTTCCGTGTGTTCCCATGTTCTTCCCTCTCTGCAAAACGGCACAAAGACAAATTCCGACCCGCCGAAGGCGAGAGTATCCCCGTCCTGCATCTTTTTGGCGTCTGTAAGCGGCTCGCCGTTTACGCTCACCGCACCCTCTCCGGGCATCGCGTAAAACTCGTTGCCCTTGGGATCATAGATGATTGAAAAGTGTCTGTCCCGCACAATCCTCGGGTCGTCAAACACGGCCAAATCCATATGCGCCGAGCGCCCGACAAAGTTTTTTGCGGCGTGCAGACGATAGTCGCGGCCCCGCTCGTTCCCCACGGTGCACACAAGCCAACCGACGACCGGCTTGCCGTGCTCGAGCGTCGAAAAATAGCTCACCGTCACCTCGCCGTCCGTCTCGAGTCCCGCAATCGTGATGTCGTCGTCCGCACCGCCGATTGCGACGGTCACATCATCGTCCGCTCCGACGGCAACGGTTACGTCGTCATCCGTCGCCGCGCCGCCCGTCATGCGCGCCCCCATAGCCTGCCGGGCCGTCACCGAAAGCCCTATCCCGCATATCGGGCAGGACGGCAGCGAGTCGTCATACCAATGCCCTCTCGGGCATCTCGTTACCCCCATCTCTCAAGTCACCCCTATTTTACCATCACCGCCACGGCGGAATAGTTGTCCATATTCTTGCCCTTCCCTGTGTCGAGGACACACCGTTCCATGCGCCCGAGCCACTCCTGCGCGGACCTCGCGCCGGTCAGCGCCGCCTGCATTTGGCGCTCGGTTATCAGCTCCCAAAAGCCGTCGCTGCACAGCAGAATCGCGTCGTTTTTATAGAGCTCGCGGGGTTTTGGAGCGATCTCATAGCGCGGCCCGTCCCACTCGATGCCGATCACGCGCAACAGCCTGTTTCGGTCCTCGTGACCCCTGATGTCCCTTTCCCGCAGCTGTCCCGAGGACACAAGCATCTGCGGCACGCTGTGGTCAAGCGTGTGAAAGGCATAGCGCCCGTTGTCGAAAAAGTAGATGCGCGAGTCCCCGATGTGTCCGTACCACGCCGTTGCGTCTTTGATCATCACAAGCGAAAGGGTGGTCTTCATGACGCTCGTGTTGCCCAGTGCCTCCTGCTTAGCCATCACCCTTCTCTGCGCTTCGTCGAACATCTCGGCAAGCAGCTTTTCGGGGTTGTCCCCGCCCTTGGCGAACACCTCCGCGGACGCGGCGACCGCCGTTTTGGACGCCTCGTCCCCCTTGCCGTGTCCGCCGAGTCCGTCGGCCACAATAAAAAGGCCGTCGTTCTCCGTCTCAACCTTGCCGATGCTGTCCTCGTTCACCGGGCGGCCTGCGGGCTTTGACACCGTCGCCGTGTCAAAGCCTCGTGCCGCCGGGCGCAAAACTTTTCTGTGCGGTTGTCCTAACCGCTTAAAGAGTTTTTTTAGCTTCATTCCGACTCCCTCTAAGATGTTTTTCCCGCGCACCCCTTACACACGACCGTCGCTCTCAGAACGCCCCGCTTCGGCTGTACACTGTCTGCAAAAAACCATACGACCCGCTCCGCGAGGCTTCTGTCCTTTTTCAACCGTCGCATCACGGCTTCGATTTTGGTACCGCACAAGGCAGGGCGCCCGTGTTGCCCCGCTTGCCCGCGCGCCGCAAGCCGCACGCTTTGGACCTTTTTCGGCTGCGCCTCCCCGATGCTGTCGGCCCGTCACGGCCTTCAGAGCCGCCCTGTGCCGCCCGCGGTACTGCACGGTTCTATTCCTTATTGTGAGACAAACAGCACCACTTTGGACCCGCGCTCGATCTTCGCCCCCGCCTCGGGCACCGATGCCGTCACGCAGCCGGGCACGACCGGCAGGCTCGCGTCGCGCCTCATCACAACAAGCTCGGGCGCTATCCCCCGCTGCTCTAAGTATTCGCGCGCCTCCTCGGCATCCATGCCCGCCGTATTCGGCATGACAAGCTGCTCGGGGAGGGGCTCGCACACGACAAGGCCCATCCCCTGTCCGTCGTCCTCGACCGAGGACACCGCTGTGTTGTCCCGCTCTTCATAAATCACCCGCAGAACATAGGGGCACAGCTCTTCGCCGCCCTGCGAGCTCTTGAGATATCCCAGACGTATTGCGGACGCGACGCTCCCCCCTTCGGGTGCAAACTCGTCCCGCGCAGTGAGCGCCTGCTCCCCTGCGGACATATCCATCTCTATTTTTTGCAGAAATTCCTCCTCGTCCAGCTTATTCTCACACGATGAATCCCTCGTCACGACCTCAAAACACAGGGCGCCGAGATAGTCCTCATCCCCCGGCACAAGCGGCCCGCGCTCGCTCCCCTTGTACTGTCCGATCACGAGGCCCTCTCTCAAAAATTCGCTGTAGACGTACTCGATATGTATCTCGTCCTCGCCGATACCAAACTGTCCCGCGAGCTCCGCCTCGACGTCGGCTATATCACAATAGAGCCAGTCGCGCGCCGAAAACACCGGAAGTCCCGAGCTGATGACGACCGAAATCGTCCCGTCATCTTCATTTCTCTCAATGCTGACGATCTCCCCCCTTGCCCCGTCCGACGGGACAAAGCCCGTCACGGTGTAGGGTATCCCAAGCTTTGCAAGCTCCGCGAGCGTGCCTGCCTCCTCCGTGTTCGTCGGGGCAGCATCCTGCTCGGGCACGTCCCCGTCGTCCGCCCGACGGAACAGCTTGAACACACCCGCGGCCTCAAGGCCGACACAGACAAGGACAAGGACAACCGAAAGCACGGCAAAGGCCCTTAGGATCGCATTTGCCGCCATGCCCTTCTGTTTTTTTTCAATGTGCTTCGCACCGCAATACGGACAGATTGTGTACCCCTTGTCAAACTCTTTTCCGCACTTTTTGCAGACAGTTTTATCCATCTACGACCTCTCCTTCGCATCTGCACTTCATTATCACCGCCGAGGTGTTGTCCTGACTCCGCACTCTCTTTGCGGAAGCCTGTTTTGTAATCTCCTCCGCCCGTTCGTTCACTTCAAGGTTTTCCGTGTACGACAGAATGCGCGCGATATCGCTGTCGCTGAGCAGCTTGGTGACCCCGTCGCTGCACAGCATCACGGTGCTTCCCTCGCCCAGCACGAGCGGCGCTCTGTTTGCGTCTATATACGGCGCGTTGCCCATTCCGACGTAGCTTATCAGCGCGTCTTTCCTCGGTTTGGCCTCCGCCTCGGCGCGGGTAATCATCCCTTTTTTTACCATGACGTCGAGCTGGAGCGCATAGTTGTGGTCGCGCGTGAGCATCCTGACAAGGCCCGATTCATACAGATATATCCGGCTGTCGCCCACGCTTACCCAATACAGTTCCCTTCCCCTGAGGCAGGCGGCGATGAGGGTTGTGCCCGAGCCAAGCTTGTGCTTTTCCCCGCCGCCGAAAGCGGCCACCTCGCGGTCGAGCTGCTTAACACACCTCACAAGCTCGGACGGCACATCCGCCCACCCGGGTGTTCTCGTCATAAAATGCCGTATCATCGAGGTCACACAGTGCTCGCTCGCGCGCTCGCCGTGCGACATGCCGCCCATGCCGTCGCACACCACCGCCAGCACCGCCTCGCCCATGTCGGTTCTGAACACACAACTCCCGACTCTATCCTGTTGATACGGGCGTGTGCCCAGTATCGACGATATTCCCACAATCCCATCCCTTTGGGAGCGATTGTCAATAAGTACCGTCGTATTGTCATTCTCCTCCCCCGAGAGGGCCGTCCTGTTCAGACGCGGCGCAACCAGTGAAAAAACAACGAGATACACACACGCCGCCGCGCACAGGCAGCTCAACACCAGGCCCATCTCGAAACTTCCGAACAGCGTGGGGTAAAGCTTAATTAAACCGATTGCCAAAATGCTCTACTATCCTTTCAGTTTTGATAAGCAGGTCGATAAAAATGCATGTTCTTTACATGGGTATTTATCCAGAACCGCCGACGGGTTCGATATTGCCGCGCGCATCGTGCTCTGTTTTACCCACGTCAGATTCGCACTTTATATCGTTTATACATTTGAAAAAACGCCTAAGTGACAGCTGAACGAGCTTCGATTTTGTCTTTAATTTTAATTTAAACACCAAACATTCCCTATAACAACTCAAATGTAAAAAGTCAACAAATTAGTGACAAAAAAACACATTTGCCGACAACCGCCAGCCCAAAAGTCCTGTTTTTGACGGAGTTCCGCCGGAAATCCCCGCGCCCTCTGCCTCCCGAGGATAAGACAACTTGCGGTTGTCCCGTCCTTTGCCCGGGGACGATCCGCTGCCCGAGTGCGGTGCCTGCCGCCCGAATGCAGCGAATATTTATTCATTGACATTTGCATAAAATTTTTTTAAAAACAGGCTTGACGGCGTCGGCGGTTTCTGATATAATCTCTCGAGACACATGAAAGGGGCGAAGGCAATGACGGCGGTTTTCGGGCACAGGTTGAAAAAACCTCGCAGGCCGCTGCTGTTGTTTCCTTTTATATTTGCTTTTGGTATCTGACCGATTCGTTCGGTCGGATATTTTTTTTGCCCAAAAGCGGCGGCGTCCGCATCGCGCCGAGAAAAAGCGGCAAAAAGGCAAGCCCCCTTCGGCGGAAACAACAAGGGAGGAATTGTAATGAAAGAAAACCAAAACCAACAGCCCGTCTACGACGCGCGGACGCTCGGGGTTCCCAAGATGCTGGTGCTCGGCATCCAGCACACCTTTGCGATGTTCGGCGCGACGATCCTTGTGCCGACGCTCACCGGGCTCAGCGTCTCGGCGACACTGCTCTTCGCGGGCCTCGGCACCCTGCTCTTTCACCTTGTGACGGGCGGCAGCGTGCCCGTCTTCCTCGGCTCGTCCTTCGCCTTCCTCGCGGGCTACTCCGCAATCGCGCCGAACGGCGAGCGCGAGCTGCTGCCCTACGCCTGCGCGGGCGTCGCGGCGGCGGGCCTTATGTACGTGCTGCTGTCGGCCCTCTTTAAGGTGTTCGGCGCAAAGCGGGTGATGCGGTTTTTCCCGCCGATCGTCACCGGGCCCATCATCATCGCAATCGGCCTGACCCTCTCGTCCACCGCGATAAGCAACTGCGCCGCCGACCCGCTCATCGCCGTCCTCGCCATCGCGGTGATCATCGTCGCAAATATATGGGGCCGCGGGATGGTCAAGATCATCCCCATCCTCCTGGGCGTGGTCGTCTCCTATGTCGCGGCGGCGTTGACGGGCGGGGTCGACTTCTCGTCGGTCGCGGCGGCGCCCTGGATAGGCCTGCCCTTCGAGATGCAGGACACCGTCTTCGCAATCTTCGGCGAGGGCTTTGACGCCTCGCTGCTCATAAAGGCGATCATCACCATCGTGCCCATCTCGCTCGCGACCATGGTCGAGCACATCGGCGACGTGTGCGCGATAAGCTCGACCTGCGGAAAGGACTTCGTCAAGGAGCCCGGCCTCCACCGCACCCTGCTCGGCGACGGCCTCGCGACGACGCTCGCCTCGCTGTTCGGCGCGCCCGCAAACACCACCTACGGCGAAAACACCGGCGTGCTCGCGCTCAGCCGCGTGTACGACCCCGGGGTCATCCGAATTGCCGCCGTCATCGCGATGCTGCTCTCGTTCAGCCCCAAGTTCTCGGCGCTCGTCGGCGCAATGCCCGTCGCGACAATCGGCGGCGTCTCGCTGGTGCTGTACGGCATGATATCGGCGGTCGGCGTGCGCAACGTTGTCGAAAACCGCGTCGACTTCACCAACAACCGCAACGTCATCATCGCGGCCATCATCCTCGTGCTCGCAATCGGCATCAAGTTTGCAACCCCGTCCGGGTCGATTGACTTTGCGCTCGGCGAGGTCACCATAAGCCTGTCGGGCCTTGCCGTGGCATCGATTGTGGGCATCCTGCTCAACGCCGTCCTCCCCGGCAAGGACTATGAGTTCGGCGTCGACCTGCTCGGCGACACCTCGGTCAACTTCAAGGTGTGAGCCCGCGCCCGAACAACAGGCGCACAAAGCGCAATACTGCAACCGTCGGGCGGGCGGAACACCCTTTCGTGTTCCGCCCGCCCGGCTTGTTAATAAGCCTTAAGTATTTTGTACCGCTTCAGCCGCTTGCCGAACGCTGCGTGCGGTCTCGGTTTTCGCCGTCCCACACGTCGCCGCGTAAATACCCCCTCGGACAGTCCGTCGTCACCGTCCGCAGGAATGCGGATGTCCTTTGCGCAACCTTCCTTTTCCTGTCGGGTTTCCCCTGACCTTTCTTTTGGCCTGTCCTCCCTCTCAAGTCCTCTCGTCTCTGTCGTTCGCGTCCGCCGTCCGAAAGCTGCCGACCGGGGCGTCGCGATCTCCCCCGTTAATACCCCCGTCGGCTTCCTGTGTGCCGCGTCCCGCAGCGTCGAACAACGCCTCTCCCCGCGCGAAGCGAGACCCTACTCCCGCCGCTCGCCCTTCTCACAGCACGGCCAGGTGCAGTACAGCCCGTTCGGGCTCTGCCAGATGCAGCCGCCGCAGGTCGGCATCGGGACGTACCGCCCGTTTTCGTCGTGGTGCGCCCCGATCCCGCCGCGGTCCGCTCTCCCATTAACAGGTTGTCCGCTCCCCCGTGATGCCGCGCCCCTTCTGCCGCCGGCAGGCCTACCCGCCGCTCTTGTTTTTAACATAATTTCCCTCCTACGTTTTTTCTCATCCGTTTCGACCGTTAACCGTCTCTCACTTTCTCGGGCCTTCCGGCGGGCTTTGTCCGCAGCTTTATGCACCGCGGCGGCCGCCCCTTCGGAGCCGTCCCACACGCCGGGCAGGGACGCTATCCCTCACCCGACAGCGCCCGCCATCCGGCGCAGTCCGCAAGCCGGTCGAGCGCGCCGGCCTCAAGGCGCTTGGCGTGCTGCTCCGATATCCCCGCCTCAATCGCCGTCGACACCCAGCCGCGTCCCTCGCGGAACCGCAGCTCGAGCACCGTCCTCTCGAGCGGCAGGGTCGTGCAAAGGCACTCGTCCACCCGCTTTGCAACCGTCAGCTCGTTGTCGATCTGCCGCGCAATATCCGCCATCTCCCGCTCATAGCGCCGACACACCTCCTCTATGCGCCTGACCTCTGTGTACGTCGGGTCGGACGGGTTGGGGTTTTGCACCCCCGGCCCCGGCTTAGGGGTGTTCCACCGCGCCTCCTCGATGAGCCCCCTTATCGACTTAAGCCGCCTTTGCAGCCGGCGGCAGCGGTCGTCCGCCTCCCCCCAGCGGCGCAGCAGCCGCCTGCCCCGCGCCCGTCGCTCGCGTCTGTGCGCCCCCTCGGCGCCGCCGCCCTCGGCGCGGTAAAGCCTCTCGAGGTGCGCGAGCTCAAACCCCTCGTCGCCCCGGCGCCGCCCGCACTCGTGTATACCCCGCAGCGCATCCAGCTCGGCATAATCGTCATACCCCTCTGTCGTCATACGCTCTTCCCCCTTACTATACCGAAATCGGGACAGACAGTCTGATATAATCGAGACAGCAAAACAGCTCTTGACAACGGCGGCATTTTGAAATACTATTATTACAGTATTCCGAAATATCCTGAGGCGGGTTTGGGCTCGCTTCGGCGTTCGGTCGCCGAATTCACCCCCTTTTCCGCCTAATTTCGGCAAAATTCCCCGTTTTTCCCTGTCTATATTACAGAATTCTGTCCTCATGTTCCTATGATAATACAGATTTCTGTATTTGTCAACAGCTATTTTCTGAATTCTGTATTCTTGTCAAGACGGGCCGGGGGGCGGAAAACACGCGGAAAGTGAAGGCACGTCATGGGCAAAATGTACGACATCATCGACAACCTGTGCAAACAAAAGGGGATTACCGTGACGCAGATGTGCCGCGAGCTCGGCATATCGCGAAGCATCATGTCCGAGCTCTCGTCGGGCAGGACAATGCGGCTGTCGGCCAAAAACTCCGCGCTCGTCGCAAAATACCTCGGCGTGTCGGTCGAATACCTGCTCACGGGCGGCGATACCGTCGCCCCCGAGCCCGCAAGCGACGAGGCGGTCAAGATCGCCCTTTTCGGCGGCGACGGCGCGGTGACCGACGAGATGTGGCAGGAGGTGCGCAGGTTTGCCGACTATATAAAAACGCGGGAGGCCGAGAAAAGGGTTGGAGGATCTGATAAAAACAGCGGAACAAAACGGGATTGAGGTGAGCTACGGCAGTCTTCCCACCGTCCTTTCCTGCTCGGCGATGGCCCCGTCCGGCCGATGCTACATCGGGCTCGATTATTCCATGCTTTGGGATTCTCCCCGCAGCAGGGTGCACGCCGCGCACGAGCTCGGGCACTGCATGCGCGGCGCGTTTTACAACATCTACAGCCCCTATGACGACCGCGCGCGCCAGGAGACAAGGGCGACCCGCTGGGCCGTCAAGGCTCTCGTGCCGCTCGACCGACTGCGGGAGGCGGTCGAGCTCGGGTACCGCGAGACGTGGGAGCTCGCCGAGTACTTTTCGGTCACGCCCGAGTTTATGGCGACCGCGCTCAAGCTGTACAGCGAAATCGGGCCGTGCGGGCGGGCGGATGCGCCGCAGCCGCTTTAGGCGGGCGTACACCCCGACGCGGGCGGCGTGGGACCCGGGATCGCTGCCGATCGGCTCCGACGTCCCGCGCAACACGGCGGATATCCTGCCGCAGCGGCATACGGCCCGGCATATCGCCGCACGGCGTATCTATTCTTTGATAAAAAGGGCGCGAACGACGCCGCTGCGGACAGCCGAGAATGGGATATCTCCGTCCCCCCATGCGGGCTCGACCCGCCTTTTCGGGAAGACGGCGCGCTGAGACGCCGCAATAATCGCTTAGATAACGGGGCTTTGTCCCCGATTGAACACAAGAAAACAGAAAAGGGGTTTTGTCATGCTTGATTTTAATCTGTATCTTCCCACCCGCATTGTGTTCGGGAGGGGCGCCGAGACCCGCACGGGCGAGCTTGTACGACAGGCGGGCGGAAGCCGCGTCCTGCTCCACTACGGAGGCGGGAGCGTCGTGCGCTCGGGTCTGCTCGACCGCGTCAAGCGCTCGCTCGACTCGGCGGGCCTCCCCTATGTCGAGCTCGGCGGCGTGGTCCCCAACCCCCGCCTCGGCAAGGCCCGCGAGGGAATCGATCTGGGCCGCAGCTTCGGCGCCGACTTTTTGCTCGCGGTCGGCGGCGGCTCGGTCATCGACTCTGCCAAGTGCATCGCCTACGGCCTCGCCGAGCAGGACGCCGACGTGTGGGATCTCTATCTCCACACCCGCGAGCCCAAGGCCTGCCTGCCCGTCGGGTGCGTGCTGACAATCGCGGCCGCGGGCAGCGAGATGAGCATGGGCAGCGTCATCACCAACGAGCGCACGGGCGAAAAGCGCTCGGTCGACAACGACCTTGCGCGCCCCGGATTCTCGATTCTCAACCCCGAGCTCACCGAGACCCTCCCCGACTATCAGACCGAAAGCGGCTGCACCGACATCATCATGCACGTCATGGAGCGGTACTTCCAGCAGGCCGGCAACATGGACGTCACCGACGCCGTGTCCGAGGCCATCATGCGCACCGTGATGCACTACGCAGCGGTGCTGCACACCGACCCCCAAAACTACGAGGCCCGCGCCGAGGTGATGTGGGCGGGCTCGCTCGCGCACAACGGCATCACCGGCTGCGGCACCGACGGCGGCGACTGGGCGACCCACATGCTCGAGCACGAGCTCGGCGGCATGTTTGACGTGACGCACGGCGCGGGACTCGCCGCGGTGTGGGGTTCGTGGGCGCGCAGGGTGTATAAGGGCTGTCTGCCCCGCTTCCTAAAATATGCCCTCAACGTCGCAGGGGTTGAGCGGGCCGCGTCGGACGAGGAGACCGCGCTGCGCGGCATCGAGGCGACCGAGGATTTCTTCCGCTCGATCGGGATGCCCACCAACCTGCGCGAGCTCGGCGTCGAGCCCACCGACGAACAGATCGTCGCCCTCGCGGAATCATGTGCGCGTGCGGGCGGCGGGAGCATCGGCTCGGCCGCGGTTCTCGGCGCCGACGACATGATCGCAATCTACCGCGCCGCGAGATAGGCGAGGGATTTGCTCGTCTCTGTTTTGCGAAGCGGGCTGTAAGCTTTCTGTCTCTTTTTCTTTCATTGAAAAACCTCCCGTTCCTTTGGGCCTTGCAGTTGTCCGACCGCTTGTCCGTTGTTCCGTGAGGTTTTTTCTTTGTATGGTTACTTTTACTCTCCCCGGCAGAGCCGGGGGCTGTATTTCCGCTAAAGCTGTTAACACAAAAAAATCGGGGCGGCAAAGCCGCCCCGAATCTTTTTGTGTGTACAAAGCAGACAGAAATTCAAACGGGCAAACTGCCCAAAGTGTGACTCATATGTCTCAAAACAAAGCGTACCCGTCCCCAAAAACTAAAGGACCGCTACGTGCGAAAGGTAGCGGTCCCGGGAATTCTTTTTAGTTTTGGACTGTCAGTCGCCTACTCCAAAATCCGGCGCCGTGCTGGGGTCGATAACGGGGCTGTAACCGCACCCACAAACCGGGCATGTGCCGCCATCTGTTCCATTTCCGTGATAGTGCAAAGGGCAATAGGGTTCGGTGTGGTTCCCACCACAATACGGGCAGGTTACGGTCTGAGCGGGCGGAGCCGCGGCAACGCCGCCCGAGCCGGAGCCGGTCGCCTGCCCCGCGTTTCCCGAGCCGACCGTCGCCGTATGGCCCGAGCCGCCTGCGGATGCCGCCTGCTTGGGCGTCTTGTCGGTGACGGTGACGGCCGTCTCGGCCGACCTCTCGACCCTCTCTTCCAAGG
>CAYSRC010000034.1:0-26647 GCA_964433495.1 uncultured Oscillospiraceae bacterium
GGGACGATCATGCTCGGGCCCACCGCGTCCGACGTGCAGAGCAAGGAGGACCTCGCCAACACCGAGGCGGGCTTTGCACAGATCCTCGCGCAGACGGCGCGGATGTGGGAGGGGCTGCCGACCTACGACATCATCAGCTGCTACGCGGGGCTGCGCGCCCACTGCGACCGAAACGACTTTGTCATCGGCGAGGCCGCCGACGCCGAGGGCTTCTTCAACTGCGGGGGGATAGAGTCGCCGGGGCTCACCGCGGGGCCCGCGATCGGCGAGCACCTTGCGGGGCTTGTCGCAAGGAAGCTCGGGGCCGAAAGAAACGACGGATATATCAAGGGCAGGGCGCCGCACAGCAAGCCGTTTCGCTATATGAGCGAGGACGAGAGGGCGCGGGCCGTGCGCGAAAACCCCGACTACGGCAGGATCGTGTGCCGCTGCGAGACGGTGAGCGAGGCCGAGATACGCGACTGCATCCGACGCCCCGCGGGCGCGAGGACGCTTGACGCCGTCAAGCGCAGAACGCGCGCGGGCATGGGCAGGTGTCAGGCGGGCTTCTGCACCCCGCGGGTTGTCGAGATCCTCTCGGAAGAGCTCGGCGTGTCGCCGCTGTGCATCACAAAGCGCGGAAAGGGCAGCGAGCTTTTGACCGGCAGGGTGTTTGAGGGGGAGGAGGACAGATGAAAAACGTCGGTGTTTTGGTTGTCGGCGGCGGGTCCGCGGGGCTCGCTGCGGCGATTTCGGCCAAAGAAAACGGCTGTGACGATGTTTTGATTTTAGAGCGCGAGCCCTCGCTCGGCGGGATTCTCAAGCAGTGCATCCACAACGGCTTCGGGCTGCACATGTTTAAGGAGGAGCTGACGGGCCCCGAGTACGCCGCGCGGTATATTAAGCGGGCGAAGGAGCTCGGCATACCGTACATGACCGACACGACGGTGCTCTCGGTGTCGCCCGACAGGGTGGTCGCCGCCGTCAGCCCCGACGCGGGGATGATGCGCATCAGGGCGGGCGCGGTGGTGCTCGCGACGGGCTGCCGCGAGCGGCCGAGGGGCGCGCTTGTGATGCCGGGCGCGCGCGTCGCGGGGATCTACACCGCGGGGACGGCGCAGCGGCTGCTCAACCGCGAGGGATATATGCCGGGCAGGCGGGTGCTCATCCTCGGCTCGGGCGACATCGGCCTCATCATGGCGCGCAGGTTCACCCTTCAGGGCGCAAAGGTCGAGGCGGTGGCCGAGATCATGCCCTATTCGGGCGGCCTTGCGCGAAACATTGCGCAGTGCCTTGACGACTTCGGCATCCCGCTGCTGCTCAGCCACACGGTGGTAAATATCGAGGGACGCGGCAGGGTCGAGGCGGTGACAATTGCCGAGGTGGACGAGCACAAAAAGCCTATAAAGGGAACCGAAAAGAGGTACGAGGTCGACACCCTGCTGCTGTCGGTCGGCCTCATCCCCGAGAACGAGGTCGCGCGCAGCGCGGGGGTCGCCCTCTCGCCCTCGACCAAGGGCGCGGCGGTGGACGAGGACCTCGCGACCTCGGTGCGCGGGATCTTTGCGTGCGGCAACGCGCTGCACGTCCACGACCTTGTCGACAACGTGAGCGAGGAGTCGCTGCGCGCGGGCGCGAGCGCGGCGCGGTTTGCGCTGGGCGGCGCGTCGGACGACGCCGACTGCGCGGTGACAAACGGCGACGGCGTCACGGGCTGCGTGCCGCAAAGGATACACGCGGACAGGGGCGAGGGGACGATAAGACTCATGTTCCGCCCTGCGAGGGTGCAGAGAAACGCGCGCATATGCGTGGACGCCGACGGGCAGACTATATATGCGAAAAAGGCGATGATCGTCGCGCCGGGCGAGATGGTGACGGTCGAGCTCAAAAACGAGCTTGTGCCCGAGGGCACAAAGAGCCTTGTCGTGAGATTGGAGGCGTAGAGCATGGGCAAAAGCGTAAAAGAGCTTGTGTGCATCAACTGCCCCATGGGGTGCAGGCTTTCGGTCGAGCTCGACGGCGGCGAGGTCGCCGCGGTGAGCGGCAACACCTGCAAGCGGGGCGAAGCCTACGCGCGGGATGAGTGCACCGCCCCCAAACGGGTGGTGACGACCCTTGCGCGGGTCGAGGGAACCGGGCGGCCCGTGCCGTGCAGAACCGCGGGCGCGATCCCGAAGGAGCTCATCTTTAAGTGCGTGGACGAGGTGAAGAGGGTCGTGCTGAAGGCACCGGTGCGCGCGGGGGACGTGATCGTCAAAGATGTGTGCGGCAGCGGGGTCGACGTGATTGCGACGGCGGACAGCGAGTGACGGGGGTCTGTGTTTTTAAGTCGTGCTTCGGGCAAGCCGTTGTTTTAACGGAGGGCCGGCCGCGCGTGACGTGCGGCGCAGGCCGTGCCGGGAGAAAAATAACCCTAAGAGAAAAATCAACAAAAGGAGATAGTTAAAAATGGCAGTGATAACCCTGACAAAGGACAACTTTTCGCAGGAGGTCGAACACAGCGACCGCCCCGTGGCGGTCGATTTTTGGGCGAGCTGGTGCGGCCCGTGCACCCGGCTTTCGCCGCTGGTGGACGAGCTTGCGGGGGAGCACCCCGAGATCAAGTTCGGCAAGGTGAACGTGGACGAGCAGCCCGAGCTCGCGGGCCGCTTCGGGGTGATGAGCATCCCGATGCTCGTGCTGTTCAAAGACGGAAAGCCGGCCGCGACGTCGGTGGGCCTTGTGCCGCGCGCCGCGCTTGAGGAGTTTATCGCGAAATAACGGAACTGCCCGTGCGGCGTGTTTGCGTCGGGCGTCGGGTTCGCGTCGAATGACGGGCTTGCGTCGGGCGCTCAGGGCGTGCGGCGGTGCGGACTGCGCGGTTGTGCGCTTGTATGTCGGGATTCCCCGGTGCAGCGAGCGCCGACCGCCGGAAGCAAACCCTCAGCCCGAAAAAAAGGGCGGCGAAAGGGACTGCTGCGCCCGGTTTTTTTCGGGACGGCGTTTTTGCGGGCTGCGCACGTTAAAAAACTGCCGTTTGGCTTGTGCTTAGGGCCGACCGCAAAAGCGGCTGCCGAACCCGCGGGCGGCGCGCGGCGCCGGCGGGAAGAATCGATTGAGGAGAAAATACATGGCGGATATCATCATTGCGGGCGCGGGAATCGCGGGCATGACGGCGGCGGTTTATGCGCTGCGCGCCGGGTGCAGCGTGAAGCTTTTTGAAAGGATGTCGTACGGCGGACAGATTATCAACACGCCCGAGGTGCACAACTATCCCGCGTTTAAGAGCATCTCGGGGATTGAGCTGTCCGACCGCCTTTATGAGCAGGCGGCCTCGCTCGGGGCCGAGTTTTCGTTTAAGGAGATCACTGCGTCGGGGCGCGACGGCGAGGGGCTTTATGTCGAGACAGCATCGGGGCGCGAGCGCTGCCTCGCGCTTGTCGTCGCGACGGGGTCCAAAAACCGCCCCCTCGGCGTCGGGCGGGAGGCCGAGCTGACCGGCAGGGGGGTGTCCTACTGCGCGACGTGCGACGGGGCCTTTTTCAGGGGCCTCGACGTCGCCGTTGCGGGCGGGGGAAACGCCGCCGTTGAGGACGCGCAGTTTCTCGCAGGCTACTGCCGCACGGTCTATGTCATCCACAGGCGCGGGCGCTTCAGGGCGCACGAGGCCGAGGTAAAGCTGATGCTGTCGCACGACAACGTGAAGCCGGTGATGAACGCGCGTGTGGTCGCGCTTCGCGGGGGCGACAGGCTGAACGGCGTTGCGATTGAATCTGAGGACGGGGGCGTCAGCGAGCTGGCGGTGTCCGGCCTCTTTATCGCGGTGGGAAGAACCCCCGACAGCGGGGCGTTTGCGCCGCTTGTCGAGCTCGATCGGGACGGTTATATCGCCGCGGGGGAGGATTGTGTGACCTCGTCGAGCGACGTCTTTGCGGCGGGCGACTGCCGCACAAAGTCGGTGCGCCAGCTTGTGACGGCCGCAGCGGACGGCGCTGTCGCGGGGCTTGCGGCGGCAAGGGCGGTCATGGAAAAGCGGGCGGCGGGGCTGAGCGTTTAGGATTCAGGTGTGTCGATACCTATTTTGAGCTTGCAGGTGCACGGAGCGAGGCCCGGCTGCAAAGGAGTATAAGGGCGCTGCCCGGCGGTGTGGATATTGTTTTGTATTATTGCCGACGGCGTAATCGGGCGGCGCGTGCCGAACGGCGGGAAAGACGAATACAGAGACAACAAGCGCAGGAGAAAGCGGCGGCTTTCTCCTGCGCTTTTGTGTTGCCCGAAGAGCCCTTTCACGCGGGCGGAGAAGGTATCCCCCAAAAAGCTTCAGCTTCGAGCAGCAGGCGAAGCAAGCTGCAGGCGAAGGGCCGATCAGATCGAAACCGGACTTGAAATATCGATAAGATAGAAAATCGCCCGTCTGCGGGCAGCGGGGCTGACACCGCAAGCGACGGAAATCCGCGCTTTGGATTCCCGTCGATAAAACGCCCTTTGCAGGGCCTCATGCCTTCGGCTTATCGGAGGCCCCGACTTGCCGCTGCGGACGCCTCCCGTGCGCAAGGATAAGGCAAAAACCTGTGCAGCGGGACGGATTTAAAGCTTTTGCGGAGCTTAAGCCCTGTGATTTGTCGGCTCAATGCCCGGCTGCTTGTTTCTTTTGTGCACCGATCTGTTCAGGGCAAAGAGGCCCAGGCTCAACAGATATATCAGAGCGTAGGCGATAACGGCTGCGGCAATCGCCAAGGCAGGCGTAAAATCTTCCCTTTCGATAAAGCCGTAGACAAATTCACCCGTAAAACGACAGCGCACACAGTCAAACAGCAGGTACGCCATCGTCAGGGCCGGCGCTGTCAAAACACATCGCAGTTTGCGGCCCCGCTCGTTGACAAAACCCATATAGAAACACACAAAAATGATCGGATTGACGACGTGTAAAAAGAAAAACGCACCGTTGAAATTAAAATTATAGAAGCCCGAAAGACTTCCCGCACAGATAAGAAACACGGTAAAAATGCTTGCCGAGACATTCAAACAGAGAGCATTAAAACAGGTTTTCTTTTTTGCCATGCCGGCTATGCCGTCCGCAAACAAAAGCAGACCGCCGAAGGTGTTTGAGATGCAGGTCAGCTCGATGAGGTACTCGGGCTGAGGCATGTAGCCGATTAAAACGGACACGATCATCAGCGACCCCGCCGCGACCTTGATTGTGCTTTTAACCACCTGTTTTCCTTTCTTTTACCGCGAGCCCGGTAAGGCCCCCGACGCCGCGGCATGGGCTGCGGCAGGGGACCGTCTTAGGCGGACTGAGTCGAGCCGGGAGGTCTGTTTGGGCGGCGAGGCCTTCGGGGCGAATTCCCTCGGCCGCTTTGCGGCAGAATCCCTTTGCGCACACCGCGTCCGCGAAAAACGGAGTGTTCGATCGGAATACGCGGACGGTCTGCCGCCTGTCCGCGCGCTCGGCGCTGTGTTTCAGGGCGCCGCGCCGGGGGCCTGCCGCGCGGTTTGCGCGGCCTTCTTGAACGTCGGGCGGCAATTCGGATAATCGCTTGCCGTGTCGCGAGACGGATGTGCAGACCGAGGGGAAATCTCCGTCAATCGAGTTTGGCAAAGAGGACGGTCCGCTCTTTCAGCGATATCCTCTCGACCCGATAACCGTATCGGGCGAGTTCCTTTTTGAAACGCAAAAAGGAGTGGTCTATCGGGACGCCTGCGATGCGGTCGATGTCCTCGAATGTAAGCTTGAGGGTCGCGAGCCCGGTATCCCGAACATACTCCCGCAAACGGTCGTATTTGCTCATTGTTTTGCCTTTCCTTTGTTTTTCGGCGAAAGCCGTCGGCCGCCCGAAGCGACGGCAAGGGGACGGGGCTTAAAAGGCCTCGACGATGACCCTGCCGTCCGAACAATCGGTGACCCTGCCGCGGACGACGTCGCCGCAGCGTATGTGCTCGCCCCTGACAAGGGCGGGAAGATATCGGTCGGTGTAGCCGGTGAAGCCCGCGTCGGACGGCTGCTCGGCGATGACGCGGACGGTGCTCTGCACAAAGCCGCGCATGACCGCGGCGCGGGCTTGTTCGCACGCATCCGACATCAGGCGCGCCCGCGCGGCCTTTGTCCCGCGGTCGAGGTGCCCTTCAAGGCACGCGGCGGCGGTGCCGGGGCGCAGGGAGTAGGGGAAGACGTGCACCTTTAAAAAGCCGAAATCGCCGACATAGCGGAGACTTTCGGAGAACTCCGCCTCGCTTTCGCCGGGAAAGCCCACAATCACGTCGGTGGTGAAGGCGGGGCGTTTGAAGAGGGCGGAAATTTTGTCCGCGACGGCCGAGAACAGAGCCGTGTCGTACCTGCGGCCCATGCGCCGCAGCGTGCTGTCGCAGCCGCTTTGCAGCGAGAGGTGGAAGTGCGGACACAGCTTTTCGCAGCCGGCGAGGCGCTTTAGGGTGTCGTCGCTCAACAGGTCGGGCTCGAGCGAGCCGAGCCGGACGCGCTCGATGCCGTCGAGCGCGCAGACCGCCTCGACCGCGTCCGCGAGGCCGAGGCCGATGTCCCTGCCGTAGAACGAGAGGTTGATGCCCGAAAGGACGAGCTCGCGGTAGCCGCCGTCCCGAAAGACCTCGGCGTCCCGAATGAGCTTGTCGAGCGCGAGCGAGCGCACGGGGCCCCTGGCATAGGGGACGACGCAGTAGGCGCAGTATCTGTCGCAGCCGTCCTCGATCTTTAAAAACGCGCGGGTGTGCCCCTCGAGGCGGTTGACGCCGAGGTGCTCGAACCCCTTATCTCTGTTGTCGACGACCGAAACGATGCGCGAGCGCTCGCGCATATACCGCTCGACGAGCCTCGGCACGTCGGCGCGGTTGCCGGTGCCCGTGACGATGTCGGCGTCGAGATACTCGGCCGCAAGGGACGGATAGGCCTGCGGGAAGCAGCCGCACAGCACCGTTGTGCAGGCGGGGTTTGCCCGCTTGATGCCCCTTAAGAGGCGGCGAACCTTTTTGTCGCCCGCCGCGGTGACGGTGCAGGAGTTCACGACGGCGACATCGGCCTGCTCGGGCGAGGGCGCGACCCCGTGGCCGTCGCGCTCGAAGAGGGCTTGTATGGCCGCCGTCTCAAACGAATTGACCTTGCAGCCGAAGGTGCAGTAGAATACGTTCATTTTATCACTCGTTTTCGGGAGATTTTTTGGCTTTTTGCGATACCCGGGGCCGCAGGGCGGGACGCATACGGCGAAAGCCGGGATGCTCCCCCGTCGGTCGGAGGGGGTTCGCCTGTGTTTTGGGCGGTACGGGCCGACGTCAAGCGCGGAAAGGCGGGCTTTGGCCCTTACCGAAAAATTATAGCATCGGGCGGCGCGCGTGGCAACCTGTGAATGAGCGGCGCCCATCCCGCCTCGGGCCGAAGAGCCGCCGCCCCCCGGCGGGCGGTGCTTTTTCGGCGGACGCGCGCATACCTTTATACTGTGAACACGCGCGGGCGCGGACGGCGGGCTGCGCGATTTTTAAGCGTTACGACATGGAGGACAGGATGAAGAGGTTTACTGCGGTTTTGGTTTTGGCTGCGTTGTTTGTCTCGCTCGCGCCGCTCGCCTTCGCATGGGGGGAGGACGCGGACGCCTTTTTTGAGCTGACCGGCTCCCGCGGCGGGGAGCAGTCGGTGCAGACCGCGCAGGCGGTCGACTTTTTGACGCGCTCTGCCGAGGAGATCGCCCCGCTTGACGCGACGGCCGCAATCCTGCTTGAGCGGGAGACGGGCGAGGTGATATATGAATACAAGGCCGACGAGCCGAGGGCGATCGCGTCCATCACCAAGATCATGACGATGATTCTCGTGATGGAGGCGCTTGAGCGCGGCGAGATATCGCTTGAGGACAAGGTGACCGCGAGCGAGCACGCCTACTCGATGGGCGGCTCGCAGATCTGGCTCGAGCCGGGCGAGGTGATGACGGTCGACGAGCTGCTGCGGGCTGTTGCGGTGGCGAGCGCGAACGACGCGGCGGTGGCGCTCGCCGAGTTCGTCGCGGGCAGCGAGGACGCCTTTGTCGCAGACATGAACAGGCGCGCGGCCGAGCTCGGGATGACGTCGACGACCTTTAAAAACGCCAACGGCCTTGACGAGGAGGGGCACATGTCGTGCGCACGGGACGTCGCGATTATGTCCCGCGAGGTGCTGCGGCATGAGCTTGTGCGCAACTATATAACCATATGGACCGACGAGCTGCGCGGGGGCGAGACGCAGCTGACCAACACAAACAAGATGCTGAGGACCTTTGACGGCATGACGGGCATCAAGACGGGCACGACCAACCATGCGGGCGTGTGCCTTGCGGGCGCGGCGGAGCGCGACGGGATGGAGCTTATCGCCGTCGTGCTGGGGTCGTCCTCGTCGGCGGGGAGGTTTGAGGCGGTGCGGACGCTGCTCGAGTACGGCTTTTCGCACTGCGAGCTCGCGGACATCCCGCTCGACGGGTCGGCGCTCGGCGAGGTGGCGGTGCGGCTCGGGGAGAGCGAGCGGTGCGGGTGTGTGCTCGACGTGCCGCAGAGCCTGCTTGTCGAGCGGGGAAAACGGGACGCGGTGGTGTGCGAAACCGAGCTTGAGGATTCGGTGGAGGCCCCCGTCGAGGAGGGGCAGCAGCTCGGCTGCGTCAAGGTCTATGTCGAGGGGACGCAGGTCGGGATGTACCCGATAACCGCGGCCGGGAGGGTGGAAAGGCTGGGCTTCGGCGGCGCGTACAGGATGCTGGTTTCGGCGCTGTTTGAGATGTAACTGCGAGGCAAGAGCCGATTTCGGGCCGTGAGCGCCCGATTTGACTCATTGCATGAAGGATTGACCGCGCAAGACTTTGTCGCCGGAATATGCCTTGTGTTGCGACCTTTGCTGACCACTCGCAATCCCCCTGCCGCTTCGCGGCCCGGCCCCCCCTTTACACAAGGGGGGCCGGGGATGCCGCAACTTCTTAAGGTTTGCACTCATACCTCGGGCTTCGGGCTCTTGAGCTTCCCCCCACAGGGGAAGGTTTCCATGTCCTAAAGCTTACGCGCGGCCCGCGGGCCGCGCGCCCTTGGGGCTCCCTTACCGAACGGTCGGACGGTCGGGCTTAATCGGAACGATAGCCCGAAAGGCGCATAATATCGCGCTGCATGTTAAACGTCCGTTCCGCTGCCGTTTGACCGCTCCGCGCGACAGATGCGCGTCGTAGGCGGAACAAGCATTCGGCAGAATTCACGGTAGCATGTGAACCCTGCCGCGCGCCGCTCCGATTGCGATGCGCATCTGTCGACTGTTCGGCAGGTTTTTTGCCGGCGGCAAAGCCGGAAGGCGTGTGCGGAGCAGGCGCATCAGGGGCAGCGACGGAGCGCTCGACGCCGCAAAACGCAGGGAAGCTTGGGAATCGAAAGCGGGCGGGCTTCGGCGCGCCGGGGCGCCTGCGGCGCATTCGAAAGACGAACGCATCCGGGGCCGGCAGGGCGCGGGCGGACGAGCCTTTTTTCTTGACAGGACGCCCCTGTTAAGATATCATTATTAGTACAAACGATGATGCGGGAGCGCGCCGCTCGGCGGTGTGCCCGCGGCGCTTTTTCGCGCCCGCTCCTTTTTGGGAAGCCGCGGATTTGCAATAACAAGAGTAAAGGAAGGTTTGCTATGTCGGTAAGGTTTGAGACGCGTCATCTCGGCGGTTTTATCGGCGAAAAGGATTTTAAGGGGATTGAGGACGAGGTCAGGGCCGCTGCGCGCTCCCTCGACGCAGGAAGCTGCAAGGGCAACGATTACATCGGCTGGATACGCCTTCCCGAAAACTACGACAGGGACGAGTTTGCCCGCATCAAGGCGGCCGCGAAGCGGATACGCGAGACGAGCGACGTGCTGGTCGTCATCGGCATCGGCGGAAGCTATCTCGGCGCGCGCGCCGTCATCGAGCTGCTGGGCGGACAGTTTTTCAACGAGTTCAGCCCGCTCAAGGTTCTCTTTGCCGGGAACGGCATAAGCGGCGACTATCTCAACGCGATAATAAAGCAGTGCGAGGGCAGGAGGGTGAGCGTCAACGTGGTGTCCAAGTCGGGCACGACGACCGAGCCCGCCGTCGCTTTCCGCGTGTTTAAAAAGCTGCTCGAAGAGCGCTACGGCAAAGAAGAGGCAGCAAAGCGCATCTACGCGACGACCGACCGCGCGCGGGGGACCCTCAAAAGCCTCGCGGACGCCGAGGGGTACGAGTGCTTTGTCATCCCCGATGACGTCGGCGGGCGCTATTCGGTGCTGACCGCCGTGGGCCTGCTGCCCATCGCGGCCGCGGGCTTTGATATCGACGCGCTGATGGAGGGTGCGCGCGAGGGCATGACGAGGTTTGCGAACGACGACCCCGCGAACGACTGCAACCGCTATGCCGCGGCCCGCAGCCTCCTTTACAGGGGCGGCAAGACGACCGAGATCCTCGCGTGCTATGAGCCCGCGTTCACCATGTTTAACGAGTGGTGGAAGCAGCTGTTCGGCGAGAGCGAGGGCAAGGACGGAAAGGGCCTGTTCCCCGCGTCGATGATCTTCTCGACCGACCTTCACTCGATGGGGCAGTATGTCCAGCAGGGGCTTCGCAACCTGAGCGAGACGGTCGTCAGGTTTTTGTCGGTGAAGTCGGACGTCACCATCGAGACGGCGCCCGAGGACTTTGACGGCCTCAACTATCTCGGCGGCAGGACCATGTCGTTTGTGAACGAAAACGCCATGCTCGGCACCATTCTCGCGCACTGCGAGGGCGGGGTGCCCTGCGGCGTCGTCGAGGTGGACGACATGCGCGAAAAGAGCGTGGGCGAGCTCATCTATTTCTTCCAGCGCGCGTGCGCGGTCTCGGGCTGCATGCTGGGCGTCAACCCCTTCAACCAGCCCGGCGTCGAGAGCTATAAAAAGAACATGTTCGCCCTGCTCGGCAAGCCCGGCTACGAAAAGGAGCGCGAGCAGCTTTTAAAGAAGCTTTAAAGAACGGCGTCTAAACGGGGCTTGCCCCGAAAACCATAAGGACAACATCATTCTTCGGAGGGACACTTCAATGATAAAGCTCATCATCGGACACAAGGGGTCCGGCAAGACCAAGACCATGATCGAGATGATAAACGAGTCGGCCAAGTCCAACACGGGCAGCATAGTCTGCATCGAGAAGGGCATGAAGTCCACCTACAACATCAAGCCCAACGTCCGCATCATCGATGCCGACGACTATGTCATCCGCGGCTACGACATGTTTTACGGTTTCCTCATGGGGGTGCTTGCGAGCAACTACGACATACATGAGGTCTATGTCGACGGCATACTCAAGATAGGCGGGGGCGATATCGAGGGCCTCGGCGGGATGCTTGCCAAGATCGACGACATAGCCAGCGACAACCTCACCGTCGTCGTCACCGTGTCCGCCGACGAGAACGAGCTGTGCGACAGCGTCAAAAAGTATCTGTGACCTGTGAGGGCGGGTGTTGACAAGCAGCCCGCTTGTGTGTATAATATTTAAGCACGTAAATTTTGGTTTTTTCGCGTGACGCGAAGCGACTGCTGCACGCAACACAGTTCACACTTGCGAGGAGGTGCTTAAAGTGGCAGTACCAAAGAGAAGGGTTTCCAAGGCTCGTCGTGACAAAAGACGCTCCTCTGTGTGGAAGCTATCCGCTCCTTCGCTCGCACGCTGCTCTCACTGCGGTCAGCTTATGGCTCCCCACAGGGTTTGCGGAAACTGCGGCTACTACAAGGACAGGGAAGTTATAAACAAGGAAGCGTAACAACGCACGAAAAAGGCGAGGACTTGTTCCTCGTCTTTTTTGCGGTTAACGCTTTTTCGGATAACGGTCGGGCCGCGGGCGGGTGAAAAACGCGCGAACGGACGGCGGGCGGCGGCTGTTTTTTTGAGGCCGAAAGGCAGGGGAAGGGGGCATTGAGCGCTTTGGCGGTGAAGATAAAGGAGATCGACGCCGGGTCGCCCATGGGCGCTTTTCGCGTGCCGAAAAACGCGTCGCTCGTCTCGATAAACGGGCACGAGATAACGGACGTGCTCGACTACGGGTTTTATGCGGCGGCGGAGAGACTGACGGTCGAGATACGGGACGACGACACCGGGAAGATCCATCGCTACAGGGTGAAAAAGGACGAGTACCGGGAGCTTGGGATCTCGTCGCAGACCTTTTTGATGGACGCACAGCGCAGCTGCGCCAACAGGTGCGTGTTTTGCTTTATCGACCAGCTCCCCCCGGGGCTGCGCGAGAGCCTGTATTTTAAGGACGACGACGCAAG
This sequence comes from uncultured Oscillospiraceae bacterium, assembly GCA_964433495.1. Lineage (GTDB taxonomy): Bacteria > Bacillota > Clostridia > Oscillospirales > Ruminococcaceae > CAYSRC01. Next base: position 12,212 of record CAYSRC010000034.1, read on the forward strand.
GCTCTCGTTTTTGTTCGGCAACTACATCACCATGACCAACATGTCGGACAGCGATGTCAGGCGGATAATCGACATGCACATATCGCCCGTGAACGTGTCGGTGCACACCACCGACCCCGAGCTGCGGTGCAGGGTGATGGGGAACCGATTTGCGGGGGAAAAGCTGAAATATCTGAAATGGCTGTGCGACGGCGGCATCGACGTAAACTGCCAGGTGGTGATCTGCCGCGGGCTCAACGACGGGCAGCACCTCAAAAAGACCCTTCGCGACCTCGTCGCGCTCGGGCCGTCGGTCAGAAGCGTCGCGGTGGTGCCCGCGGGGCTCACCGCCTACCGCGAGGGCCTGACACCGCTCGAGCCGTTTGACCGGGAGAGCTCGGCGGCGGTTTTGAGCGTTATCGACGCGGTGCGGGCGGAGTGCGTTGAGCGCGGGCTCGAGCCCGTCGTCTACCCCGCTGACGAGCTGCTGCTGACGGCGGGGGCCCAAGTCCCGCCCGTCGGGTATTACGGCGAGCTGCTTCAGTTGGAGAACGGCGTCGGGATGCTGGCGGTGTTTGAGGACGAGTTCTCCTCGGCGCTCGCGCTCGAGGACGGCGACGACACGCAGCCCCGCGAGTGCACCGTGATAACGGGCGAGGCCGCCTTTGACACCGTGAGGCGGCTGTGCGGCGAGTTCGCGAAAAAATTCCCCGAGCGTGCGGCCGAGGTGTTGTGTGTCAAAAACAACTTTTTCGGCGGCAACGTGTCGGTGTCGGGGCTGCTGACCGCGGCCGACATCATCGAGCAGACGTCCGGAAGGACAAGGGGCCGCGTCGTCATCCCGCGCAACACGCTGCGGGCGGAGGGCGACATGTTCCTCGACAGCGTGACGCTCGACGAGTTTGCGGCGGCCATGGGCGCCGAGGTGCGGGTGTGCGAGGACGGGGCGGATCTCGTCGACGCATTGGCGGGGCGCTGAAAAACGGCGCGCGGTGAAGGTTGAACGGCCTTGGGGCGCAGAGACCGCCCTCGGCAGCACGCGGCAGCAAGCCGTGTGAGGACGCCCCGCCGACGAAGGCCGCGCCCGGCGGGGCGCGGGTGCAAGAGAAATTTGTTGAATTGAGACAGGCGGTTTTTATGGTGAGACGAACGGTAGCGGTCGTGGGACGGCCCAACGTGGGCAAGTCGACGCTGTTTAACAAGCTGATAGGGGAGAGGCGGTCGATCGTGGACGACACGCCGGGTGTGACGCGCGACAGGATCTACGGCGAGTGCGAGTGGCTCGGCAGCCGCTTTATGCTCATTGACACGGGCGGTATCGAGACGGGCGGCGACGAGCTGCTCTCGCACATACGAGAGCAGGCAAAGCTCGCGGTGGAGACGGCCGACGTCGTCGTCATGGTGACCGACGTGACGGCGGGTGTGACCGCGGCGGACAGAGAGATCGCGTCGATGCTGATGAAGTGCCCCTGCCCGGTGGTGCTGTGTGTCAACAAGTGCGACAGCGTGGGCGAGCTCCCGCTCGATTTCTACGACTTTTACTCCCTGGGGCTCGGCGAGCCGTTTGCGGTGTCGTCGGTGCACGGGCACGGGACGGGCGACCTGCTCGACGAGATATGCAGGCTCCTGCCCGAGGACGACCGGGAGGACGCAGAGGACGACGCCGTCAAGGTGGCGGTGATCGGCCGCCCCAACGCGGGGAAATCCTCGCTTGTCAACCGCATTCTCGGCGAGGACAGGATGATTGTCTCGGACGTCGCGGGTACGACGCGGGACGCCGTCGACGCCTATGTCGAGAACGAATTCGGCAGGTTTCTGTTCATCGACACGGCGGGGATGAGAAAGAAGGGACGCATAAACGACAACGTCGAGCGCTACAGCGTCATGCGCGCGCTGTCGTCGGTCGACCGCGCGGACGTGTGCGTCATCATGATCGACGCGACCGCCGGCTTCACCGAGCAGGATTCAAAGGTGGCGGGATACGCGCACGAGCAGGGAAAGGGCTGCATTATCGCGGTCAACAAGTGGGACCTCGTCGAGAAGGACGGGCGGACGATGGACGCGATGCGCAAACAGTTTGAAAAGGATTTCAGCTTTATGCCCTACGCGCCGATTATCTTTATATCGGCCAAAACGGGACAGAGGATAGACAGGCTTTTTGAGCTCATCAAATACACCGACGAGCAGAACGCCATGCGAATCACGACAGGTATGCTCAACGAGCTGCTCGCGCGGGCGACGGCGAGGGTGCAGCCCCCCTCCGACAAGGGGAAGCGGCTTAGGATATACTACATCACACAGCCCTCCACCCGCCCGCCGACGTTCGTGACGTTTGTCAACAGGGCCGAGCTGTTCCATTTTTCCTATCAGCGGTATATCGAAAACCAGATCCGTGAGACGTTCGGCCTCGAGGGGACGCCGGTGCGGATCGTTGTTCGCGAAAGAGGTGACAGGTAGTGGAGATTTCGACTTTTTGGGCCGCAGTGCTGTCCGCCGTGTGCGCCTATCTTTTGGGCTCGATAAGCTTCGGCGTGATCACGACCCGTGTTGCGCTGCACAAGGACATAAGGACCATGGGAAGCGGCAACACCGGCATGACCAACGTGCTGCGCTCGGTCGGCGCGGGCGCGGGTGCGGTCACGGGTGCCGGCGACTTCGCGAAGGGCGTCGCAGCAATCGCGCTGGGGCGGATGTTCTTCTCGTGGGCCTACGGGGACGAGTTCGTCGGCGGGTGCATCGCCGCGGGATGTGTGCTGCTGGGGCATCTGTTTCCGGTGTTCTTCGGGTTTAAGGGCGGCAAAGGGGTGATGACGAGCGCGGGGATCCTGCTGCTTGTCGACCCGTACATGCTGCTCGGCGCGGCCCTGGTGTTCGGCGTCGTCTTTTTGTGCTCGAGGATAATCTCGCTCGCGTCGCTCGCCACCGCGGCGGCGCTGCCGCTTGTGAGCGCGGCGGTCTCCCTCATCAGGGGGCGCAGCGTCCTGCCGACGCTGCTGCTGTCGCTGTTCATGTCGGCGCTGGTGATTTGGATGCACCGAAGCAACATAAAGCGCCTGCGCGAGGGGACAGAGAAGAAGCTTTCGGTCAAAAAGTAGGGCGTGTGTTTCAGGGCTCGCGGATGTGCGCGTGTTAACAAGCGCCGGGCGCGGACGGACGGCGGCGGTAACGGAAAATAAAAGAGGACGGGTTTCGGCCCCTCGGCCCTTGCGGCTTTGCGCTCCCTTTGCGGCGCGAAAACGGATAGGGCGGGGGGCTTTAGTATACCCTGTGTGCAGCCGCTGCGGGCGCGCGGTTGCCGGAGATGCGGTGTGAAAGGGATATCCGAGGCGGGTGTCCGGCGGCCGGGGCGCATGCGGGCTGCCCCGGGACGGCAAACGCGGCGGACAGGGGACGGATAAAGAGGCACCCCTCCCCGCGCGGAGCGGGTGCGGGGAGGATTTTGCCGCGGCGACAAAAAGAAAGGCTTTGTTTTATCGGCGGCGCTTGATATAATATGTACAAAGGACAGAATCGGGGCTGCCGCACGGGAGGTCTGCCGAACGCGCCGCGCGGCGCGCTGTATCGCACGAAGGGGACAGCGGCCGAGCGGAGCTTGCCGCGGCGGACGCCGAACGGAGCATACAAGCGAGGACTTGAGGGGGAGAAAGAATTCTATGACGGTCAGTGAGATTTTGGCGGCTGCGGCCGCCGCGCTGGGGCTGGTTGCGGTGGTGCTGCTCGCCGTTGTGTTGTACAAGGTCTCAAAGAGCGGCGAGGCCGCGCGGCGCGAAAACCTGCGGCTGCGTCAGGAGCACGCCGAGGGGGAGAGACGCTCGCGCTCGGAGATGTACGACAGGTTTGATTCGATGTCAAAGATGCTCGCATCGTCGAGTCGGTCGTCGTTTGAGCGGCAGGATTCGCGCCTTGACGCGCTCACCAAAGGGGTGAGCGACAGCCTGCGGAGCATCGACGAGCGGTTTAAAAATTTTTCGCTGACGAGCGAGCAGAAGCTTGACAACATGCGCACGACGATGGAAAACCGCCTCGCGTCGTTACAGGACGACAACAACAAAAAGCTGGAGCGGATGCGCGAGACGGTTGACGAAAAGCTTCAAAAGACGCTGGAGGACAAGATAGGGCACTCGTTCAAGCTGGTGAGCGAGCGGCTTGAGCAGGTGTACAAGGGCCTCGGCGAGATGCAGACGCTGGCAAGCGGGGTGGGCGACCTCAAGCGGGTGCTCGGCAATGTCAAGACGCGCGGGATCTTGGGGGAGATCCAGCTGGGGTCCATCTTAGAGCAGATCCTCTCGCCCGAGCAGTACGAGCGCGAGATCGTGACAAAGCAGGGCAGCCGCGACCGCGTCGAGTACGCCGTGAAGATGCCGGGCAACGGCGGCAGCGTCTATCTGCCCATCGACGCCAAATTCCCCTACGACGCCTATGCCGACCTTGTGGACGCCTACGACAGGGGCGAGCCCGACGTGATAAAGGCGTGCCGCTCGATTCTTGTTTCGCGGCTCAAGAACGCGGCGAAGGACATCCACGACAAATACATAGACCCCCCGCACACGACCGATTTTGCGATATTGTTTCTGCCCATCGAGGGGCTTTACGCCGAGGCGGTGAGCCTCGGCATGGTGGAGGTTTTGCAGCGGGACTACAAGGTCAACATCGCGGGGCCGACGACAACCGCGGCGCTGTTGAACAGCCTTCAGATGGGCTTCAGGACGCTCGCCATCCAAAAGCGCTCGGGCGAGGTGTGGAAGGTGCTGGGCGAGGTCAAGGCCGAGTTCGACAACTTTGCCGGGGTGCTTTCGGCGACGCAGCAGCGGCTCAACCAGGCGAATGCCGAGCTCGACAAGCTTGTGGGCGTCAGGACGCGGCAGATTCAGAAGCGGCTCAAGGATGTCACGGCGCTGCCCGAGGCGGACGATATGCCGGAAATAGGGGAGAGCTCGCAGAGAGACTTTTAAAACCGACATGCGCGGTTGTCGCGGGGCCCCGGGGCGGCTGTTCGGGTCACCCGATGCGGCGCACGGGCGGGCTGCTCTGCATAGCGCTTGGGCGGGACCTCCCGAGCGATTGCGCGCGGCGCGGTGAATGCGGCCGAAATTTTAGGCGCGTTTTTTTAAAAATCCGTTTTGTCGGAGGATTGAATAAGATGAAAAACATGGTGGACTTTGTGCGGGAAAACTGTCTTTGCCGCGAGTGCTATGAGCCCGGGGAGGACGTGAAAAGGATTCTCGACGACATGCGCGCGGGGCTGCGGGGCGAAGCGTCGAGCATGTTTATGCTGCCGTCCTATCTGCCGTGCGGGCGAAAGCCGCGCGAGGGCGTGCCGGTGATTGTGCTTGACGCGGGCGGCACCAACCTGCGGGCTGCCGTTGTGCAGTTTGACGGGGGTGAGATGAAGGTGAGCCATTTTACCCGTCAGCCGATGCCGGGGTCGCGCGGCAGGATAGGCAGGGATGCGTTTTTTGACCGCATAGCGCAGGCGGTCGCCCCCGTCGCGGAGCAGTCGGACAGGATGAGCTTCTGCTTTTCCTATGTCGCGCGGCCGCTGCCCGACCACGACGCCGAGGTGCACGCGCTGTGCAAGGAGGTCGACGTCGAGGGGATTGCGGGCGTGCGGGCGTGCGCCGAGCTCTCGAAAGCGCTCGAGAGATGCGGGGTGAAGCACGACCACAGCGCGATATTGCTCAACGACTCGACGGCAGGACTGCTCGGCGGCATCGGCGGGATCGACGACCCCGAACGCTACGGCGGGTTCGCGGGCGTGATCCTCGGGACGGGCTTCAACATCTGCTACCGCGAGCGGGTCGAAGAGATCGGCACGGCGCGCGGCTATGACGAGGACAACATGATTATCAACACCGAGGCGGGCTGCTACGCGGGGTTTGCGCGGGGGAGCGTCGACGACGAGCTCGACCGCGAATCGGCGATCCCGGGCGACCACAGGGCCGAAAAGCTCATCAGCGGCGCGTACCTCGGCGAGATAATCCTGCGGGCCGCGAAAAGGGCCGCGGAAGAGGGGATTTTTTCGCGGTGGGCGACCGAGCTCGAGCGGCTTTTGCCGATTGAAGCGAACGAGTTTCTCGCGGGGAGCGGCAAGCTTTGGGAGACGGCGCCCGAGGGCGAGCGCCGAGATCTTAGGACGCTTATCGAGGCGGTCTACGGGCGCGCGGCGCTGCTGGCCGCCTGCCTTTTGACCGCGTGCTGCGCCAGGATGAAGAGCGGCGAGGGAACTTGTGTCACCGCGGTGTTCTGCGACGGCTCCACGCTGCTCAAATCGCCGTACCTGTTTGAGGAGTTTAAGCGGAGCTGCGCGGCGCTCGGGGAAAGGTTCGGGGTAAAGACGGATATCATCCCCTCGAGCGAGGCGACGCTCAAGGGCGCGGCGTGCGCGGCGCTGCAGTTTTAAAGGCGGGGGATGCGCGGGGGATTGTGCGCGGCGGGCTGTACTCGCGATAAAGGATTGCTGAGGCAAAAGGCTTTGCGCGACAATCCCTCAGCCGACTTTGTCGACAGCTCCCTTTACACACGGCTCGCATATTCCCGTGAGTTGTACCGCGTGTCGTTCCGCTTACACGCGGTAAGGGAGCCTTGAGTGCAAGTTCTTGACAATCTCTCAGTTACATCGTGACACGGCTCGTATATTCCTGCGGGTTGGTCGAATGTAAGCGGAACGGACATGCGACAGAATTCACGGGAGCATGCGAACCCTGTCGGCCGTCATACCGATTGCGGCCGACTCTCCCTTTGCACACACCCTGCATACTCCCGCAGGGTGTACCGCGCGCCGTATCGATTGCGTTCGGCAAGGGAGCCTTAAGGGCAGGGGCGAATACCGTGACAGTTCTCTTTGCCGGGGAGCTTTGGGCGCTGCTGCACGGGAAAATGTACAATAAGAAACATATGATAAGAAAAACACGGAAACAAACAGATGACAGACAGCACACGGCGACCGGCGCGTGACAGCAAACGCCTTTCGATGCAGAGGACGGCATCGAAGGGTGTTTTTTATAATACGGAACAAAAATAGGGAAGATGCAAGGGAAAGGCCCTCCCCCAAATCAACCGAGGGGATATTGCGGTGCACGGGGCCGAAAACCGCGCGGGATGAGATATTTGAAAATAAAAGAAAAGTTTTTTACAAACCGTTTCATCGGCGAAAAAGCGTAGGATAACTTTATAAAGAAATATAATCATGAGGAGGAACGGCAATGCGGTACGAAATCAAGGGCGGGGCGTTCCCGGTTGTGATCTGCTATCTCAACGGCGGCGAGCGCATGATAACCGAGGGCGGCTCGATGGTGTGGATGAGCCCCAACATGCACATGGAGACAACGGGCGGCGGGCTCGGCAAGATGCTCGGAAAGGCGCTTTCGGGGGAAAGGATGTTCCAAAACATCTACACCGCGCAGGGCGACGGGATGATCGCGTTCGGCTCGAGCTTCCCGGGGAAGATCATCCCGCTCGACATCGCGCCGGGGCACGAGATGATCGTGCAGAAATCGGCCTTTTTGGCGTCCGAGCCGGGGGTCGAGCTGTCGCTGCACTTTCGCAAGAAGATAGGGGCGGGCCTGTTCGGCGGCGAGGGCTTTATCATGCAGAGGCTGTCGGGGATGGGCACCGCATTTTTGGAGATCGACGGGGATGTCATCGAGTACAACCTCGCGCAGGGGCAGCAGCTCATCGTCGACACCGGCAACATTGCCGCCATTGACATCACCGTCGGGATGGATGTGCAGTCGGTTCAGGGGGTCAAGAATGTGCTGCTGGGCGGCGAGGGGCTGTTCAACACCATCGTCACAGGACCCGGCCGCGTGTGGCTGCAGACGATGCCTATCACGGGGCTCGCGTCGGTGCTGAGCGGGTACATGACGGTCAACCGCTGAGCCGCGACAGGCACGCCGACGCGCTAAAGCTCGAGGGCGAGCGCCCCGACGATATCGTCGGGGTATTCGCTGTCGATAAGAACATAGGGACAGCGGCGGCGCAGGCACCCCTCGAGATAATGCCGGTTGTCCGACCCGAGCAGCGCGGGGGTGCAGCAGCTGTCGTCGAGGCGGCGCTCAATTTCGTTCGCGTGCGATGCTATGCTGCCGAAATGGGACGAGATGTACCGCTCGCTCATCACGAGAAACCGGCAGCGCAGCTCGCAAAGATACCGCGTGTCGAAGTCGTCCCGCCAGTCAAACGGGATGTAGCATCCCTCTATCGTGAGGTTTTGGCCGTTTTCTATCGCGGTTTTCGCAATTTCGCGGGCGATCGGCCAAAGAAGGGCGGTGAGGTCTCGGTCGCCGCTTTCGGGGGTGAGGGCGGTGAAGCCGCTTCGGATGAGCCCCATCTTGAGGTGGTCGAGCGAGAGGTACGGAAAGCCGTACCGCTCGAGAAGCTTTTGCGCGCACGCCGTTTTGCCGGTGTGGGACGCGCCGGAAATCAAGATGACCATTCGGCAGGCCTCCTTTATGACGGAAGATTAAAGCAATTGTACCACATGGGCAAGGGCGATGACAAACGGGCCTCGCCGCGATCTCGCCATGCCGGAGCAAAGCGGCGTGTCCTGCGGCCATGCTGCAAATCGGCCCGATAAAAACCGGGAAGAAGGGTGGTGATGACATGTCGATAGCCGGGATAGGTTCGATTGAGAGCTTTGTAAAACAGCTCGGGCTCAAGGCGAATGTTGAGGCCGAGGCAAAAACGGGTCTGCTCGCTTCGGGAACGGTGAAGAACGCCGCCGCGGACGTCGCGGAGATTGCGGTAAAGCCGGGCGAAGCCGCCGCGGACGGGGCCCCGGCCGAGCAGGAGGACAGGCCGATGTCCGAAACCGAGCGCGCGCTCAAGCTGCTCGAGGAGGACGAGGACAAGCGGCTTTTGCGGAGCATCCGCTTTAAGATGTTTTCGGGCAGCAGGCTGAGCGCGAGTGAGAGGGCGCACCTTCGCGACAACGACCCGGCGGCGTATGCGCAGCTGAGGGCCGCCGAAAACGAGCGGAAGCTGTACGAAAGGCGCCTTAAGCGCTGTAAGACGCGCGAGGAGGTGCGGGCGCTGAACATGAGCACGCTGGGCTCGTGCGCGTCGGCGGCAAAATCGGCGGCGCACGGCAGCGCAGGAGACGCGCTTGGGGTGAAGATGCGGTGCGACGCCGTGCAAAACAGTACGCTCAAGTTCATGCGCAGCGGTGGGTTGTCCGCACTTCCGACGCAGGCTGAAACGGCCAAGGCGAACAGGGAGATGCGGGACGCCATGCTGGGGCTTAAGAGAACACTCGGAGAGTCAAACGAGGTGCGCAAGGTGAAGCGGGCGCGCATGCGCGCGGCCTACGCCGCCGTGACGCCGTCGCACGACGCGGAGGACTGCCCCGAGAGCGTGACGGTGGACATCGACATTTGACGGGGTTAAAAAGGGGGAGAGGCGGCTCTCCCCCTTTTTTCGTGTGCGCGGCGGGGGACGAAGGGAACGGACAATTGAAAAATTGAAATCAAAGCAACCGAGGGGGATGTGCCGTCGGGACAGCGGCGGATGTGGGCAGGGGCCTCTGTCGGAGGCGGTTGTAATCCGCTCGGCGGGGTGGTATACTTTTGTTGCATAAATTTGTGCGCTTATGACGGAAAGGCGGTTGTTCCCGGTGAAAAAGAGGGTTGCGTTGGTGCTTGCTGTTGCTCTTTCGATGCTGCTGCTGGCGGCGTGCGGCGGAGGGAATGTCGGCGACGTGGAAATCCCGGACCGGAAGCCGTCCGAAATCTATTCGGACGCAGACATCGAGGCTGCCTTTGAGACGGTGAAGGCATACTTCTCCAAAGAGTTCGGCGGCTGCACGCTGAAAAAGCTGTACTATCCGGGCGACGGATTCTCGGACGAATTCGGCGAGTGGGCCGCGCAGTATGACGCCGACGAGGCAATTGTGATCCTCTCGTCGTTCGACGTGGATGCTTCGGGAGGGGACGGCTCGCTTGAGCCGAACTCGACCTATGAGGACTGGGAGTGGGTTCTTGTCCGCAGCGCCGGGGGACAGTGGGAGCACGTCACCCACGGGTACGGTTGAGCTCCGGCCGGGGAGATGGGTTTGCGGGGGGATTTCATCGAGCGGTGAAATCCCCCCTTGTCAATGCGGCGCGCGGCGGCATAACCGAAAGCAGGGGTCTTTGCCGCGGGGATAGCGGGATTCGCTTGTTTTGGGGGTGGTAAGGCGCGGCACAGAAACCGTCGCAGAACGGTTTTCGTCCGTAAAGGCCGCGCTTGGGCGGCGCGGGCGAGGGCGGCAATTCCCCGCGGATAAGCAGAGCGGGGCGAGGCTTTAAACGGAACATGGGGTGGCGTTTGCGGTGATGCAGGTTGTTTTTTCGAGCGACGAACGCGGGGCGTTGAAGCTTGCGGCGCGCTGCGGTGAGAACGAAAGCCGCGCGGGGCTCCGCGCCGGTCTCCCGATTCCGCTTGGGGGCTGATGCGGGGCCGACGGGATGTGAGCGGTCGGGCGGGCCGGTGCGCCTGCGGCAAAGCCGACCGAGCGGCCGAGCGGCGCATAAACCTTAAAACCATCCCGTCGGGCTGTTGTAGCCGCCGCGGTGTTGTGGTATAATATAAACTATATCAATTAAGTATACTTTAAAAAGGAAAACGGCAGATGCTTAAGGTTAGCGGACTTAGCTTCAGGATAAACGAGCCCGGCGGGCAAAGGGAGATACTGCGCGACCTCAGCTTTGAGGTCGCAGACGGTGAGCTGCTGGTGATCACCGGCCCCAACGGCGGGGGAAAATCGACCCTTGCGCGGGTGCTGATGGGCCTTGCGCCCGCGAGCGGCGGGACGGTGGAGCTCGACGGGCGGGACATAACCGATCTTTCGATTGACGAGCGCGCGAGGGCGGGGGTGGGCTTTGCCTTTCAGCAGCCGCCGCGGTTCAAGGGGATGACAGTCGGCAGGCTCATCTCGCTTGCGGCGGGGCGTGAGATGTCGCACGACGAGTGCTGCGCCGTACTCAGCCGCGTCGGTCTGTGCGCGCGGGAGTATGTCGAGCGGGAGGCCGACGCGACGCTGTCGGGCGGAGAGATGAAGCGCATTGAGATTGCGACCGTGCTCGCGGGCGAGCACCGCCTTTGTATCTTTGACGAGCCCGAGGCGGGCATTGACCTGTGGAGCTTTTCGATGCTCATCAAGGAGTTTGAACGCCTTCACAGGGAAAAGCGCCTGAGCACCGTCATCATCTCGCACCAGGAGCGGCTTATCGGGATGGCGGACAGGATAATGGTTTTGGGCGGCGGCAGGATATCGAAGATCGGGACAAGAGAGGAGATTATGCCGGGGCTTGCGGTGGGCGACGGGATGTGCGGCTGCGCCGAGCTCGGCGAGGGAGGTGTACAGAGATGATCTCGATTGACGAGATGACAAAGAGCATACTGGGGCAGATCGACACGGCGGGCTTTAAGCAGCAGGGCGCGTTTAACCTGCGGCTTGACGGGTACGCCGCGTGCCACGGGGATTCCGAGCATATAAAGATCGTCAAAAAGCAGGATAAGCCCGGCATCGACATCTACGTCGACGGTGAGACGAGGGGCGAGCAGGTGCACATCCCCGTGGTGCTGTCAAAGTCGGGGCTGGACGACAGGGTGTACAACGATTTTTATGTCGCGGACGGCGCCGATGTGGTCATTATCGCGGGGTGCGGGATACACAACGGCGGGTGCAGCGACAGCAGGCACGACGGGATACACACCTTTCACGTCGGGAAGAACGCCAAGGTACGGTATGAGGAAAAGCACTACGGCGAGGGGGAGGGGACAGGTGCGCGGGTGCTCAACCCGGTGACCGACATCATCCTCGGCGAGGACTCGGACTTTGTGCTCGACACGGCGCAGATAAAGGGCGTAGACAACACCGTCAGAAAGACCTATGCGACGCTTGGGAAAAACGCGCGGCTCACCGTCTCGGAGCGGCTGATGACCGACGGGGAGGACAGTGCGCAGTCGGACATGACGGTGACGCTTAAAGGGGAGGGAAGCTCGGCGCAGATCGTCTCGCGCTCGGTGGCGAGAGGGAAGTCCCGCCAGGTGTTTCACCCCGCGGCGGTGGGGGAGGCAAGGTGCCGCGCGCACATTCAGTGCGACTCGATCATCATGGACGGCGCCGAGGTGCGGTCGATCCCCGAGATCGACGCGGCGAACGTCGACGCGGCCATTGTGCACGAGGCGGCCATCGGCAGGATCAACGACGAGCAGCTCGCGAAGCTGCGCACCCTCGGCCTCGACGAGCAGCAGGCGGAGGAGGTCATCATCGAGGCGTTTCTCAACTGAAAGGGGCTGCCCGCGGGTGCGACGGCCGACACTCCGAGTAGGACGATGTCTGCACGAAAGAGAGGCTGCCCGCGGGGTGTGCCGGCTGACGCCCCGGGGAGGGCGCCCGTGCGGGCGGGGTGTGACGGCTCCGCCCGCTTTTGTCTGCGCGGGGCGGGACAAAAGCCCGGACAATGTCCCCTCTGTACGGGCGGGGTGAAAGCGCCGCCCGCTTTCGGTTGCACAGAATTCGGAAGGGTTTTGACGGGAGCGGATTTGACGGGCTATGACGGGCGGCGCGGGAAGCTAAGTACCCTCGGGCCCGACGGGCGACAAGCGGAGAGACGAAAAAGCCCCGAGGTTTGCAGCGAGCCTATGCCGCCCTTGCCGAACGCCGTACCGATTGCGCGCGGCAGGAGGCTCGAGGCGAGGGATTTGCCGCAGGGATGAAGCTTCGGCAAACGCCGTGCCTGATTAAAAAGACGCCCAAAGCTTGCATCGTGTCCATTAAAGCCCCCCTTGTGTAAAGGGGGGCTTGGTTCTCAGCAGGCCCTAAAGCTTGCAGTTGTCCCGTGGTTTGAAGGCCCATAGGCTTCCTTGTCAAACTGTGGGGCGCCTTGCCTCGGTTGGCGATGTTGTTTCGGGCGGTCACTCAATGGGTCTCTACGATGTTCTGTCCGATTTGGACGCGGTGAACATAAGCAACCTCATGCGTGACAACGGGATCGACTGTCTCAACACCACTGTGCAGTATTATGACGGGATACGAGACGGGACGATTGACAGGGACAAGATGTTCCTGAGCTATGTGAGTTTCAGCTAAGTTCGTCAAGTGTGCGCGAGCATTCTGCCGCATCCGAGAAAATACTCACTGCCTGACGAAGCCTTAGAACAAGAGCTTAAAAAATATGAAGACGTCTATGCGTTCTATATGCGCATGAAGGAGTCGAACGAAGGGTGAAAGAAAAAGTCGCAGCTATTATAATTCTAATTCTCATTGTTACTTATGCGGCAGCATGTATAACCTGTAATCAAGTTTTTAAAAAAACCTCCCGAAAAAGCAAAATGCGCCTGTCTGCAAGACGCAGACAGGCGTAAGGGAATTGTAAGCAGTATTTAGATGATTTAACAGTTCATATCTAAGGGTAGAAAGATACCCGACGGCGGTCGGGCTTTTTTGACAAGTAGAAATGTGTTGGATTTTGTCGATATGCTTTGTACAACATGGCGGCTACCTCCATTAGCTGCCGCCTTTAAGATTAGAACCGCATTGTTTCTTTAAGAGGATAAAAAGAAACGACGGCTGTGAATTGTTATTCAAAACCGCTGTTAGGTCGTATGTATTCTGTTGAGCGCATAAAAAGCTTTGCCGCCAAAGGGAGAGGCTACATAAGGAAGTAGCTTCTCCCTTTGGCTTTGTAGTCAGCCGGAATGATTGAATTTGTAGGAAAATCAATACATTTTTGAAGGATTACAGAATGAAACAGCCTCACCTTTGTTGTTTACAAGTCCGATTTTGTTTTTATAACAGGTATAGCTATCCGGCAAAAATTCACGGTTATTGATTACCCGGCCGAAACCTACCTTATCAAAAACGGCAATGCCGTCTACATCTGTAAAGAAGTGTTTTCTTGTTTCTTCGTTAGCATAGAGTGCTTTTATAAGTTTAGCATCCATCTGCATTGCGGCTTCGTAAACGGCATTGCGTAGCAATTGCCCGTCATCAGAAAAGAAACGTTCGTCACTTTTCAATACATCTAAAACTTCATTGTAGAAATTCATAATATTTCCTCCTAAACTACATCCACTCGCCATTATTGGCAGACCATTTTTCAGTAAATATTTTGTTTCCCACTGCCGCTGTAAACGGTTTTGTCAGGAAGGCTTTTATTGTTTTCAACACGGTACTGTAATCATCCGTTTTCGTGTCAATTTTACGGACAAAAGCTTTCCACTTCTTCTGCATTGCTTCATCATTAGCAAAGCCCATAACCTGTTCAAACTGTTCAATCGTAAAGCTATGTCCACGGTTTTCAAATGTCTTTTTCAGTGCTTCTGTCAGCGTTGCACCGTCAAAATCAAATTTATTTGCAAGATAATAAATATCATAATAGTCTTTCATGCGGCTGGAAAATTCCATCAGACTGAGGATTGCATCAATTTTCTCAGCAACAGTCGTTTCAATGGAATAAGTATTAACTGTGGGTG